>CACLZS010000038.1 GCA_902611465.1 uncultured Pelagibacteraceae bacterium | reverse complement strand
TGGACTAATGGATTATCAGAGACATTTAATATAAACGATTTTAACAAAACCATAGAAATTAGACAAAAATAACATGATAGAAATGCTAGATATATTTCGTAAAAGAATTAAAATTCTAAAAACTATATTTATATTTCTGATATTTGCTACTTTTTGTTTTATAAAACCATCCTATTCAAAAGACTTTAATTACTATGAGGATCTCGCAAAAGATTGGATTAAAATTTTTCCTGATCAAAATAGAAATGCAGCTGGTCCAAAATTTTTTAAACACATATTAAATAAAAAAATCACTTATCAAGACTTTGTAGAATATAATAAATTGTATTGTGCGGTTTCAGGTTCGTTAATATCTCCAAATAGTAAACCAGATTTTCTATATTTAAAAAGCGTGGAAAATGGCGAAAAAATATGTGGTTTTTATCATAAATGCTGCTTTCCATGCTCGTGTGATTTAATGAAATATTCTCAAGTCAAAAATATGAAATATAAATTCTTAGATGGAGAAAAAGAGTTTTCTGTTTTAACTATTAAAAACCCATGTGGAAAAAAGGATTTTCCTCGAGAAATAAATAGAAATTATTTCTGTAATGGAGATGATCTAGATAATAACCAAGTTTTTTCAATCGATAATAGACTTGTTATTGGTCTTTTCCATAATTCTTCAAAATGTAATGAACAGAGTATCGCAGCGATTGATAAAGACGAATTTACTGGAGCTTATTGTGAATTAAGAAATAGTGCACCATTAGAGCAGGTTCAAGGTGGTATGGGAGATATTTTTATTAAATTAGCAAGGTGAAAAATTATTAATAAATTTTAAAATTATTTAAATTAAACTCATATATATTTTCTCTAAATTTTTTGTGAATTCTTCTGGTTTGAAGAGAGATGAATTAAGAGAATTCTTTTTAATTTGATCTTTAATGTTTATTAATTTTTGTTCATTTTTCCCTAAATAAATTGCTTTATCCTTAAACTCTTTGAGGGATTTAGTGACTAATTCCTCCATTTTCACTTGTTTTAAAATACTTGTGCAAACCCTCGATGCAAAACATTTTCCTTTCAAAGTAATAATCGGAACACCTACTTTTATAGAGTCACTAGCGGTTGTGTGTGCATTGTATGGATATGTATCTAAAAAAATATCTCCTAAAGAAATCCTTTTTAAATGTTGCTCATGAGGTAGATATTTTCCGAATAAAATTCTTTTTTCAGAAATATTTCTTTTAATTGCTTCTTTTATTATATTTTTTGAAGTTGATATATTAGTTTCTAGTAACCACAGAATACTATTTGGAACTTCTTTTAGAATATCCATCCAAAGATTAAATATTTCTGGAGTAATTTTATAACTTGGTCCAAAATTACAATAAACAATTTTATTTTCAGGAAGATTATAATCTATTTTTCTTAAATTATCTTTTGTAGTATGTTTAAATTCAGTATTAGGTTGGTAGCAATTTGGTAGGTAAATAACATCCTCAGAAAAATTTTTTTTTTCATTTTCTGGAATTATATCTTCATCTGCTATGATATAGTCAATGCATTCTGCACCCATTGTTCCTGGATAACCTAGAAAATTAATCTGAACGGAGGCTAGTCTGTTAGAAAAAATTTCTGCTCTATTAAGAGCTGTATATCCACAAAGATCTATAGCTATATCAAGACCAATTTTCTTAGCTAACTCAAAAATCAATGTATTTGATAAATTTTTAATTTCTAAATATTCCTTAAAATATGGCTTTATTTTATCTGTCATATAATCATTTTTGTTTGGTTCTAACGAAAATGCATAAACATCAAATTTTGATTTATCATGATATTTAAAAATATCTTCTATCAAATGAAGTACAGGGTGGTTTCTAAAATCAGGTGAGAAATACCCAATTTTTATTTTTTTTCCACTTTGTTTCTTACTTTTAGAATTAGTTTTTGAGTCTACTAGTTTGTCTTTAGAAAAAATTTCTGAGCTTTTAAGTTGTAATTCAGGACTATCAATTAAAGCTAAGAGAATAAATGGTGCAACAACTTTTTTGTTTTCATCTAAAGCTATTTTCATTTTAT
>CACLZS010000037.1 GCA_902611465.1 uncultured Pelagibacteraceae bacterium | reverse complement strand
TTGTATATACCTAAAGCAATTTTAGCTGTTGTACTTTTTCCAGACCCATTTGGACCAATTAAGGTTACTATTTTTCCTTTTTCAACTTCTAGCGAAACTCCTTTTACGAGCCACTTTCCATTTTGTTGAATCCCAACATTATTTAATTTTACTAATATATTTTTTTCTAAACTCATATATCCACTTGACTTCAAGATGTTATATTATTACATAGTGTTATATTATAACAAATATTAAAAATCAATATTATGAAAAATCTAACAAAATCTACAATAATCTTATCATTCTTATCATTTTTAACTTTTTTTACATCAGCAAATGCTGATATTAAAGTTGTAGCATCAATAAAACCTATTCACTCATTAACTAGTTATTTAATGCATGGAGTAGCTAAGCCAGATCTCATAGTTGATGGTTATGCATCGCCACACGGTTTTGCTTTAAAACCTTCACATGCAAAAATGTTACAAAATGCAGATATTGTTTTTTGGGTAGGAGAGGATGTAGAAAATTTTTTAGAAAAGCCATTAGATTCAATTGCTAAAAAAGCAGAAAAAATCGAGTTATTAGAAATTAAAGGATTAAACAAATTAAAATTTAGAGAGAGAAATATTTTTGACGACCATGATGATCATGGACACGACGATCATGGCCACAAGAAAAAAGATGATCATGATGATCACGATGGTCACGAAGAACATCACCATGGTGAACATGATCCACACATTTGGTTAGACCCTATTAATGCTAAAGTAATCTTAAATGAAATGGTTGAGCATTTAATTGAAAATGATGCAAAAAATGCTTCAATTTATAAAAGTAATTTAGAAAAAGCTCTTAAAGATATCGATAAACTTACCATTGAAGTTATGACTGATTTAAATCAAAGCACATCTTCAATAGTTTTCCATGACGCTTATCAATACTTCGAAAAAAGATTTAATGTTAACGTTCTAGGTGCTTTTACAGTTAACACTGATGTAATGCCAGGTGCAGAACAATTAGCAGAAATTAGAGAGGTAATAGAACATGATAAAGTTGCATGTATATTTTCAGAACCACAATTTAATCCTGATATAATTAATGCTGTTGCTAAAGATATGGATATTAAAACTGGTGTTTTAGATCCACTTGGTGCAACACTTTCCCCTGGAAAAACATTATATTTTGACTTGATTAAAAATATGTCAAAATCTTTCAAAGGTTGTTAATTAAGAATTGAACTTCTGCTATAAATAAGATCTAATAATATTTATGGCAACGGTTCCTTTAAGTCTTGAAGATATTTATAATCTAGCAAATAAAACTTTATTAGCTAATGGATGTGATGAAGAAACATCAAATATTTTATCTGATTTGATAATGAAAGCAGAGAGAGATGGTTCTCTTTCTCATGGCTTATTCAGATTACCCGCTTATGTTGCTGGATTAAAAAGTGGAAAAATTAATGGAAAAAATAGACCTAAAATTTCTAAAATTACACCAAGCGTTGTTAAAGTAGATGGTAACAATTGTTTGGCACCAATGGTTCTTAATAAAGGTTTGCCGGAGTTAATTAAAGCTGCACAAGAAAATGGAGTAGCAGTTTTATCTATAACAAATTCACATCACATGGCAGCGATGTGGCCTGAAACAGAGGCAATTGCAGAAGAAGGCCTAGTTGCTTTTGCATGCACATCTTATAAACCAGCTGTTGCACCTGCGGGATCTATCAAACCTTTATTTGGAACAAATCCAATTTCATTTGCTTGGCCTAGAAAAAATAAACCTCCAGTAGTTTATGATATGGCAACCGCATCTATGGCAATGGGTGAGGTTCAAGTTGCAAAAAGGGAAGGTCACAAAGTTCCATTAGGCACAGGATTAACAAAAGATGGAAAGGACACAACAGATCCAGCTGAGATAGCTGATGGTGGTGTTTTATTGCCTTTTGGCGGCTATAAAGGCTCAGGGATTGCGATGATGGTCGAATTGCTTGCTGGAGCCCTTGTTGGAGATAATTTTAGTTATGAGACAGCTGAGAAGGATAATAATGATGGCGGTCCACCAAGTGGTGGAGAGTTCATTTTAGCAATATCCCCAGAAAAATTATCAAATTCTGATTGGGATACACACTCATCAAAGTTTTTTGAAAAAATGAAATCAATGGGGGATGTTAGACTTCCTGGTGAAAGAAGACATA
>CACLZS010000036.1 GCA_902611465.1 uncultured Pelagibacteraceae bacterium | reverse complement strand
CATCTTGGAAATAGAAGAGTTAGATCTGTTGGAGAATTAGTTGAAAATCAAGCAAGAATTGGTGTTTATAGAATGGAAAGAGCTATAAAAGAAAAGATGACGACTTTAGATGTAGAGTCTGCAATGCCGCAAGATCTTATAAATGCTAAACCTTTAACAATTTCATTAAAAGATTTTTTTGCAACCTCACAACTTTCTCAATTTATGGATCAAACTAACCCTCTTTCTGAGATAACTCATAAAAGAAGAGTATCAGCATTAGGTCCAGGTGGACTAACAAGAGAAAGAGCAGGTTTTGAAGTCAGGGATGTTCATCCTACTCATTATGGTAGAATATGCCCAATAGAGACACCGGAAGGTCCTAACATTGGACTTATAAACAGTTTGTCAACTTACTCAAAAATCAACAAGTATGGTTTTATTGAAAGTCCATATAAAAAAGTTGAAAATGGTGTTGTGCAGGACAAAATTGAATATTTGTCAGCAATGGAAGAAACAAAATTTACAATTGCTCAAGCTAATTCAGTTTTAGATAAAAATGGAAAGTTTGTTGAAGAATTAATTTCAAGTCGTGCAAACTTAGATTTTATTCTTTCGAAACCTGAAAATATAGATTATATAGACGTATCTCCAAAACAACTTGTATCAGTTGCAGCTTCATTAATACCATTTTTGGAAAATGACGATGCCAATAGAGCTCTCATGGGATCAAATATGATGAGACAAGCAGTACCACTTCTTAAACCAGAAGCACCTTTAGTTGGAACAGGTATAGAAAGTGATGTTGCATTAGACTCAGGAGTTACTATTGTAGCTAAAAGAGATGGAGTAGTCGATAAAATTGATGGAAAAAGAATTGTAATAAAAGCTTCAAATGAAAAAGATTATTCAGAATCTGGAGTTGATATCTATAATCTACAAAAATTTAAGAGATCAAATCAAAATACATGCATTAACCAAAAACCTCTAGTAAGAGTTGGAGACAGCGTAAAGTCAGGAGATATTATAGCTGATGGACCATCAACTAAAACTGGAGAGTTAGCTTTAGGAAAAAATGTAACTGTAGCCTTTATGCCTTGGCAAGGTTATAATTTTGAAGACTCTATACTTATATCTGAAAGATGTGTAACAGATGACGTATTCACTTCAATTCATATAGAGGAATACGAGGTAATGGCACGAGATACAAAATTAGGCGAGGAAGATATAACAAGAGATATACCAAATATAAATGAAGACGCACTAAAAAATTTAGATGAGTCTGGAATTGTATATATAGGTGCTGAGGTAAAACCAGGAGATATTTTAGTAGGTAAAGTTACACCAAAAGGAGATTCAGCTTCTGGACCTGAGGAAAAACTGTTAAGATCTATTTTTGGAGAAAAAGCTATTGATGTAACTGATACCTCTCTTAAAATGCCAAGTGGAAGTGGTGGTATTGTTGTAGATGTAAGAGTATTTAATAGACATGGAATTGAAAAGGATGAAAGATCAATAACAATCGAAAGAGCAGAGATCGAGAGTGTTCAACAAGATAAGAATGTAGAAGAGGAAATATTAGAAAGAAGTATTAAACAAAGAGCCTCATCAATATTAAATAATACAAAAATTGTCAAAAAAATCAAAAATTATGAAATAGGTTCTAATTTAACAGAGGAAATAATTTTTGATTTATCAGTTTCAGATCTTTTTAGAATCACGATAGAGGATACAAAAAAAACAGAAGCAATGCTTCAATTAAGGTCACAATTTGAAAGAGCTAGAGAAGATATTCAAGAAAGATTTGAGGATAAAGTTCTCAAAATAAGACAAGGTGACGACTTATTACCTAGTGTAATGAAAATGGTCAAGGTATTTGTTGCAATTAAAAGAAGATTAAGGCCTGGAGATAAAATGTCAGGAAGACATGGTAACAAGGGTGTAGTAAGTAAAATTGTTCCAGTTGAAGATATGCCCTACAGAGAAAATGGAAAACCTGTTGATATAGTTTTAAACCCTTTAGGTGTACCAAGTAGGATGAATGTAGGTCAAATTTTGGAAACCCATCTTGGGTGGTCTTGCAAGGAATTAGGTGAACAGTTAACAGATATAATTAATCAAAATCAAAAAAAAATAGAAAAAGATGAGAAAATTACTAAGTTTTTACAATCAATTTATGGAGATGATATATATTCTGAGAATATTGACAAATTAACAAATACTGAATTTAAAGATTTGTGTCAAAACATTCAAAGCGGTGTTCCAATTTCAACTCCAGTATTTGATGGTGCAAAAGAACAAGACGTTACAAAAATGCTAGATTTAGCAAAATTACCAAATTCGGGGCAAACCACATTGTGGGATGGTAGAACAGGAGAGAAATTTGATAGACCTGTTACAGTAGGAATAATTTATATGCTTAAATTACACCATCTTGTAGAGGATAAAATACACGCAAGATCTACAGGTCCATATAGTTTAGTTACACAACAACCACTTGGAGGAAAGGCTCAATTGGGTGGACAAAGATTTGGAGAAATGGAGGTTTGGGCTTTAGAAGCTTACGGTGCCTCTTATACACTTCAAGAAATTTTAACGGTCAAATCAGATGATGTTGCAGGTAGAGTAAAAGTTTATGAAACTATTGTTAAAGGTGAAGAGAATTTTGAGTCTGGAATACCAGAATCGTTTAACGTATTAGTAAAAGAGATTAAATCACTAGCATTAA
>CACLZS010000035.1 GCA_902611465.1 uncultured Pelagibacteraceae bacterium | reverse complement strand
AGTACTTTATTAGTTTTTGTTCCTAGAAAACAATATCATATACTAAAAGATCCAAAGAATTTAGAACATGTAACAAATATTTTTTTTAGCCAAAAACGTAAAATGGTAAAAAAACCTCTTAAATTTTTATTTAATAATTTTGAGAAGGTATCCAAAAAATTATCAATCGATTTAAAAGCTAGGCCTCAAAACTTAGATCATAAGACTTATTATAAAATTTGTGAACTTTATGAATTAGAGTTAATTAAGTAGTCAACATGATCTTTTATAATTTTTTTATTATATTTTAATTTTAAATTTGATTTTTTTTGTAAGTTTATAAAATTATTAATCAACTTATAACATTTTTCTACATCATCATTTATTACTGCAAAGTCATAATTAATCCAGTGCGTCACATCCTTCTTAAATTGCTTCATCCTTTCTTTAGCAATTTTTTTATCTTTCTGCTCTCTTTTTAACAGTCTTTTGAATAATTCTTTTTTTGATGGCGGCAAAATAAAAATTGTTATTATTTTAAATTTTAATTTTTTTTTTTTAATCTGCTCTGTTCCTTGCCAATCAATATCAAAAATAACATTTTCTCCATTTACTAAATTTTGGATTACAGTCTCTTTTAATGAACCATAATAATTTTTGAACACTTTAGCGTATTCTAAAAATTTGTTATTTTTTATCAATTTTAGGAATTTTTTTTTATTTACAAAGAAATAATCTCTTCCATTTTTTTCATTTGCTCTAGGTTTTCTTGTAGTGTGAGAAATGGATATTTTATATTTTTTTCTAAGGGAAATTTTTTTAACTAAGGTAGTTTTTCCTGCGCCAGAAGGAGAGGATAGGATAACAATTACCCCTGCTTTTTTTTCGGCCATTAACGTAAAAAATTAGTTTGCTTTATTTTCAATAAATTTTATTGCATCGCCTACAGTTAAAATTTTCTCTGCATCACTATCAGATATTTCAGATCCAAATTCCTCTTCGAAAGCCATAACTAACTCAACTGTATCCAAACTATCTGCACCTAAATCATCAATGAAACTAGAATCATCATTTACTTTAGCTTCATCAATACCCAAATGATCGGCAACTATTTTTTTTACTTTATTTGAAATATCATCTGACATTTTGTTCCTTTAGTTATTTTTGTTAATAGATAATTTAAAGATTTTGTCAACTAAAATACATTCCTCCATTAACATGAATAGTTTCCCCAGTGATATAATCTGATAAGTTTGAACATAAAAAAGCAATTGTATTAGCCACATCTTCGGGATTGCCAAATTTGTTTAGGGAAATTCTTGATTTTAGCAATTCTGTGTGGTCCTTACTAATTTTGTCAGTCATATCAGAAAGTATGAACCCTGGTGAGACACAATTAACAGTTATATTTTTTTTCCCATATTCCAATGCTAAACTTTTAGACATTGCAATTATACCAGCTTTTGATGCAGCATAATTTGCTTGTCCAATATTTCCAGAGTGGCCAACAACAGAGGTTATATTTATAATTTTACCCTTTTTTGATTTTAACATTTTCTTTATTACGTTTTTAGTTAAAAAAAATGTTGATGAAAGGTTAATGTCAATTACTTTTTTCCACTCTTCCTCACTCATTCTAATAGAAAGATTATCTTTTGTAATTCCTGCGTTATTAATCAGAACATCAATTTTATTTGATAAGGTTGTGCTACAGCTATCAACAAATTTCTCGATTTCGTTATGCTTCGAAATATCAAATTTTAATATATTTATTTTTTCATGTTTATTCTTAATTTTTTTTAATTTTTCCTCGTTAGTACCAGTGGCTAAAATATTCGAACCCCCTAAAACAAGCTTTTCTAAAATTGAGTTTCCAATTATACCTGTAGCACCTGTAACAACTACATTTAAATTTTTTAAATCAATCATAAATTCTCTAAATCATCTACATTATTTATTGGAATTAATTTTACATTTCTATCTATTCTTTTTACTAGCCCTGATAATACTTTTCCAGGACCGATTTCAATAAATTTATCACATCCAAGGTTTATCATATTTACAATACTTTCTCTCCAACGAACAGGTTTTTCTATTTGCTCTATTAAAAGATTTTTAATTTTTTTTGGATCACTAGAAGGTTCAGCTGTCACATTTGATACTATCATATTATTTGGAGTAGAAAATTTAGTATTATTTAAGTGTTTATCCATAATTTTAGTTGCGGGACTCATTAACATACAATGAAAAGGCGCTGAAACTGGTAATATGATATTTTTAATATTTAATTTTTTTAATTCAATTGTAAGTTTTTCTAAATCATTCAATCTTCCACTTATAACTAATTGACCATTTGAATTATCATTTGCTAAAAAACAATTAAAATTATTTTTATTTTTTTGAATTATTTCTTGAACTTTGTCAATATTTTCACCTAATACAGCTACCATTCCTCCTTCGTTTTTGGGTACTGCATTTTGCATCGCATTCCCCCTTATTTTTAAAAGTCTTATTGTTTCTCTAAAGTTAATCACATTAGAACAAGCTAAAGCTGAATACTCACCTAAAGAATGGCCAGCAAAATAATCTGCTTTTGTGATATCAAAAGATGTTTCATTTTTTATTACATTAAATATTGCAAAACTAACAAGGAAAATTGCAGGTTGTGTATTTTCAGTTTGATTTAAAATATCAGGTGGACCTTCAAAAATTATTTTTTTAATTGATAAATTTAATGTATCCTCAGCTTCTTCAAAAAGAACTTTGATATAATCAAAATTATTATATAGATCTTTAGCCATTCCAACTGATTGTGAACCTTGACCAGGAA
>CACLZS010000034.1 GCA_902611465.1 uncultured Pelagibacteraceae bacterium | reverse complement strand
AACAGTAATGATTACGAAATTTTTGACCCAGACTCTTTAAAACTTTTATACACATTACCAAAAGAAAGTTTCTCATTAGTAACTGGGGAAACAAATAAAGTTTTTCTTACAAAAATTAAGAATATTTATTATTCAGATATGGAAAAAAATACTGATTATGTTGAAGAATATTCTATTAAAGCAAATAACGATATTATTAATGATGTTTATACATCTTATGATCTATCTTTAAATTCAAAATATAAGGTAAAAATTTTCAATCAAACAATTGACAGAGTTAAAAATTATTTTAGATAATGTTGAATATTGATCTAAAGTTATTTAAGAAAAATCACAAAAAAAATAAAAATCAAGTTCTTTACCATGCAATAAAATCAAATGGCTTAAAAGAAATAGAAAATTTAATAAACAACTTTTTAAATGTAAGAAATAGCTTCGTATTCGAGTCTGTTGAAAAAGGTTTCATAAAAGGCAGATATACAATTTTTGGTAAAAATCCTGATAAAATTTGGGAATTTAATGATAATAACTGTGTTTTGAAGTATGAAAATAAAAGAAAAAAATTAAGAGGTGCTCCAAAAGATAATATTGAGAAAATAATCGAAAATTTCAATTTTAAAATACCAAGTGAATTACCACCAATTAGCTCAATTATATCAGGGTATTTCTCTTATGATACAATAAGATATATTGAGAAAATTCCTAATACGACAAAAGATGATCTTAAAATTCCTGACGCAAAAATTTTGAGACCAAAAAATCTAGTTGTTTTTGATAATGTTAAAAAAAAATTATTTTTTATAGTTAATTGTTTTTTTGATGAAAAAATAAAAAATTATCAAGTTAGGTATGACCAAATTCAAAAAGAAATAGAAGAAATGATATTTTTGGCAAATTATAGTCACAAGATAAATCAGTCAAAAACTAAGATTTCAAAACCGAAAGTTAAATCAAATATTTCAAAAAAGAAATTCCTTAATAATGTTTCTAAAGCTAAAAATTACATTAAAATAGGAGATATTTTTCAAGTTGTTCTAAGTCAAAGGTTCGAAACTGATCTTAATAAAGAACCATTAGATATTTATAAAAAATTGAGAATTACTAACCCTTCCCCTTTCATGTATTTTTTTAACTTTGAGGATTTTCAAATTATAGGTGCAAGTCCTGAGATACTTGTGAGACTCAGAGATAATAAAATAACTATTAGACCTATTGCGGGCACAAGACCTAGAGGTATAAATAAAAAAGAAGATAAATTTTATGAAAAAGATCTTTTAAAAGATAAAAAAGAGCTTTCTGAACACTTAATGCTTCTTGACCTTGGAAGAAATGATACTGGAAAAGTTTCTAAAATTAACTCAGTTAAAGTTACAGAAAGTTTTAAGATAGAGCGATATTCACATGTAATGCACATAGTCTCAAATGTTGAAGGTGTATTTAATAAAAAATTTGGTAAATTTGATACGTTATTAGCTGGTTTTCCTGCTGGAACGGTATCAGGCGCACCTAAAATAAGAGCTATGGAGATTATAGATGAATTAGAAACGACTAGAAGAAAAGTTTATGCTGGTGGTATTGGTTATTTTTCTGCAAATGGTGATTTTGATACTTGCATTGCGCTTAGAACAGCAATTTCAAAAAATAAAAAATTTTACGTACAATCAGGCGCAGGAATTGTTGCTGATAGTAAACCTATTAATGAATTTAATGAAACAGTTAATAAAGCAAAAGCTTTAATTAAGGCTTTGGAGTAAAGAGTATGAAAATAATTTTAATTGATAATTATGATAGCTTTACATTCAATTTATATCACTATCTTTCATCCTTTGCTAAAGTTGATGTTTTAAGAAACGATAAGGTAGATCATCGTTACATTTTAAGAAAAGGATATAATAAAATTGTAATATCTCCAGGTCCTGGAAATCCTAATCAATCTGGAAATTGTTTAAAGATAGTAAAGAATTTGTATAAAAAAATGCCAATACTTGGTGTTTGCTTAGGCCATCAAATCATTGGTCAAATATTTGGTTCTAAGATAATTCAAGCTAAAGAACTTGTGCATGGAAAAACAAGTAATATTATAAATAAGAAAATTGGAATTTTAAAAAATTTACCAAAAAAGTTCTCAGCTACCAGATATCATAGTTTAGTAATTGATAAAAAATCCTTATCTAAAGATTTAAAAATTACATCTAGTACATCAGATGGGACAATAATGGGTGTTATGCATAAGAAATACAAAATTCATGGAGTTCAATTTCATCCTGAAAGTATCAAAACAAAATATGGTTTAAAAATTTTAGAGAACTTTGTAAAAGAGTAAAAATGGATCAATTTTTAGAAAAGCTCAGAAATAAAATAAATTTAAATTTTGATGAAAGTAAAGATGCATTTAAGATTTTAATGAATGGTGATGCTAGTGATCAACAAATTTATGATTTTTTAACTTTATTATCAGACAAGGGTGAGGTTTCAGATGAAATAGCTGGAGGAGTATATATATTAAGAGATAAGTCAAAAAGAGTAAAAGTTGAAAATTGCATTGATACCTGTGGTACTGGAGGAGATGGAAAAGATACTCTTAATATTTCAACTGCATCAGCGCTGTTGTTAGCAAGTATGGGTGTTAAAGTGGCAAAGCATGGAAATAAAGCAGTTTCATCAAAATGTGGGTCAGCTGACGTTCTTGAAGCTTTAAATATAAATATCAACTTAGAACCAAAACAAATCGAGGAACAGATTAAAAATAATAATTTCGGCTTTATGTTCGCTCCAAATTACCACTCGGCTATGAAATATGTTGGTCCAACAAGAAAAAAAATAGGAAAAAGGACAATTTTTAATATGATAGGTCCATTAAGCAGCCCGGCACTTGTTGAGAGGCAGGTAATTGGTGTTTTTGATAACAAACTTCTAAAAATTTTTGCGAATGCTCTAAAAAATTTAAATTTAAGATTTGCGTGGATTGTAAATAGTGAGGATGGTCTAGATGAAATATCGCCTTACGCCAAAACTAATATTGTGCAATTAAAAAATAATGAAATATCTGAGTTTATAATTGATCCAAATGAATTAAATATTAATGCTGATAAATTTGAAAATTTAATTGGAAATGACGCTAAATTTAATTCTGATAAAATTTTAAATATTTTTGAAGGTGAGGATAATGATTTTTCAAAAGCTGTATGTTTAAATGCTGCAGCAGGGTTAATGATATCTGAAAAATATGATGATTTTAAAATTGCTTTTAATTATA
>CACLZS010000033.1 GCA_902611465.1 uncultured Pelagibacteraceae bacterium | reverse complement strand
TGAGAATAAAACAAGTTTTTTAACTTTATTAGCAAAAAAATTAAAAGCAGAAATAGTTGAACATAAAAATTATATTGGTGGAAGGTATTCCGTTTTGTCCGAAGTAGGAATGCTACCTGCTCAATTATTGGGACTGAATGAAGCTAAATTTAAAAGATTTAATTATTTAATTCAAAATAAATCCTTCCTAAACTCATTAATTACTAATGTAAGTTTTATTTCAAAATGTGTCTCGCAAGGAAAGAAAAATTCTGTAATTTTAAATTATGATGAGAGCTCAGAAAATCTATTTAGGTGGTATCAGCAATTAACAGCTGAGAGTTTAGGTAAAAAAAATAAAGGTATTTTTCCTATTATATCATCTATGCCTAAAGATAATCATAGTTTACTTCAGTTATATTTAGATGGACCAAAGAATAATTTTTTCACATTTTTTGGTTTCTCAAATGAAAAAACAAACAACTTAGATAACAGTAATTTATTTAGGAATTTTTCAAATTTAAAAAATAAAAGTCTGGGCCAAATTGCGCAAGCTCAAAGACAAGCTACTCAAATAGTTTTTAAAAAAAAAAAAATACCATTCAGGAGTATTGAAGTTCTGAAAAGAAACGAAGAAACTATAGGAGAGCTTTTTTCTTTTTTTGTATTAGAAACAATTTTACTTGGAAGAGTAATGAAGGTAAATCCTTTCGACCAACCATCAGTTGAACTAATTAAAACTGAAACAACAAAAATACTTAACTAAATTAATTTGCAAAAAAAAATTTTTGATAAACCATAATTTTTTTCTTCTATTATCTTTAGATATTGTGGAATATTATCATCTGATTTTTTGTTTCTATGTATAATTAATGTAGAATTTTTATCTGTAATTTTAATTTTCTTAATTTGATCTATTAAACTTTTTATTTTTACATCTTTAAAAGGAGGGTCTAAAAAAATTATATCAAATATCATATTTTTAAAGTTTGAATCCTCTAAATTATAAGCACTATTATTATATACTTTACTTTTATTTTCTAATTTAAGGATAGAGATATTCTTTTTCAGAATTTTTAAGGAATTATAGTAATTTTCAAAAAAAAATACTTCTGCTGCCCCTCTGGATAAACACTCAATTCCAAATGATCCAGTCCCAGAAAACAAATCTAAAACTTTTGCTTTATATATTTTTGCAGATACTTTGTTTGAGTGATCTAAAATATTAAAAATTGACTCCCTAACCATATCTTTCAATGGTCTAGTTGATTTGTCTAATGGTTCTGATAATTTTTTCCCTTTCAATTCTCCTGAAATAATTCTCATTTATCTATAATTCTAAAACCAATATCTTTTCTATAAAAACCATTTGCCCATCCTAAATTTTCAATTTCATTAATTATAGACACTCTTGATTTCTTTAAATTCTCAGAAATATTTACAAAGTTTAGAACACGTCCTCCTATTGCATAAACTTTATTATCAATAAATTCAGTTCCAGCATGATAAATAAAAGTACTATTATTCATTTTAATTTTTTCCAAGTGAGGAATTTCTACATTTTTTTTGTATGCATTTGGGTATCCATTAGAGCATAACACGATGCACATACTTTTTTTATTTTTCCAGTTTATTGTTTGATTTTGTAAGTTTCCTTCACAGCAGGATTTCATTAATTCTAATAGATCTGAGTTTAAAAGTGGTAAAATTGTTTGACATTCTGGATCTCCCATTCTCACATTATATTCAACTAGATATGGATTGTTATCTCTTATCATGAGACCCACATACAAAAATCCCTTGTATTTTTCCCCCAGATCCTCAATTGCTTTTAAGGTCGGCTTAATAACATTCTCAATAATTTTAATGTCTAATTCATTATTTATAAGTCCCGACGGAGAATATGCTCCCATACCACCAGTATTTTTACCTTTGTCACCTTCACCAACTCTTTTATGGTCTTGAGCAGTATTGAATTTTTTAAATGTTTTTCCGTCAGATATTATAAAGTAGCTCATCTCCTCACCTTTTAGAAATTCCTCAATAAGAACTTGATTGGCTTGACCAAATTTTCCATTAAAAATTTCATCTACAGCATTTTTTGCACTATCTGTATCTTCGCAAATATAAACACCTTTTCCTGCCGCTAAACCATCTGCTTTAACAACAATTGGCTTGTTAGCTTTTTCTAAATAGTTGTGTGCATCTTCTAGGGTGTCAAAAACACCAAATTGAGCAGTTGGAATTTTATATTTTTCACATATTTTTTTTGTAAATATTTTAGAACCTTCAAGTTGAGAGGAAATTTTATTAGGTCCAAAAACCATTATTCCTTTATTTGTAAGAAAGTCGACAACTCCATCAACAAGAGGTTTCTCTGGTCCTACTATTACCAAATCTATTTTATATTCATCAACAAAATTCCCTAATTTTTCGAAATCATAAATATCAATTTTTATATTCTCAGCAATAAGTTTAGTGCCAGCGTTACCTGGCAAGCAATATAATTTATTTAGTTTAGGTGATTTTGATATTTGATCTGCTATAGCATGTTCTCTTCCACCATTTCCAATAATTGCAATTTTCATATATTCAAATATATATCCTATAAACTATGAACAAGTTAGCAAGATTAAAATATCTTCCAAATAATTTTGAAATAATGGAAGAGGGTGATCACGTCTTATGTGCAATTTCAGGAAAGAAAATTCCTTTAGAAAAATTGAATTATTGGAATGTTGAGGAACAAGAAGCATATTATTCTTATGTTGAGGCTTCAATTAAAAAAGAAAAGTAACTAAATTATAGTTATTTTCTCCATCTATCGTGTGTCCAAATCCATTGATCTGGATTTTTCAATATCATTTTTTCTAAAATTTTATTTAAATGTATAGAAATTTCTTCATTAGATTTTTCTGAATTTATTACAATTGGTTGTGAAACATATATTTTAAAATAATGTTTTTTAGTTCTCTCAATATAAATTGGAACCAAATCACACTTATATTTCTTTATAATTTGTGCAGGTATTGTTGTAGTAGATGCCAAATCTCCAAAAAAATTTATTTTAATTCCCTCAGTAACCCTCTGATCAATCATTAATGCGATTGAGTTACCTTTTTTAAGATTTTCTAATATTTGTCTAGTTCCCGACCTTCCTTTTTTTATTTGATTTTTACAAATATAATTTTTTCTAATATCCTCCATGTCTTTATTTAAAAATACATTATTTAAAGGTCTGTATATTGCGGCTAAATTAATTCCTGACTTTTCTATTTGCATGGCCATTAATTCAAAATTGTTAAAATGTCCTGAAATAAATACAGCAGGCTTATTTTTTTTTTTTATTTTTTCCAAATTTTCAATCCCATCAATTTCAATATAATTTGACAGACTATTA
>CACLZS010000032.1 GCA_902611465.1 uncultured Pelagibacteraceae bacterium | reverse complement strand
TGAATACCATGTCAATTTCAGAAATAACTCATATTCCAAGACCAACTGTTGTTAGAAAATTAAATTATTTGCTAAAAAATAAATATATAAGTGTTAATAAAAAAAAACTGTTTAATGTTAACATGCAAGACAAAACATTAACTGATACCATTAAACTGCAGGAGAAAAATGTGCTCTCACTTTCTCATTTAATCTTTAAGATATTCGGGCAAATAAATATTAAGTAGATCTTCTAAGTATAAAAATCATTATAAAGCCTGTTAAATACATAATCAGAGCATATGCTGCTGTTGGAATAATATAACTAATGTCACTAAATATTTGTGTAGCTACAAATATTGCTAATGTGCCATTTTGAAGTCCACATTCAATTGAAATGCATTTTCTTTGCTTTATGCCAGTGGCTAATAACTTGGCTATGTAATATGCAAGCACCATCATGACAATATTAAGCACAAGAACAGCAAAACCCGCTTGTTTTAAGTAGTTGAATATATTCTCTCTTTCTTCAATCCATATTGTTGCAAAAACAATTACAAATAAAACAGTTGTGATTTTCTCGATTATAGAAATATTTGAAGAAACAAAATTTTCTGCAAATTTTCTTATAATCATTCCTAAAATAACAGGCACTGTAACAACTAGAGCCATTTTTAATGCAATACCAGTCATGGTGATATCAGAAGATATATCTGTAACTCCCAATAAGTTTGCTGATTTAAAAATAATAAAAGGAACAGAAATAATACTAATCAGACTTATTATAGCGGTTAAAGAGATTGATAATGCAACATCTCCATTTGCAAATTTTGTCATTACATTTGATGTTACTCCGCCAGGAGCTGCAGCTATAATCATAACGCCTACAGCAATTTCAATTGGCAAATCTAATATTAATACAATTATAAATGCAACTATTGGTAAAAGTATCAGTTGACTGACAAAGCCAATTAAAAAATCTTTAGGATTATTGATTACTCTTAAAAAGTCACGTCCAGTTAATCCTAATCCAAGACCTAACATTATAAGAGCTAGAGCGATCGGAGCTATTTTGGTAACTACTTCCACTTTTTATCCTTATATCAATAATACTATATTAGTTTTTTTATTATTTTAGTATATATAAATTCAAATGCTTTCAGATAAATCAACAGTCTGTCCATTCAATTTACTTGATATTGCTCACCAAAAAAGAGGAGCCAAAGCAGCAATCGTAAATGCAGGCAAAAGACTTCCTATGCTATCTATAATGGATTGCGTAAAAGAAAAATTGATCATCCCTGTTTTTATAGGTGATGAAATAGAAATTAAAAAAACTGCTGAGGATTTAAAATTCGATATCTCTGAATATGAAATAATAAATGAACCAATTGAAAATAACACTGCTAAAATTGCGGCAAAGCTTGCTGGTGATGGAAAAGTCAAAATAATTGTTAAAGGTCATATACACACTGACATTTTAATGAAAGAAGTGCTGTTACGAAAATATAATTTGATTGGTAAAAAAAGATTGAGTCATATTTGGCATATGACTTTAGATAAAGAGGATAAACCACTAATAATAACTGATGGTGCTCTAAATGTTAATCCAAATGTTAAAACAAAAATGCATATTTTAAAAAATGTAGTTGATTTTTGTCACAGAATAAAAATAGCAAGACCAAAAGTCTCCATTCTTTCTGCAACAGAAGAAGTTTTAGACAGCATGCAAAGTTCACTGGATGCTAAAGAAATATGTGAATTAGCTGAAAAAGAGAGTCTTAATGCAGATATATTTGGACCTCTAGCATTTGATAATAGTGTGTCAAAAAAATCCGCAGAGATAAAAGGTATAAACAATATAGTTGCAGGAGATGCAGATGTATTGTTAGTTCCAAATGTTGAAACAGGTAACGCTCTAGTTAAAATGATGATTTATTTTATGGGTGCGTGTGCAGCAGGAGTGGTTATAGGAGGAAAAGTTCCAGTAGTAATTACTAGTAGATCAGATGATGCGACAGCAAGGCTAGCGTCTATTGCGGCAGCTGTGGTAGCTTTGGATTAAATGAATATTGAAAAAAAATAATAATTAAATTAGGATTTAAGCATGGCAATAAATTATTTAAAAAAATCACCAAAAACATCTTCTACTGATGATACAAAAACAAGAGAGATTGTAGAAAATATTCTAAAAGATATAGAGAAAACAAAAGAAGAGGGATGTATCGAATTATCAAAAAAATTTGATAAATATGAAGGAGAAGTAGTAGTTACAAGAGAAAAAATTGAACAAATTAAAAAAAATTTAGATCCTAAAACAAAAGACGACATTCAATTCTCTCATGAAAGAGTAAGAAAGTTTGCTGAAGCACAATTAAAAAATTATGGCCAAGATTTTGAGGTAGAGCTTTCTGATGGATTATTTGCTGGACAAAAATTAATTCCTGTTAATACAGCGGGTTGCTATGTACCAGCAGGAAGATATGCTCACATAGCATCAGCTGTTATGAGTGTAACAACAGCTAAAGTAGCTGGTGTAAAAAATATTATTGTTTGCAGCTCACCAAAACCAGGGGTTGGAGTTCATCCTGCAATTGTCTATACAGCAGATCTATGTGGCGCAGATGTAATAATGAATTTAGGTGGAGTTCAGGCTATTGCTGCAATGACCTATGGTCTTTTTGGTAATGCACCTGCAGATATGCTTGTTGGCCCTGGAAATCAATTTGTTGCAGAGTCAAAAAGAATTTTATTTGGAAAAGTAGGTATTGATTTATTTGCTGGTCCTACAGAAATTGCAGTTATAGCAGATGAAACAGCTGACCCAGAATTAGTTGCTTTCGATTTAGTTGGACAAGCTGAGCATGGTTACAATTCTCCTGCATGGTTATTTACTACTAGTAAATCATTAGCTGAATATGTAATGAAAAGAGTGCCAGAATTGATTGCAGACTTACCAGACTTACCGAGAGAAAACTCTGGTGCAGCTTGGAGAGACTATGGGGAAGTTATTTTATGCGATACAGATGAAGAAATGGCTAAAATCAGTGATGAATATGCTCCTGAACATTTAGAAATACAGACTAAAAACCTTCAATGGTTTCATGATCGATTAAAAAACTACGGATCATTATTTATTGGAGAAGAAACTACAGTTGCTTATGGTGATAAATGCTCTGGAACAAACCATATTTTACCAACAAAAGGTGCTGGAAAATACACAGGTGGCTTATTTGTAGGAAAATTCATTAAAACATTGAGTTTCCAAAGAATGACTAAGGAGTCAACTAAAGAAGTGGGGGCAGCTTGTGCAAGAATTTCGAGATATGAAGGTATGGAAGCCCATGCACGAACTGGAGATGTAAGACTTAGAAAATATGGATTTTCTAATTAGTTTTAAACTTTAGAAAGTAATAAAATTGTAACTCCAATTACAAAAACAAAAATACCTAGAATTTCTGTTAGTTTTACTTTTTCTTTAAATAAATATTTTGAAGAAAAATAACTAAATAGTAATTCAATTTGACCAACCGCTCTTACAAAAGATGCCTGTATTAATGTGAATGCATAAAACCATGATAACGAGGCAAAAAATCCTCCAATACCAATTAACATACAATCGTATCTATCATTATATAATTTTCTAAATTCTTTTTTTTCAAAAAACAAAAGATATAAAGTTAAAATAATTGTTGGAATTAATAACCCAAAAAGTAAAGTAGATATTACTTTTTCAAAATTTGAGCTAAAATTCTCTAAAGATAATG
>CACLZS010000031.1 GCA_902611465.1 uncultured Pelagibacteraceae bacterium | reverse complement strand
TTTGATGTTAATTTTTGCTTTGATCATGAGGGCAGATTTAAAAATAAAAAGAATTGGGTTTACTCCTTTCCTAATGGGTTTGTTAAATCCTTTTCTAGTTACTTTAAGTTTTCATATTGGTCTTCTACTAACCTCACCAGTAAATGGAGTTGCTTTAATTAGCACTTTGCCAATATGGCAACCATTTGTTGCAAGACTTTTTTTAAAGGAAAAAATTGAAATAAAAGTAATTATTGGAGCCTTTATAACAATTATTGGAACTTTAATTCTACTTACAAGTCAGACAAAATCAGGACAAGGAAATTATATAGGTGATTTAATAATTTTTTTAGGAATGATTTGCGTTTCTGTAAATGAAGTTTTAGGAAGAAGATTTATGCAAACTAGAGTTGATCAATTGGGAGTTAATACTTATCAATATTTTATTGGTGCTATACTATCTTTATTAGTTCTTTTTATAATTTGGCCAAACTCAAGTTTTGAATATCAAAATTATCTAAATTTTTCACCTCCAGTTTTAGCGGCTATAACTTTATCTTGTATAACGTTTGGAGCGTATTTATTTTATAATTTTGCTCTTAGAAGAGTCCCGGTAGGTAGAATTAGTTTGATGTATCCTTTAACAGGCCCTATTGGTGCTACAATGTCTTGGTTAATAATCGACTCTCCGATTTCAACAAAGGTTTTTATATCTTTAGCAATAATATTAGTTGGAACTATTATACCTCAAATTAATAAGTCTAGCTAAGGTGATGGGTACATTACCCCAGGCAACCACAATGCTATTTTTGGAAATATTATAATTAATACTAGACCAATTACTTGGATAACCATAAATTGCATCATGCCAAGATAAATATCTTTTAAATCCCACTCTGGAACTACACCTTTTAAGAAATAAGCAGATAATGCAACAGGAGGTGAAAGCCAGGCGGTTTGGAGATTAACGGCCACTAATATTGCAAACCATGTAAGATTAAACCCTAACTCTATTACTAAAGGTAATACAATTGGTAGAACTATTAAAACTATTGGTACCCACTCTAAAGGCCATCCCAATAAAAAAATAGCAGCCATTATAATTGCTAATATTACATATCTATTAACCTCTAAATTTAAAAGGAAATCAGTTAACAGAGATGGAGTTCCTAATTTTGAGAATACTGCTCCAAAAAAGTTCGATGCAGCAACTAAAAACATAATTAGAGCAGTAATCTCTAAAGTTTTTAAAAGAGCATCTTTCAAACCTGGCAGAGTTAATTTTTTATATGCTAGAGCAAGTAAGATCGCACCAAATGCTCCCATTCCAGCTCCTTCTGTTGGAGTGGCAAGACCAAATAGAATACTTCCTAACGCAAAAAAAACTAATCCTGCAGGAGGAATTAGTCCCATAATAAATTCATACCAAACCTTAGCCATATTGGTAGGTTGTTCGTTTACTGGTAAAACAGGACCAAGTTTTGGATTTAGATAACATCTTAAAGTTGTGTATGCAGCATACAAACATGCTAGTAAAATTCCTGGCATTATTGCTGCAGCAAATAAATCTGTTACAGGAATTTCTAAGACAGGTCCCATCACAACTAACATAATGCTTGGAGGAATTAAAATTCCAAGAGTTCCACCAGCACAGATTAAACCAGCTGAAAGTCTTGTATCATATCCAGTTCTGATCATGGTTTTACCGGCCATGATTCCTAAGATTGTTACAGATGCACCAACAATCCCAGTTGCAGCTGCAAAAATTGTTGAGACAAACATTACTGCATAAAATAATGCTCCTCTCGTCTTAGAAAGCATTAACTGAACTGCATTAAATAATCTCTCCATTAAACCTGCTTGTTCCATTAAAATTCCCATAAATATAAAGAGTGGTACAGCGGCGAGTGTATTCTCCGTCATTATCATATTGAACTGAAGTGTCATTAAGTAAAAGACTAATTTACCAAAACCCCAATATCCAAAAACAAGGCCTAAAAATATTAAAGTAAATGAAATTGGAAACCCAACAAAGATTGCAAATAACATGCAACCAATCATGATTGCTCCGATTATTTCTGGGCTAAAGAAATCCATTATGGCCATCTCCCTTTAACAAAAGCATAATAAGTTTTTAAAATTTCGGATACACCTTGTACTAAAAGTAAAAATGCACCAATTGGCATACAACTTTTCAAAGGCCACATAATAGGCATCCACGTTGTATCCATGGCTCTTTGAATTCTAACTTTACCACCTAAGCATTCTTCTAAATTTGATCTTCCACAAATTGAAGTATAGGCATAATCAAAGCTTACAAAGAAGAAGACTAAAAAACCTGGAATAAAAAATATTAAATATAAAAATAAATCTACTCTTGCTTGATTTTTAACTGACCAATTTCGATAAAGAAAATCAGCTCTAATATGAATACCTTTTGATAATGTATAGGCGGCTCCTAGCATAAATAAAGCACCTGCCAACATTCTACTTATGTCAAATGACCATAAAGTTGGTCTATTAAAAAAATGCCTTCCAATAACTTCATGGATCATTGCATAAATCAGAAAAATAGTTAACCAGGCAAATATCTTACCAGTAATCAACATTTTCGAGTCTATAAATTCTATTGTTTTTGCCATCCAAGGAGTCATATCCTCTGGCATTTTTAAACTTGTTCTTCTTTCGGCTATAAGCTCGTCAGTAATATCAAGATTTTCTTTAACCTTAGGCTCTGAATCTTTATCAACCATTTAACAAGTATATTTATTTAAATTAAAATTGTAAAAAAAACGGGGATCTAAACAACCCCCGTTTTAATATTTTACTTACTGTTGTGATGCGAATGCAGTTCCAATTGATGCATCAGATGTTTCCATTTGTGCAATAAAAGGTACTACAATTTTAGCATGTGCAGTCATGTGCTCGTAAACTTCTTTAAAGAAAGCATTTGATGCAGCATTCTTTTTAAGAGTCGCTTGAGCAGCGTTCATGTACTCAGTGAAATAATCAGCTGGTGTATCCCAAAGTTTTACACCGTGATTTTCAGTTAGGTCGATTAACGCTTTACCATTTTCTACAGCTCTATTAGTGATGTTTCTAGTGATCATCGCTTCAGATGCAACTTCCATTGCATATTTTTGATGGTCAGTTAAAGAGTTGTAAACATCTCCATTAATATAGATATCACCATTAACTACGTTTTGGTGTAATCCTTGTAGATAGTAGTTTTTAAGAACTTTTTGAAAACCAAAAACTGAGTCTGGTTTTGGACAACACCATTCAGCAGCATCGATAGTTCCTTTTTCAAGTGCTGGCAATATATCACCACCTGATAAAGATACTGATGCAATACCGATATCTTTGTATGTTTGTCCTGGAATTCCTGGAGGAGTTCTAAATCTGTATTTTCTGAAATCATCCATATTTTTAATTGGCTCTTTGAACCAACCTAATGCCTCAGGTCCTGATGATGCCATCACGAAACCTTTAACATTCATTCCCATTTCGCTCCATAATTGGTCGTATAATTCTTTACCACCATTATCGAAGTACCATGCTAACCATGATTTAGTACTTAAACCAATACCTCCACCAGCAACTGGCGATCCAAATAGCATCGCAGCTGGGTGATAGTTTGACCAGTAGTGAGTCCATGCTGCACCACCATCTACTAGACCTTTGTCAACAGCTTCTAGTGTTTCTTTCATACCAACAACTTCACCTTTAGAAAGAAGTTCAAATTTTAACTCTCCACGAGTTAATTTTGTTACTCTGTCAGTCCACATTTTTACGATTTGTCCATCGTATGATGTTTTAGGAAAAGT
>CACLZS010000030.1 GCA_902611465.1 uncultured Pelagibacteraceae bacterium | reverse complement strand
AATAGATACATTTAAAGATTGTAATAAAGTTGGCATCAAAGGAATTGTGGTTAAATCAAATCAAAATATTATATTAAATAAAGAAGTCTGTATTAAATATGCTAATCAAAATAAACTTTTTCTTATTTCTATATGAAAAAAATTTTTGTTCTTACAGGTGAACCTTCGGGAGATAAATTAGCGTCTGAGGTAATATCACAAATAAAAACAAAAAGAACCGATTTAGAATTCTTAAGTGTTGGTGGTGTAAACTTAGAAAAGTTAGGCATAAAGTCAATTTATGACCAAAAAGAAATCACCTTTATAGCTTTTACCGATATATTATTAAATTTTTTAAAAATAAAACGTAAAATAAAAGATACTGTTAATGAAATCTTAAAATTTAACCCAGATATTTTATTCAGCGTTGATAGTCCAGATTTTACATTAAGAGTAGCAAAATTAGTAAAAGAGAAAAATCCAAAAATAAAAATAATTCATTTTATTGCACCCAAAGTTTGGGCATGGAGAGAGGGAAGAGTTAAGAAAATGAAGGAATTTTTAGACCATATTCTATTACTTTTTAAGTTTGAAAAGGAATATTTTGATAAAGAAAAACTGACTAATACATTTGTAGGCCATCCTTTGTTAGATAAAAAAATTAATAAAAATGTCCAAATAGAGCAGTTTTTAGAAAAAAAAAATACTATTTCAATTTTTCCTGGAAGTAGAGACTCAGAGATTATTCATCATATGCCAATTCTAATTAATTTTATAAAAAAAATGAATATCAAGGATTCTAATTATAATTTTATATTTCATGCAACCGATAAAAATAAAAAACTAATATCGAGTTATATTTTAAAAGAATCTGTACAAAATCTAGAAATTATTAGCGATGATAAAATTAAAACTGCTGTTTTAAAGAAATCAATTTTCGCGGTAGTAAAATCTGGAACAGTTTCCTTGGAGGTGTGTAAAATGAATGTTCCATCAGTAATTATTTATAAGATGAATTTTATAAATTTTTATTTAGCAAAATTTCTACTAAATATAAAATTTGTTAATATGATAAATATTATTAATAATAGAGAAGTTATTCCAGAGTTGATACAATCTGAATGTAATGCTGATGAAATATTTAAAAGTGTTTACTATTTTCTAAAAAAACCAGATTTAATTTCCAAACAAAAAGATGAAATAAAAAAAACTCTTGAAACTTTGACCTCTCCTAGCTCTTCGTCTGAAGAAGCATCAAATATTATCTTATCCTATATTTCCTAATCTTTTTATTACCTCGTTTTTTCCAAGAGATAATATTATATCATATATTCCTGGACCAAATTTTGATCCTGTTAACATTATTCGTAATGGCTGCCCAATGCCCTTAAAATTTGTATTATTCAATTTTATTAACGCATTTATGATTTGTTCTAAATTTTCTCTATCAAAAACTTCTAATGCTGAAATCTTCTCTTTAAATAAATGTATTATTTGTTTTGCTTCATCGTTTATCAGCTCTTTATCATTGTCGTTTAAAATAACTTTATCATTTAATATGTATTTAGAATTATTAAATATATCCTCAAGTGTTTTTGCTTTATTTTTTAAAAATGTTAAAGAGCTCTTTATTGTATTTTCTTTATCTTCTTGAATTCTATCTTTATACATCTCACAATATTCTTTTAACTTTTTGTACAATATATTTTCTTCACTATTTTTAATGTAATATTCATTCATAGAAAGAATTCTACTCATATCAAGTTTTGAAGGTGATTTACCTATTCCTTCTAAATCAAAAAGTTTTATACTTTCATCTAAGCTAAAAATTTCCTTATCTTTATAGGACCATCCTAACCTAAGTAGGTAATTTCTTAGTGATTCAGGTAGAATCCCAATTTTTGCGTAATCTTCTAATGTTGAGGCATTGTCTCTTTTTGATAATTTCTTACCATCTATTGTATGAATAAGAGGTATATGAGCAAATTGTGGAATATCCCATCCTAGTGCTTCATATATCTGTATCTGTTTAAAAGTATTAATTTTATGATCATCTCCTCTTATGATATGAGTCATTCCCATATTATGATCATCAACTGACGCAGATAAATTATATGTTGGTGTTTCGTCATTTCTTAAAATAACAAAATCCTCAATAGTATTATTTTCAATCTCCACGTTTCCTTGAACTAAGTCTTTTAGTAGAGAAGTGCCTTCTATTTTACTTTTAAATCTTATAACTGGCTTTATATCTTTTGGGGCTTGATCTTCAGAAATATCACGCCATTTTCGATTATACACATAAGGAATTTTTTTTTGTTTAGCTCTTTTCTTTTGTTCCTCTATTTCCTCTGCACTACAATAGCATTTATAGGCATTTCCATTTTCCAATAATCTTTTAGCAATAGCTACGTGTTCACCAATCATTTTTGATTGAACATACTCTTCACCATCGTGTTTAATTCCCATCCAATCTAGAGAGTTAATTATTTGAATTTTATGTTCTTCCTTGGATCTTTCTTTATCAGTATCTTCTATCCTTAAATAAAATTTACCTGATTTATTTTTTGAATATAACCAATTAAATAGAGCTGTTCTTACCCCACCAATATGAAGAGGACCGGTAGGAGAAGGAGCAAATCTAGTTGCTACTTTTTTCATGGAATTTATTTAGACTATTTTACTGAAAGTTTCTATATAAAGATACAAGAATACCCTGAACTTTCACTCTATCTGGGCCAAAAATTTTTGTTTCGTAATTTCTATTTGCACTTTCTAATGCAACAGTTTTACCTTTTCTTCTAATTCTTTTCAACATAGCCTCATGATCATCAATTAAAGCTACTACAATTTTTCCATTATCTGCAGTATCTGCTTTTTTGACAATAACAGTATCACCATCATTGATTCCAGCTTCAATCATAGAATCCCCTTGGACCTTTAAACCAAAAAATTCTCCATCTTTTTCAATATTTGCCGGCAGTGGAATTCTTGAAACTTCATTCTGTATAGCTTCAACTGGAGTCCCTGCAGCAATTTTTCCAAGAACAGGGATTTCCGTATCGTTAGAATTATTTATATTTTCCTCATCTAGTCCTCCCTTAATTACGCTTGGAGAAAAACTGTTATAAATATCGTTTGCAGATGCAGTTTCAGGTAACTTAATTACTTCTAATGCTCTTGCTTTGTGGGCTAATCTTTTAATGAAGCCTCTTTCTTCTAATGCACTAATAAGTCTGTGAATACCAGATTTTGATTTTAAATTTAAAGACACTTTCATTTCCTCGTACGAAGGGGACACACCTGTAGATCTCAACTTTTTGTTGATAAAGAGAAGCAGGTTTTTTTGTTTTTTAGTTAACATAGAACAAATTAAGTACATCGATGTTCTATAAAAGTTCCTCAATTTATACAACAGCTAAAAAGCATCATAAATTGTGGAAAATTTCTATAAAAGGGAAAAAATATTATTATTTTCTAAATCTTTTAAAAGTGATTCACCAATTAAAAAAGTGCTTATTGAGGTCCTGTTTTTTATATCAAGCAATTCATCTTTTGTTTTTAGACCACTTTCAGAAATTAGAGGAGAAGAGTGATTTGAAACAACATCATATATATCATAAGTTGTATTTATCTCAGTTTTAAGAGTTTTTAGGTTTCTGTTATTTATACCAATTAAAGCATCCGGATATTTTACTGATTTTTCTGCCTCTTCAACTGTATGAACTTCAACAATCACACTCATATTATGCTTTAAAGCCTCCTCGTAAATTTCATCAGCATTTTTTTCAGAAATACCTGCTAATATTATCAGCACCGCATCAGCACCGTAACTTTTTGCTAAAGGTACTTGAAATTTATCAACAAAAAAATCTTTACAAAGAATGGGTAATTCAATTTTTTTTTTAATTTCAGAAATATGAGATAGATTTCCTAAAAAAAAATCTTCTTCGGTTAATACAGACAAACATGTGACATTCTTAGAATTATATATATTGGCAATTTTAACTGGGTCATAGTCATCTATTAAAATACCTGCAGATGGACTTGCTTTTTTTATTTCAGCAATTATGGATATTTTATTTTCCGAGTTTT
>CACLZS010000029.1 GCA_902611465.1 uncultured Pelagibacteraceae bacterium | reverse complement strand
TCATAAAATTCATTTACAATATCTGATTTAGAATATCCCAAAGCTTGTAATAATGTCGAAACAAATATTTTCTTTTTTCTGTCGATCCTAAAATATAAATAATCTTTTACATCAAATTCAAAATCTAACCATGATCCACGGTTTGGGATTACTCTACAATTAAACAAAAGTTTGCCACTTGCATGTGATTTTCCTTTATCATGATCAAAAAATACTCCAGGACTCCTGTGCATTTGATTAACCACAACTCTCTGAACACCATTAGTTATGAAGGTTCCACTATTAGTCATCATAGGAACTTCACCCATATATACTTCTTGTTCTTTTGCTGAAAGAATATCTTTTGTATTATTTTCTTGGTCTATTTCATAAACAACTAATCTAAGAACACATTTTAAGGCTGCGGAGTAAGTTAAACCTCTACTAATGCATTCTTCAACATCAAATTTTGGTTTTTCTAACTTATAGGAAATATACTCCAAGGTAGCTTTATCATTTAAATCCTCAATTGGAAAAATACTTTTAAAGACCCTGTGAAAACCTTTTACTAAGTGCTGATCCACATCACCTTTAAATTCGGTTAATTCCTTATAAGAATTTTTTTGAACCTCAATTAAATTTGGTATAGAGAGACTTTCCTTTAGTTTTCCAAAAGATTTTCTAATGTTTTTTTTCTCGGTAAAAGATAATTGCATACCTATAGTATTACTGAATAGTTTTCAGTAACAAAATTCTTTCTAGTTAATATTTACTTAAGTTCTACTTTTGCGCCTGCAGCTTCTAATTTAGCTTTTATTTCTTCAGCTTCTTTTTTATTAACACCAGACTTGACTTCTTTAGGTGCGCCTTCAACTAAATCTTTTGCTTCTTTTAAACCCAGCTCTGTTACTGCTCTTACTTCTTTAATTACGTTAATCTTCTTATCACCTGCAGATGTTAACATAATTGTAAATTCATCTTTTTCCTCTGCGGCAGCTTCTCCTGATGCTGGTGCTGGTGCAGCGGCTACTGCAGCTGCAGCAGTTACACCCCATTTTTCTTCTAACTGTTTTGAAAGCTCAGCTGCTTCTACAACAGTTAAGCTCGATAAATCCTCTATAATTTTATTTAAGTCAGCCATAATATTAATTTTGTCCCTAGTTAATTTTTTGATTTTTCGAGCGCTAAAATAGCGATTTTTGACGCCGGTGCAAGCAAAATACTTGCAATTTTTTGGGCTGGAGACCTTAAAATACCTACTATTTTGGCTCTTGCCTCTTCTAATGAAGGTAATGTCGCAACATTTTTTACTCCAGCAACATCTAAAATGTCAGTTCCCATGATTCCACCTAAAATTTTTAAATTTTCATTCTCTTTTGAAAATTTTGTTAAAATTTTAGCTGACGTTATTGCATCGTTTGATAATGCAACTGCAGTGGGTCCTGAAAATAATTCTGATAATTCTTTACACTTTGTTTTCTCTAGAGCCAATTTGGTAATTCTGTTGCTAGTAATTTTAAATTTAATACCATGCTCTCTCATTTTTTTTCTAAGATCATCCAATTGTGTGACTGTTAAACCTTGATAATGAGTAACAATAACGGCTTCAGTTGTATCAAATTTTGAAGCCATATCTTCAATATACAGTTTTTTTTGTTCTTTGTTCATCATAATTTTAAATGCTCTTTTCTAATTTAATTTTATATGGCACACCCATACTAGAGGTAATATAAACTTGCTTTACCAAATCACCTTTGGTGGTTAAGTTAGATTTTTCTTTTTCTAAAGCATCTATAACAGCTTTAAAATTTTTAATAAGCTTCTCATCATCAAATGATTTTTTTCCAATACTTAATCCAATATTTCCATCTTTATCATTTCTTATTTCGACTTGACCTGCTTTAGCTTCAGCTACTGCTTTTTTAATATCATTAGTTACTGTGCCTAATTTTGGATTAGGCATTAATCCTTTAGGTCCTAAAACTTTACCCAACTTTGATAAAGTAATCATCATTGATGGAGTGCAGATAAGTTTTTCAAAATTCAATTCACCGTTTTTAATTTTTTCAACTAAATCATCAGATCCAGTTATGTCTGCATTTGCTTCTTTTGCCTCGTCAATTTTATTTTCTTCACAAACAACCGCAACTTTAATGGATTTTCCTGTTCCACCAGGTAAATTAACTACAGTTCTAAGGTTAATTTCATTCTTTTTTTGTTTATTGTTTATTCTAAAATTTAAATCTATAGACTCATCAAATTTAGTTGTGCAATTTGACTTTATAGAACTTAATAAATTCTCTATTTTTTCTGACGGTAACTCTTTAGTGTTTTCTGGTAAATTTTTAAATCTTTTGGATTTCATTATTCTTTTACCTCTATACCCATCGATCTTGCTGATCCTGCTATAATTTTTGCAGCTTCGTCTAAATCATGTGCATTTAAATCTTCCATTTTTTTTTCTGCAATATCTTTGAGTTGTTGTTTAGATATAGATCCAATAATACTTCTACCTGGCTCCTTTGAACCACTTTTAAGCTTCATTGCCTCTTTTATAAAATGAGATGCTGGGGGTGATTTTATAACAAAATCAAATTTTTTATCTTTATAGACCGTAATAATTACAGGTACTGGTTTTCCTGCAAATGATTTAGTTTTATCATTAAATGCTTTACAGAATTCCATTATATTAATGCCTCTTTGACCAAGAGCAGGGCCTACTGGTGGTGCAGGATTTGCTTGACCTCCTTTTATTTGTAATTTTACATATCCACTTATTTCTTTTTTTGCCATTAGCTTGCCTTTTCCACTTGGTTATATTCTAAATCGACTGGAGTTGGTCGTCCAAAAATGGATACAGAAACTTTAAGTCTCAATTTATCTTCATCTATATCCTCTACTAAACCACTAAATGATGCAAATGGTCCATCGATAACTTGTACTTTTTCACCGATATTATATTCTACACCTGATTTAGGTACTGCAACTCCATCTTTTATTTGACCCAAAATTTTTTCAATTTCTTTATCAGAAACTGGTATAGGTGTTCCTTTTGATCCAAGAAAGCCACTAACCTTTTTTAAATTTTTAATCATGTGATAGATTCACTTTTGATTAATACATATCCTGGAAAATATTTTTTCTTTCTTTGAACTCTTTTTCCTCTCTTGACTTCAGTTATATCGTGAGTTGGAACAATTATTTCCTCAATTTTTTCTTGTATTTTTGCCTTTTCAGCCTCTTCTTTAATTAACTGTGCTACCTTATTTTCAAAACTTGAGTGTGATTGTACTATGTACCAATTCTTCATTATATACTCACCTTAAGGATTATATCCAAAAAAAACTTCAAAATTTGATCCAATAATAAAAAAAATAGTGATGCTAATACAGCCATTGCAAAAACCATTAATGCTCCCTGAACAGTTTCTTTGGCAGTTGGCCATGTAACTTTAAAAGCCTCCTGTTTGACATCTTGAATAAATTTTAAAGGGTTTTTCATAAATGTTTTAAATGTTTGGCAGGAGCGAAGGGAATCGAACCCCCAACCTCCGGTTTTGGAGACCGGCGCTCTACCAATTGAGCTACACTCCTATTGAGTTTACTCCAATATTTTTGTTACTACTCCAGCTCCTACTGTTCTACCACCTTCTCTAATTGCAAAATTAAGTTTTTCATCCATAGCAATTGGTGTAATTAATTTTACTGTAAACTTTGCATCATCACCTGGCATTACCATTTCTGTACCCGAAGGCAATTCAACTTCACCTGTTACATCAGTAGTTCTAAAGTAAAATTGAGGTCTATATTTGGTAAAAAAAGGCGTGTGTCTTCCACCCTCTTCTTTTTTTAATACATATGCTTGAGCTTCAAATTTAGTATGAGGCTTAATAGATCCTGGTTTACATAAAACTTGTCCTCTTTCAACATCAGTCCTCTCAACACCTCTTAGTAGAGCACCAATATTATCACCTGCCTCGCCTGAATCTAACAGTTTTCTAAACATTTCTACTCCAGTGCAAACCGATTTTTTGGTTTCTTCCCCAGTTTTAATTACACCAGACTCAACTCTTCCAGTTACAACAGTTCCTCTTCCAGAAATTGAAAAAACATCTTCAACTGGCATTAGGAAATCTTTGTCTTTAG
>CACLZS010000028.1 GCA_902611465.1 uncultured Pelagibacteraceae bacterium | reverse complement strand
CCTGTGGAGTCATTTGATTAATTTCCTCGATGTTCATAGTAATAATATCTTCATAAATACTTTTAGCTCTTAATGTTCCCCAGCAATTCCACAACTTATTAGCATCTATTTTTGGTTTTAAGTATTCAATTATAATTTTATTCTTTTCAAGACTGTCTAATTGTTTATTACATATTTCAACTAGCTCAGGATCATATTGATAATTACCATTCATATTAGATAACCATCCTATCTTTATTTTTGAAAATTCTTGATCACTTATATTGGTTTCTTTAAATGAGTTTGTTAAACTAAAAGAAATTGGATCCTCTTTGTGTTCTCCAGCTATTACATCTAAAAGAATAGCCATATCATCTGGTGTTCTTGCAAGACATCCTGGAGTTGAGATAATTGGAAGATTCTTTTTTTTATTATTTGTTCGATAGTCAGGCAAAAGTCCTGGCGTTGGTCTAAAACCATAAACATTTGCGTAGGCTGCAGGAGTTCTGCAAGAACCCATCATATCTGTTCCATCTGCAAACGGTAGTAGTTCGGCTGCAACGGCTACACCGGCTCCACCACTTGATCCTCCTGAAGATTGAGTATTACCATAAATATTTGGTGTAATTCCAAATAGTCTATTTGCTGTATGTGCTCCTACACCTAACTCTGCGGTGTTTGTTTTACCTATCATTATACCGCCAGCTTCTAATTGACGATCAACAATAATGGAATTTTTGTTTGGAAAATAATCTTTATATCCTGGAAAACCATAAGTAGTTGGAAAATCAACAACATCTAATAGATCTTTTGATGCCAAAGGAAGACCAAACAATGGTTTACTTTCATCAAAGTTTTTATCTTTATTATTGGCCTCATTTATTATTTGTTCTTCATCTTTAATTGAGACAATGGCATTTAGAGAAGGGTTATATATTTTAATTCTTTCTAAGTAAAAGCTAACAACTTCTCTTACTGAAATCTCTTTTTTTTGAATTAAAGAAATAATTTCTTTTACAGATCTATTTTCAAGCATTAGAATTTACTATTACCGAGCTTTTTTTATAGATGCTAGAGTCATTTCCTTTATTTCTTCTAAAGTTGCTTTTCTAGGATTTTGTGCATAGGCTTGATCTTTCATTGATTTTTCAGCAATTCTATCAACACAATCCTCGGGGACTCCAATTTCGCTTAAACTTTTAGGAATTTTAATTCTATCAAGAAGGTTTTCAATGTTTGATATAAATGCTTCTACAGAATGATCTTCAAATTGCATAGCCTCTGACATTCTTTTAACTTTTTCTTCCATACCTGGTAGATTATATTTTAAAACTACAGGTAATATTATTGCATTCGTTAGTCCGTGATGAGTATTGTATTCGGCTCCAACCATATGAGCAATAGCATGTACTAATCCTAAACCTTTTAAAAAAGAAATTCCTGCTAAACAAGATCCAACATGCATTCCACCTCTTGCAACTATGTTGCTAGGATCTTCTACAGCTGTGACTAAAGATTTTGATATCAAAGATAAACCTTCTAAAGCAGCACCATCACACATTGGATTAAAACCAGGAACGCAATAACCCTCTATGCCATGGATTAAAGCATCTGCACCAGTCCAAGCGGTTAAGTTTGCAGGTAATCCAATTGTAAGTTCTGGATCTAACAATGCTAAGGAAGGTCTAACATCTGGATGCCACATACAAAATTTCATGCCTTCTTTTAAATAAGTAACCATAGCTGAAATTTCTGTTTCAGCTCCAGTTCCAGCAGTTGTTGGAATAGTTATAATTTTTGGGAATGGGTTATCCTTGCTAATTTTAGGAGGAGTTAATTCAAACTCAAAATTTCTTAATGGAACGTCATTGTTTGCTGTGAGGCAAATTAATTTTCCTCCATCCATAGCACTACCTCCACCAATTGCAATTATAGAGTCGTGGTTGCCATCTTTAAATTTTTTTACTCCATTTGAAACTTCATCTTCTCGAGGATTTGGAGATATATCAAAAAATAAATCTGATTTTATATTTGAGCTATTTAGATAGCTTTGCAAATTTATAATAAATGGTAATTTTGGACTTCCTTTATCTGTAACTATTAATGGATTTTTAATATCTAAATTATTACAGATACTTCCTATTTCTTTTAATCTACCAGGACCATAAGCAATGTTAGTAGGAAATGTCCAGTCTTGATTGGATAGAATATCAGTTTCATTGAGTTTAAAACTTTTCATAACTTAGATAAAGTATACAATTTTAAAAAATTATAAATGAATATTTCGTCCGAAAAAACAGATTTAAAAAATACTTATTTGGCAATAGTTACAATGCTCTTAGCAATTCTATGCGTAGACATGTATATGGTTGTAATCAAGTTTTTAGGTGATGAATATTCGGTAATTCAGCTTGCTGTTTTTAGAAATATTGCAGGTGTTATTCCTCTTTTTGTTCTAATTCTATTTACGAAAGAGTATTTCTCAATTTTCAAAAATTTAAACAATAAATTTATAATTTTAAGCTTTTTAAGAGGACTTGCTTTCTTGTCTATGAATATCTTCATATTTATTTCAGTAATTAATCTTGAATTTGCGACTGCTATGGTTCTTACATTTTCGTCACCATTTTTCATAGTAATTTTATCAATAATTTTTTTAAATGATAAAGTAGGTATATATAGATGGTCAGCAATATTTATTGGATTTTTTGGAGTTGTTTTAATTGTTCAGCCAGGAAGCGATATATTTAGTTTTTATTCAATATTTCCTATATTAACTGCGATTGCTTGGGCTTTTACAGTTATAATTTTAAAATTTATCCCAGATGGACACTCAACAGCAAAAATACAACTTTATACTTTAATCTTTAATGTAATTGGTGGAGTAATATTATTCTTAATAACCACTGGACATACAGATATTAAAAATGCTCAAGACTTTCTGTTAATGATATTGACTGGAATACTAGGTGGTACTGCTGCAATACTTTTCATTTATGCTTATAGATTAATTTCTGCAAGCAAGATGGCATCTTTTGAATATTTTGGTATCCCATCATCTTTTGTTTTAGGTTGGTGGTTTTTTAATGAGGCGCCTTGGGAACAATTATTTCCTGGAGTTTTTGTGATTGTGTTTGCAGGAATGATAATTATTTGGAGAGATAAGGTTAAACAAAAAAGTGCTAAGGTAAGTAGAGAGATTAATTAGCAGACTTCATTGACTTCATAACTATTGCTCTATCAATTTCACCAATCAATTTTCCTGTATCTGCATCTACAACTGGAAATTTCTGATCTGTATCAACTAGTTTATCAATCAATGTCTCAATTTTTGAGTCATGTGGAATATTATTAGATCCATCTTCAAACAATTTTTTTGTATCATCACAACATTCTTCTCTCATTACCTTGCTTGCACTTAAGACTTTATATTTTGGAACATCTTCACAGAAATCTTTTACATATTGATCTTTAGGATTTGCAACAATTTCCTCTGGAGTACCAACTTGTGAAACCTCACCATCTTTCATAATAGCAATATGATCTCCCATTTTTATGGCTTCTAGAAAATCATGAGTAATAAATACCATTGTCTTTTGAAGTTTTTCCTGAATTTTTAACAATTCATCCTGCATTTCTCTTCTAATTAGTGGGTCAAGTGCAGAAAAAGGTTCATCAAAAATTAAGATTTCTGGATCAACTGCGAGTGCCCTAGCCAGTCCAACTCTTTGTTGCATACCACCAGAAAGTTCTCTTGGATAATTATTGTGCCAACCTTCCAAGCCTACCATTTTTAAAACCTCCATTGATTTTTCTATTCGGTCATTCTTTTTGTTACCTCTTATCTCTAATCCATAACCTATATTTTCAACTACTGTTCTATGTGGGAATAGTCCAAAGTGTTGAAAAACCATACTCATTTTATTTCTTCTTAAATCTAAAAGGTCTCTACCACTCATTTTCGTTACATCAACATCATCCATTTTGACTGTACCAGAAGTTGGTTCGATTAATCTTGAAATACATCTAACTAAAGTTGACTTTCCACTACCAGATAAACCCATTACAACAAATGTTTCACCTTTCTCAATTGAAAAGCTCACATCTTTAACTGCAACAACGTGTCCAGTTTTTTCTTGGACTTCTTTTATTGATAAATTTTTATCTAAACCTTTAATAATTCTTTTTTCGTCTGGGCCAAATAATTTCCAAACATTAGTACAAGTTATTTTTGCTTGATTACTCATATTTTGTTATTTTAATAACATAAAAATAGACAATATTTTCCTTTAAAAGTAAAATTATTTATTTTAAAATTTTAAAT
>CACLZS010000027.1 GCA_902611465.1 uncultured Pelagibacteraceae bacterium | reverse complement strand
TTGCGCTTCATGCCATATGGTAAATTTAGTGGGTGCAGCGGATTGGAAGGGTGTTGATAAGGATGGTCATAGAAAAGCTCCTCCTTTAAATGGCACAGGACATACTTGGCATCATTCAGATGAAATTCTTCATAAAATAATTAAACTTGGTTTTGCAAAATTAATTAATAATTATGAAGGTAAAATGTATGGTTTCGGTGAAAAAATAAATGATGAGGGTATTGATAATGTGCTTTCTTATATTAAATCATATTGGGCAGATGATATATATCAACATCAAATAAGCATGAGTAAATAATATGAGCGCAGAAGCAATAAGTTTTAATTGGAAATGTAAACATACTTGGCGAAGAAGTGCCAAGAATACAGCTTGGTGCTTATTAGGCTGTGCTATTGGTGATTTTGGAACAATATTATTTTTTCAAATAACCAAAATCCCTTTCCCAGTATTAAGTATTATGATTTTAGCAATAATTAATGGTTTAATTACAAGTGTAATTTTAGAAACATTTATTTTAATGAAACAAAATTTTACTTTTCAAAAAGCATTAAAGACTGCATTAGGAATGAGCTTTATTTCTATGATTAGTATGGAAGTTGCAATGAATATTACAGATTATGTTTTAACAGGTGGAGCCATGCTTACTTGGTGGGTTGTTCCTATAATGTTAGCAGTTGGATTTGTTACTCCTTGGCCATATAACTATTGGAGATTAAAAAAACATAATCAAGCCTGCCACTAAAAACTTAAATTATGATTGAACAGATTAGTATTTATTTAACAGCAATGATTTTAGGAATAATGTTATTCTTTTCATTTGTTATTGCTCCCGTTGTATTTACTACTTTAGACGAAGAAAATGCTCGAAAATTTATAAGAAGAATATTCCCATTTTATTACAATGTTAACCTAGGGTTAAGTCTAATTGTTTTATTAACTTTTTTATTCTTAAGTAAACTAGGTTTAGATTTCTACTTAATTCTAGCAATCACACTTTTATTTGCTACCTCAAATTACGTATTAATGCCTTTGATTAACAAATATAGAGACGAAAAGCAGGATAAAAAATTTAAATATTCACACTTTATATCCGTTGTGATTAATTTTATTCAGATGATATTTTTAGTTGTTTTATTTATTTAATGAACAATTTATCTTCAAAAGAATTAGATTTATATTCAAATAAAATTCTCGAAGATTACGATGCAAAAAACCCCAGCCAGTTATTTAAAGACAAAGTAGTAATAAGCAATGAAAACGCTTTACTCATACAATCTAAAGTCGCCGATTTAAGACTTAAAAGAGGTGAAGAAATTATTGGTTATAAAATTGGCTGTGTTTCAAAAGATACTCAAAAAAAAATGGGTTTTACTCAACCAGCAAGTGGATTTCTTTGGAAACATGAACTGTATCAAAGTGGAGTAGAACTTGATAAAAAAGATTATTCCAATCCAGCTATGGAAGCAGAATTTGGAGTAATACTTAATAGAGATATTAATCCTGATCTTGTTTCATTTGATTATATTTTAGAGTCTGTACAATCAATTTATCCCCTAATAGAAATACATAATTTAGTTTTTAATGGTAATGAACCTCATGGTGCAGAGCTTTTAGCTAATAATGCAATTCACGCAGGAGTTATTTTAGGACAAGGACACAAGGTACCTATTGATAATAAAATTACAGATCTTAGGCTAGTTTATGACAGTGAAGAAGTTGATAAATGGATAGATAAAAAATGGCCCTTTGATATGCTTGGAGAAATAGGGTGGCTAGTTAAAGATAAGGCAAAAACAAATAATATTTTGAAAAAAAACGATTTAATTTTAACAGGAGCATATGGATTTCCAGTTCCAATTAATGAAAAAAAGTTGATAGAAGTTGCTTCATCAGCTTTCGGGGATGTAACCACTACATTTATTTAAATATAGCGCATGTTATCTTCGTTAACTGCTTTTTCTAATCTAATTAAAAAATCTGGTATTGCACTTTTAACTCTACTCCATGTAGGAATAAAAGGTGTATCCATTGGGTTGTGATTGAAAGCATCACCAGCCTTCATGATATTGGCTGCAAACAATTCAACTGCTTTTTCCTCTGTATGAGAGTCAAATTTTAACCCATTCATTTGTGCATCATTTCTATACGCATCTATTAGGTCTAAAGCTTCTCTGTAGTAAGTTGCTTTTAAAGATCGAAATTGCTCTTTACTAAATGAGTGACCTTGTGTTGCTAATTTTTTTATAAAAGTTTTAATTATATCAATAGACATTCTTGATAGACCTTGCTTTTCATCATTAATAGATAAGTTTTGATGTTTGTGATCATATGTATCTGCTAAATCCACCTGACATATATTTTGAGGAGAAAAGTTTCTTTGCATTTCAGATAAAATTCCAATTTCTATTCCCCAATCTGAAGAAATTCTTAATTCAGGTAGAATATTTCTCCTAAAAGAAAATTCTCCTGCTAAAGGATATTTAAAAGATTTCATAAAGTTTAAGTAATCACTATTTCCTATCGTTTTCTCTAATGCATTTAAGAGTGGAAAAACTAGCAATCTTGCAACTCTTCCATTCATTTTATTATCCGCAACTCTTGGATAAAAACCTTTACAAAATTCAAAATTGAATAATGGATTTACAACAGGATAGAATAATTTTGCTAACATTCTACGATCATAAGTTTTTATATCACAATCATGTAATGCCACAGACCTTGCACTATCTCTTGCAATTGACATCCCTATACAGTACCAAACATTTCTACCTTTGCCATATTCATTAGGAGCTAGGCCAAATTTTTTCAATTCTTTGTCCAATTTTTTAAGATTTGGTCCATCGTTCCAGAGTATTGTGAACGGTGTTTCTAATTTTTCAAAAAAAGTCCAGGCCTTCCTAGCTTGAGTTTCGGTAGCTTTATCTAAACCAATAATTATATGATTTAAATAATTTGTTTTACTTATTTCATTAACAATTTTAGGTAAAGCATCACCTTTTAACTCTGAATAAAGACAAGGCAAAATTAGTTCCATTTTTCTTTCTTTGGAAAAATTTAACAAATCTTTTTCTAGATCTTTGGTTGACTTAGTGCCAAAGTCATGAAGTGTTGATATGGTACCATCTTGATAGAAATCACTCATGGCGGGAACCTATCCTAAGACCCAATTTTTTGTATAGCCGTTTTGATCACATCAGCCCATCCCAAAGGAGATGGCTCGGTAGATTTGATTAAATTATCTATATTTACCAACGAACTATCAAAACTATTATTTTTTACTAAACACGCGTAATCACATTTTTTTAGCATATCAATGTCATTTTGATTATCACCAACACCAATTGTTATTATTTCATTATTCATTTCCTCTTTAATTAACTCAACAGTTTTTAACATTGCTTTAGATTTATTAACGTTGTCACAAATATTCATTACTCTTCCTCCAGTCTGAACAGTTAATCCAACATTATGCATTATTTGAATAAATTCATTTTTTTCAATTTCATTCCCATTAAATTGAATTGGTAATGAGTAGTTTCTATTTAAAGCTAACATCATTTTATCCAATGGAAGACCAAAAATTTCTTGTTGTTCTTTAGAATTTAATTTTAAAATAAAAGTAATTTTATTTTTAAATTTAGAGGAAATATTTTCATTATAAATGGTATAAATTTGATCATTAGACCTACTTAATGATATTTTTTCAGATAGATTTTTATGCATCAAATTTAATCCATGAATTGATGAGCCATTTTCAGCAATAAAACTTAAATTTAAATTATACTGATTATTAAAGTCTGACATTTCAGCTTCTGTTTTGCTAGAGTTAGGAATTATTTTTATACCCTTTGAAATTAATTCTCTGAAATAATCCTCAATTTCATCAAACCTAAATGTATCTTTATCTAACAGAGATCCGTCTAGATCAGTGAAAATTATAATTTGTTTTTTTTGTTTCATTAAAGTAAATATTAACATAAATACTCATGAAAATAACTAATGCCCTCGTGGTGAAATTGGTAGACACAAAGGACTTAAAAAACATAGGGTAGGGATATATTATAGTCTCACACAATCTCATACAGTCTTAAATCCCATTAAATCCTACACTTTAAAAAAACCTTTAATTATTTTTACTGGAAAATATGAATAATAAATTCTCTCAAACTAGAAGTAGACTAGAAGTTATAATGATATTGTTATAAGATTTTCTAAACTATGAATTATATTTTGAAAATATTAGTTTTATTTTTAATTCTACCAGGGATATCAAAAGCAGCAACTCCTTTCACATATTTGTCATGCAAACAAATAATTGCTGATAATAAATCTAACCATAAAGCTTTCATTAAAGAAAGATATTTAAACATAGGAAGGTATACTGGACATATTTTTTATAAATTTAAAGATCTGAAAAAAAAAACAACTTTTACAGTTCATGAACAAGGCAACATGGTTGATAGAGACTGGAAACAGAATAAACCGTCCAAAACTCAAAATAGAAAATCTGCATATGATAAAGGTGAAGCTATTTATAGTTTTGGAGAAGAAATCAAAGGAGCAATATCTGTAGGGTACGCTGTACAAAATATGAATGGAAAATATTTTCAAACAATGGTTCTTAAAGCCAAATTAGAAGATTCGATCGATGATTTGCATTTAATAATGGACTCCGAATGTGAGAATATTGACAAAAAAAAATACATTTCTTTAATTAAAACTGGAATTAATTAAAAATAAATTTTTAAGTATTATTTAAACATAAATGAAAAAATTTTTTGTGATAGTATTGATGTTTATATTTATAAAATCATATGCGTATGCTGGATCAAAATGGGGCAAAGGTGAGTTAAACCTACACCCTGGAGTTGCCAAAAAGTTTGCTGAATATGTTAAGGGATCAACCACATCTAGAGCACCTTATTTGTTTGCTGTTTCTATGGATGGTAATGCGTATAGCTATTTATACTGCTCTGCTGGAATGAATAATTGTCAAGGTGGAGATAGTGGCATTCTTCAAAATTGTGAAAGATCGGGAAATGGAGTCGAATGCAAATTATTTGCAAGAAATAGAACAATTAAATGGGATAATGGAATTAATACCGGAAAAGGGAAAAAATCAAAAATTAATAGCAAGTTGTCTGAAAAAGAAATTTTTGCAAGACTGACTGAATTAGGTTTTTTAGGTGATATAAAAAATTCTAACAATAATCAAGAATCCTCAAATACAAATAATTCAAAAAAAGAAATAATCACTGATATTGAAGAATTACAAAAATTACAAAGATATTTAAAATTAGGCATTATTGATCAGAATGAATTTAATGAGAAAAAAAAGCTTTTAACTAAAAAATTAGTTACCAAACAACAAGACACCACATCAAATATTACTAGCTCAGATATAGTTACTCAAATAAAAGAACTAAAACAATTAATGGATGATGGAGTTTTAA
>CACLZS010000026.1 GCA_902611465.1 uncultured Pelagibacteraceae bacterium | reverse complement strand
AAAAAATTTTACTTTAGTATTAATTTTAAAAATTTCTTGAATAATTAAAATTGTATATTTTAAAATAATCAAAGTTAAAAAAATTTGATAAATTTCAAAAAAAATATTTATAAATATTTCGTTACCATTAAATATTTTTGTTAAAATACCAACATATAGATTCCACCCTAAAGGTTGTGAGTGTAGATAAAATAAAGATGCACTCAGGTCATATTGTAGAAGTTTTTTGTCTAGGAGGTGAAAACCATAAGATATTCCAAATAATTGAATATCCATTAAGTTTACTATAATTCTTGAAAAAATTAAAAGTATTAAAATAAAAAAAAAATTTTTGTCTTTAATAATTGACATATATTTTGTATCGAACATTACAATATTTTTCAGAGTTTTATTAAACTATTTAAAATATTAAATCTTTACTTTATAAGACTATTTATACTTAAAATTATAAATCAATTTAATTGGTTTTTTAAATTAATTTATATATATAATTATTAGATCACTATAATTTAAATGAAATTAACAAAAGAACAATCACAAGATATAAAAGATCAGCAATCTCAAAAGAATATTACTAAAAGAGTAACTGCTCATGAATTAGAACAAATATTATATGAAGCTATTCCAGCTTTAGATCATGGTTTTATAAGAGTCATAGATTACATGGGAGATGATAGTTCAATCGTTCAGTCTGCCAGAGTATCTTACGGCAAGGGAACAAAAAAAGTATCAACAGACAGTGGACTGATAAAGTATTTAATGCGTCACTGGCATAGCACGCCATTTGAAATGTGTGAAATTAAATATCATGTAAAATTACCAATATTTATTGCAAGACAGTGGATTAGACATCGTACAGCAAATGTTAATGAATACTCTGCAAGATATTCAATTTTAGATAAAGAATTTTATTTGCCTGAACCAAAAAATTTAGCAGCTCAATCAATTGCAAATAGACAAGGTCGAGGCGATGTGATTGAGGGAGAACAAGCAAAGGAAGTACTAGAACTTTTAAAAAATGATGCCGAAAGAACATATGACAATTATGAAAATATGCTTAATCAAAAATTCGATGGATCTACAATTGATGAAAATAAAAAAGGATTGGCTAGGGAATTGGCCAGAATGAATTTAACTTTAAACACATATACACAGTGGTATTGGAAAACAGATTTATTAAATTTAATGAATTTTTTAAGATTACGAGCAGATCATCATGCTCAGTATGAAATTAGAGTTTATGCAGACATAATGTTAGACACATTAAAGAGGTGGGTTCCAATCACATATGATGCCTTCATGGATTATAGGGTAGGTGGTACAGAAGTCTCTGCTAAAGGAAAAGTTATTATTCAAAAACTATTAAAAGGAGAGGAAATAAATTTAGAACAATCTGGACTTTCTCAAAGAGAGTGGAATGAACTTATGGAAGCTTTTGAGATTACAGATAAGAATGTTTAATCTCTTCAGCAAATTTTAAATAAATTTTTGTAATTTCATGATCTGGATCTTTCTCAACAATAGGCATTCCCATATCTCCATACTTTCCAACATCAGAACTTATTGGTATTTGTCCTAAAAATTTCTTCTCAAATTCTTTTGCAGTTCTTTCAACACCATTCTCTCCAAAAATTGCATACTTTTTTCCGTCATCTCCAATAAAATGACTCATATTGTCGATTAATCCAATAATATTTACTTTTAATTTTTCGAACATTCTGATTCCTCTTTTTACATCTTGAAGAGCTATCTCTTGAGGAGTTGACACTATGATCGCACCATCTACACTAATCTCCTGTGCAAATGTTAGTTGAGTGTCACCAGTACCTGGGGGCATATCAACAATAATAAAGTCTAAGTCTTTCCAACCAACTTTTTGAGTGAAGGTTTTAATAGCACTTGTTACCATAGGTCCTCTCCAGATCATGGGTGTTTGCTCATCTGTTAAAAAACCAATAGACATACATTGAATGTCATACTTTATAATTGGTTTTAAAGTTTGACCGTCGCTATCTGGCTTTTCATTTATAGAGAATAGTTTTGGTAAAGAAGGTCCGTAAATATCAGCATCTAAAATTCCGACTTTACATCCAACAGTTTTAAGGGCTAAAGCTAAATTTGTTGCAAAAGTAGATTTTCCAACACCTCCTTTTGCACTAGAAATTGCAATTGTAAACTTAGTCCCTGGAATTGGGTTCCTTTTGAAGGTTTTTGGCTCAGTTTTTGCCTTCATTGTGTCACTAAGACCTACTTTTTTATCATTCATAAAAATACACTTACCTTGTTTTTGAATATAAAGACACTATATAGAATGTCATAATGACGATTTACAAAAATCAAAGTCCATGGGGAAGCCCTCCAGGAAGTGGAGGAGGAAGCGGAAATGGTGGAGGTTTCAGAAGAGGCCCTACACCTCCTAATTTAGATGAAGCAATTAAAAAATTACAAGACACTATAAATAAGTTTACTGGGAGCGGTACAGGCGGTAAAAAACCTATCATATTAGGTTTGATCATACTAGTTGTAATTTGGGCATTAAGTGGTTTGTATAGAGTTCTACCTGATGAGCAGGGCGTGGTCTTAAGATTTGGAAAATTTGTAAATACTACTCAACCAGGATTAAATTATCATTTTCCATTCCCTATTGAAAGTGTGTTGACTCCTAAAGTTACCAAAGTAAATAGAATGGACATTGGCTTTAGATCAGAAAGAGATAGTGGATTTGGTCAAGGTGGTGGAGTAGCAGATGTGCCTGAAGAAAGTTTAATGCTAACTGGTGATGAAAATATTGTTAACATAGACTTTTCAGTATTTTGGGTAATAAAAGATGCTGGTAATTTTCTTTTTAAAATACAAGATCCAGAAGGTACAGTAAAAGCAGCAGCAGAAACTGCTATGAGAGAAGTTATAGCAAGATCGGATATTCAACCAATTCTTACAGAAGGAAGAGCGGTTATTGAAAGAGATACACAAGATATTATTCAAGGAATACTTGATGAATATGAAAGTGGAGTATTAATCACACAAGTTCAAACTCAGAAAGCTGACCCACCAGACCAGGTTATTGATGCTTTTAGAGATGTACAAGCTGCAAGAGCTGATATGGAGAGGTCAAAAAATGAGGCAGAAGCTTATGCTAATGATGTAATACCAAGAGCACGAGGAGAAGCTGCAAAAATTCTGCAAGCAGCGGAAGCTTATAAAAAAGAAGTTGTTGCAAAAGCAGAAGGTGAAGCTAGCAGGTTTTTATCAATTTATACCGAGTACGCTAAAGCTAAAGAAGTAACTCAAGAAAGAATGTATTTGGAGACAATGGAGCAGGTTCTTGCTGATATTAATAAAATTATAATCGATAAAGACTCAGGCTCAGGTGTTGTACCATATCTTCCATTACAAGAATTAAAATCAGGGACAAACTAATGAAAGCTGGAAAATTTATACTACCGATAATTATTTTAATAGGAGCAACTTTATTCTTTTCAATATTTATAGTTAAAGAAGTAAATCAAGCTATAGTTCTACAATTTGGTGACCCAAAAAGAATTATTTTAAAGCCAGGTTTAAACTTTAAGCTACCTTTTATTCAAAACGTAGTGTTTTTAGATAAAAGAGTTTTAAATTTAGATACCCCACCTGAAGAGGTAATTGCATCTGATCAAAAACGTCTAATAGTTGATGCATTTGCAAGATTTCAAATTATTGATCCACTAAAATTCTATATTTCAGTTGGAAATGAGAGAGTTGCAAGATCAAGGCTGGCAACAATTATTAATTCACGAATAAGAAATGTACTAGGTCAACAAAAATTACAAACATTATTATCTGAAGATAGATCTAAGCAGATGGCTCTAATTCAACAGGGTGTAAACAAAGAAGCAGAAAACTTTGGAATAAAGATAGTAGATGTAAGAATTAAAAGAGCAGATTTGCCTCAAGCAAATAGTGATGCAATCTTTAGAAGAATGCAGACTGAAAGAGAAAGAGAGGCTAAAGAATTTAGAGCAAAGGGTGCAGAGATGGCAGTCACCATAACATCAACGGCAGATAAAGAAGTTACTGTTATTTTAGCAGAAGCAGAAAAAAAATCTGAAATTATGAAAGGTGAAGGAGACGGTCAAAAAAATAAAATTTTTGCTGATGCATTTGGACAAGACGCTGAATTTTTTGGATTTTATAGAGCAATGCAAGCATACCAAAAAGCTTTAATTGGTGGAGAAACTTCAATGATTTTATCACCAGATAGTGAATTTTTTAAATTTTTTGGAAATAAACAAAAATAAACAAATTTTTAACGAAGATGAAAGAATTGATCATAGCTTTTGGTCTTTTCTTATTCATTGAAGGCGTATTATATGCCTTATTTCCATCAAAAATGAAAAATATGTTAAAAAAACTTGATGCTGTAGCTGATAAACAACTAAGAACAGGTGGGTTAGTATTTGCAATTATAGGATTTATAATTATTTGGTATTCAAAGTCATGAAAAATATTTACAAAATTTTATCAATACTAATAATTTCAATAAATTACTTTACAATTTCTAAAGCTCAGGAAATTCCATCGTCATTTGCAGATCTAGCAGAGAGATTAATGCCGTCGGTTGTAAATATTTCAACTACTACAACCGTTACAACAAAATCAAATCCCTTACCATTTGAATTTCCACCAGGTTCACCATTTGAAGATATGTTTGGATCTCCTCAACAAAGGCAAACTAGTGCACTAGGATCAGGTTTTATAATTGATGAAGATGGAATTGTAATAACAAACAACCATGTGATTCAAGGAGCATCAGATATATTTGTTAGAGTTAATGGAGATGAAGATTATAAAGCTGAGGTACTTGGCGCTGATGCAGGTATGGATATTGCAGTGTTAAAAATAGAGTCTAATGAAAAATTTAAGCCAGTAAAATTTGGAAATTCTGACAAAGCTAGAATAGGAGATTGGGTTATTGCAATAGGAAATCCATTTGGTCTTGGAGGCACAGTAACAGCAGGAATAATTTCTGCTAGAAATAGAAGTATAGGATTATCAAGGTATGAAGATTATATTCAAACTGATGCTTCAATAAACCAAGGAAATTCTGGAGGACCATTATTTAATATGAATGGAGATGTAATAGGAATTAATACAGCCATACTTGGCCAATCTGGTTCAATTGGAATAGGTTTTGCAATCCCATCGAATAGTGCTCAAAAAGTAATTGATCAATTAATTGAATTTGGAGAAACAAAAAGAGGGTGGCTTGGAGTTAGAATTCAAGTAGTAGATCAAGGAATAGCAGATGCAGAAAAGCTTGATAAACCAAGAGGTGCTCTAGTTGCAAGTGTTGCGGATAATAGTCCATCTGACAAAGGAGGAATTAAACCTGGCGATATAATCTTAGAGTTCGATGGAAAACCAATTAATGAAATGAAAGAACTACCTAAAATAGTTGCTGAAACGGATGTTGGAAAAAAAGTAATTGTTAAGGTTTGGAGAAATAAAAGGGAAATTACAAAAGAAATAATTCTCGGAAGATTAGAAACTTCAGAAGATTTTAAAGCACAAAAACCAGCAATTGAAAAATCAAAAGTAAAGAGAATCGAAGGTTTGAAAATAGATGTTCGTTTATTAACTAAAGATGATATTGAGGCAAGAAATCTTCCAAAAGGAACAAGTGGAGCGGTCATTACTAAAATAGATAAAGATAGCCCTATAAACTATTTACAAGTGAATAATGTTATTGTTGAAGCAAATAGAAAAAAAATTAACACAATAGGTGATCTTGATAATGTGGTAAAATTGAAGTTAAGAAGTGATGAAAACAACTTGCTAATTGCAATATATAATAACCAAAATCAAAGAACATATATTGGTGTTAAATTAAAATAACAACATGGACCTAAAGTCCAAAATAATATTAATCTCAGGTCCAACTGCATCAGGTAAGTCTAAAGCTGCATTGAAAATTGCTAAAAAGTTAAATGGAGAAATCATTAATGCAGATAGTATGCAGGTATATAAAGAATTAAATATACTGACTGCTAGACCTTCAAAAACTGATTTGAATAAAATCAATCACCATTTATATGGTTTTAGAAGTGTTAAAAAAGAGTTCTCATCAGGTGATTGGTTAAAATTAGCAAAGAAAAATATCAAAAAAATTCGAAGCAAAAATAAAATACCTGTTTTAGTTGGCGGTACTGGTCTTTATTTCAAAGCTCTGACTGATGGATTGGTTAAAATTCCAAAAATACCAATCTCTGTTCGTGATAAAATTAGAAAAATGCAAAATAAATTAGGTCAAAAAAAATTTTA
>CACLZS010000025.1 GCA_902611465.1 uncultured Pelagibacteraceae bacterium | reverse complement strand
AGAAGGTTCATCAAGCATTGAAAAAGCTGAGTCTAAAGGTTTAAAAGTTATGAATTTATCTGATGCTGCAGAATGGGCAGATGTAGTTATGATTTTAACTCCAGACGAATTACAAGCTTCAATATATAAAAACCATATAGAACAACGTGTTAAAGAAGGAACGTCCATCGCTTTTGCTCATGGTTTAAATGTTCACTATGATCTTATTAAGGCCAGAAAAGATTTAGATGTATTTATGGTTGCACCAAAGGGACCTGGACATTTAGTAAGAAGTGAATATGAAAAAGGTGGAGGAGTTCCTTGTTTATTTGCTGTTCACCAAGATGGTTCTGGAAAAGCAAGGGATTTGGCAATGTCATATGCATCTGCTGTTGGAGGAGGAAGATCTGGAATTATTGAGACAACTTTTAAGGATGAAGTGGAAACTGATTTATTCGGCGAACAAACAGTATTATGTGGCGGTTTAGTAGAATTAATAAAAAATGGATATGAAACATTGGTAGAAGCAGGTTATGAACCAGAAATGGCATATTTTGAAACTGTACATGAAGTAAAATTAATTGTTGATTTGATTTATGAAGGTGGAATAGCAAATATGAATTATTCAATTTCAAACACAGCAGAGTATGGCGAGTATCAATCGGGTCCAAGAATAATAAAAAAAGAAGAGACAAAACAAAGAATGAAAGAAGTTTTAGCTGAAATTCAATCAGGTAAATTTACTAAGGAATGGATGGATGAATGTAAGAACGGTCAAAAGAATTTTCTTGCGACTAGAGCTAAATTAGCAGAACACTCGGTTGAAAAAGTAGGTGCTGAACTTCGAGCCATGATGCCTTGGATTTCAAAAAAGAAACTAGTTGATAGCGATAAGAAGTAGATCAAATATTAATTTTTTAAGAAAACAAGGCAATTTATTTTGCAATCTATGCGTGAGCATGTATGATACATATTTCGTAAAATAACTATATGACAGATAAAAATAGAGTTTACATCTTTGATACTACAATGCGTGATGGAGAGCAGTCTCCTGGCGCATCAATGAGTTTGGAAGAAAAAATCCAAATAGCAAGAGTATTTGATGAACTTGGAATAGATATTATTGAAGCTGGATTTCCAATTGCATCACCAGGAGATTTTGAAGCTGTAACCGAAGTCAGTAAAATATTAAAAAAATCAATTCCCGCAGGTTTAGCAAGACACTCAAAAAAAGATATTGATAGATGCTATGAGGCTCTTAAACATGCTCCAAGATTTAGAATTCATACTTTTATTTCCACAAGTCCTTTACATATGAAGCATAAGCTTAATAAATCACCAGAAGAAGTTTATGAAGCGATAAAACAAAATGTAACTTATGCAAGAAATTTTACTGATGATGTGGAATGGTCTTGCGAAGATGGTACCAGAACAGATATGGATTATATGTGTAAGACAGTCGAACTAGCAATTAAATGTGGTGCTAGAACCATTAATATTCCTGATACTGTTGGCTATACTATACCATCTGAATTTACAAAAATTATTGAAACTCTGTTAAATAAAGTTCCCAACATAGATAAGGCAATTCTTTCAACGCATTGCCATAATGATTTAGGATTAGCAGTTGCTAACTCTTTGGCAGGTGTTCAAGCTGGAGCTAGACAGATTGAATGTACGATAAATGGTCTAGGAGAAAGAGCTGGAAATGCAGCTCTTGAAGAAGTTGTGATGGCCATGAAAACAAGACCTGATTTAATGCCATATGAAACTGGAATTGAAACTACTCTTCTAAGTAAAGCATCCAAGATAGTATCAAATGCTACAGGTTTTCCTGTTCAATATAATAAAGCTATTGTTGGAAAAAATGCTTTTGCTCATGAAGCAGGTATTCATCAAGATGGAATGTTAAAAAATAGGCAAACATATGAAATTATGACACCAGAGAGTGTAGGCGTTAAACAAACATCTCTTGTAATGGGCAAACATTCAGGAAGACACGCATTTAAAGATAAATTAACTAGTTTAGGATATCCAGATCTTACTGATGATGTTGTAGATAATGCATTTGCAAAATTTAAAATCTTAGCAGATAAAAAAAAACATGTTTATGATGAAGATATAATAGCTTTAATAGATGATAGTTTAATAACAGATAATAAAGTAAGTGCAATCAATTTGAAATCTTTGAAAGTATTTGCTGGTACAGGAGAACCTCAAAGAGCAGAAATGACATTAGATGTTTTCGGTGAAGTTAAAAAAGCATCAGAAACAGGTGATGGACCAGTTGATGCAATTTTTAAATGTATAAAAAAACTTTATCCACATGAGGTGAATTTACAACTATACCAAGTTCATGCTGTTACAGAGGGAACAGATGCTCAAGCCACCGTAAGTGTTAAAATTGAAGAGAATGGAAAAACAACTGTAGGACAAGCTGCAGATACTGACACTTTAGTTGCATCTGCAAATGCTTATATAAATTCACTTAATAAAATGATTATAAAAAGAGATAAAACAGCACCAGGACAAAATTTAGAAAATCAAAATTATGAAAATCAAAAGATGAAAGGTATATAAAAATGGCAATGTTCAGCAACTTAAAGAAATTATGGAGTCAAGATATGGCGATAGATCTTGGTACAGCAAACACACTTGTGGTGTTAAAGGGTCAAGGAGTGGTTCTTAATGAACCATCAGTAGTTGCAGTAGTTGAAAATAAGGGAAAAAAATCAGTTTTAGCAGTTGGAGATGAAGCAAAGACTATGCTTGGAAGAACTCCAGGAAATATTCAAGCTATAAGACCATTACGAGATGGGGTTATCGCAGATTTTATTGTAACCGAAGAAATGATTAAACACTTTATAAAAAAAGTTCACAAAAAAACCTTGGCAAATCCAAGAATTTTAATTTGTGTGCCTACTGGTTCTACTCCAGTTGAAAGAAAAGCTATTCAAGATAGTGCTCTTGCAGCTGGAGCTCGTAAGGTAAATCTAATTGAGGAACCAATTGCAGCAGCTGTAGGAGCAGGACTTCCAATCTCAGAAGCTACAGGCTCAATGGTTGTCGACATAGGTGGTGGTACAACAGAGATTGCCGTTTTATCTTTGGGCGGTGTAGTTTATTCTGAATCTTTAAGGGTAGCTGGAGACGCAATGGATAATGCTTTAAAGGAATATATGAGAGAAGAGTACAATTTAATGATAGGTGATAGTACAGCTGAAAAAATCAAAAAAGATGTAGGCACCGCAATACCAACAAATAATAATACATATGCAGTTAAAGGAAGAGACCTAAGATCTGGAACTCCTAAGGAAGTAAATATTTCAGAAGAAGACACTGCAGAAGCATTAAATCCAATTTTAAAAGATATTGTATCTGCGATTAAAAAAGCATTAGAGAACACCCCACCAGAATTATCAGCTGATTTAGTTGATATGGGACTTACAATGACAGGAGGTGGTTCACTTTTAAACAATATAGACAAGAGATTTTCTAAAGAAACAGGTCTACCAGTGAATATTGCTGATGATCCTTTGTCATGTGTTGCAATTGGAACTGGTAAAGCTTTAGACCAAGAGGAAACTTTTTCATCAGTCTTATCTGAGTATTAATCAAAATGTCTAAAGAAATGGGCAGAGATGATTTGGTTATATCTGCTCGTTCAATTTTTTTGAAAAAAGGTAATAGACGAAAATTTTCACTTTTAACTTTAATTTTAGTATCCATAATTGTTCTATCATTAGAATATTTTAAAACAGGACCTATCAATCAATTTAGGTCAGTAGCCAAAGATGCTGTTTTTAAAACTTCATATGTTATATCATTACCTTTTTTATCTTTAAAAAATGCTTATTACGGTGTTAGTGATCTTTTAAAAATATATGAAGAAAATAAACAACTTAAGATTATTGATTTAAATATTGAAGAGTTAAAACTTGAAAATCAATTTTTAAAAGAAGAAAATTTAAGGCTTAATGAATTGATTGAAGAAAAAAACCTCTTTTCAGATAATTATCATTTAACTAAGATTTTACTAGATCAGAAGAGCCCATTTTTAAGATCAATTGTGATTAATAAAGGTTTCAAACATGATATTAAAATAGGCTCAGGTGTGAGAAGTGGATCATATTTTATAGGTAAGGTAGTTGGAGTTAATTACTTAACCTCGAGAGTTTTATTAATAAATGATCTTAATAGTAAGATACCAGTAATAATTGAACCTAATGGAACCAACGCAATAGTTTCAGGGAATGGAAGTAAATTTAATGGTGACATTGAGTATCTGCCTGAAAAAGATCAAGTCGAAGAGGGTTATATTGTTTATACCTCAGGAGCTGATGGGATAATTTCCTCTGGAATACCCATAGGGAAAATAACTGTTATAAATAACAAAAAATATGTGAAATTTTTTGCAGATTTCGATCAAATTAAATTTGTTAAGGTTTATTTTAAAAAGTGAGTTTATTTGCTAACAGAATTTATTCTAAGACAATTACAAGTTTACCCACTTTAACTTTATTTTTAGTCGTAATTTTAGGTTTAAATATTAATATTATTTATAAAAATTATGATTTTATCATAAACTTTAGCTACACAATTGTATTCTTCTGGAGTTTAAAAAAACCAGAGCATCTAGGTTATGGATTAGTTTTTTTTGCAGGTATTATAAATGATGTAGTTCAAAGTTTGCCAATTGGAATATCTTCCCTAGATTATTTATTATTATCTGTGATTGCAGTATTTATAAGAAATAGAACAATCATATACAATTTAATTTATGATTGGATATCATTTTTCATAGCAATTTTAATTGTAGGATCATTAAATTACATTATATTAATAACAATATTTAAAATTCCAATTATCTATGAAAGTTTAATATTGGGTTTATTCGTTACATTTTTAATCTACCCTATATTTTTCAAAATATTCATTTGGATAGATAATATGGTGCTAGTAAAAAAGAATGATAAAAAAAATAGGTAATTTAAATAAAAATAAAATTATAAGTAGAAGACTTTTTGTTTTAGTTGCTGCAAAGATTGGATTACTTGGGATTGTCACTTCAAGATTATATAATCTTCAAATTTCTGAAAAGCAAAAATATGAGGTTTTATCTGATAAAAATAGAATTAGAGAATGGAAAACCCCACCTCAAAGAGGAATAATAACTGATTTTTTTAATAATATTATTGCAGATAATCAAAGAGTTTATCAAGTTCATTTATCTCTTGAAGAAGTTTCCAATTTTAATAATTCAATTTTTAAACTTAAAAATATTATAAGTCTTAAAGAAGATGAAATAAAAAATATATATGAGAAGAAAGAAAAGTCTAAGCCATGGGATACTTTAATAATTTCTGAAAATTTATCATGGAACGAATTTTCTAAATTAAATTTGTACTTGCATGAATTGGATGGAGCGAAGCCAGTTTTGTCTACTTCAAGATATTACCCTTATTCCAATGATTTAGTACATGTTGTTGGTTATGTTGGTGATGCAACAACTCAAGATATTCAAAATAAAAAAAAAATAGAGGAAAACTTTGTACCAGGTTTAAAAGTTGGAAAAATTGGTATTGAAAATTCAAAAGATACTGACTTAATAGGAAATCATGGAACTAAAAGATATGAAGTAAATGCATCAGGAAAAAAAATAAGTGAAATTAGTTATAATAAAGAAACTCAAGGTGAAAATTTAAGAACGACCATAGACTTGGAAATTCAGCAATTGGCTCAAGAGTTATTAAAAAATCAGGCAGGCTCAATATGTGTTATGGATATATACACAGGTGAAGTAATTACTATGGCATCGTCCCCAACCTATGATCCTAATAAGTTTACTCATGGAATAAGTACTAAAGATTGGAATCAAATTAAAAATAATAAGTTAAGACCTTTACTAAATAAATCATTAGCTGGATTATATTCTCCTGGATCAACTATAAAACCTTTAGTTGCACTTGCTGCACTAGAATATGGGATAATAGACACAAAGTTTAAAGTAAACTGCAGAGGCCATGATCATCCATATGAATTATATGGAGAAAGATATCATTGTTGGAAAAAAAATGGTCATGGATTAATGAGTTTGAGAAATGCCATTAAACAGTCATGTGATATTTATTTTTATGAAGTCGCAAGACTTTTAGGTGTAGATAAGCTTTCACTAATTGCAAAAAGATATGGTCTAGGTTCAAAAGTTTTAGAAGATTTTTTTTCAGAAGAAAAAAAAGGAATTGTCCCCTCAACGAAATGGAAAAAACAAGTTTTAGAACAGTCTTGGTACCTTGGTGAAACTGTAATTACTGGAATAGGACAGGGTTATATTCAGACTACTCCACTTCAATTATGTTTGATGACAGCGCAATTGGCTAATGGAGGCTATAAGATTAAGCCAAATTTAATTTATGATAAAGAAATAGATTTAGATAAAATTAAATCTAAAATTGAAAGTGAAAAAAATAAATCTGTAAGTCAAAATATTTTGAAAGATCATGAATTTAAACACTATGAGAGACTTTACAGAAATCCAAATAATTTAAAAATAGTTCTGGATGCAATGTATGGGTCAACCAATGAACAATTTGGAACCTCTTTTAGATCTAGACATAAAGAAGATAAATACAAGTTTGCCGGAAAAACTGGGACTTCTCAAGTTAAAAGAATTACTGATCAAGATAGAGAGCTTGATTTAGACCTTGATGAGATAGAATATAAAAGTAGAGATCATGCTTTATTTATTGCATTTGCTCCTTATGATAAACCAAGATATTCCCTTAGTGTTTTAATAGAACATGGAGGCTCTGGTAGTAAAGCAGCCGCCCCACTAGCAAACAAATTAATAAAAAAAATCTTAGATAGGCATGAATTAAGAGAAAAAATTAGAAAAGATTTAAAAAATATTGCATGATACTTTCAACGTCACTAAATTCTACTAGCTATTCCTTTATTGATAAACTGAAAGTTGTTGATTACTTTTTAATAATAATTGTTGCCATAATAGGTTCAATTAGTGTTTTTTCAATTTATTCTACAGAAAGTGGAAACTTTTCTTTTTATACTAAAAATCATCTAACTAGATTTCTAGTA
>CACLZS010000024.1 GCA_902611465.1 uncultured Pelagibacteraceae bacterium | reverse complement strand
ATATTAGCTCTTTTTTTAAAATTTTATTTATTTTTTTTATATCCCTAATATTTCTCTTAAATTGAAAATTTTTAAAAAGTATATTTTTTGAAAACATGTTTTTACTTAATTTTTTTTAATATAGAACTTTCAATAGATGAAGGCTCATCAGAAGATGGAGTATTTTCATTACAATTATTTTCAATTACACAATCGTTCTGCTTTTTAAGTAAATCTTTTATATTTGATTGATTACTTACAATATCTTTTGTTGAATCTATATTTGCCTCTCCAGGTTTTGGTAATTTATCAAAATCTGGAGGCATAGCTAATGGATTTTTTTTATCGATTAAAAATTCGTCACCTTGATCTGATCTTTTTTTTCCTTGCAATGCTTCTCCAACTGAACCACATGAATATAAAAATAATAAGAAGAATAATAACTTAGTAATTTTAAAGATTTTATTCATTTACTTTTTTATAACTTATTAATTCAGACAAAATAAGCAAAATAATACCAATTGTAATAAATATATCAGCCACATTGAAAACAAACCAATGGTATCCATTATAATTCAGGTCAAAAAAGTCTGGGACAGCTCTATAATAAATTCTATCAAATAGATTACCTAATGAACCTCCTAAAATAACAATTAAAAAATAATATTTCAGCCCTTTTTCCTTAAATAATAGATAAATTATAACAAAATTAATTAAGATAATTAAAAATGTGACTACATTATAAAAAAGATCTTGATCCGAAGATAATAAGCCAAAACCTATTCCTTTATTCCAAACTAGATAAAAATTTAAAAATGAGTTTATGTAAATATCTACTTGTCCAGTTTCCTCTAATATATTTAGAATAAGTATTTTTGATATTCTATCTAATAAGAAAATGAATAATAAAATGAAAATACTTATTACTATTTTTTTTATATTTTCACTTTTCATGAAAGATGACAGTTACCATCTCTTTCACAAATATTTTCTCTTATTTTCCAACAAACTGGGCACTTATTTCCAACAGCTTTTGAACTAGTGATTTCAATTTCTTTTTCTAAATTAATATCATTCGATATTGAAGCAGAGGATGTTATGCAAATTTCTGAAAAATCATGATTCTGAGCTAAACTATACATGTCTTTATCTTTAATTTTTATCTTAATATTTGCCTCTAAACTTGAACCAATAATTTTATCAGCTCTTTTACTTTCAATACTAACGTTTGCTTCGTCTCTGATTAATTTAAGTTTATCCCATTTACTATTTAATTCCTCATTTTTCCATTGATTTGGAATTTTAACAAATTTTTGTAAATGAATACTTCCGTTATTGTCTTCCTTATGAATTAAATGATAAATTTCTTCAGTGGTAAATGATAAGATTGGTGCAAACCATTTTAATAAACACTCTAAAATTACTTTTAGTATCAAAATACAATCAGATCGCTTCTTGGAGTCTTTTGGATCACAATAAAGAAGATCTTTTCTAATATCAAAATAAAATGCTGAGAGTTCTACTGTACAAAAATTTAATAACTCTTTATACAAATTATGAAAATTGTAGGACTTAAAATATTCATTAAAACCTTTATCGATTATATACAATCTATGCAGCATATACTTTTCTAATTCAGGAATATTATTTAAATCAATTTTATCAAAATCTACTTTTGAATATTCATCTTGTATATTTCCCAAAAGAAATCTGAAAGTATTTCTTATTTTTCTGTAAGACTCAGAGTGTTGGTCTAAAATTGAATAATCTATTCTTAGGTCCTCAGCATAATTTGATGAGGCTACCCAAATTCTAAGTATATCAGCACCATATTTTTTTAAAATATCTTCTGGAGCAATTACATTTCCAGTTGATTTAGACATTTTTAGTCCTTTTCCATCGACTACAAACCCATGGGATAAAATACTTTCAAACGGAGCTCTACCTCTTGTTCCGCATGATTCTAACAGTGAAGAATGAAACCAACCTCTATGTTGATCTGAACCCTCTAGATACATTGATGCAGGCCATTTTAAATCTTCTCTCTTTTCTAAAACAAAAGAATGAGTTGATCCGCTATCAAACCATACTTCTACAATATCACTAGTCTTATCAAAATCCTCTGCTTTATATTTGTCACCGAGTAGTCTCTGAAAATTATCTTCAAACCAACAGTCTGAGCCTTCTTGTTCATAAATTTTTGCAATATTCTCAAAAACTTCCTCATCAATAAGAATTTCTCCAGTTTTTTTGGAAATAAATATCGGAAGTGGAACGCCCCAAACTCTCTGCCTAGAGACACACCAATCTGGCCTTGTCTCTATCATTGCTTTAATTCTTTCCTTTCCTTTGCTTGGATAAAAAGCGGTATCATTTATTGCTTTAAGTGCTTTGTCTCTTAGTTTATGACTTTCCATTGAAATAAACCATTGAGGTGTTGCTCTGTGAACTAAAGGAGCTTTAGATCTCCAAGAATGTGGGTAAGAATGTGTAAGTTTACCATTGTTTAAAAGACCTTTAAGTTCTTTAAGCTTTTCAATAACGATATCATTTGCTTTAAAAATGTGAGTTCCCTCAAATATAGGTATGTGTTTCGTGTACCTTCCATCATCATCAACAGTTTCAATTGCTTTTATTCCATTATTGATACACAAATTAAAATCATCAGGTCCGTGGCTTGGCGCACAATGAACAATTCCTGTTCCTTGTTCAGTTGTTACAAATCTTGCCTCGAGCATTGGAACATCATAGTCATATCCAATTTTATGAAATGGATGGCTACAAACAGTTCCATCAAATTCTTTTCCTTTAAATTCTTTTAATATATTAATTTTGTAATCAGTATCTTTTACAACAGATGTCAAAAGTTCTTTTGCAATAACTATTTTTTCATTCTGTAAAATATCTTTGTTATCTATCTCGCATAAAACATAATTCAAACTTTGGTTATAGGCTAATGCTTTATTAGCTGGTATCGTCCATGGGGTTGTAGTCCAAATAACAATGTTCGAACCAATTAGTTCTTGGATATTAGATTCTTTTACTGGAAAGGCTACATAGATTGTATCAGATACATGATCTTTATATTCCACTTCTGCATCTGCTAAAGCTGTTTTTTCAACTGTAGACCATAAGACAGGTTTGTAACCCTTGTACAAACTACCCTCTTTTAAAAATTTTCCAAGTTCCCTTACAATTTGAGCTTCTGCATCAAAGCTCATAGTTGAATAATAGTTTTCCCAATCTCCAATTACTCCTAATCTTTTAAATTGATCTTTATGAATATTAATCCATTTAGTTGCAAAATCTCTACATTCTTTTCTAAACTCAATAATAGGTACATCATTTTTATTTTTTTTATTTTTTTTGTACTGTTCCTCAATTTTCCATTCAATTGGTAATCCATGACAATCCCATCCAGGTACATAAACTGAGTCTTTGCCATCCATTTGATGAAATTTAATTATTATATCTTTTAGAATTTTATTTAATGCAGTACCCATATGAATATTTCCATTTGCATATGGAGGTCCATCGTGTAAGACAAATTTTTCTTTACCTTTACTTTGAGATCTTAGTTTTTCATATAAATTAATCTTATCCCAAAATTTCAAATATTCTGGTTCTTTATTTGGTAGATTTGCTTTCATTGAAAAAGCAGTTTTAGGTAAATTTAAATGTTCCTTGCTCATTATATTTTTTTAGCTTTTAAAATATCTTTTTTAATTTGATTTTTTAACTCATTGATATCTTTGAATTTTTTTTCTCCTCTTATAAATTTTAAAAATTCTACAGATAATTTTTTATTATAAAGATTTCCTGAAAAATTAAAAATATTTACCTCTAAAAGTATTTTTTTTTGGTTAAATGTGGGTCTATAACCTAAATTTGCAATTCCTTTATAGAATTTTCTTCTATCATTAATTCTAGTTTTTACAGCATAAACACCTGGCTTTGCTATAACATAATTTCCAATATCGATATTGCAGGTCGGAAATCCAATTTTTTGACCCAACATTTTTCCTCTTTGAACTTTACCCTCAATTTCCCAGTTTCTTTTTAAAAAAGTATTTGCTTTTGGTAGCTTTCCCTCTTCAAGTAATTTTCTAATAATTGTTGATGAAATTATCTTTTTATTTTTCATCAAAGGTGTTGGATTTATTAAATTATAACCAAAATCATTCTCATATTTTTTAAGCTGTGCTACATCTCCTTCTCTTTTATGTCCAAATCTAAAGTTATTGCTGACAAATATAAATTTTGATCTAAGTTTTTTGGATAAAATATCTTTTATGAATTTATAGTAAGTAATTTTGGAAAAATTTTTGTCAAATTTTTTATTAATTACAAAATCAACACCAAATTTTTTTAAATAAATAACTTTTTGATTAAAATTTGATATTCTATAGTTTTTAATCTTTGTATTAAAAAACATTTTTGGAATAGGATCAAAAGTAACTACACCTACTTTAGATTTATATTTTGTTTTGTATTTTTTAGCTAACTCAAATAATTTTTGATGCCCTGAATGTAAGCCGTCAAAGTTACCAATTAAGATAATTGATTTTTTAAATTTATAAGGAATATTAAAATTGTCAAAAATTTTTAATTTTTTTACCATTTTAATTCTTTCTGAAAATAGTCAATTTTTGCTTCATAATTTTTAAGTACATTTTCAATTGATAATTTTGAAATTTCTTGTCTATGTATACCACCTGTTATAAGTAATGAATCAAAATTTTGTATATTAGCACCTTTTATATCTGTATTTAAATTATCACCAATACATAATATTTTTTTGTTATTTACATCTGCCGCGATTTCATAAACAGGTGGATATGGTTTTCCAAAATAAATAACCTTGCCATCAATTTCTTCAAATGATTTTGCAATAGAGCCTGCGCAATATTCTCTTTTATCACCTCGATCAACTATTAAATCAGGGTTTGTACATATCATTTTTTTAGTAATATGTTTTGATAAAAGTTTTTTGTAATACTCTAGGTCATCTTCATGTTCTTCAAAAAGACCAGAACATAATAAATAATCTGAGTCATCTATATTAAGCACTTTATTATCTTCAAAAGTTTTGAATAAATCAAAATCTCTTGGTGGTCCTAAGTGAAAAAATTTTTTATTATTGAAATTTTCTAAAAGATATCTTTTTGATGCTTCTCCAGATGTGAACACTGCATCAGAAAAATTATTTAACCCCATTTTTTTTAAAGTATTGATAACTGTTAGGTTGGGTCTTGGAGCATTTGTCAATAATATGAATTTTTTTTCATTATTAGATAATTCTTCTAAAACTTTAATAGCATTCTCGTACAACTTAATTCCGTTATGGACTACTCCCCAGATATCTATGAAAAATAAGTCATATTCACTGACTATCGATTTTACGCCTGATTCATCTAAATTTTTACTCATATTTCAGATATAGCTTAAAAATCTAATAAATTCTTGAATTTTCTCATCTATATATTTGAGACCAGATCTTGAAATAATAGTCACATGCATCTATATGAATTCTTATTTAAAGGAGTAAATATGAAGTTTAAACCGTTACACGATAGAGTATTAATAGAAGTTTTAGATAGCAGCGAAAAAACTGCTGGTGGAATTATCATCCCTGATTCTGCACAAGAGAAACCACAAGAAGGCAAAGTAGTTGCTGTTGGTGGTGGATCAAAAACCGAGGATGGAAAAATTATACCGATGGATGTTAAAGTTGGTGATAAAGTTCTTTTTGGAAAATGGTCAGGAACTGAAGTTAAAATTGATGGTAAAGAATACAGCATAATGAAAGAGTCAGACATTATGGGTATCTCTACTTCTAAATAAAAATTAATAAAAAGGAGAGTTTAATAATGGCAAAAATAGTAAAATTCGATTCAGATGCTAGATCAGCAATGCTGAAGGGAGTAGATATACTTGCAAACACAGTAAAGGTTACTCTTGGTCCAAAAGGTAGGAATGTCGTTATAGACAAAGCATATGGTGCACCAAGAACAACAAAAGATGGTGTTTCAGTTGCAAAGGAAATCGATCTAGATGATAAATTTGAAAACATGGGTGCCCAAATGGTTAAGGAAGTTGCAAGCAAAACAAATGATGAGGCAGGTGACGGTACTACAACTGCAACTATTTTAGCTCAAGCTATTGTAAAAGAAGGTTGTAAGTATGTTACAGCCGGTATGAACCCTATGGACGTTAAAAGAGGAATTGATGCTGCAGTAGAGCATGTAAGAAATGCTCTTATATCATCAGCTAAAAAAGTAAAAGATAGTGATGAGATTGCTCAAGTTGGAACTATCTCCTCTAATGGAGATAAAGAAATAGGAAACATGATTGCAAAGGCTATGCAGAAAGTTGGTAACGAAGGAGTTATAACTGTTGAAGAAGCAAAAAGTATTGAGACAGAACTTGATGTTGTTGAAGGAATGCAATTTGATAGAGGATATTTATCGCCATACTTCGTTACAAACGCTGAAAAGATGACAACAGAACTTGAGAATCCATTAATTCTTTTACACGAAAAGAAATTAACTAATCTTCAACCTATGGTTCCACTACTTGAGGCAGTTGTTCAAGCAGGAAGACCTTTAATGATAATTTCAGAGGACGTAGAAGGTGAAGCATTGGCAACATTAGTTGTAAATAAATTAAGAGGTGGGCTTAAAGTTGTAGCAGTTAAAGCTCCTGGTTTTGGAGATAGAAGAAAAGCTATGCTTGAAGACATTGCAATTTTAACTGGAGGACAAGTTATATCTGAAGATCTTGGTATCAAATTAGAAAATGTTAAAATTACTGATCTTGGGTCTGCTAAAAGAGTAAAAGTTGATAAAGAAAATAGTACGATTGTAAGTGGTACTGGTAAAAAATCAGACATTGAAGCAAGATGTGATCAAATTAAACAACAAGTTGAAGAAACTTCATCAGATTATGACAGAGAAAAACTTCAAGAAAGGCTTGCTAAATTAGCAGGTGGTGTTGCAGTAATCAAAGTTGGTGGTGCAACAGAAGTAGAAGTTAAAGAAAAAAAAGATAGAGTTGAAGATGCTCTAAATGCTACAAGAGCAGCTGTTGAAGAAGGAATAGTTGTTGGTGGCGGATGTGCACTTCTTTATGCTTCGCAAGATCTAGATAAACTAAAAGTTAAAGGTTCAGATCAAAAAGCAGGTGTTGAAATTGTTAAAAGTGCTTTAGAAGCTCCAATAAGACAAATAACAACAAATGCTGGTGTCGACGGTTCAGTTATAGTAGGCAAACTTCTAGAAGCTAATAAATCTTCTCAAGGTTATGACGCTCAAACAGAACAATATGTTGACATGTTCAAAGAAGGAATTATTGATCCTGTTAAAGTTGTTAGAACAGCTTTACAAGATGCAG
>CACLZS010000023.1 GCA_902611465.1 uncultured Pelagibacteraceae bacterium | reverse complement strand
TTTGGACTTTGTTACTTCAGGCAGTAATAGGTCTAGGTTTAGCTTTATTATTAAATAGGAAATTTAAAGGTAATGAATTATTAACTACCTTAATAGTGTTGCCAATGATGCTATCGCCTGCTGTTGTAGGTGTGTTTTGGACTTATCTTTATAATCCTCAAGTAGGTTTGTTTAATTATGTTATTAATTTTTTCCACGATTTTGGAAGTTTTGATATGATTGGATCAAGTGTACTTGCGCCATGGTCAATAGTTATTGTTGATACTTGGATGTGGACACCTTTTACAATGTTAATTTGTTTGGCTGGTCTAAGATCTGTTCCAAATTATTTATATGAAGCGGCAGAAGTCGATAGAGCTAGTAAATGGCAACAATTTATTTACATCACATTACCATCTGTATTACCATTTTTATTATTGGCATTATTATTTAGGGGAATTGAGAATTTTAAAATGTTTGATATGGTCGTCGAACTTACATCTGGTGGCCCAGGCTCAGCTACAGAGCTCGCCTCAATCAATTTAAAAAGAGAAGCATTTGAAAAATGGAAAACCGGTTATAGTTCAGCTTTTGCAGTTATTCTTTTTGTAACGATTTTTGGTTTTGGAAATGTTTATGTAAAAGTAATGAATAAGATAAAGGAACGCTGATGGATACATCTAGATCATATTTAGAACCTTCGTCGTTTTCAAAGAAACTCGCTGCTACAATTATTATTGTATATACAGTAATAACGTTAATTCCTATTTCTTGGATGGTGATGACCAGCTTCAAGAATGTAAATAGTGCAATTTCTTATCCACCTGAAGTATTTTTTGAACCATCATTAGAAGGATATGTTAATTTGTTTACTAATAGATCAAGACAATCTCAGGAATATCTTGACTCACTGCCACCACCAGAAAATTGGTATGAAGAATTAGTTAGAAGTAGAGAGATGGTTATAACAGGACCATCAAAATTTTTAGGAAGATATTCAAACTCAATGATAATTGGATTTGGTTCAACTTTTGCATCTGTATTTTTGGGTGCATTAGCAGCGTATGCTTTTTCAAGGTTTAGGGTTCCATTAAAAGATGATTTATTATTTTTTATTCTCTCCACTAGGATGTTTCCACCAATTGCCGTGGCTGTTCCAATATTTATTATGTATAGAAAATTAGGATTAGGGGATACTCACCTTGGAATGATCATATTATATACAGTAGTTAATTTAAGTTTAGCAGTGTGGCTGTTAAAAGGATTTATGGATGAAATTCCTAAAGAATATGAAGAAGCAGCTATGATTGATGGATATTCTAGACTTCAAGCATTCTTTAAAGTTGTTCTTCCACAAGCGATGACTGGTATAGCTGCAACAGCAATCTTTTGTATGATTTTTTCATGGAATGAATATGCATTTGCAGTTTTACTTACCCAATTTAATGCACAAACAGCACCACCATTTATACCTACAATTATAGGAGAAGGTGGTTTGGATTGGCCAGCAATTGGAGCTGGTACAACTTTATTTTTATTACCAGTAATGATTTTTACAATTATTTTAAGAAAACATCTTTTAAGAGGGATTACTTTTGGAGCAGTGAGGAAATAATGCAAGAAGAGAGGTCATTAATGAAAAAAATATTTAGAAGAGTTTACTGGGAGAATCTGTCTACAGTATTAATTTTACTTGGAGTTTTCATGCTGTTACAGCCATTCGCAATGTGGATGTATACGTACTCATTTATTGTAATTTTAGTTGGAACTATAGGTTTCGTAATCACAAGTCACTTTCCGGATTAATATGTCTCAAATTAAAATAGCAAATTTACAAAAATTATTTGGAGGTTTTACTGCAGTCAAAAATTCAAATTTAACAATTAATGATAAAGAGTTTTTTGTTTTGCTAGGCCCATCTGGATGTGGAAAGACAACAACTCTTAGAATGATTGCTGGATTAGAGTTACCAACATCAGGAGAAATTTACTTAGGCGAAGAAGAAGTTGGAATGTTAAGAGCATCTGAGAGAGATATTGCATTTGTTTTTCAATTGTTCGCACTTTATCCACATATGAACGTAAAAAATAACTTATCTTTTCCTCTTAAAATGCAGGGTTATAGCAGAAGTGAAATTAAAACTAGAGTTGAGGAGGCAGCAAAACTTTTAAGAATTGATCATATTTTAAACTCCAGTATTTCATCTTTATCTGGTGGAGATAGACAACGTGTAGCTCTTGGTAGAGCTTTAGTTAGAAGACCAAAAGCATTTTTAATGGATGAGCCTTTAGGTACTTTGGATGCTGAATTTAGAGAATTAATGTGTTTAGAACTCAAGAAATTACATATCGATATTGGCGCTACCACTGTTTATGTAACACATGATCAACTAGAGGCAATGTCATTAGCTGATCGTATTGCTGTAATGGATGGTGGTGAAATCTTACAAGCTGATGAACCTGCAGTAATCTACAATAAACCAGCAACTAAATTTGTAGCGTCATTTATTGGCTCCCCTGGAATGAATTTCATAAATATTGATCAAGGCATTTCTAATGAACAATCGACTTTAAATATAGATGGAACAAACTTTAACATACCTAAACAGTATGAAATATCAAAAAGTAAAAAAAACTCATTTGGAATTCGACCTGAAAATTTATCTCTTACTAATGAGGGTGGTCTTAAAGGTTCGGTATTTGGAGTTGAATATTTAGGTTCAAGAAAAATTGTAACAGTTAAAACTAATTTTGGAGAAATCAAAGTAAAAACCAATATTTCAACAAGTGTTAAGATCAATGAAAATGTACAAGTAAAACCCTCCAATAATAACATAATTATTTTTGATGGTGAGACTGACAGATCTCTTAAAAGTGAGTTTATGAATTAATGGCAAAAATAGAATTAAAAAATTTATCTAAAACCTATAATAAAAAAATTGAGGCTTTGCACGATATAAATTTTACCATTGAGGATGGACAGTTTTTTGTTTTATTAGGTCCATCTGGTGCTGGAAAAACTACTACTTTAAGATGTATTGCTGGATTAGAGAAAATAGATAATGGCAGTATTTTATTTAATGATGAGTCTGTAACTGAAGATCAGCCAGCTTCAAGAGATGTTTGTTTTGTGTTTCAACAATACTCATTATACCCTCACTATAGTGTCTATGAAAATTTAGCATTCCCTTTAAGATCTCCAATGAGAAAATTACCTGAAGAAGAAATAAAAACTAAGGTTGAGAGTATTGCGAGTATGTTAAAGATTTCAAATAAACTAAATAATAAAGCTACACAATTATCTGGTGGGGAGATGCAAAGAGTTGCAATAGGACGAGCACTAGTTCGTGAGCCAAATTTATATTTGATGGATGAACCTCTGTCATCTTTAGATGCTAAATTAAGAGAGAGTCTTAGGGTTGAGTTAAAAAATATTCAAACTAATCTAAATTCAACAATACTTTATGTTACACATGACCAAGCAGAAGCAACCACTTTAGCAGATAAAATTGGAGTTTTAAAAGAGGGTCATTTAGTGCAAATAGGAACTCCTGAAGAAATATATGAAAATCCTAATTCTATATATGTTTCGCAAAGATTGGGATCACCGAAAATTAATATTCTTCCTGGAACATTATTTGGAATGAATGATGTACCTACATTTGGAATAAGACCTGAAAATATTACAATAGGAACCGGAAATTATTCAGCTAAAATTACTTCTATTGAAAATCTAGGTTCAGAAACTGTAGTTGCTTTAAATTTTAAAGACCAAGAAATACTAGTGTCAATTCAAGGTAACTATAAATCATCAACAAATGATACAATTAATTTTGACATGAATAATGAAAAAGTTTTAAGATTTGATCAAGAAGGAAATAGAATTTATGAGCGTTAGTTTTTTAATTTCTCAAGCAAAAGGTGTCCAAAAAGTTATAGATGAAAATTCTGCAGAAATTGAGGTTCTTGATCAGAAAATTGGAGATGGAGACCATATTTTTAACATTCAAAGAGGTTTGAAGTTAGTAGTTGAACTTGAAGACGCTATTAAAGATCTACCATTATCCAAAGCTTTAAATATGATAGCAATGAAAGTTCTGTCAGGTATTGGCGGATCATCAGGCGCATTATTTGGAACTTTTTTTATGACTATGGCTAAATCTTCTGATCTAGATAAAGATGTTGATTTTAATAAAGCATGTGAAATGATTATTAGTGGAATTAAAGCCATGAAAGAAAGAGGAAAAGCTGATGTTGGAGAAAAAACTATGATGGATGTTTTATTACCTGTTTCAGAAAAACTAAACGAATTAAAAAATGAAAGTGAATTTAAACCAGGTTTAAATGAAGTGATAAAAATTGCAGAAGAAAGAATGTTATCCACAAAAGATATGTTGGCAACAAAAGGTAGAGCTTCTTTTTTAGGTGAACGTGCAAAAGGACATATAGATCCTGGAGCTCGTTCTTCTCAACTTATAATCGATACAATTTGTAAATCAGTAATAAATAATTAGGAGGGAAAAATGAAAAAATTTATAAATAATAACGATGATTTTCTAAAAGAGAGCCTTACTGGTTTTGGTAAAGCACATAGTGATATTATAAATGTCAATTTAGACCCAAGCTTTGTATCTAGAAAAAATAAAACTAAAGATGGAAAAGTTTCTTTAATTTCAGGCGGTGGAAGTGGGCATGAGCCAATGCACGGGGGTTTTGTTGGTCATGGAATGTTAGATGCAGCGTGTCCAGGTTTTGTATTTTCAGCACCAACACCAGATCAGATGCAAGCTGCAGCAGAACATGTAGATAGTGGTGCAGGAGTTCTATTTATAGTTAAAAATTATTCTGGGGACATCATGAACTTTGAAATGGGTGCTGAAATGTATTCTGGTAAAAATGATAGTATTATTACCAACGATGATGTTGCAGTTGAAGATTCTACTTTTACTACCGGAAGAAGAGGTGTTGCTGCAACTGTATTGGTAGAAAAAATAGTTGGATCCTTAGCTGAACATAATGGATCCCTTGAAGAATGTAAAAAACTTGGTGAAAAAGTTAACAAAAACGCTGGTACCATGGGAGTAGCATTTACAAGTTGTACCGTTCCTGCTGCTGGAAAACCTACTTTTGATATAGGCGATGATGAAATGGAATTTGGCGTAGGTATTCACGGTGAGCCAGGTAGAAAAAGAGAAAAAATTCAACCATCAAAAACTATAGTTGGAAACATTTTAGAAGCTATTTTAGACAATTTAAAACCAGAAAAAAATGAGAAGAATTTACTTTTCATAAATGGAATGGGTGGCACGCCTTTGACAGAATTATATTTAGTTTATGAGGATGCATGTCAAATTTTACAATCTAAAGGTATTGAAGTAACAAAAAGTTTAGTTGGAAATTATTGTACTTCACTTGAGATGCAAGGAGCTTCAATCACTCTTCTTAAATGTGATGATGAAATACTAAAACATTGGGAATCACCAGTTCATACAGCAGCAATGAGATGGGGGATGTAATAATTTTATTTTTTAAATATACTAATAATAAATGAAGAAAATATTTATAATTACAGTTATTTTTTTAATTTCGTCCAATTTTGCACTAAGCAATGTAAAAGAAATTGAAAAAATGTTTAAAAAGGGAGCTAAGTATAATTTAGGTATAAATCAAACTGATACAACAATCCAAGGATTAAAATTAAAACCTCATACAAAAATAAGAGCGTTCAAATATTCAAAGAAAAAAGGTTATGGTTGGACAAATTATGGGATTAAAGTAGTCAAAAAGTCTGACAATAACCCTATTAGATATGGTGATACTGCAATTAGGTTTGAACTAAGACATGAAGATTGTGGTTTTTTATATAAAAATAGGAAAGAGAGAGATTGTGAAAGAAGTACACCACATCATAGAGTTGAGGTAAGTATAGATGAAAAGTCTGCTTTCAAACACAAACAAGAATTTTGGTATACATTTTCATATTATGTCCCAAAAAATTTTAAATTTTATAGAAAGCAGTCTGTCTTTCAGTTTCATTCAACAGAAGGTCCATATAGCCCACCATTTCAATTAGAAGTTATACCTAAATGGGGTTTGACGGCTAAAATTTCGCCATCACAAGATGTTTATCCAGAAACAGAAGGTGATTGTGGAGGCTCGATAAAAGAAAAAGTAAATTATTGTGAAAATATTTTACTAGAATATATTGTAATACCTTCAAGTGAACTTAACGCATTAACAGGAACATGGATAGATTTTGTAATTCACTCAGTCTGGGATAAGAGATCTTCGGATGATAAAAATAACAATGGTCTTCATGAGTTATTTATCAATGGTGAAAAAAAACTTCATTATGAGGGACAAAACATGTGGAGAAAAGGTGGAAGTCTTTTAGAGTTTGGTATTTATGGGAGCAAAAATGTTAAACGTTATATGGGTCTTTTACCGAATGAGGAAGATGTTATAAATGTCCCAAGAATTGCTTTTTATGATGAAATATGGGTAAAAAAAAGTTGTGAAGATTTAGATCTCGAAAGACTTGGTTATTCTTGTCAAAATTTATTTAATCAAGACGATAACGTAACAAAACCCGATCAAGCAGATCGACCTGATTAATCTTTCAGTTTTTAAATGATTTAAAGAATCATTAGATCTAGTTTTTGATTTCCAAGTCTTTCATTCCCAGTTTCTGTAACTAGGTAAGTTTCACCTAAGTTCATTGCTAAATTGTTCTCAGAGTCCATTAGTATCATATGCATAAAAAATATATTTCCTGGCTTAATTACATATGGATTTCCAGTGTATAACATTGGCCAGTCCATCCAATTAGGTGAAAAAGTTGCTCCTAAAGAATAACCACAAGCATTCATTCTAGAATTTTTATACCCTAAATCATCAAAAGTTTTTGCATGAATATCAAATACTTCACCAATTTTATTTCCTGGTTTCAATTTAATTTCACAATTACTTAAAGTCTCAATACAAGCTTCGTGCATTTTATAATGTTTTGGATCAGCTTTTCCAATTGGTATAGTCCGAAACATTGCAGAGTGATAATGTCTGTATGTTCCAGCCCATTCTATAGTGAGTTGATCTTTTGAACTTAAAATTTGTTTTTCAGCTTGATATCGACACAGAAGTGCATTTTTACCAGATCCAATTATAAACTCATTTGCAGGATAATCACCACCTCCTTCAAATATAACTTTATTCATTTCAGCTAAAATCTTGGACTCACTTACACCTGCTTTTGCATGTTTCCAAACCTCACTTAAAGCTTTGTCAGCTAAATTTGCTGCTTTTTTTACATAATTAATTTCTTCATTTGATTTTATAACTCTTAATTTAGTAACTAATTCAGAAGTATCTTCTATTGAGCAGTAATTTTCTAAGGATTTATTCAGTCTTAAAGCATTTCGACCAGTTAATCCGTATGCTTCGTATTCAACTCCAATATTTTTACCTTTTAAATTTAATTCATCTAAAATAATTTTAAGATCTTCAGTAGGATTTGATCCATTTTTATCAACCCATATTCTAACATCATTAATATTAGAGGTATTTTGTGCCTGTCTTAAATCCGGAGCTCTTGTTAATAAAATTATATTCCCTTTTTTATCCAAAACTAATGTTTGAAAAAAAACATATCCAAATGTATCATATCCAGTGAGCCAATACATTGACTCCTGTCTAAACATAAGGAGAGCATCTAATTTTTCCTCTTTTAAAAGTTTAATTACCTTATCTTTTCTATTTTTGAATTCTTCTACAGAAAAATGAAGACCCATTAATTGATAGTTGTTCTAACAGTACCAAGTTTGTCTACTTTGCCTATGTATTCGCCTTTACTTTTAATTGGCACAACACCAACAGTTGAGCCAGTAAATACATAAAAATCTTTATCTAAAGAAACTTTCTCTTTTCTTATTTTGTTAAGAA
>CACLZS010000022.1 GCA_902611465.1 uncultured Pelagibacteraceae bacterium | reverse complement strand
TTCAAAGAGAATATATCAACTGAAAAAGAGTTTAATAGAAGAAATCAGAACTTTTGAAAATTGATTATAAATTTATGATTTATTATTTAAAAAAACTTATACAAGTTAAAAGTTTTACTTTTGAGAAATATCCACAAAAAAAAATTGTTCTCTTTAATAATTATACTTATAATAACTTAAAAGATTTACTTAAGAATGAAAATTATATAACCATTGATTCAAGTCTTAATAAATTAAATTTACGTATAATATTTAAATTAATCCTAAAATTTAAATTGAAAACTACATATTATTTTTCTGAAGTTATTAAAGAAATTAATCCCAAATTAGTTTTGACTGTTATAGATCAAAATAGTAATTTTTGGAGGCTAAAAAAAATTGTTAATAAATCTAATATTAAGTTTGCAATAATTCAAAATGGCTGGAGAGAAGATCCATTTGTAGATATTACTAATGGATATGATAATTTTCTAATTGATGAGGCTTTTGTTTTCAATTCATTTATTGGCAATTTGTATAAAAAAAGACTTAAATGTAATTATTTAAAGCTTGGATCAGTAAAAAATAATTTTTATTTTGATGATAGTGGATCGAATAAAATTAAAGATTCAATACTTTTTATAAATCAGATTAATCCTTATAAAAAAAAAGCTGATGAACCAACATTTACTAGATTAAATGAAAATTATTCTTGGTCTCAATTTTACAAAGCTGACTTTTTAGTTTTGAATTACTTAAATAAATACTGTAAAAAAAAAAATTTGAAGTTATTTATTCTGGGAAGAAATTATAACAATAGAGTAAAAGAAAAAAACATTTTTAATGAGCTTTTAAAAAATGAAAATGTTAGCTACATTGAAAACTTATCAGTAAATACAGGTTATAGCCAGGTTTCAAATTTTGATCTGGTTGTTAATTTAGATTCTACTTTGGGGTATGAAGTTTTAATTAAATCAACAATAAAAATGTGTTGTTTTTCAATTAGAGGTTCTGTATTAAATTTAGGTACTAAAGATATGAATTTTGGTTGGCCCGGATATTTTGAAGATGAAGGATCTTTTTGGACCAATAAATATGATGAAAAAAAATTCGATGATATAATGAATAACAATTTTTACATGGATAAGAGTAAATGGAGAGAAAAAAATAAAAATATTAATGAGAGTTTAATGAGTTATTCAAAAAATAATCAAATATTAAAGGAATATCTAAGCAAAATATCCTAATCATTATGATTAAATCAATTCTAATAACGGGTGGAACAGGTTCATTTGGTAATGAATTTGTTAAATTAATTCTTTCCAGATTTAAGAATATAAAAAGACTAATAATTTTTAGTAGAGATGAACAAAAGCAATTTAATATGTCACAAAAATTTACAGGTAAAAAATATCCAGCAATTAGATTTTTTATTGGTGATGTTAGAAACAGAGACCGTTTAAGAAGAGCGTTAGATGGAATAGACTGTGTAGTTCATGCAGCAGCATTGAAGCATGTTCCTGCCGGTGAATATAATCCCATAGAATTTATTCAAACAAATATTATTGGAGCACAAAACATTATTGAAGCTAGTATTGATGCAAAAGTTAAACAAGTCGTCGCACTTTCTACTGATAAAGCAGCGGCACCAATTAATTTATATGGTGCAACTAAATTATGTAGCGATAGACTATTTATATCAGCAAATAATTATTCAGGAAATGCAGTAAAATTTTCTGTAGTAAGGTATGGAAATGTTTTTGGATCAAGAGGTTCGGTTGTGCCATTATTTTTAAGCAAGAAGAGTTCAGGAACTTTACCTATCACCAACAAGGAAATGACAAGATTTAATGTTTCGCTTAAAGATGGAGCGGAAATGGTCTTATGGGCATTAAAAAATTCAAAAGGTGGTGAAATATTTGTGCCCAAGCTATATTCTTATAATATTTTGGATTTAGCCAAGGCAATTGGTCCTTATTGCAAGTATAAGGTAGTTGGGATAAGGCCAGGTGAAAAAATCCATGAAGAACTTATTACAAAAAGTGATTGTTATTCGACAGTTGATCTTGGTAAATATTATGCAATTCTGCCAATATCAGATGATCAATATATTAGAAAATATTTAAAAAATTCTAAAGGGAAGAAATTAAAGAAGATTGAAAGCTATAATTCAAAAGATAACAAAAAATTTCTTAGCATAAGTGATATAAAGAAATTATTAAAAGTATATTTAAATTAAATATTTTGAAAAAAGATATTATTCCTTATAGTAAGCCGTCAATTGATAATTCAGATATAAAAAGTGTTGTTTCTGTTTTAAAAAGTGGCATGTTAACTCAAGGAAAAAATGTTCCAAAATTTGAAAAACTAGTATCAAAATTTGTTAATGCTAAGTATGCTATAGCGGTAAATTCAGCAACAAGTGCTCTTCACTTATCTTGTTTATCATTAAATCTTAAAAAAAACGATATAGTTTGGACGTCGAATAATACATTCGTTTCGACAGCAAACTCAGCACTTCTTTGTGGGGCAAAAGTTGATTTATTAGAGATAGATTTAAATACTAATAATATTTGTTTAGAAAAATTAAAAAAAAAATTAGCAAGTACAAAAAAAAATAAATTACCAAAAATATTAATATTAGTTCATATAGCTGGAATGCCCTGTGATTTAAAAGAGGTATATAAACTCTCAAGAATATATAAATTTAATATTATAGAAGATGCGTCTCATGCTTTAGGAAGCAAATATTTTAAAGACCCAATTGGAAATTGCAAATTTAGTAAAATAACAATATTTAGTTTTCATCCAGTTAAAAATATCACAACTGGAGAGGGTGGTATGGCTGTTACAAATTCGAAGATATTATTTAATAAAATTAAAGCCTTAAGAACACATGGGATTTTGTATAATAATAATAGTATCAAAAAAAAAATAGGAAAACTGCCTGGCTTCTATCAACAAAAATATTTAGGTTTAAACTATAGAATGTCTGACATTTCAGCAATATTGGGAATATCACAATTAAAAAAACTTAGGTTATTTATAAAAAAACGAAATAAAATTGCTAAATATTATAGTAAAAATTTAAAAAATTTACCCCTAATCATTCCCAAATTTCATAAAGAATATTTATCTGCATTTCATTTATATATTATTAAAGTTAATTGTAAAAATGCAAAAAAAATAAGAGACGAAATATTTTATAAATTTTTAAAAAACAATTTTAAAATAAATATTCATTATATTCCTGTTCACTCGCATCCCTATTTTCAGAAATTGGGTTTCTGTAACAAAATTTTCAAAATTTCAGAATTGTATTATAATACTGCAATTAGTATTCCTATTTTTCCAAATTTAAGTTTGTTAAATCAAAAAAAAATAATTAAAATAATCAAAAGTAGTTTTGTCACAAAAAATTAAAAAAAAAATTATTTTAGGATCAGCGCAATTTGGGTTTGGTTATGGTATAACGAACAAAAGTAGAATTTCCAAAATAAATATTCATAAAATTATGAAATTAATAAAAAACACAAATATTAAATTTATAGACACAGCACAGGCATACGGTTCTTCAGAAAAAATATTAGGCAATTATAAATCAGACAATTTAAAAATAGTTACAAAAATTAAAATAGAAAGAGGCTTTGATTTAATAAAAAAAGTAAAATTATCTTTAAAAAGACTTAAGGTAAATAAAATATATGCCTTAATAATACATAATCCAAATTTTTTAAATAGTAAAAATTTAGTAAATTTAAAAAAACAAATTGACATTTTAAAACAAAATAAAATTATTCAAAAATTTGGTATATCTGTTTATAATATCAATGAATTTACAAGATTGAAAAATAAGTTAAAAATTGATATTTTACAAATTCCATTATCAATATTTGACAGAAGATTTTTAAAAAATAACTTTTTAGATAATATTAAAAAGAAAAAAATCGAAATTCATGCTAGATCCGTTTTTCTTCAAGGAATATTATTATTAAATCAGGATGAAGTTCCAAAAAAATTTTCAAAGTGGAAAAAAATATGGTTAAAATGGGACAAATTAACTAACAGAGATAAATTAGAAAAAATGAATGCGTGTCTAAGTTTTATTTTAAATTTAAAACAGATTGATAAATTGATTATAGGAGTAAATAGTTTTGAACAACTAAAAGAGATTATCTATAAATTTCAATACAAAAAAAAATATTCAAAAATTAGCTCTTTTACTAAAGACATTAATTTAATAAATCCAACCTTATGGAGTTAAAGAATAATAAAAAAGTAGTTGCAATTGTTCAAGCCAGATCAACTTCTGATAGATTACCAAACAAAATACTTAAAAAAATTGGTAATCAAAAAATTATAGATCTTGTTATTGGTAGCTTAAAAAAATCAAAAAAAATAGATAAAATTATTGTTGCAATACCAAATAATTATAAAAATATAGAATTAAAAAAATATTTAATAAAAAAAAAATATAATTTTTACCTTGGAAGTGAAAAAAATGTATTATCTAGATATTATCTTGCATCTAAAAAATATAATGCTGACATAATAATTAGAATTACATCTGATTGTCCATTAGTAGACTTTAAGATAATAGACTTAATGTTATCGTTTTCAAAATCTTCCAAATATGATGTTATAACAAATGTTTATCCTCCTACCTTCCCAGATGGATTAGATGTGGAGATTTTTAATTTTAAAACTTTAAAAAAAACTTATAACACAGCAAAAAAAGATGATGATAAAGAACATGTAACAAAATTTATGTATGACTCCAAATTATTTAAAATTAAAAATATTAAAAATAATGAAGATTTATCAATATTTAAATTCTCAGTAGATGATAATCAAGATCTACTAAACCTAAGAGAAATAAAAAAAAAAATAGGAATTAGTAATTTAAATTGGAAAATAATTATAAAATATCTTAAAAAAAATAAAAAATATTCAATAAAATTTATGAAAATAAAAAGAAATATTGGCTCAATATTAAAGACAGGACCTAAGGTTTGGCAAAGAGCTACTCAAATCATTCCTGGGGGCAATATGTTGAAATCTAAGAATCCAGAAATGTTTTTGCCAAATTTATGGCCAACCTATTTTTCAAAAACATCAGGATGTGCAGTTTGGGACTTAGATAATAAAAAATATTATGATTTATCATTAATGGCTGTAGGTACAAACATATTAGGATATTCAAATAAAGAAGTGGATAGGGCTGTGCTTGCAGCTGTAAAAAAAGGAAACATGTCTACATTTAATTGCAAAGAAGAGGTGGAATTAGCAGAAAAAATGATCGAAATTCACCCATGGTCAGATATGGTCAAGTTTTGTAGAACTGGTGGTGAAGCTAGTGCTGTTGCAGTAAGGATAGCTCGAGCAGCAACCAGTAAAGAAAAAATCGCAGTTTGCGGATATCATGGATGGCATGATTGGTACTTAGCAACAAATTTAAAAAATAATAGTAATTTGGATAGTCATTTATTTCAGAATTTAAAAATTAAGGGTGTTCCAAAAAGTTTAAGCGAAACATCTTATTCTTTTAATTTCAATTCTATTGAAGAATTTAAAAAAGTCATAAAAAAACCTAATATAGCTGCTGTGATAATGGAAGTTTCTAGAAACTATATTCCTAATAAGCGTTTCCTGTCAGAAATAAGAAAAATATGCAGTAAAAAAAATATAATACTTATATTTGATGAATGCACTTCAGGTTTTAGAGAAACATATGGTGGTCTTCATAAGAAATATAATATCATACCTGATTTAGCTGTTTTTGGTAAAGCTTTAGGAAATGGTTATGCAATTACATCTGTTATTGGTAAAAGAAAATATATGGAGTTTGCAAATCAAAGTTTTATCAGTAGCACCTTCTGGACTGAGAGAATCGGTTATGTTGCAGCTTTGAAAACACTTGAAATCATGAAAAAACAAAAGTCTTGGAAAATTATATCTAATAAAGGAGATAGTGTCCGAAAGAATTGGAATAAATTGTCAAAAAAATATAACATCAAGATTAAAACTTACGGTATTAGACCATTGCCACGTTTCGAAATAATATCTGATAATTGGAGCTTATATAAAACATTTATCACTCAAGAAATGTTAAAGAATGGATTGCTAGCTACCGACACTATTTATATATCAGTTTCTCATACAGGGAGACTTTTAAAAAAATACTTTCATATTTTAGACAAACTATTTAAAGTTATAAAAGATTGTGAGAGTAATAAAAGTAATATCCATGAATTACTTGATACAGATTTGGCAGTAAGTAATTTTAGAAGGATGAACTAAATGAAAAAAATTGAAAAAAATTTAAAAATTATTGATAAGATAGAACTAGTAAGAAAGAAAAATAATATTAATTGGATGAATTTAATGAAAATTGCTTTCAAGTATGCCCCAGTAGATGCCAAAAAGTGTGTTGCACAAATTTCAAAACAAGATAAGCAAATAAACGAATTAATTAAAAAGTTAATTAAATAATTTTAACTAATGTCTAAAACTTCTTACAAGTTAAGAAAAGTAAATATTAAAGATTTAGACTTAATTTATGCTTGGTCTAATGATCCTTTGGTAAGAAAAAATTCATTTGATAAGAATAAGATTTCTTTATTAAAACATGAAAATTGGTTTAAAAATATTCTAAGAAAAAAAGATAGTATATTTATATTTTGTAAAAAAGACCTGCCCCTAGGTTTGATCAGATTTGTATATTTTAATAGAGGATTAAAAATAAGTTATATGATATCAAAAGATTTTAGAGGAAAGGGAATCGCCAAAATCATGATTAAAGAATTTATAAAAAAAATAAGAAAAAAAAATTTATATAGAACAAAAAAAATATTTGCGTTTGTGATAAATAAGAATTATGCGTCTTCAATAACACTTGAAAATTCAGGGTTTATTTACTCTGGATTAAAATATGGATCTCACTGTTACATAAATATTTGATGAAAATAGGTAAACATAAAATAGGAATTAAATATACACCTAAAATTGTTGCTGAAATGTCAGGTAATCACAAACAATCTTTATCTAGATCATTGAAGTTAGTTGACATAGCGCTTAAGTCAGGGGCTCATTTTTTAAAACTTCAAACTTTTAAGCCTGAGTCTATGACTATTAATTCAAAAAATAAGCAGTTTATTGTAAAAAACCCTAATAGCTTATGGGATAAAAATTCTTTATTCAATCTTTACAAAAAATCAGCCATGCCATGGGAATGGCAAAAAAAAATAATTCTTAAATGTAAGAAAAATGGTTTAGAATGCTTTAGCTCTCCATTTGATAAAGAGTCATTTGAATTTTTAGAATCGTTAAATGTACCAGCATATAAAATAGCTTCTTTTGAAATTACCCATTTACCTTTAATTGATATGGTATCAAAATCAAAAAAACCTATAATTATATCAACTGGAATGGCATCAAAAAAGGAAATTAGCCAAGCAATTAAAGTGGTTAAAAAAAATAATAATAACAAAATTATATTAATGAAATGTACAAGCAATTACCCTTCTGAACCGTCAGAGGCAAATTTAAAAACTATTGTAAACATGAGAAGAACTTTTAATTGTGAAATTGGTTTATCCGATCATACTATTGGTATAGGAACTTCTATTGCTTCAGTGGCATATGGTGCATCGATAATTGAAAAACATTTTACAATAAATAATAATGATGGTGCCGTAGATTCAAAATTTTCAATGGAACCGAAGCAACTAAAACAATTGGTTAATGAAACAAATAATGCATGGCATTCTAAGGGCCATATAAAATATGGTACATCAAGCAGAAATGAAAATAAAAATAAGATATTCAGAAGATCAGTCTTTACTAAAAAAGAATTAAAAAAAAATCATATAATTAAAATTGATGATTTAATTATTTTGCGTCCAAAAATTGGATTAGAGCCAAATCAATTAAATAGAATAGTAGGTAAGAAAATAACTAGAGACCTTAAAAAATTTTCATCAATTAAGGCGAAACTAATAAAATAAAATGAATTTTATTAAATCTTATTTCTCAGAATTTGATAGTAAAAAATGGGATAGTATAATTAAAACAATTGATGGTGCCACATACCTTCATTCGTCTGATATGATAAAGTATTATACTGCTTTTGATAAAAAAATAAAAAATTTATCATTTTTAGTGCGAGATCAAGAGTTAAATTATGTTGCTTGTGTTGTAATTGGAATAACAAAAACTAAATCAAAAAATATATACTCATTTTCAGAAACATTATGCCCTACACCAGCGTTAATAGATGCAAAATATAGTATTAGGAATAGAATAAAAAAATATGTGTGGAATGAAATTCTTACAATTTCTAAAAAATTTAACATTAAAATATTAAAACTCATTCAATTACCAATAAACAATCAATGTTTAAGAAACAAAAATATTTCTTCAGCGTACTCTTTTGAAAGTTTACAATTTTTAGATAATATTGACGTAATAAATACTTTGATTTTAAACCTACGGCAAAGTGATGAAAAAATTTATAATAACATGTCAAAATACAGAAAAAGAGATATTAAAAGATCAATAAAAGAAAATATCAAAATAGATGTTATTGACTTTAAAGATACAAAAAGAGTTGAGTTAGAAATGGAAGAATTTAGACTTGCTCATTTAAAGGCAGCAAAAAGAATAACTAGACCAAAAGAAACATGGGCTTATATGGAAAAAATTTTAAAATTAAATAAAGCTAAATTATTTATTGCTACAAAAGACCAAAATAAATTAAGTTTTCTATTTTGTGGCCAGTTTGGGAAATCCGCCTTCGGCTGGTCTCAAGTGAATTATAAAAAATATGAAAAAACGTATCCAGTAAGGCATTACTTGGAGTGGTATGCAATAAAATATTTCAAGAAAAAAAATTTTCTTTTTTATGAAGTGGGACAAAGATACTATGTCAATAACAAGTCTAAATTCTCTTCAAAAGAAATCCAAATCAGTGAGTTTAAAGAAAGATATGGTGCCAAAATGTATCCAATCATATATTTCGAATCTGCAATAAATAAGATTAATTACGGAGAACTTAATAATTAATTTTATGCAATTAAAAAAAAAAGAAATCGATTTTTTTAAGATGCATGGTTGGTTAAGGGTTAAATCATTTCTTAACAAAAATGATACTAAAAGTATAAATAATAAAATTAATAGTTTTTTAAAAAAAAACGCAGATAAGTATACTGGTAGAGATATAAATTTTGTAGGTAATAATAAATTAATTTCTAAAATCAATTCATTTCATAAATTACATGATTTAAATTTTATAAAGAAATTTAGTAGAACTAAAAAAATTTCTTGGAATGTAAAAAAACTCTTAGGATCAAAAGAATTAGAACTTAAAGCATCAGAATACTTTGCAAAACCAAAAAAAAAAGGCCTTTATGTTCCTATACATCAAGATAATTTTTATTGGAATATTGTAGATGGTAATGCCTTAACTTTATGGATAGCACTTACAAAATCTGAAAAAAAAAATGGAGCAGTCTTTTATTATGACAAGTCCCACAAAAATGGAGTATTTGATCATAAACCTTCATATGCAAAAGGGAGTTCACAAACTATAAAAAATATTAATCAAATTAAAAAGTTTAAGAAAATTACTCCAAAGCTTGATGTTGGTGATGTAATATTTCATCACAGTAATATTGTTCACGGAAGCCCAAGTAACAAAAGTCCCGTTTCAAGAAAAGGATTTACTCTTCAATTAAAAGATAAAAATTCTAAGTATGATAAAAAATTAATTAAAAAATATGAAAAAAGTCTTTTAAAACAAGTTAAAAGTAGAGAAATAAAATAATTTATTAAAAAAATTAAACAAAATGAAAACCTTAGTGCTTATACCAGCCAGATCAGGATCCAAGGGTATAAAAAATAAAAATTTAAGAAAAATAAATAATAGACCGTTGATTGAATACACTTTTCATCTTGCTGAGAAATTAAAAAATATTGACGATATTATTCTATCAACAGATTCTAAAAAAATAGTAAAA
>CACLZS010000021.1 GCA_902611465.1 uncultured Pelagibacteraceae bacterium | reverse complement strand
TATTTCTAACTTGAAATTTTTTTTTGATAATTGTTCCGCCTCAAATCTAGTTATTAATATATGTGAAGTACTTGATAAAATAGCTATTAAGGAAAAAATTTTTGTCAAACTCAAAATTTGATTATTAAAATTATTTCCCAGCCAAGTTCCTAAAATATGATTGTAAAAAGGAAATAGTCCAAAAATTATTATTGGTATAAAGCAATAAAAAATCATTAAAGTATCGTTATAATCTTTTTTTTTAGATCCTGAGGATAGAAAAGGCATTAGATAAGAACCAAAGCCTCTTGATAGAACACTTAGTTTTCCAGTAAGTTGTTGTGGAATAGAATAAATAGCAAGTGCTGCACTTCCTAAAAATAACGTTATAAGATATTTATCTAACATTTCATAAAGCTGTACTAAGAAACTATTTAATGAAAGCCATAGTGAATTTTTTTTTAACGTCTTAAGCAATAGCTTTTCTTTTGATTTCAATAATAATTGATTTTTAATTAAAATTATTAAAATTAAAATTATAACAAAAAATTTAATAAAAATTGAAATTAAAATTAAATTATCTAAATCTAAATCATTAAAAAAATGTAATGATAAAGAAGGTAATGATAGAGATAGACTATAAAAGAAAAAATTATTGATACTTTGGAGTATGAATTTTTTATAGGCTTGTAAAATTCCCTCTAATACTAAATAAATAATAGAAATTATAATACCAAATACCAAATAATTCTGGTTAAACTTTAATAAAGAGTAATTTATAAAATTATTACTAATTAAAAGAATAAAAATAATAGTTAAAACAACATAAAGTGAATATTTTACTCCTTCAAATGCTATTTTAGCTTTTAAGTATTTATTTATTCCACATGCAATAACAATTGATTTTGGGATTCCTAAAGATAGTAAAAATGAAAAAGAAAGAATCAGATGAAAAAAAATATAATTTCCAAAATTTTCTACACCTAAAATATTTAAGTGCAATGGTATAGCTACTAAAGATAAAAATATTGAAATAAATCCAGGTGATGAGAGAATTAATGAGTTAAAATATAATTTACTTTTATTAAATCTCATTTTTTTTATTAAAAATTAAATAGAATGGTATAGTTATTAGTCCCATCATCATATTCCAATTATTAAAAATATTTCCTGACGGCAATATAGGATTTATATAAAAGATAGTTGGAAGAAGAAAAAAAATTAAAGCAATTTTTTTTTTATTCTGACTCAATAAATTCTTTATTAATAACTTAAATAAACTTAAAAAGATTATCAAATATATTACACACCCTATAACACCAACTTCAGATAATATTTGAAAAAAATTATGATGTGGGTGTGTTGAACAATTAGATGACTCAATATATTTTTTTTTAATTTTGTTACATTCATTTCTGAAATTTTTAGGACCAATACCTATAATTGGTTTTTCTTTAAAAAGCTCAATAGATGTATAAGCAAAATTTTCGTGCTCTTTTGAATAAAAATGAATATGTGAATTATAATCTGTAATTTGCATAAAAGTATTTTTAATTTTATTATAAAAAAAATTTGCCGGTGAATAATTATAAAATGACAAATAAATAAAAATTGGAATTAATAATAACAATAAATACTTTTTGCTATTAATTTTTGATAAATAAAAAATATAAAAAAATATTATAATGAAACCATAAAGCATTGACAATCTTTCTGAAGTAAAAATCAAAATAGAATTTACAAAAATTATGAATAGGGTGAAGTAATTTATATTTATAATACGATTAAAGATTGAAAAATATAATCCTATAGTTAAAGACATTAAGACCATTAAATATCTACCCAATACTTTTTCTTCTCCAAAAAAACCAGTAATGAGATAATTACTCTTCGACTTTAAAAATAATAAGTTGTATCCAAAAAGTGTTTGTATTGATGCATCAATTAAAACAAAAGATAAAAGAATTACAATGTAAAAAAAAAAATATTTTAATATCCATTCATTATTTTCTATTAAATAGCAGATAACAATTATTGTAAGAAAAAATCTGATTAACGGAAGAGATGATCTTAGCGAAAAAAATATATCATTAGAAAGTAGTGATGAAATAACTAATAATAAATATAGTAATATTAAGACATAAATTATAAAATTAAATTTAATTTTAATGACTTTTTTATAGAGCAAATAAATGCCTATTAAAGAAGATATAAATAATAATGGTTCTAGAGTTGCAGGACCAACAATTAATGACAAAGGTAGTAAAAAAAATACTATCAATAAAATTTTAAACTTCTTGTCTAAATTAATATAATTTGATTTAAAATCAGAAATAAACATTAAATTTTTTATATCTTAAAAATTTATTTGTATAGGTTTATTATGAAAAAAAAAAGAATTCTAGTACTAGGCTCAAGTGGTCAAATAGGTGATTATTTATGTAATTATTTAGGAGGTAAAAAGTACATAGTAAAAAAAATTGATCTTAGAATTAATCTTTCACACGATTTAAGATTGGGAAATAATAAAATTGTAAAAAAATTTATAAAATCATCAGATTATGTATTTTTTCTTGCATTTGATGTAGGTGGATCTAGATATTTAAAAAAATATCAAAATAGTTATGAGTTTTTAAGTAACAATTTAAAAATAATGATTAATACATTTAATCTCCTATCAAAGTATAACAAAAAATTCCTATTCGCTAGTAGTCAAATGTCGAATATGTCTTATTCAAACTATGGATTATTAAAACTGATTGGTGAAAGAATTACCAAAAGCTTAGATTGTAATTTTGTTAAATTCTGGAATGTTTATGGCATCGAAAATGACCTTAGGAAGGCGCACGTGATAACAGATTTTACTAGAATGGCTATAAAGAAAAGAAAAATAACCATGTTGACTGATGGAAATGAAACAAGAGAATTTTTACATGCCAATGATTGTTGCAATGGTTTAGAGATAATAATGAAAAAACATAATTTATTTAAAAAATTAAATAAAGAGCTTCATTTATCAACAGGAGTAAAAATAAAAATTAATACAATCGCACGAATAATAAAAGATATAGCAAAAAATGAAAAAATAAATGTAAGAATTATCAAAGGTAAATCAAAAGATAAGATACAATATAATAAAAGAAATTCATTTAATAAATATTTATTTAAGTTTTGGAAACCTAAAATAGATATTAAATTAGGAATTAAAGAAATTTTTAATTTTTATTACAACAAAAATAATACTAATTAATGAAAATTCTATGGATGACATCACTTAGACCAATCGGTGCTTCAAAAGAAAATGATAAAATACAAAATTTATTTCTTAATTCAATTTTAAACATAGACAAGGATATAAAATTTAGTCTCACGCAGTTTGAAGATAAGGGCGTACTTGATTACATCCAAAAAAAAAAAATTAAATCTTATTATGTTAACCACAAAAAGAAATATTTACCAAAGCACAAAAAATACTCTAATAAAATTATGCTAGTGAATGCGCTAAAACAATATATTAAAAATGACTTTAATTATCTTGTATATTCAACTGCTGACATATTAGTTCCACCAAATATTTTCGCTGAAATTCAAAAAATTAATTATATCGAAAAACAGAGAGAATTTAGTGCAATTGTATTTCCAAACACGTTAATTAAAAATGGAATGATCAATTCTTTAACAACACCACATTATGGTATTGATATTTTTATTTTTAAAATAAACAAAAAAACCGCAAAAAAATTTTTAAAATCAATAAAAGATTGGAACCAATATGATTGGGGAATAAATGATAATTTTTATGTATCAATATGTGAATTATTAAATCTACCAATTTATAATATATTTAAAAATATAAATATTTTAAAGTTTGAAAATGATTTTAAAACGATTAATGAAAGTAGAAAATGGCAAATATCATCATGGAATGAAAATAAAAAATTTTTTTTAAAATTTCTTAATTCAAATAATCTTTCGAGTTTGTATGCATATGGATCATATTATTACTTACTATTTAAAATTTTTAGATTATCAGATTTAAATTTGAAATTGATAGTTATATATTTAAAATTTTATATATTAACTCCATACAGAATTTTTTCAAAATTTTTCAAATAAAATTTCTTATGAATTTTTCAGTAATATTTTTCATGGAATATAAATTTAAATAATATTTTTTTGCATTATTCGATTTACTCTTTAATTTCTTTTTATTTTTCAAAATAAAGACTAATTTATTAACCATATTTTTTTTATCAATTATAAATGGTGGGTTTGTTTTTAAAATATCTATACCCTCAATTCCCTTTTTTGTTGATAGAACAACACAACCCAAAATTAATGCCTCTATTATTTTAATTCTAGTACCTGAGCCAAATTCTAATGGAACGCACATACAACTTGCATAACTAATTAAATTATAAAGCGTCTTTTTTGTTACGATACCTTTATTTATTAACCATGGAAATTTTCTTTTGTAACCTCCACCAGTTAAAACTAATTTTAAATCAGGAAATTCTTTTAAAATTTCTGGCATTAAAATATTATTTAAATAATTTATAGCATTCTTATTAGGTTTATACGAATAAGATCCAATAAATATAATATAATTATTTTTTAAAATTCTTTTACTGAAATTTTTTTTTATATTTATTCCATTTGGAAAAATATGTGTTTTTTTTTTATACAAATTATAAATTCTTTTTTTTTCAATTTTTGAAACTGATGTGCTTATATTAGCAGAGTGTAAAACTATATATTCTAGTAAAAATGTTAAACCATATATAAAGAAATTAGAATATTTTTTTCTTATTTCATATTCTATTGAATGAGAGATATATATTATTTTTGTTGATGGTAAAAATAATTTAAAAAACATCAATGTACAAAAACTATAAAAAATCCAACTTGCTCCCTCAATAACTAAAATATTTGATTTACCTTTTCTTAAAAATTTATATGCTGAATTAATAATTCGATGTAGATTAATAAGTTTATTAAAAGGAGTTTCTTTTTTAATGTATATAGTTTCTATGTCTCTACTCTTAAAACAATTAATATGTGATAGTTGAAAAATCTTCTTTTTTTGTGGCCACGATTTATATCGAGAATTTATTACTGTTGAAGATCCCATATTATTAGTGTTTATTGGGAAAAAAGTAATAAATGCTGTTTTTTTTTGATCCATGTATACCTTTTAGCAAAATTAATTTTATTTTAAAATTTTAAAAAAAATTTGATTTTAAAAAAAAACCTTATATAACCCTTCTGCCTGGTGATTATTGCGAAAGAGTAATACCCGATCCCATTCCGAACTCGGAAGTCAAGTCTTTCTGCGCCAATGGTACTTTGTCTTAAGACACGGAAGAGTAGGACGTTGCCAGGCTTATTCTAATGAAAAATTTTATTGTAGTAACTGGAGGAGCAGGTTTTGTTGGATCTAATTTAATAGAATGTTTATTAAATAAAACAATATATAATATTTTAAGTATAGATAATTATTCTACTGGAAAAAAAAAAAACCATCTTTCAAATAAAAAAGTAAAATACTTAAAAGGTGACACAAAAAATATAGACATAATACTTAAAAAATATAAAAAAAAAATTCATACTATTTTCCATTTTGGAGAATTTTCTAGAATATTTCAAAGTTTTGAAAAATTTAATGAATGTTATGAGTCTAACAATATAGGATCTAAATCTGTTTTTAAATTTTGTCTAAATAATAAAATAAAATTGGTATACTCTGCAACCTCAGCAAGCTTAGGAAATAAGGGAAATGACAAAAATCTATCACCTTATGCATTCACAAAATCAGCAAATTTGGAACTTTTAGAAAATTTAAAGAACTGGTTCAATTTTAAGTATGAAATAATATATTTTTATAATGTATATGGTAAAAATCAAATTAGAGATGGAGATATGGCCACTGTGATTGGAATATTTGAGAGACAATTTGAAAAAAATAAACCCTTAACCATTGTTAAACCTGGTTCACAAACTAGAAGATTTACACATATATCTGATACTGTTAATGTTTGTTTTGATGCTTGGAAAAACAATAGATGTGCTCATTATAGTATTTCTAACCATCAATCATATTCGATCGAAGAGGTGGCAAAAATGTTCAAAAGAAAAATTAAGTATTTACCGCCAAGATTAGGGGAGAGATATGCCTCTGCCTTGACAAATATGTCCTTAAATAACAAAGTAATTAAAAAATTCGGCATAATAAGTTTGAAAGATTACATAAGTTCGTTTATTAAGAGTTGAAATTATGAAAATCGCAAGTTCCTTAAAATCTTTAAAAAAAAGAGACCTAAACTCTAAATTAGTTAGAAGAAGAGGCAGAGTTTATATAATTAACAAAAAAAATCCAAAATTTAAAGCTAGACAAAAATAGTTAATTTATTAAATCCATGATCATAGGCTCATTATTAGAAGACAAAAAAATTGAGAAAAGAATTTCCGTAACCCCAGAAATTGCAAAAAAATATATTGATCAAGGCTTTGAAGTTATTTTGCCAGAAAATTATGGTTATCATCTTGGCATTAAAGATGAAGTGTTTGTTGAATGTGGTGTAAAAATTCATCATGATGAAAATCAAATCATTGAAAAAGCTCAAATTATTGTTCAACTAGGTTTGATAACTGATGAAAATTGCTCCAAAATGAAAGATAAGCAAATATTAATTGGCTCTCTAAATCCATATGCCAATAAAGATAAAATAAATAAATTGTTAAAACGTAATGTAGACGTTTTTTCGCTAGAGTTACTTCCTAGAATAACAAGAGCCCAATCAATGGATATACTTTCATCACAAGCAAATCTAGCTGGTTACAAAGCAGTTTTAGAATCATTTGCTTATTTCGAAAAGGCTATTCCAATGATGATGACTGCGGCTGGAACAGTTCCAGCTGCTAAGGTGTTGGTTGTGGGAGCAGGTGTTGCGGGATTGCAAGCAATTGCAACTGCAAAACGTATGGGAGCAATAGTATTTGCAACAGATGTTAGAATGGCCTCTAAAGAACAAGTCGAAAGTTTAGGAGGAAAATTTTTAATAGTTAAAGGAGCAGAAAATTTGGAAACTGATGGAGGTTATGCAAAAGAGGCATCAGATGATTTTAAAAAAAAACAAGAGGACTTATTATCAGAGACATTAAAAAAAATAGATATTGTTATTTGTACAGCCTTGATTCCTGGAAAAAAGGCACCAATAATTATTAAGGATGAAATGATTAATAATATGAGATCTGGTTCAATAATTTATGATCTTGCAGCTATTCAAGGTGGAAACACAGCAAATACTAAAGTTGACGAAATTATAGACAAAAATGGTGTTAAAATTATGGGGGAGAGTAATATTTTAAATAAGCTTCCAACCTCTGCGTCGAATTTATATGCAAAGAATGTATTTAATTTTGTCTTAAATTTATTTGATAAAGAAAATAAGAAAATTAATATAAATCTAGATGACGAGATAATTAAAAAAACTTTAATAACCTAAAATTATGGAAATTGACCCGTTTATATTCAGATTAAGTATTTTTATCCTTTCAATATTCATTGGATATTATGTGGTTTGGAGTGTCACACCATCTTTACATACACCTTTAATGTCTGTAACAAACGCAATTTCATCTGTGATAATTGTTGGTGCGATTATAGCTGGCCTAGCAGGTAACTCTGATAGTATTTTTAATACCTCAAGTGTATTTGGATTTTTAGCAATATCACTAGCTGCAATTAATATTTTTGGTGGATTTCTAGTAACTCAAAGAATGTTAGCTATGTATAAAAAAAAGAAAAAGGATAAATAATGTTATCAGCAAATTTGTCAGCTATTTTTTATTTAATATCCGGAATATTATTCATATTAGCCTTAAGGGGTTTGTCTTCACCAGAGACTTCTAGACGAGGAAATTTTTTCGGAATTTCAGGCATGATTATTGCAATTACAGTTACGTTTTTATCTATAGGTAATTTTTCAACTGGAATTGTAGTTGTTTTAATCTTTCTTCTTATAGGAGGATTAATTGGTGCATTTATTGCATATAAAATTCCAATGACAGCAATGCCAGAGTTAGTTGCAGGTTTTCATAGTCTCGTTGGACTTGCGGCTGTATTTGTTGCAATATCTGCTTTTTTAAATCCTGCAGCTTTTAATTTAGGTGTACCTGGAAATATTTATCTTGGTAGTTTAATTGAAATGTCAATTGGTGCTGCGGTGGGTGCAATAACATTTTCGGGCTCAATTATTGCATTTTTAAAGCTTCAAGGAATTATGTCTGGATCACCCATAATATTTAAAGGCCAGCATCCACTTAATGCTTTAATACTTATTTCTATAATTATTATAACTTATATGCTTTGCTCCACGCAATCAGGTCATTTATTTTGGATTCTACTCGCAGTTTCTTTTTTAATAGGTTTTTTATTAATCATTCCAATAGGTGGTGCAGATATGCCAGTTGTAATTTCAATGCTAAATTCATATTCAGGCTGGGCTGCAGCAGGAATTGGATTTACATTAGAGAATACTGCACTAATAATCACAGGTGCATTAGTTGGATCTTCAGGAGCAATTTTATCCTACATAATGTGTAAAGGGATGAATAGATCATTCTTTAATGTAATTCTTGGCGGTTTTGGAGCGACAGAGCAATCAAAAGGAAATCAAAACAAGGAACAAAGACCAGTAAAAAGTGGAAATGCAGACGATGCAGCCTTTTTAATGAAAAATGCATCATCAGTAATTATTGTACCTGGTTATGGTATGGCGGTTGCTCAAGCTCAACATGCACTAAGAGAGATGGTTGACACATTGAAAAAAAATGACATAAAAGTTTCTTATGCTATCCACCCTGTTGCAGGAAGAATGCCAGGGCATATGAATGTTTTACTTGCTGAGGCTAATGTTCCTTACGATGAAGTATTTGAACTAGAGGAAATAAATAATGATTTTGCTAATGCAGATGTTGCATTTGTAATTGGTGCTAATGATGTAACAAACCCTGTTGCAAAAACTGATCCACAAAGTCCAATTTATGGTATGCCAGTTTTAGATGTTGAAAAATGTAAATCAGTACTGTTTGTCAAGAGAAGTTTGTCACCTGGATATGCTGGAATTGATAATGATCTTTTTTATAAAGAAAATACTTTAATGTTGTTTGCAGATGCAAAAAAAATGACAGAGGATATCACTAAAAATCTATAGGAATAAATTGAATACTAAAATATTTTGTGACATTGCAGAATTAGATCAAATTAAAAAATTTAATAAAAAAAAAATTGTTAAAGGTTTCACTACGAATCCAAGCTTAATGAGAAAAGCTGGCGCAAAAGATTATAAATTATATTCAAAAAAAATTCTTAAAATATGTGATAATAAACCAGTTTCTTTTGAAGTATTTGCTGATGAGTATGAAAAGATGAAGATACAGGCAATGAAAATTAATAGCTGGGGAAGAAATATTTATGTAAAAATACCTATCACAAATTCTAAGGGTAAATTTATGGGAAAAATTATTAAAGAATTAAATAATCAAAATATAAAACTTAATATAACTGCAGTATATAGAGCTAAACAAACTGAAAAGATTTTAGGGATTATTAACAAAAAAACTAAAGTTATAATTTCTATTTTTGCTGGTCGAGCAAGTGATGTTGGAAAAGATCCAATACCTGAATTTAAAAAAAGTATTTCAATGGCAAGAAAATACAAAAATGTGGAGATACTTTGGGCAAGTGTAAGAGAACCTTATAACTACCTTCAGGCAAAACAATTAGGCTGTCACATAATAACAGTACCACCACCAATAATTGAAAAAATTGAAAAATTTGGGAAAAGCTTTAACCAATTAACTGTAGAGACTGTTAAAACCTTTTTAAATGATAGTAAAAAATCTAATTTTAAAATTTAATTGGTTGCGGGGGACGGATTTGAACCGCCGACCTCAAGGTTATGAGCCTTGCGAGCTACCAGGCTGCTCCACCCCGCGGTATTTAAATTCTGTTCTTGAGCTTGTTTAATTTTTTTACTCGTTTGATGTTTTCTTGAAGAATTCTTTTTTTTTTCTCCGATGGTTTCTCATAGGTATTCTTTAATTTTATAACTCTAAAAAAGCCGTCTCTTTGTAGTTTCCTTTTTAAAACTCTCAAAGCTTGTTCTATATTATTATCTTTTACCTCTATTTTAATAACTACCTCCAGAAAGAGTTTTTGTTACCACTTTATATTTTATTTGTCCATTATATTTCATAAATAATATCTATATTTTTGATTTTTCTTTTTCTTTCTTTTCTCTTTTAATCCTTCTCTCAGATTTTTCTAATGC
>CACLZS010000020.1 GCA_902611465.1 uncultured Pelagibacteraceae bacterium | reverse complement strand
TATTGTTAGGTTTTTTAAATATTAATAAATTTATCTTTTCAGATATTGAATAAAGTGCTAAATAAAAAAATATTAATATTAAAAACTCCATTTTATTAATTAAAACTTTTTTTTTATGAAAACAATACTAATATCAGGTGGTGCTGGGTACCTTGGAACTGCATTAACTAAAGAACTTCTAAAAAACTATAAAGTTGTAGTATACGATAAGTTATATTTCCCATGGTTGTTAAAAAACAAAAATAAAATTAAATTTCATTCAAACTTGAAATTTATAAAAAAAAATATATCCGAAGTAGATTTAAGTGATTTTAAAAATATAGATGTTGTATGTGATTTGAATGGTATATCTAATGATCCCTCATCTGAGCTCAATTCTAGACACACGTGGAACATAAATTATAAATGTAGATTAAAATTTGCTAAACTTGCAAAAAAATCAAATGTATCAAGGTATATTTTTAATTCAACTTGCTCAATTTATGGTTTTAACAAAAAAACTGTTACTGAACGAAGCAAAAAAAATCCTTTAAGCACTTACGCTAAAGCTAATTACAAAGCCGAAACAGAAATTATGAAATTAAAAGATAAAAAATTTAAAGTAAATTCACTAAGAAACTCAACACTATTTGGTTTCTCAAATACCATGCGATTAGATCTAGTCATAAATATTTTTGTTTATAATTTATTGAAAAAGAAAAAAATATTTATTGATGGAGATGGAAAGCAATATAGACCTTTTATTGCAGTAAATGATATTATAAATGTTTATAAGCAAATTATTTTAAAAGAAAATATGCCCTCATTTATTTGTAATTTAGTATCATTTAATGCAACAATACAAAGCTTGGCACAAAACATTAAGAAAATCCTCAAAGCAAAAGATAATCAGATTGAATTTAATAAAAAAATGGTTGATAAACGAAACTATAAAGTCGGTTCAAAAGTTTTTAGCAAACACTTTGGAAAAAATTTTAAATTTGCAAGATTTTCAACTGAAATTAAACTATTAAAAAAACAAATGAAGTTAAACAATATCATTAATAATAATCAAACTATTAGAATGAAGTTTTATAAGAAAATATTAGCATAATATACACGCAGTGTTTAATCCAAATTCAAAATAATAAAACTTCTTAATTGATAAATTAGTTTTTTTCGAAAGAAGATCATATTCTTTCTTATCATAATACCTTTTATGTTCCGCAACCAATTCTGAATTTATTACTTTTAATTTATATGCCATAAATTCTAAAATAAATTTCGATTTTTTACCTGGTGCTGTAAGAAAAAAAACTCCACTTTTACTAAGTTTTGACTTTAAAATATTTAAAATATTTTCTGGGTTGTCGAGATGTTCAATTACAGCTGAAAGTATTATTATATCATAGTAATTATCTTTAATAATTTTTCTCAAATATTCTAAATCGTTTTTATAGTTTATAAATTTGATTTTATCGCTTTTGAAGTCATCTGAGACTCGATCAACTAATGTTATTTCCTTACACAGCTCATATTGTTTGGCTAATTTTTTAAAATCAGAACCACAGCCAAAATCAAGAATTTTTTTATTTTTCAGTGAAAAATTTTTATTTAATTCTTTCGATCTCAGAAAAGCTATTAACTTGTCAATGGGATTATAAGAGTTAATATACATTATCAGATTAGTTTATGTATGAATTTATTTATCAGTCAAATTATTTTTTAAATTTAATACCCAGCTTTATTACTTTACTCATATTTTTCATTTTTAGCATTATTGTATCTGCATTTTTTGAAAATAATAAAATTAAATTTTTTTATCAGTACAATTTAGCTATCATTTTTATATCTATTATTATTATTTATACATTCTTATTTAATATTTTCATTTTATTTCAGTTACAGGAATATTTTAATAAATTATATATTTTCCTCATATCAATTAAACTTATAATTATAATAATAAATATTGACAAAATTAGGTTATTTAGAAAAAATTTATCCATACCAAAATTCAATTTATCTGAAAAATATGTCATTTTTGTATTATTAGTTTTTTTAGTAATTTCATTCTTACCGATTAGTGATGCTGATAGTATTGCCAATCATCAGTATTTTGCGACATACGCTTTTCTTAATGGATTAGATAATTTTAATATTGATAAATATTATGAATTTTCAACTTTTTCTAATTCTGAAGTTATATTAATTTTTTCTCCTATTTTAAAATCAGATAATTTCGGTGCACTTTTGAACATATCAATAATAATATTTTTTTTCTTTTTAAATAGAAAAAATAAAAATTCTCTTTTTTTGTTTTTAATCTCATGCCCATTAATAATTTTTTTTATATCTACTCAAAAATTGCAGCTTTTTTTTGCATTCTTATTTTTAATGTTATTTATATTTATCCATACTGATAAAATAAAAAGTAAATTTGAAATTTCTATTTTTATTTTCCTGTTATTTTTTTATATTTCAGGAAAACTCTCTTATATTTTAATTGGAGGACCTTTATACATTTACTTTATTTTAAAAGAGATAAAAAATTTAAAATTTATTTTACTAATTTCAATTATATGTTTTGTATTTACTATATTTCCAATTCTCTTAATTAAATATTATTATTTTGGAAATCCATTAGCTCCATTTTTTGATAGTACTTTTAACAATGGAAGACTATCTATGGAATCATATGCTTTATCTGTAAGAAGCTCTGAAGGTTGGTTATTAAATCCATCTAACTATTCAATATATTTAAAACCTTTTATTCCTACTTCACTTGGTTCCATGTCAAACTCGTTAGGTATAATTTTCTTACTATTTTTATTTAATTTTACACTATTAAAAAAACTTAAATTTTTTCCAATATTAATTATAACTATAGTAGTTTTAACTGGTCAATTATTGCCTCGTTATTATTTTGAAGCATTTTTAATTCTTTCATATTTCTATGAAATAAAAAGATATAAAATAATCACATTAATAGCTTACTTTCAAAGTTTTGGAATCTTAATATTAAGTTTAAGCTTTGTATTTATTTCTTATATCAACGAAAATGTTTTAGCTAATAAAGTCAATTTTATGAACAGATTTTCTTATTCTTACTTTAATGCTCTCCAATACAATAAACTTAAACTTGATAAAAACATTTATGTAGTTTCCCAGGATAGAGACTCTATTTTTTTCGAGGAAAATATATTTTCAAACAGATATTTAAGCAATAGAAACCTTATAAATAATAATGAGAATAAAAATTTAATTAATTTTATCAATGAAAATTCAATAAAATACATAGTTACCAACGATTTAGTCGATTTTCCTAAATGTTTGGGTTTAAAAAAAATTGATGAAATTTATCAAAAAAAATCAACAAGAAACTTTTTATTGAATAACAAAAATGCTAAAGAAATATATAATGTTTATATAATTAATTTAAATTGCAAAATATGATTGAAAATAAATACTTAGATAAAGACTTGTTAGATTTACCGGAGGGTTATAAGGATGCAAGAGGGATTATTCAACCGCTCTGTGATTTGAATATGAAAAGTGCGTCACTAATCGTTTCGCAACCAAATTCTTGGAGAGCAAATCATTATCATAAAACCGATTGGCATTTTATATATGTATTGCGTGGTCAGTTTGAATATTTCTTCAGAAAAACAAACTCTAAAGAAGAAATAAAAAAAAAAATTGTAAAAAAGGGTGAACTTTTATTTACAGGACCTCTTATTGATCATGCCATGATTTATACAGAAGAAACCGAGATAATCGTTCTGAGTAAAAATCCTAGAGATCAAAAGACTTATGAAGAAGATACAGTAAGAATTGATTTCATGAATGATGAAAATAGATTTTAGTAGAAACAAAAAATTTATTGTTCGAAAAAATTGTGTCCTATGTGGAAGTAAAAGTTTAAAAGAGGTTTTAAATTTTAAGAAAACACCACTTGCGAATTCTTATGTTTCAAATAGAAATTCTAAAGAAATTTTTTTTCCTTTAGTTTGTGTTCATTGTGATAATTGTAAACATTTACAACTAAAATATTTGGTCAACCCTAAATTACTTTTTGAAAATTATTTATATGTTAGTGGCACATCTCCAGTTTTAATTGATCATTTTAAAAACTATTTTTTAAAAATTTTTAGAAAAAAAAAATTTAACTTAAAAAAAGATAAAATTTTGGACATTGCTTGTAATGACGGAACATTCTTGGACTTTTTTGTAAAAAAAGGTTTTTCTAATGTTGTGGGTATCGAACCTGCTAAAAATCTTAGAGAACTTAATGTTGAAAAAAAAATTGATATTAACACTAATTTTTTTAGTTTTAAAAATAGTTTTAAAATCAAAAAAAAATATAAATCATTTAAAATAATTACAGCAAACAACGTTATGGCTCATGTTCCAGATATAAGAGATTTTTCTTTAGGTGTAAAAAATATTCTGTCAAAAAATGGATTGTTTATTTTTGAAGTTTCGTATTTGAAAGATGTTATTGAGAAATTAACTTTTGATACAATTTATCATGAGCATATGTCATATCATGCTCTTGCTCCACTCGAAAATTTTTTTAAATCAATAGATATGAAGTTAATAGACTTTGATTTAGTTGAGGCTCAAGGAGGATCAATAAGAGTTTACGTAGGTCATAAAAATTTAAAAGCAAATCAAAAAAAAATTACTAGACAAATCAATATTGAGAGAAAAATGGGACTACTAGATAGGAATATATATAAATTATATTTTCAAAGAATTTCTGATCAAAAAAATAAAATTAAAAAATTAATTGATAACAAAATTCTAAAGAATCAAAAAATCTTGATTGGGTATGGAGCACCAGCCAAAGTAACTACTTTCTCATATGCTTTTAATTTAAGTAAAAAGCATATTAAATTTATTGTGGATGATAATGATTTAAAGCAGGGAAAACTTACACCTGGTAAAAATATTAAGATTATTAAATTTGATGATTTAAAAGACATAAATTTTAATTATATAATAATTTTAGCTTGGAATTTCGCGGACCCAATTATTCAAAAACTAAATAAATTAAATAAAAAAAGAAAATTTAAGATTATTGTGCCGTTTCCTAAGCTAAAAATATATTAGTTAAAACGATCTAAAATTATTCTTTTAAAAGCATGTATACCAACATCCCAGGTACATTTTTTTCCATCTTCATAACTTCTAGAGTTATAATAAACTTTACATTGACCAATTTTTTTTGTTTTTTTGACAGCCTGACAAATTATACTAAAATCATACTCAAACTTATCAGCCCTTCCATAAATATTTTGCCATATTTTGGCATCAAACAGCCTATAACAGCATGCACAATCTCTAATTTTAACATTATATAATAAATTTAAGGTTAATGTAAGAGCATTTACAGCTAGCTCCCTAAAGTAAAAATATAAATGATTGATAGAAGTTTTCATTTGTCTATATCCTATGACAAATTCTTTATCTTCATCTAATGCAATTTTCAGAAGTTTATTTATATCTTCAGGATCATATTCTAAGTCAGCGTCTTGAATAATTACGAAGTCACCAGTAACATATTTTTTAGCTAATTTTTGAGAGTCTCCTTTACCTTTATTTTTATCTTTAAAGACACCTTTAATAATTTCATATTTGTTTGAATAGTCTTTGATAATTTCTTTAGATCCATCATTAGAACAATCATCAATGATAATTAATTCTTTTATAGTTTCCTTATATAGATTTAGTTTCAGAAGTTTTTTAATAATTATTTCTAAAGTTTTTACTTCATTATAAACAGGTACAATTATCGAGAGTTTTTTTATCATTATTAATTATGATCTTATAATAGGTTTTAAAAAATGGTCAAAAAAATTATTAATAGTTGGATAATTAAAAAATTTAATAAGTTAATTATCTATTTTTATTTGATAATTCTTATAATACCCTTATGTTAATATTAACTCTAAAATGATTAATAAATTTATGATTATCTCAAAAAAAAAAATATTTTTAATAATCTTATCTTCACTAATTTTTTTAATTTTTAATAACTTTTTTTATAATTTTTATTTTATATTAAAATCTGACTATCAAAAAAGAATGACTTATCACTATGGGTACTGTAATGACAGTGGTTATGGATTTATAAAAGATATATACGACAAATATAAGATAGATAAAAATATAAGAATAGTTAATTATTTAGAAAATCCCAATAGCGAATGGTTTTTCTATAATCCAAATAAAGATTTTATAAAAAATAAATTAATCATACTTAATTTAAAAAACTATGAAAAAATTGAAAATAATATTTTACAGATAAAAAATCAAAATTTAGAAAAATACAAGTATAAAATTATTGAAAATCATAAAAATTGTTATTTTTTAGAAAATATTAATGATTGAAATTTTAAATATTTCATTTCTTGTTTTTGTGATGATATGGATCACATCTCTACCTATAATAAGCTTTTTTAAAAATAAAAAATTTTTAAAATTTTTTTCAACTATCGAAAAAAATACCATTAACTTGTCATTTTTATTGAATTTTTTTCTTATAATATCATTTTTTGAAGTTAATTTTTCATTAATTTTTTATATCTTATTGTTTCTTCCTTTAATAAACATTTTTTTTGTTAGTAAAATAAACTTAAATACACAACATATAGTTTTATTTTTTATCATCTTAATTTTAAGTACAAGTATAAGCTCAGCTTTAGTTCTTGAGTGGGATGCGGCATCTGTATGGATTTATAGAGTAAAAAACTTTTTTTATGGTAATAGTTTTTTTAATTTGCCAAATATACCAGGGGTAGTTTCTTATCCACATTTAGGGACATATGTCTGGTCATTCTTTTGGCATAACAGTTTTTTTGATGCAGAGTACACTGGTAGAATTTTTTATATATTTTCATATTCTTTGTCTATTTTAATTATAATCAATTTTACAAAAAATGATTTTTTAGAAAAATTAATATTAACTCTTTTATTATTTACTATTTCTCTTGATTATTATTTGTTGTCTGGTTACCAAGAATATTTAGTATTTTCGTATCTAATATTTATTTTTTATTTTTATGAAAAATATATCAATTATCAAAATATTATCTTCTTAATTCCAGTAGGATTATTTATTAATGTAATTATTTGGATTAAGAACGAGGCTACATTTTTTGTATTATTTTTTTTTCTATTTGTTTGTTTTCAACATTTTATTAATAAGTTGAGAGCTAGAAATGAACTAATTATACTTTTTTTTATCTTTATAATTTCAGTTAGCATAAAATATCATTTATTTTATAGTTTTTTTGATGTGATTAATTCAGGGTGGCAAGGGTACAGAATCAATAATTATAGTAAATTTATTCAATTAAATTATTTTTTTGATAGGTCATTTCCAATAATTTTATCGATAATTATAGCTTTGGTTAAATGTAAAACTTATTTAGTTTTTTTCTTGGTTGTTATTCTTTTATATAATAAAAAAAATAACAATTATATAAAACCCTTTTTATTTTTCTTAATTATAAATATAATTTTCATTTTTTTGATATATTACTTCGCTAATGATCCGGCTTGGAAACATTATATGGCAACAACAGTCGACAGACTTTTATTTCAAATATCTGGCATATTTTTAATACCAATTACTTTTTATTTAAAAGACTTAATTAAGTTTAAAAACTAATTATATCTTTTTTAAATATTTTAATATTATTCTGGAGTCTTTTTGGTATGAAATAAATTCAATTGGTATTAAAGAATTTTTATTTAAAACATTAAATTTTTTAAATATTTTATTGTAGAAAACCTTTAAATGATTAGCCAAGCAATCCTGTATAAAATAACTATATAAATTTTCTGGATTAGAAATTGCAAATTTTGAATCCGAAATGACTTTATTCGCATCCTTCCGTGAAATATACCCAAAGTTTTTTGCGCTCTTTATTGCTAATTTGTCACCTATAACTGCAAATTTAAAATTATGCTTTTCTATTTCTTTCAAAAGATTAATAATATAATTTTTATTAAGCTTAGATTTAATTCTGAAATAAACAATTAAATCATATTTTCTTTTCTTTTTATTTAATTTCTTAAGTTTAAAGTCTTTAAGTATAAAATTATTATCAAATCTTTTTTTATTTAGATTATATTTAGCATTATAAAAATTATGAGAAAAATAAACTTTTTTGTGACGTAACTTAATTATAAATAAGCTTACAAGTTCAAAAATATCCATAATTTTCAATAAACTATATTTTCTAGATATACCTCCGGTTATAGGACCTAAAATTGTTTTTGGAGGTAAAAATAAGAATATTAAAAAATTCCATAATGGTAAATAATTTATGTAGCATATTTTTCTATTTTTAAAAAAATTTTTCCATAAAATAAATATTCCAATTAGTGGATAAATATACTTATGTATATTTGACTCGTATATAAATTTTTTTTTTATAAAGTTATTTTTTTTTTGATATTTATCTTTGAAATTTAAATTTTTAAAAAAATAAATATTATTCTCTTTACCATAATGGTTTATGAATGAATTTGCCAATATTCCTTCACCACTACTATTAGAAATATCTGCAGCCCAGTAATAAATTATTTTTTTAGTTTGCATTCTTAAATCAGAAATTTTAGGTATTGTTTGTATTACAAAATTAAAATTTAAAAAATATAATTAATGCCAAATAACGTAATAATTTTTAAAAAAATTAAGTTTTATAATTGGAATTTTAAAAATTTATTAAAAAAAATAGATAAAGGTGGTTACCTAGTTGCACCAGCTGCTTCAGCTCTTATTAATATTTCATCAAATAAAAAATATTATAAAGCTTTATTAAATTCTGATGTGGCAATTCTCGATAGTGGTTTTTTTTGTATATTACTAAGATTTTTCAGAAATATCGAGGTCAAAAAATTTTCTGGTTATCTTTTTTTAAAAAAATTTTTGGATTTAAAATTTAAAGAAAATATTTCTTTTATGTTAATTGATCCTTCAAAAGCAGACGCTAAAGTAAATAAATTATATTTAAAAAAAAAAAAAATTAAAAATATAACAAGTTATGTGGCACCCTTTTACTCCTATAAAAATATATCAGATATTAGATTGATAAAACTAATTAGAAAAAAAAAACCCAGATACATAATTATTAATCTTGGTGGTGAAATACAAGAAAGTTTAGCACTTTATATAAAAAAAAAAATAAATTTTAAGTCTAGTATTATTTGTACCGGAGCTGCAATTGCATTTTTAACGAAAAGACAAGCACCAATAAATGAATTTATAGATAAATATTATTTAGGATGGTTTATGAGAGTTGTTTACAATCCAAAAAAAAATCTTACTAGGATGTTGAAATCTCTCTTTTTAATAAAATATTTTATATTTAGATAATCTTTTTATCATAAATAATTTTTTGATAATATTTTTCTGAATAAAAAAAGGTAATAAAGAAAAATATACTATCAATCCCGAATACTGCAAATGAGCTTTCAAAAAAGCATCTAAAGATTAAAAATATTTGAATAAAACTGGCACTTAGTATCATATAATTTTTATCAGATATTTTTTTTTCAATTTTGAAAACTATTTGAAAATTTACAAAAATAGATCTCAAAATAAGTAAAATAAAAATCAATAATGAAATTATTCCTCCACTTGCATAATTATAAAAAAAAGTACTTGAAGCACTTTGATTTATTAAATATCTGTCACCAAGTGCTCCATAACCAAAAAATTTTCTGTCATTTTTATCTAAAATATCTTTCCAATCTATAAATCTTCTTGAAGTAAAGCTTTTAGGATCAACCGTTCTTAATTTTTCAGTCATCTCTCTTCCTGAATAACCACTCACTTCAGTTTTTTCTTTGTTGGTTAATATAATTTCAGTTTCTAATTGTAGGTAATACTTTATTTCAATTATTGAATACCAAATAATAATTGGTAAAAAAATTAATAAAAAAATTTGTGCAATTTTTTTTTTTATTTGTATAAAATGTTGAAAAGAATAAATTATTAATGTTAAAGAGCCAAGTCCATAGCAAAATAGAACAACTCTTGATTGAGTCGTTAAAATAATAAAAACCAATACTAAAAAAACTAAATATAATATTAAATAAGTTATTTTATATATTCTTGTTGTAAGTAAAAAAAATGACAATGGTATTAATGATAAAAGTGATGACCTAGCTAGCCCAGAAGATCTTGGAACTTCATTACTAAAAATTCTGCCTGCTTCAGTTCCATGGGGCCATGATCCATATAAATTTAGGTGAAAAGAGTCAAATATTAGCCATTTAATTAAAATATAACTATAGATTAAGGTAATTATAGTAAGAATTATTAATCCGAAAACATAAAGTTTATCCAAAGAATTTATATTATCAAAAACAATTATTGATAAAATAATCATTATAAAGCTAAAAATGAAGGTAAGATTGAATAAATTATTATCACTTAAAGTGGTTGATATAATTTGAAGAAACTGACTAAAAAATAATAAATTTAATAATATCTTCACGTAAACATCATCATGTCTAAAGTTGAGTTTATTAAAATATTTTTTTATAAAAAAAATAAGCAAACAATAAGGTAATATAAATCTTATCCCCAAAAAAATTGATTTAGAATTAGTGATATCAATATTTTTGATATTATCAAAATTTGTATCCAAACTTAAAAAAACACTTAAAAAAAATAAGTATAATAAAAAATTTTTTTTTAATTCATTTAAGATAATGTTTTTTTTTATCATTTTTAATGATATTTCTAAATTGCATGTTATCAATATTCTTTATAAATGAATCTTCTAATATTTTCTAATAAATTTATCCAATATATTAAACAAATAGTAAGACTTGAAATATTAATTTTTCTTATAGTTATTTTATTATCGATTTACAGTTATATTCAAATCTTTACTGATAATTTGTTTTCTGAGTATTCATTCAATGAATTATTTATAAATTATCAAGCAGGATTAATTAGAAGAGGTTTACTTGGAGAATTATTTTGGCAATTAGATAAACATTTCTCAATTAATCCAAAAATTTTTTTTGGATCCATTATTTTTATCGCTAATCTATTACAAATATATTTTATGTACTTTATTTGTAAAAATTTTAAAAATTTCAATCTTTTGATTATTTTAATTCTGTTTTCTCCTCAGTTGTTACTATTTACAATTTATGATGAAAATATTTATTTTCTGAAAGATATTTTCGTAAAATTTACAATTTTTTTTCATGGATACCTTGTGTTAAAATTCAACGAAGAAAATTATATAAAATTATTAAAAAAAGTCTTAATTCCATTAATTACAATAGTAATATTTATACATGAGTATCAAGTTTTATTTATAACTATACATATTCTAATAACTATAAATTTTTTAAAATCAACAAATCAACTTCGTTTTAGCTTAAAATATTATTCATACTTAATTATACCAACTTTACTTGTATTCATTTTTATTGGTAATGAAGATCAATATGAGCAATTAAATAACATTTTAAAAATTTATAATGTTCAAGTACACCCTCAATTAGGGGGAGGACTAATAAATCTATTAGGCGGGTTTTATAAATGGCACTTTTTTTATTTCTCTTATCAAGATTTCATTAATCTTTTTTTATCCATTTTTCTATCAATAATAGTCCCATTTATAATCTTTAAAAATCTCATATTTAAAGGTGTTATTGTTTTGAACAGAAAAATAAAAAATCATTATTGGATGTTTTTCATGCCTACTTTAACTTGTTTTTTCGCTTTAGATCATGGACGAAATATTAGTCTTATTGCGACTCACATATTTATTTTTTTTATGACTTTAACTGTAAATAAAAAAAAATTATCAAGATTATGTCACAATACCCATAAAAATTTTAATAAAAATATATTTTTAATTATATTTGTATTTTTTTATATTTTTCTATGGAAATTAGATCAATATGCTGGATTTGCACTTCAAGGTAAAGAGACTTCAATTTTCAAAAGTTCATTATTTGCTGAATTAATTAAATTTGTTAAATTTCTCTATAAATTTGTAGATAATAATATTTTTCAATTGCCAAATATTTAGATCTTTCTTTTTGCTAAGAAAAAAAAATGGTTTTGCTTTTTAAGTAAATTACCTTTGTAATAATTATTTAGTATTATTTTAATTATATATTTTTTTTCTAGCTTTTTTTTGATCTTATTAAAATATTTTTTGTTATTAATGTCCTCAAAATTTTCTTGGAAAGCTATCATTACATAATGAAATTTGGATATTATAGGTTCAATTTTATTCCTTAAATTTATTGGAGTCTCTGATAATGACCAATTAGCAATAAATAAGGATTTTTTTCTTTGTGTTGAATTGTATTTTTTTAAATTACTTATTAATTTAAATTGATTATTATTTTTAAATCCAACATTCATTTGATTATGCTTTAAGTAATATAATTGTAATAAATTTACTAGTTTTGTGTCAAAAATTGAATATTTCACATTTTTATTTATTTTATAAAATATTCTTGCCATACAACCGTATCCACCTCCAAATTCAAAAACATTATTAATATCTTTTAATTTAATATTTAAATATTTGTTAATTAAAGATAAATGATAAACATGATTTATTCTATTTCCTGAACTCTGTGGGTATAAAAAATATCTAATAGGATTTCCTACATTATCTTCTATCAGAAGTTTTTTATACATATTCCATTTATTACTTTTTTTAAGATAGTTTAGCTCTCTTAATATAAATAAGCGATTATGAACAAAAAACATTTTTTGAAAAAATGAAATTCGTAGAAAATTACACAGATTACCTTTTCGAAGAAATTTATAGAGTTGAATATTGAAATTTCGATGAGTTTTTTTTAAATTTTGTTTAGACAAGTATATTAATTGCTTATTTACAATTTTAATTATTTTTTTTTCGTTCTTAATAATTTTACTCATATCATTCGGAAAAAAAATACTTAAATATGT
>CACLZS010000019.1 GCA_902611465.1 uncultured Pelagibacteraceae bacterium | reverse complement strand
AGAAAAAGAAAAAAAATCATGGCACAACTTCCATAATTTAGCTGTAAAAAGTAATAGATTTTTTTTAACAAATTTTTACAGAAATATAATTGATAAAATTTTACAAAATTCAATAAATGGATTTATAACTGTTTCAAAATCTTGTGCTGAAAGTTTAAAACAAAGGAAATATCTAAATAAATCTAAAATTAAAATAGTTTATAATGGTTTTGCCCCAGGTAAAATAAAGTTTTCTGATATAAGAAAAGAATTAAAAATAAAATCAAATTCAAGTTTATTATTGTTTTTAGGTGAGTACGATTTAAGAAAAGGACACGAATTAATCATAAAAGTTATGGATAATATAGTTAAAGAAAATAAAGATATTTATTTACTAATTTGTGGTTATGGTTCAAAGACAAATTTCTCAAATATTAAAGAAATAGTAGATAACTCTTACTCAAAAAATAAGATTTTTTTGAAAAATTTTAGAAAAGATAATTTAAATTTAATATCTCAATGTGATTTATTAGTAATTCCTTCAAAAAATTTTGAATCATTTGGGTATACCGCGGTTGAAGCTATGAGCTTAAAAAAACCAGTTATTTCAACTAATATTGGAGGTTTAAAGGAAGTAATTGATCACAATAGCACTGGTTTTATAATTAGCGGTAACAATCACAAATTATTTGCTGAAAAAGTGCTACTTTTACTTAAAAATCATAAATTAAGAAAATCATTTTCTGAAAAAGGGTATAAAAGATATAGGAAATATTTTTCATCAGAAATTATGACTAAAAAGTATTTAAATACAATTATTACCGATAAATGAATAAAAGAAATTTTAAAGTAATTATACTATGTGGAGGACTCGGCTCTAGACTGTCTGAAGAAACAAAAAAGATACCTAAACCAATGGTTCGTATTGGAAATGATCCAATTCTTATACATATAATTAATATTTTTGTGAAATATGGTTTTAAAGATTTTATATTAGCCTTAGGATACAAGAAAGAAAAAATAATTAAGTTTTTTAAAAAAAAAAAAATTAACAATGTGAATATTAAATTAATTGATACAGGGAAGAATACTTTAACTGGATCAAGATTATTAAAATTAAAAAAATATCTTAATAATGAAAACTTCCTCTTAACTTATGGAGATGGATTAAGTAATATTAATATTAATAAATTAATAAATTTTCATTTGAAAAATAAGAAAGTTGCCACTATTACTGCAGTGAGACCACCTGCAAGATTTGGAGAGTTATTTTTGAAGAAAAATATAGTTAAAAAATTTCAAGAAAAAAATCAGATTAATGCAGGATGGATCAATGGGGGTTTTTTTGTATTTAACAAAAAAATTTTTGAATTTATCCCAAAAAAATCTTGTATGTTAGAAAAAGATCCAATGATTAATTTAACAAAAAAAAAACAATTAATTGCATATAAACATAATTCATTTTGGCAATGTATGGATACTTTAAGAGATAAAGAATTATTAAATAAAATATGGAAATCTGGTAAATCAAAATGGTAAAAAAAATAGATATGAAATCTTATTTCAATTTTTATAAAAATAAAAAAGTTTTAGTAACAGGATCAACAGGTTTTAAAGGTGCTTGGTTATGCCTATGGTTAAAAATGTTAGGGGCAAAAATATACGGAATTGGGTATAAACCAAATAACAATAAAAAACTTTTTAATCAACTAAATCTTGATAAAAGAATTTTATTTAAAAATATTGACATAAGAGATTATTATAAAATAAATAACTATATAAAAAAAATAAAGCCAGAAATAATATTTCACCTTGCAGCTCAACCAATAATTTCCAAGTCTTATGATGAACCAAAATATACTTATGAAGTTAATGCTTTGGGAACGCTTAATATAATTAATACAATAAAAGAAGCAAAATTTGTAAAATCAGCAATATTTGTTACTTCTGATAAGTGCTATGAAAGTAACAATTCAACAGTAGGGTTTAAAGAAAGTGATAAATTAGGAGGTATTGATCCTTATAGTGGGTCAAAAGCAACAGCAGAAATTATTGTTAGAACATATTATGAAAGTTTTTTTAAAAATAAGAAAAAAACAGGTTTGGCAACTGCCAGAGCTGGTAACGTCATTGGTGGAGGAGATTGGTCGAAAGATCGTTTAATACCTGACGCTATAAGATACTTGCAAAAGAAAAAAGTTATAATAATTAGAAATCCAAATTTTAATAGACCATGGCAACATGTACTTGAACCTTTAAATGGTTATTTAGCTTTAGCTATAAAATTATATAAAAATCCTAAAAAATTTTCTGGAGCTTGGAATTTTGGCACTGAGAAAAATACAATTACTAGTGTTGGTGAAATTATTGAAAAAATAATAAAATTTTGGGGACATGGTAAATATAAAATACAAAATAATAAAAAGTTTTATGAGCAAACTAATCTTCAATTAAATATTTTAAAATCTAAAAATAATTTAGACTGGGAACCAAAATTATCAATAAATGAGTGTGTAAAAACAACAGTTTATTGGTACAAGGAGGTTCTTATAAATAAAAAGAATGTCAACAATATCACTGAGAAACAAATAAAAAACTACATGAATAAATGATATTAAAAAAAAAAATTAAAATTATAAAACTAAGAAAAGGAAATATTATTAAGTTTTTTGATTTTAACAAAAAAATTCTTAAAAAATTTGAAGAAATATATTTTTCTGAAGTTAAAAAAAAATATTTTAAAGGGTGGAAAATACACAAAAAAAGAAATCAATTGTTAACCATAACTTCGGGTACTATAGAATTTTACTTTAAAAAAAAAATAAATGGTAAAATTTCAAAAATAAGAATGTCATATCCAAAAAAAATTTATTTATTATTTATCCCAAAAAATACTTTTTATAGTTTTAAATGTCTAAGTAAAGTTAATGGTATGATTGTAAATATTATTGATGAAAAAGTTATTTAAAAAAAAAATTATCTGTTTCGATATTGATGGTATTATTTGTAGAAATAGAAATAATGAATATAAAACGTCAAAACCAATTTTAAAAAATATTTCCTTTATCAACTCATTGTATGAAAATGGAAATTATATAAAAATTTTTACATCCAGATTTATGGGTAGGAATAAAGAGAGTGTTTTTTTGGCTAAGAAAGACGGTCTAAAACTTACTAAGAAACAATTAAAAAAGTGGGGTGTAAAATACCATAAATTAATATTGGGAAAACCATCCTATGATTATTTTATAGACGATAAAGCTTTCAACTCAATAAAGGAATTTAAAGAAAATCATGTACAAAAATGAGATTTTTTTTTCGATTATAATTCCAACTTTCAACAGAGAAAAATCATTATTGAGGGCGGTTGATTCGGTAATTAATCAAACTTTTGACCGATGGGAACTAATCATTATTGATAATTTTTCGAACGATAATACTGAGCATGTAATTAAAGAATTAAAATCAAATAAAATTAATTTTTATCAAATTAAAAATGATGGTGTAATTGCTAAATCGAGAAATTTTGGAATTAAGAAGTCAAAAGGTAAATTCCTAAGTTTTTTAGATTCAGATGATTGGTGGGAAACTTGTAAACTTGAGTCAGTTCACAAAAAAGCTTTAGTTGGATATGATTTTATTTATCATAACCACCGTATATATAATCCAAAAAAACTCTACAAAACAAGGAATATAAGAACCTTTCATTATAAAAAACCTATATATCAAAATTTGATTGATCAGGGCCCTTCTTTTGCCACTTCTTCTGTCACATTAAATAAAAATACTTTTAAAAAAATTAATTTCTTTAATGAAGATAAAAATTACATAGCTTGGGAGGATTGGGATGCATGGATACAATTTTCAAAGCATAGCGAAAAATTCATTCGACTAAAAAAAAATTTATCTACTATAACTCAAGATGGGTCAAATATGTTAAATGATAGTTTAAGAATTAAAAATAATAGCTTATTTATTAATAAGTATCTAGAAGTTTCAAAGACAATCCCAAATTGGTGTATATATAGTAATTTAATTTCTAGTTATAATTTGTCTATAGTAGATAAAGTAAAAAAAAATTTGAAAGTATTAAATTTCAGCAAATTAAACATTCTTCAAAAAATAAGATATCTTCAAATATACATCCATTACTTACTTAAGTAATTTTTCTTTTTAAATTCCTTGCAAAATAATATAGTGGTTTATATTTCTCAATTTTGTTACGAATAATTTGCTCTGATTTAAGTTTTAAAAAATCTATCCAATAATTTGCTGAATTTAATTTATAATAATTAAAATAATTTTCTAGATCTTCCTTACTTCTTGCAAATCCATTATCTCCATATTTAGTTACGTATGGTGTAAAGTCTGGATAAAGACTGGGTATGTTGAGCAATTTCACTTTCATAAAATTTCCAATTAATAGGTCATCAAATATATTATACTTGATTGAGTTCATTAAAGAATTTCTTGGAACACTGAATTCTATTCCCTCTTTTTTTTCCGAAAATTTAATTTTATATTTAGAAGATCCCACTTTGAATACAATAAATCCAAATTTTCTTTTAATTTGATAAAATTTTTCAAAATATATCTTAATTAATTCTCTATCTTCATTGTTTAAGTTATCATCCCAATTATCTCCAAATAGTTTTGGATCTATTATTTTATTATCATTTTTTTTTGGTTCAATTTTTAAGTAATCATTTTTTAAAGTATCCCAAGTTATAAATGCTGGAAGTAATTCGCCAATTTTATTATCAAAATTCTTATAATGGTCATCTAATGGAGTACAGAAGTCATTCATTTTAATAGAGTCTGTTCTGTTATATTTATGAAATGCCGAGAATGGAATTGAAAAATTACAATTCCATTTTTTCATATAGTAACTATAAGATTCACCACACGGTTTTTTGTCAGCTGCTAATGGTAATATAAATTCATTATGATGATTATAAAAATTTATCATGTCAGCATCACCCCAATTTATTAATTTTAATAAAAATTTATTTTTATAGTTTTTAATAATATTTTTAATTGTTTTTGACCAACCTAATGCAGAACCATCGTTTAAGTTAAATATTATATTGTCTTTATTTACCTCAACTAACAGTGCAGAATCTTGATTCCAATCAGCAAATGATTTTATCCTTATATTTTTTGATATATTAAACCATGAATTACTTTTAAGCTTAATAGTATTGTAAGACTTTGTTAATTCTTCATAAATTCTATCTCCAAAGTGATCTGCAACAATAAAAGTTTTGTCTTTAAATAATTCTAACGAATCTGGATCTATATGATCTGGATGCCCATGTGAAAGCCACACATATTTACATGACAAAATATTTTTTAATTGTTTTTCTGGGATTTCATATTGATGAGTCCAACTTCCAAAATATGGTTTTCCATTTATCCATGGATCAGTAGTTAAAACTGGTTTGTCATCTATTACAGTTAATGTAGCATTGCCAATTGTCTCAAAACCAATCATTATCTTATAATTAAAAAATTATTGATTGAAAGTACATCCATTTCTGTCCTTAAAAAACAGTCAATAGCCTGACTAGGCGTCATAACAATAGGTTCATTTTCATTAAAAGAAGTATTAAGTAATATGGGAACTTTTGTAATTTTAAAAAAACTGTTAATCAGGTCATAAAAATTCTTATTCATATCTTTACTTACACCTTGAACTCTTCCAGATCCATCAACATGCGTTACCGAAGGGATAATTTTTTGTTTTTCAGTTATTATTTTTTCGACAGATGCCATGTAGGGATTTTCTTTTTCACTTACAAACCAATTATTTTTTTCCTCTTGTAGAATAGCTGGAGCAAAAGGTCTAAAGCTTTCTCTTCTTTTAATTTTTTTATTAATTATTTCCTTAATATTTGAAGAGCATGGGTTGGCTAATATTGATCTATTCCCAAGTGCTCTAGATCCAAATTCCATTCTACCATTAAAATTACCAACTATTTTATTTTTAGCTAACAAATTTGCTAAAACTTGGTTAAGTTTTTCCAAATTTTCAAAATAATTTACTTTATAATTCTTTTGATCTATCAGCTTATCAATAACAGTCTTTGTGTATTCAATACTGTATTTATTACCTAAGTAAGGTGACGTTAAGTTTGATACTGATACTTTTTTATACTTATTTTTCTCAACAAATAAGGCAGCCCCAATGGAACCACCTCCATCTCCTGGTGCATAGGGTATAAATATATTTTTAAATAACTTTGATTCATACAACTTTTCATTTGCTAAAGAATTAAGGGCACATCCTCCTGCATAAACTAAATTTTCAGAAATTTTCAATTTTTTTGCCTCTTCAATTATTTTAAATAACTTTATCTCAAATACTTTCTGAGTTGAGGCTGCTATATCTTTATGAATTTGTTTAATATCGTCTGTTTTAAGGTCTTTAACTTTTAATAGATTTTCCAATCTGTTACTATAAAGATTATTTTGTTTAGGTTTTCCTTCAAACTTGTATGAATAATTGTTTTTTGTATGATTAAAAAAATCTAGATTAAGATTAAAACTATCTTTATCTAAAAACAAATTTTTCATTAATAAGTCAGTAAATATAGGTGTTCCGAGTGAAGATAGTCCCATCAATTTATATTCATCTCCATAATTTTTAAATCCTATAAATTGAGTTAATGCTTCGTAGAAAACGCCTAATGAATTTGGAAAAAGATGTTTTTTAATTACATGAATTTTTTCTTCTTTACACTCACAAATTGAGATACTGCAAAAGTCTCCAAACCCATCAATAGAAATACCAATCGCATCTTTAAATCCAGATGGATAAAATGCGGATGCAACATGAGATATATGATGATCTATATAATGTATCTTCATTTTATTAGAAAAAATATCCGGATATAAATGATTATTTAAATCTTTTTTAATATTAATTTTTTTATTAAGCCTTTTTGCTATTTCATATTTTTTTTTTCCAAAAATATAATTTCTTAAAAAAAAAAATGACTTATCTTTAAAGTTTGATAAAGGATTAGTATTAATTGCCACATCAGTGATATCCTCTGGTTTCATTTCTGCATACTTTAAGCATTCTTTAATAGAATTTACTGGTAATCCCGCCCAATGTTTTTCTCGATTAATTCTCTCCTCTTCAATTGCAAATAATAATTTCCCATCTTTAATTATACATGCCGATGAGTCTGCATGGTTAACATTTAAACCAAGGGTTAATCTCATAAATTATTGGTTATGTTTTTTTTTAACCTCTGAACGGATCCAAGAAAAAGTTTTTTCTAATCCCTCGGATAAAGAAAATTTTGGTTCCCAATTTAGTTGATTTCTAATTAAATTATTATCACTATTTCTACCTCTTACACCTTTGGGTTTATCTAGCTGATAATTTCTATTTACTTTTTTTTTCGAAATAACTTCAATCTTATCAATCATTTCATTAATTGAAACTTTTTCTTCACTACCAATGTTTATTGGACCATGAAATTTAGAATTAAATAATTTCAAAGTTGCATCAACACAATCATCAATATATAAAAAAGATCTTGTCTGTTCACCATCACCCCAAACATCAATATTTTCTTTATTTTCAATTTCTGAATAAATAATTTTTCTACATAAAGCTGCAGGAGCTTTTTCTCTTCCACCATCAAAAGTTCCATGTGGTCCATAAATGTTATGGTATCTTGCAACTTTTACATCAAGTCCATAATCCTCTAAGAAATGTCTACACATTCTTTCACTAAAGAGTTTTTCCCATCCATAACCATCTTCAGGATTTGCAGGGTAGGCGTCTTCTTCTTTTAGACCTGAAATATCAGTATTATCTTGTAAGTCTTTATTATAGGCACATGCACTTGATGAAAAAAAATATTTTTTTATCTTATGATCTCGGCAAGCTATTAATAAATGAGTGTTTACTAAGACAGACAGCATGCACAAAGCTTTATTATTTTCAATAAAACCCATCCCACCCATATTACATGCCATATTAATTACTTCATCCATGCCTTTTACCATTTCCATACAATTTTCTTTTAGGGACATGTCTAGCTGAAAATTTTCAGACTCATCAAAAATTTGGTACCATTCATCAAAGTTTTTAATGTCAACAGCTCTTACCTGATAACCTTTCTTCATTAATTCTTTAACTAAATGGCCACCAATAAAACCACCGCCTCCAGCAACTAAGATTTTTTTCATATTTTACTAATAAACATTGTTAATTAAAATTATATTTTATAATAAAGCTTTAATGGCTTTAGATATATCAAAAATAAAAAATAGTCTATCAGTATTAATATTATGTGGAGGTGAGGGCCAAAGATTAAGACCATTGACTAAAAAAATACCCAAACCGCTAGTTAGGATTAAAGACAAGTCTATTTTAGAATATATTATTAATCACTTATTAGATTATAATATAAAAAATATATATATAGCGTCAGGATATAAACATACAGTGGTTAAAAACTTCATACAAAAGAAATATAAAAACAAAAATATAAAAGTTATAAATACTGGATTAAAAACTAAAATAAATCAAAGAGTCCATAAGTGTGCAAAACATTTTAAAGAAAATATAATTTTATGTTATGGTGATACTCTTTTAGATATAAATTTAAATAAACTGATACAATACTATCTAAAAGATACAACTAAATTTATCATATCTAGTTATGAGTTAAAATCTAGTTTTGGTATTTTATACACAAAAAAAAATAATATTGTTAAAAAATTTAAAGAAAAACCTAATCTTGGTTTGTGGTTTAATGTTGGATACTTTTTATTTTCCTTTAAGTATTTAGAGTATTTAAGTAAGTTTAAAGACTTCGAGAGTTTTTTAGTATATTTATCAAAAAAAAATAAAATGAAAACTTTTAAACATACTGGTAAACATATTACAGTAAATACTATTTCTGAGTTAGAAAATGCAAAATTACAAATTAATAAATTTAAGTAATGAATAAAATTCATTTTTGGAAAAATAAAAATATTTTGATCACAGGTGTTGCTGGTTTCGTGGGATCTAACTTAGCTAAAAATTTATCAAACTTAGGGTCAAATGTGATAGGTATTTCCCAAAGAAAAAATAAAAAGAACTCATTATTATTTTACGAAAATATAAACAAAAAAATTGAAATCTTTTACTGTGATATTACTGATAAAGAAAAAATAAATAAAATTATTAAAAAATATAAAATTCAAATTTGTTTTCATTTAGCCGCGCAGGTAGAAGTGGGTTTAGCTAAAAAAGATCCCTATGGAACCTGGGAAAGCAACATAAGAGGTACTTACACTCTTCTTGAGTTATTCAGAAAAAATAAGAAACAAATTAAATCGATAATTATAGCGTCCTCAGACAAAGCTTATGGAGAATACGGATTGAACAAGATGCCTTATGACGAAAAATATCCCCTTAAACCCATCTTTCCTTATGATACATCAAAAGCATGTGCAGATATGATCGCAAAGACATACGCATCAAAATTATTTAATCTTCCAATAATAATAACACGGTTTTCAAATATTTATGGTCCAGGTCAATTAAATTTTACCGCATTAATACCAGGTTTAATCAAGTCATGTATTTTTAATAGGAGGTTTAAAATGAGAGGAAATGGAGAGAGCATTAGGGATTATATTTATATTAATGATATTGTGGATATTTATAAAATTTTAGCAAAAAATCTTTATTCGAAACCCAAAAAATATTCAGGAGAGATATTTAATGCAGGAACTAATACCCCTTATAAAACAAAGACAATTTTAAAGAATATATTTACTTACAAAAAAAGAATTAAGGAATTGTCCAAAGTAAATAAAATAATAAAAAAAAATAAAACTTCAGGAGAATTACAAGTTCAATATATGAATTATATTAAATTAAACAAAAATTTTGGTTGGAAACCTAAGTATGAATTTGGAAAAGTCTTACCCGAAGTCTTTAAGTGGTATGAGGATTATTTTAAAAATACGAGCCCATGATATTTGCAATTGATTTTGTTGGAACAAATATAGGCAGTGGAACTAAATCATATAGTTTAAATTTTTGTAATGAGTTACACAATTTTAAAACAAGAGATAAAATAGTTATATTTGTTACTGAAGATTACTTTAAGCAATTAGATTTTGATGAAAAAAATAACTCTCACATTCGTTACATAAAAAAACCAAATTATTTTTCAAATATTTTTTTTAGATTAATTTGGATGCAATTTATTTTACCCTTTGAATTAAAGTACATGAACATAAATAAATTATTTTCTCCTATGAATATATGTCCCATTTTTGCTAAAATTTTTAAAATAAAAATCGTGTTGGCTTTACACTCAAACCTGCCATGGAAGTTTTTCAATTTAATGCCAGGCAATTATTTTAGAAATTTTCTTACAAAAAAACTTATGGAGATCTCAATACAAGCTTGTGAAACATTGATAGTAGACTCCTATTTTGCAAAAGATGAAATATCAAATATTCTAAAAATAAAAAAAAAGATAGTTGTAATTTATCTTGGAATTGATAAGAAATTTCTTTTACCAAATTCTCCAAAAAGTTTTGAAGAAAATTTTAATTATTCTGAAAAATATATTATCTCAGTACTATCTTGTGTTAAATATCATAACATCTTAAATTTACTAAAAGCTTTCAAATTATTAATTGATGAAAAACTAATTAATATTAAATTAGTATTAGTTTTACAAATACTGGATAAAAATTATGCAAAAGAGATTTTTGAATTTATATCTTTAAATTTCAAAAATAACGAAATTAAAATATATACAAATCTGAATAGCAAAAAATTAACAAATCTTTATAAATATTCTGAATTATATTTATTTTCCTCATATTGTGAAGTATTTGGTTTAACTTCATTAGAAGCAATGTCTCAGGGCTGTCCAGTTTTAATTTCTAAAGCCTCAGCTTTGCCAGAGATAAATGGAGAAGCAGCTGAATATTTTGATCCAGATGATGTTGAAGATATTAAAAATAAATTAAATAAAATGCTTACGGATAATGATTATAAAAAAATATTAGTAGATAAAGGTCACATACATCACAAAAAATTTACTTGGAGTTTAAATGTTAAAAAAACATTAAACGTTATAGATGATTTTTAACGATTAAAAATTATTTGTAAATAACATCAAACCATAATAATTTTTTATGCTTATAGGTACTTAGATCCATATTTCCTACAGGATGGGCGTCAATCCAACCAATATAATACTCAAAATTTTGAATTTTTTGTTTAGTTGGAGCTCTATACCAACCTATACTTTTTATATGTTTATAAGGATTATTTATTAAATTTGTATCATTTATTCTAATAATATTTTTATTAAAATTAAATAAGATAAGTAAAACTAAAATCGCTCCATAAAAACTATTTTTAATAAAACTTTTTCTTATTAATAAAAATAAGCAAATAAAAAATAAAATAAATAATAAATGGTGAAATCTAATAACAGGAGACTTAAAAAAAATAATTGTATTAATTATTAAAAGTAAAAAGATTAAAATATTATCTAAGTGAAATTTTTCTTTAATATATTTTAATCTCGAAGATGCAAACAATAATATAAAAACAAAAAATGAAGTTAATACAAAATTATTAAGCTCTTCAAAATTTCTTGAATACCAAGTTTTTACCCAATTATAACCCTTAACATATTGAGTTGAGGTTAACTCGCCATTATATAAGTTAAAACTCTTAGATAATAATTCAGTACCAAGTAAAATATTTGATGCAATATCTTTACTGTTCCATGAAACTATTGAAATACATGTATAATCTAATGGATAGATTAAACAACCACTTATGAGAAAATTTTTAAAAATTATACAAAAAATAGCAAAGAAAAAAATAAAACCATATTTAGAAATTAAAAATGAATAACATTTATGATTATACAAAAAAAATAAAGGTATTAATGCACAAGAAATAAAAGTTATTTTAATTGAAATAAGAAATAAACTTATAAATCCAATAATCATAAGTATAATGTTTTTTTCTTTACGTTTTTTAATCAATAAATTATTTAATTTAAGAAAAAAATAAATTAGAAAGCAGTATATAATTACACCAGGTCTATCTAAACCAAACTCCTTTAATCTCGTGTATTTCACTAAAAAAAAAAAAATAAAAAATGATGCAATAAATATTAATTTACTGTTATTTTTCTTGTCATAAATTTCATATGCGAAATATGATAAACATAGAAATAAAATAATACCGTTCAAAATATGAATATCTTGAAGAAAAGTATCATTAAAATTTAAGTAAGAGTGAAGTATAAGCCATATTGATGAGTACCCGTAATGATTATGAAGAAAATTAGATCCAATTATATAATTACTATTATCAGAATTTATAATAGATCCTCCATGATAATGATTTAAATCATCCGAAAAACCACTACCATAAATACTTAATATACTTAGTATAAAAAATGTAAAAATAAAAATGTTTAACTTAATAGATAAAGAAGTTTTTATCTCATTTCTGTAATAGTATAAAATTATCAAACTTAATATTAGATTTATATAAAGTAGAAAATCAGTTAATGGGAAAAAAAAATTTAGAATTACTGCTAAAAAACCAGTAAAAATTAAACCCAAAATAGAAACTTCAAATATATTTAAATTTAAATTTTTTTTTTCAGCAGTGAATTTATAAATAATTAATCCATTTGAATAAATAATTATTAAAAATATTAAATAATGAAAAGGAATTTTAAGCATTTTTTTTTTTAAGAGTAACAAGAAGTATAAAATAAAAGATCACAAACAAAACTAATGAAAAGTAAGTATTAAAAAAGAATTTTGAAATTAAATATGGTGATATTGCAATTAACATATACGGAATAAATATATATTTTTTATTAAATAATTTATTTAATAGATGGTGAAAATGGTTTTTATCACTAGATAATGGAGACTTACCTTGTATAATTCTTTCAATTGTAATTCGAGCAGTATCTAAGGTAGGTAGCAAAACAACTAAAATTATTTCATCAAAAAATATATTGCCTTTATTATAAGTATCTATAGCCAATAAGCACAAGACTATCGATAAAAAACTTACCCCGGAATTTCCTATAAAAATTTTTCCTAAAATATTTGGGAGCAATAAATAAGTTAAACTTAAGATAATTGATAAATAAAAAACATTATAGTTGTTATTACAAATTAATATTACCAATAAAAAATATAAAGATAATAAAATACCTATACCATTGTAACCATCTGCAAAATTTAAGGAGTTATAAAAAAAAAATATGCAAAAAATTGTAAAAAAAAGATAGCCCTCATTTAGAAGTATAGATTTTGGTAAATCTCTAAATACCAGAGTCTCAAAATAAAGATTTGGATCTAAAGGTATAGTTATAAATAATAAAAAAATTAAGATGAAAATTTTAGTTTTAGCGTTTAAATTAATTCTATCATCAATAAACCCGACAAAAAAAAAGGATGAGTATAAAAATATTAACAAAAGTAAAGTTTTTATATTTATAATTGTAAGATAATATAAAAAAATAATTGATGAGATCACATAAGGAAAAATAATAAGTCCTCCTATGCTAGGAATGGGAATATCATGTACTTTTCTCAAATTATCAGGATTATCAATTAAATTTAATTTATTGCCAATATTATATCTATATTTGTAGGCGACTAGGCACACAAAAAGAAAAAATAAGTGAAAAAAAATTTCATTCATATATTAAGTAAGTATTTACAATAATAAAGTGATAAATTGTGTACTATAATTTAAAAAAACATAAAGAATTTTTTTTTCTTGATTTATTTGTATATTTAATTCCATTTGCAATAATAATTGGTAATCTAGCTCTTAACTCAGTTGCAGTAATTTGTATTTTAGTTTTCTACACTCTAATATTCATTAAAAAAGAGTTTGTAAATTTATATAAAAAATATTTATATATTCTTTTGTTTTTACTCTCGTTTTTAGTATTAAATCTATTACTTTCTTCTAACCAGAGTCTCACATCTGTGGCTTTAATAAATTTTTTTAAAAATTATTCGTTATTTTTAATTATTTTTTTTTGTTCATGTGAAATTAAAAATTTTAACAAATTTTTTTCTATTATTTTATTTTTTACTATAATTTTTGTTTTACTAGATGTTTTATACCAACATTTTTTTTTAGTAGATATTTTTGGATATCAAATTAATTCCTCACACGGCAGAAGACTGGCTGGACCATTTGGTGAGGAAGGTGTTGCTGGTACTTATATGTCCAAACTATTTTTTTTATCAATTATTTTTTTTATAAATAATAAAATTGCCAAAAAAATTATTTTTCCATTAATCCTAATAACATTGATAATTATTATTTTAACAAATGAACGATCAGTAAGTATAATGTTTTTTTTTACAACTTTAATTTTCTTTATATTTTATAAATATAAATTACTGTATAAGTTGGCTATTTTATTCTCAACCTTAACAATAATATTTTTGATTTTTATAAATGATAATAATTTAAAAAGTCACTTCATCGATACTCCACTTAAGGCTTACAAAGATAATCATCACAAAGCTCATTTTTTGACAGCTATTGAAATTTTTAAAGATAACAAAGTCATTGGATCTGGAGTTAAAACCTATAGACATATTTGTAAAAAAGAAAAATATCGTCAAATAGAAACTAAGTTTTTCAAAGATCGCTGCTCCACACATCCTCATAATATTTATTTTGAGATACTATCTGAGACAGGAGTAGTAGGGCTTATTTTAATATTACTCCTAAATTTCTATATTTTATCATTCCTAATTATTAATTTTTTTAAAATCAAAGCATTTAGAAATGAAACTTTGATTATATTTTGTAATTTTTTTATTCTTTTTTGGCCTTTTCAGACTACTGGATCGTTTTTTTCTTCTTGGAATGGTATTTTTTATTGGATTTTCTTTTCCTATTTCTTTTATATCAAAAAAAAACTAACAATTTAACTTATATAAAGTTACAATTCTTAAACCTTTAATAAAATATATTCTTCTGGAATTGTATTCAAATTCCTCAATTTTTTCAAAATTTTCACATTTTACATAGTCTTGAATGAATACATCTGCAGGAACTTTACCATTCTTTCTCCATAAAACGTATTTGGTCTTATTTTTTTTTCTTTCATAATAACTTTTATCAAATTTAACTACAAATTTAGGATAATAAACTGGAATTATATTATCTAAATTGTAATTATCATTTATATTTGAGTAAATATTTACATTTTTATAATTGGTATTAATTTTATATATAAATTTATGATGAGAATTTAATAAATCATTAAGTATAATTTTTTTATCTAATACTTTAAATGATATCAAAAAAGTCAAGACTGATAGTGGGGCAATTATCGCTATAAGAGGTATTAAACTAACTTTTAAAAGATTTAATAAAAAAGGAAATTTTGATACGTTTGCAAATATTGAAACAAGGATCAAGAGCGGCAAAAACCATCTTGATTGAAATGTTTGTAATGAAATTACACTTATTATAAATAAAAAGATTAAATATTTTAAATTCTTGTTTTCTTTAAAGTTTATTGAAAAAATAAATAATAGACCTAAACCTAAGGTTTTTGATATATCGCTTATAGTCAAAGGCATAATAAGCTTAATTGGTATAAGAAAATTTTTATACACTTCATTATCTACTCTGTCCGTATAATCCATCCTAATATTTGAAAGCAGATCCCTATATTCATAAAACCAGTTCAAGTTTTCTGGATTTAAAGAAAATAGAACCAAAAAAGGATCTCCATAAATTTTATATTTTATTATATAGATAGGCAAATAGCAGAGACTTAAAAAAATTATACCACACATAATATAAATTAATCTTCCTTTAAAAGACTTAATTATATAAAGCGACCATAATCCTAATATTCCAAGGTATGGCAAGAAAGTAAATTTAATTATTACACAAAAAATATTTAAAAAAAGTAACATTAATAAAATTTTAAAATTAATATTTTTCTTCTCTAGATACAAATATGCCAAACTATAAGTAACTATATAACATGGGAATAAAAAAAATTTTTGACTCGATAACAAACTCGTTAAATATGGTGAAGCAATAATTAAATATATACTGTTAAAACCTGAACCTATTTTATATTTATCCTTTATATGAATATTTGAAAGTAAAATAAAAATTAAGTAAATGAAATTTGAAAAACTAGATATTTTCTCAAATTTTAATCTTAATGAAAAAGCATTTATAAACTCATGTCCACCAATTATCATATAATCAATCCACGTGTTTATATAAAATGTACCATTATTAATTTTTTTAGATATTGCCAGATGATAACGTAAGGTATCCTCATCGTATGCAGGAAATAAAATTAACATAAAATATAG
>CACLZS010000018.1 GCA_902611465.1 uncultured Pelagibacteraceae bacterium | reverse complement strand
ATCGCCTAAATACATTGCAAAAGCGATAGCAGCACCTAATAAAATATATTTCATATATTAATCTTATATCTAAAATAACGTGTGTTTAAAATGTGATTATTATTCATAATCGCAACGAAATTAGAACCTAATTAAAACAAATAAATATTTTAGAAATAGAATCGTGAGATTATCATTATTCTTTTTTCTTCATTTAGTTGCTTTCGTGATCCTCTTAATTGTCCATCCACATGCCCGTGCTAATGATGGGTGGGCAATTAAAAATCTTGATAAAAATTCAATCCATATAATCAAAAAATATTAGATATGTTTGTTGGAATGGAAGCCCTACTTATACTTAGTCTATTCGGGCTAATATTTTAATTACTTTTCTGAAGCTGATAAATAGAAACGTAGTGTTTCTTTTTAGGTAATGGAATAATTACAGGAACATCAGTACATCTTGGTACTATTGATTTTTTTCCATAAATAATATTTGCATCATAATTTTCAAAATTTGTTTCTGGATGAGGATTACCATCATTAATGATAGGCCATGCATCACATGCTCTATATCCAAATAATATTAAAGGTCTGGATCCATTGGTATGATTTAATCCAGAGCCATGAATTGTTCGACAGTGAAAGAAAACAACTGAACCTGCTTTTCCAGTCAATGAAACTGATTTTTTTAAGTTAATTTTGTTTTTTTTAGTATTTATTTTACCTACAAAGTAATTGTCATTACTATGATGACTAAATAGTTCTTTTTTATGAGAACCCTTAATAACTTTTAAAGGGCCATTTTTTTCATAACAATCTTCTAAGTAAATACCTACTGTTATTAAATCATCATTTGTATGAGGGTAAAACGCAAAGTCTTGATGCCATTCTACTAAGCTTCCTTTTTTCTTATTAGGTAATTTAAAATTTAATTTTCCAAGATGAAATCTTACCGTTCCACCAATTAGTTTTTTAACTATATCAATAATCTTTTTATTTCTTGATAAATCATAAAATAATTTGTTGTTATTTTGAGGGTTATTTAATCTTAATATTTCTTTATTTTTTGAAGAGTTGCTTTTGAAAACAAAGTGATAATTATCATAACTTTGAGTTCCGCCTTGATTAGTTATTTTTTTTCTACTGTTCTTTTCTTTGGTAACAATCTTTTTTATAAGAGTATTTAACTTATTGATATCTTTCTTTGAAACAAGCTCATCTTTTAATAAGTAGCCATTCTTTTTGTAAAAGTTACTCTCAGATCTAGTGATACTCATCAGTTAATTTTATAATAAAAATATAATAATCCAATATGAAAATAGTCCAGATATAATCGTTGCTATTACGTTTCTTGAAAAATAACCAACTAATATAGCAACTATTGCTCCAAAGATTTTAGGATCATTCATTTCTATAAAAGTTCCATAATCATTAATAAAAATTCCTGGAAATATTATTGCTGGAAATACAGCTGATGGAACGTATGCTAGTACAGCTTTAACTCTCTCTCCTAATAAATCTCTATCTACCAAAGCAACCATAGTCATTCTCATAAAGTAAGTAATTATTCCTGCAACTATAATCGTAAACCAAGTCATTTTTTTAACCTCAAAACTAATGCAGCAACAAACAGTGCAATTATAGGTGAAATGATTATGTAAGATTTAAAAGGTGCATCAAAAAATAATAACGAACTTAATCCACAGGTAATCATGACTATTACATGATCTAATTTTTTAATATCTTGAACAACAATTGCGATAAAAGTTAAAGGAACTGCAAATTTCAAACCTAATTCCTCAGGCACAAATGAGCCAAGAATTATTCCAGCAAGTGTAGATATCTGCCAACAAACCCATAGAGTTCCACCACTTCCTAATAAATGATAATGCAGATGTGTTTCATTTCTATTTTTTTGAAAGAACTTATTAGACTCTGCAAATCCTTGGTCCACAACCAAGTAAGATATCAAAAGCTTTTTGATAAATGATAATTTTTCAAAATATTCAGATAAAACAGCCCCATATAATAAGTGTCTAGAATTTATTACCCCTACTGAAGTTACTGCAATTAATGCAGATGCTCCTCCAGAAAGGAGTTGTAAAAAGACAATTTGAGAAGCACCCCCAAAAATAATGATAGACATTGCATAAACTAATACTGGACTAAAACCTAGCTCAATACCAATTGCTCCACATACAATTCCAAAAGGAATTACTGAAAACATGTGCGGTGCAACAGCCAATATTCCTTTAGAAAATATTTGTTTTTTAGAGAGCATTTACTTAACTGGTTGAAGAGCAACTTTTAAGTATTTAGTATCTAACTTACAGTCTGTATAACCTCGTTTAACAACATTTAAATATCTTTCAGTTGGATATCTAAATTCAGTTTTATTAACCATAATGTAAGTCATCACTGTCTTATTGTAATAAGTAAAATAAAGTTTTTTATAAAGAATTGGATAATCTTCATAGATATCTAGTTTTTTTTCGTCACTTTTTGATATTTCAAATAAAGCACCAGGAACTAATGAATTTTTACTCTTTTCGATGTCAGCAGCTCTATATTTGCTTCTAAAGTTTAATCTGTAGCCCTTAAGTTCATATTTTTTTAAGAATACAGAGTCTTTACATCTCCGCTTCATTTGAAAAAGATTAAGATTACTTCCGTAAGCAAAATACAACATTACTCTAGTTCAACTATTTTAATATTTTTTGCTTTTACAAATTCAAGGATTAGTGAATTACATAGGTTTATTTTATCTTGATCTTTTGATCTTAATACAATTGATACACCTAATTTACCTTGTCTAAAAAAAGGATAACTACCAATTTCTACATCTTTGTTATTATCTTGAACATCAGTTAATGAACTTGCTATTTCACTTTCATAGGTCATCAAATTTATTGTCTTACTAAGAATTGGATCGCCACCTACTAATACGTTGCCAAGTCCACCAATCATTGCTTTTAATATTGATGGAACACCTGGAAGAGAAAACACATTCTCTACATAGAAGCCTGGGGCACCACTAGTTGGATTTAAAATTAAATTGGCTGTAACTGGCATCTTTGCCATTTTTTGTCTACCATCGTTAAAATTACCTGGTTCATAATATTTTTCTAAAATTGCAAATGCCTCTTTATGAAATCCATATTCAATATTAAAAGCTTTTGAAATTGATTCTGCTGTAATGTCATCATGGGTTGGGCCAATGCCACCTGTTGTAAACACATAGTTGTATTTAACTCTTAACTCATGAACCGTATCAATTATTGTTTTCTCAATATCTGGAATAACTCTCACCTCACCCACCATAATTCCTAGAGAATTTAACCAAGTTGCAAGTGTGCTAGTATTTAAATCCTTTGTTCTACCTGATAATACCTCATTACCTATAATGATAATTGATGCAGATATTTCTTTTTTATTAATCATTTCTAAATATAAATAAAATTGTATGAAATTTACCAACACTTTATTAAAAGGCAAATTAATCCGGAGATATAAGAGATTTTTCACAGATATAGAAGTAAATAATAAAACTGTTGTAGCACATTGTCCAAATACAGGCTCTATGATGGGTTTATTAGATCAAGGAAATGAAGCTTGGATAAGCGAACATAATGATCCAAAGCGTAAATTAAAATTTACTCTAGAGATGATAAAAGTAAAAAAAAGAATAATTGGAGTAAATACTCATAGAGCAAATAGAATTGTCGAACATGCTTTAGAAAATAAATTAATAAAAGAATTTAGTACAATTAAAAATATACGAGCTGAATTTAAGTATTCTGATGATACTAGATTTGACTTTTTGTGTGATAAAAGAATATTAGAAGTAAAAAATACAACATTAATGAGAGAAGATGATATAGCAGAATTTCCCGATGCTGTTACTTCTAGGGGTGCAAAACACCTTCAAAAGTTAAAAGAATCAATTAAAAAAGGATATAAACCTTATGTCTTATTTTTAACTCAAATTCAGGGTATAAATAATTTTAGAATAGCAAAAGATATAGACTCTACTTATTATAAAGAATATTTAGATGCTAAAAAATCTGGTGTAAGCTTTCTTGCTTACAGATGCAACTTAAATTCTAAAGAAATAAAAATTGAAAAAAAAATAAAAATTTTAGATGAGTAATTATTCAGAAAAATTTGAGAAAATGAGAATTGCTGGAAAGTTAGCATCTCAAACTTTAGATATGCTTACGAATGAAGTTAAAGAAGGTGTTACAACTGATAAAATTGATCAATTGGGTTATGAGTTTATAAGAGACAATGGTGGCCACTCTGCCCCACTATACTACAGAGGTTTTAAAAAATCTTTATGCACTTCTTTAAACCATGTTGTTTGTCATGGCATTCCCTCTGATAGAATTTTAAATGAAGGAGATGTGGTTAACATTGATGTAACAGCAATAGTTAATGAATACTACGGTGACACCAGTAGAATGTTTACCATTGGAGATATTCCAGTAAAAGCTAAAAACTTAATTGATACAACTTACGAATCGATGATGAAAGGAATAGCAATTTTAAAACCAGGAGTAAAATTAGGAGATATTGGATTTGAAATTCAATCCTTTGTTGAAGAAAGGGGTTTTTCAGTAGTTAGAGATTTTTGTGGACACGGTATTAGCAATACTTTTCATGAGCAACCTAATATTCTTCATTATGGTAAGAAAAATACTGGTCATGAACTAACACCTGGTATGACCTTTACAATAGAGCCTATGATAAATGTAGGTAAATTAGATGTAAAAGTACTTAATGATGGATGGACAGCAGTTACAAAGGATAAGTCTTTATCTGCACAATTTGAGCATACAATAGGAATTACAGAAGACTCTTATGAAATTTTTACAGAATCTGTTAAAGGTTATAAGAGGCCTCCATATAATTAATGATAACGCGATACTCTAGAAAAGAACTAACGGATATTTGGTCCGAACATAATAAATATCAAATCTGGTTAGATATAGAAATAGCTGCAGCTGAAGGAATGGAAAAATTGGGATCTATTCCAAAAGGTGTAGCAAGTGCTGTAAGAAAGAAGGCTAAAATTAATGTTAAAAGAATTCATAATATTGAGGCCAAAGTTAAACATGACGTCATTGCATTTTTAACTTCTGTCACTGAAAAAGTGGGTATTAAGGCAAGATATTTACACCAAGGAATGACCTCATCAGATGTAGTAGATACAAGTTTTAATATTCAATTAGTTCAATCTGGTAAAATTTTAGTAAAAGATATTGATCAAATATTAAAAGTTTTAAAATCTAAAGCTAAAAAATATAAATTTACACCATGTATGGGTAGAAGCCACGGTATTCACGCAGAACCTATAACATTTGGACTTAAATTAGCTTCATATTATGAGGAATTTAAAAGAAATAGAAAAAGGCTAGTTAGTGCAATAGACGAAATATCAACTTGTGCAATATCTGGTGCTGTTGGTACTTTTGCTAACATTAGCCCTAATGTTGAAAAACATGTTGCTAAAAAACTGGGATTAAAAGTTGAGCCAATATCTACACAAGTTATCCCAAGAGATAGACATGCTTACTATTTTTCAGTTTTAGGAATAATAGCTGGATCAATTGAGAGAGTTTCAACTGAAATTAGACATTTGCAAAGAACAGAGGTTTATGAATTGCAGGAATTTTTTTCAAAAAAACAAAAAGGCTCAAGTGCAATGCCTCATAAAAAAAATCCAATATTAAGTGAAAACTTAACTGGACTAGCTAGAATGGTTAGAAGTCATACTATACCAGCACTAGAGAATATTGCTCTTTGGCATGAGAGGGATATTTCACATTCAAGCGTTGAAAGAAATATTGGTCCAGATGCTAATATAACTTTAGATTTTGCATTAATAAGGTTAGCAAACTTATTAGACAAGATGATCGTCTATCCAAAAAAAATGCTTAATAACCTTAATATTACAAAAGGTACCATTTTCTCCCAAGAGTTGATGTTAGAACTCACAAAATCAGGTTTGACTAGAGAAAAATCTTATAGATTAGTTCAAGCACATGCCAAAAAATGCATAGCAGATAATCTTAATCTTTTAGATGTTGTGATGAGTGACAAAAACATTACATCTAGAATGACAAGTAAGAAAATGAAAAAAAATATTTGATTATTCCTCACACTTCAAGAATGTTAATTTAATTTTTAATAGGGTCTTTAAATAATGAAAAAAGGTAAAAAATTATATGAAGGCAAAGCTAAAATTATTTATGCAACCAACGATAAGAATTTAGTAATTCAACATTTCAAAAAGATGATGCAACCGCTTTTAATAATCAAAAAAAAGATATCATAGAAGGCAAAGGAATTTTAAACAATAGAATTTCAGAGCATATTCTTACTCAATTAAGTAATGTTGGAATAAAAAATCATTTAGTAAAAAGACTTAATATGAGAGAACAACTAGTTAAGTTAGTGGAAATTATTCCAATTGAATTTGTCGTTAGAAATATTGCAACAGGTTCTTTGACAAAAAGATTGGGAATAGAGGATGGAACAGTGCTTGATTATCCGCTAGTTGAATATTGCCTAAAAAATGATGATCTAGGAGATCCTCTTTTAAGCAGAGAACATATTTTAGCATTTAAATGGATGGATGTTTTCGAATTAGATTTTATTTATGAAGAGGTAAGAAGAATAAATGACTTTCTTCAAGGCATGTTTAGAGGCGTCGGAATTAAATTAGTAGATTTTAAAGTTGAATTTGGAAGATTTGAAACTGATGGCAAAAGAGAAATTATGTTAGCTGATGAAATTAGTCCTGATACTTGCAGACTTTGGGACATGAGAACAGATAAAAAACTAGATAAAGACAGATTTAGAAATAACCTAGGAAACTTAGTTGAGGCATACCAAGAAGTAGCAATTAGACTTAATATATTACACGAACAATCAAATATAAGACCATTAACTTATCCTAAACCTAAAGCAGTAAAAATTAAGAAAAAATGAAAGTAAAAGTAATAGTCACTTTAAAAAATGGAGTGCTAGATCCACAAGGTAAAGCAATTCAGCAAACTCTAAATGGAATGACTTTTGATAATGTTTCAGAGGTTAGACAAGGTAAATATTTTGACATTGAGGTAAATGAGAGTGATGAAAATAAAGCTAAATCACAAGTAGAGGAAATGTGTAAAAAGCTTTTAGCAAACCTAGTTATTGAGGATTATAAAATCTTGTAACTACTGAATGAAATCATCTGTAATTATATTCCCTGGTTCAAATTGTGACAGAGACATGGATGTGGCTTTGAAAAAATTTGGTTTTGAAAATCAAATGGTTTGGCATAATGATGCAGAAATACCTAAAAGTGATTTAATAGTACTACCTGGAGGATTTTCTTACGGAGATTACCTTCGATGTGGAAGTATTGCTGGAAAATCAAGAATAATAAAATCTGTAATTGATTTTGCTAACTCAGGAGGATTAGTTCTTGGAATTTGTAATGGTTTTCAAATACTCACTGAGACAGGTTTGTTACCAGGAATACTTCAACAAAATAAATACTTAAACTTTATTTGCAAAAATATTTTCGTAAAAATTAAAGATAAAGAAAACAAATATTTTAAAAAAATTAAAAAAGAAGTTTTAGAACTCCATATTGCTCACAACGAAGGAAATTATTTTTGCTCAAAAGATGAGTTAAAATCAATTGAAGATAATGGTCAAATTGCTGTTACTTATTGTGACCATAAAGGAAATGATGATGAAAAAAATAATCCAAACGGCGCCTTAAAAAATATAGCTGGAATATTTAATAAAGATAAAAATATTTTAGGTATGATGCCTCATCCAGAGAGAATGATTGATCCATTTCTTTCAGGTGAAGATGGATCATTATTTTTTGAGAATTTAATTGAAAGCTTATAATGGTTGATGTTAACGAAAAAATAGCAATTGAACATGGATTAAAAAGTGATGAATATAAAGAAATCTGTAATCTTTTAAAAAGAACACCAAATATTACTGAATTAGGTATTTTTTCAGCAATGTGGAATGAGCACTGCTCTTACAAATCATCCAGAAGACATTTAAAAAAATTACACACCAAAGGTGACCAAGTAATTCAGGGTCCAGGAGAAAATGCTGGAGTTGTAGATATTGAAGACGATGATGCAATTGTATTTAAAATAGAAAGTCATAACCATCCTTCATTTATTGAGCCCTATCAAGGGGCAGCTACAGGTGTTGGTGGGATTATGAGAGATGTGTTCACAATGGGTGCCAGACCCATTGCTAATTTAAACTCTATTCATTTTGGCTCACCAGACCATGAAAAAAACAAGAAATCTATTAAGAGGAGTTGTTAAAGGGATTGGTGGATATGGTAACTGTATTGGTGTTCCAACAATAGCTGGTCAAACTTGCTTTGATGAATCTTATAATGGAAATATTTTAGTAAACGCAATGACATTGGGTTTAGTTAATAAAAATAAAATATTTTATTCAAAAGCTGCTGGAATTAACAATCCAGTAATCTATGTTGGCTCAAAAACAGGAAGAGATGGGATACATGGAGCAAGTATGGCATCTGCTATTTTTGATGACAAAATAGAAGAAAAAAAACCCACTGTTCAAGTTGGTGATCCCTTCACAGAAAAACTTCTTCTTGAGGCTTGTCTTGAACTAATGGCTGGTAAATCAATAATATCAATTCAAGATATGGGTGCTGCAGGTTTGACATCATCTAGTATTGAAATGGCATCTAAAGGTGATTTAGGTATTGAAATAGATTTAACAAAAGTTCCTTGTAGAGAGGAAAATATGACACCTTATGAGATAATGCTATCAGAAAGCCAAGAGAGGATGCTTATAGTTTTAGAGGAAGGAAAAGAAAATGAGGCAAAAAAAATATTTGATAAGTGGAACTTAGACTTTGCAGTAATTGGAAAAACAACAAATAGTAAAAATATTGAACTGTTTTTCAAGAATAAAAAAGTTGCTGAAATACCAATTGATTTTTTAGCGGAGAATGCACCTATGTACGATAGAAAATGGATAAAAGCAAAACTTCCAAGAAAAAATAAATTTTCAAAAGATCGATTTAAATCTTTAAAACTTGGTGATTGTTTAAAGAAAGTTTTAATTGATCCGAATATTGCAGATAAAGAATGGATCTGGGACCAGTATGATCATACAGTTATGGGCGACACTATACAAAAACCTGGAGGAAATGCTGGCGTTGTTAGAGTTCATGGCACAAATAAAGCTGTTGCTGCATCTGTAGACTCATCAGCAACTTATTGTTATGCACACCCATTAACGGGAGGCAAACAAGTAGTTTGTGAAAGCTGGAGAAATATGATTTCTGTAGGTGCAAAACCAATAGCAATTACAAATTGCCTTAATTTTGGTAATCCAGAAAAGCAGAAAAATATGGGTGAATTTGTTGAATGTGTTGAAGGTATTGCTGTGGCATCTAAATATTTAAATTACCCAGTAGTTTCAGGAAATGTCTCTTTTTATAATGAAACAAAAGATAAAGGAATTAAGCCCACACCCTCAATTGGAGGTATAGGACTATTATCTAACTACAAAAAGATGATGACAATGGAATTAAAAGATGAAGGTAATTATCTTTTCGTAATTGGTAAAACTGAAGGACACTTAGATCAATCAATATTTGCAAGAAATATATTAACTGAATTTAATGGTCCTCCACCAGAAGTTAACTTATTCAACGAAAAAAACAAAATGGAAATATTATTTTGAATTTGAAAAATAAAAATTTAATAGAAACCTGTCATGACGTGTCTTTAGGAGGAATTTTAACTGCTATATCTAAAATGGGTATAAAGAGTGGTAAAGGCGTAAAATTATTTCCTTTAGAGGGCTTAGTAAATAAATTTGAGTATTTTTTTGGTGAGGATCAAGGAAGATATATAATTGAAATTAAACCTGAAAATTTAGAAAATGTTGAAAATATGCTTAAAAAGGAATCCATTCATTTTGATAAATTAGGCTTAGTGGAAGGTGATAAAATTACATATGAAAATGATCTAAAATTATCAATTGACGATATCAAAGAAGGCTATAAAAAATGGCTAAAGGAATATATGGTTAACTAATGGCAATGGATTTAAAAGAAATTGAAAGCTTAATAAAAGAGGCATTACCAGATGCTAAGATAGAAATTCAGGATCTTGCAGGAGATGGTAATCATTACTCAGCTACAGTAATTTCGTCGCAATTTGCAGGAAAGAGTAAAATTCAACAACACAAAATGGTATATAATTCACTTAAAGGAAAAATGGGCAACGAATTACATGCGCTAGCAGTTAAAACAAAGGAGAACTAAATGGATAATCAAACAAATGAATTAATTAACAATGAAATTAAAAGTAACGAAGTTTGCTTGTTCATGAAAGGAACACCAGACGCCCCTCAGTGTGGATTTTCTATGGCTGTTACAAATATATTAAAAATGCTTGAAGTGAATTTTAAAGGTGTAAATGTTTTAGCTGATCAAAATCTTAGAGAAGGAATTAAAGTTTATAGTGATTGGCCTACAATCCCGCAACTATATGTAAAAAATGAATTCATTGGCGGATGTGATATTGTTAAAGAAATGTATGAAAGTGGTGAATTAGCAAAACTTCTTGAAGACAATGGGATAGAATTTAAAAAGAAAAGCTAAGTTTACTTTAAGTCTTAAAGATTAATTATCTAGAATAATACTCAATTACAAGGTTTGGTTCCATTACAACAGGGTAAGGAACTTCCTCAAATTTTGGAATTCTTACAAATTTAACTTTTTTATTTTTTTCATCTAGTTGTAAATACTCAGGAACTTCTCTTTCTTTGTTTGCTAGAGCTATATCTATCAAAGCTAATTGTTTAGATTTGTCTCTTATTTCAATATTATCTTCTTCTTTTACTTGGTAACTGGATATGTTAACTTTTTTACCATTAACTCTAACGTGCCCATGGTTTATTAATTGTCTAGACGAAAAAATAGTATTTGATAATTTTGATCTATAAATTACTGCATCTAACCTTCTCTCAAGTAATCCAATTAAATTTTCTGCAGTATCACCTTTTTTCATAATGGCTCTCTTATACATATTACGAAATTGTCTTTCGTTCATGTTACCATAGTAACATTTAAGTTTTTGTTTAGCTTGAAGTTGAATTCCGTAATCTGATGGTTTAGATGATTTTGTCTGTCCGTGCTGACCTGGGGGATAAGCTCTAGTATTAAAAGGACTTTTAGGTCTACCCCATAAATTAACTTTAAGTCTTCTATCTACTTTATGTTTTGAGTTTAATCGTTTTGTCATATTGTGGTAATGGGGTTTATAGACATCATAATATTTTTGTCAATCAAGGTTTTTTAGCTAGACCGGCAAATACACTTGATAAAATGCGTATTTCTTTTTTTGAGAGTTCCATTTTATAAAAAATACTCCTTAAATTTTCTATCATTATTGGTTTTTTAGCTTTTTGTTTAAAAAAATTCTGATTTTCTAAAGTGGACAGACAGAAATTAAGCATACTAGATATTTCTTTCTTAGTAGCTGTTTGTATTTTTTTTGACTTTTGAAAATTAACTTTACTTATTGATATTAAGTTTGAAACTGCTTGAGCTACAATTACTACACTATGCGATAAATTTAGTGATCTAAATTTACTATTACTTGGAATTTGTAATGTATAATCAGCATAACTTACTTCATCATTTGTTAATCCAGAAGCTTCCGAACCAAACAAAAAACTAACTCTCTTTGTGAGGTTTATTTTTTTTAATTCATCTAATGAAATATGTTTAATATTTTTATTCCTAAACCTTGCTGAAGTTGCAATTAAAATATCAGTTTTGGCTAATGATTTTTCTAAATTTAAATAAATATTAGTTTTTTTTATTATATCTTTTGCTCCAACAGAAGTTGCTATAATTTTGTCATTTGGGAATATTGGTTTTGGGTCTATTACTGATAAATTTTTAAAACCAAAATTTTTTAAAGCCCTTGCACATAACCCGATGTTTTCAGATAGCTGAGGCTTGTGAAGAATAAATGAAATATTATTAAAATTCATTAAGCACTTGCTGGTGCATTATCTTTAAATAACTTATAATCAAGACTATCTATTAATGCTTTAAATGAAGCATCAATAATATTTGGTGATACACCTATTGTAAACCAATTTTTACCTTGCGAGTCTGTACTTTCAATTGAAACTCTAGTTACAGCTTCTGTTCCTGTATTTAATATTCTTACTTTATAATCAACTAATCTTAAATCTTTAAGATAATCAGAATATTTAGAAATCTTTTTTATGTTGTTTCTAATTGCATTATCAAGAGCATTTACTGGGCCATTACCCTCACCTTCACAAACAATTGTTTCCCCATCGACTTCTAATTCAGCTTTAGCTGATGAAATGATTTCTCCAGATGAATTTTTTTTAACAGACACATCATAAGCTTTAATGATTAAATACCTTGGAATTTCTCCTACTATTCTTCTAGCTAATAATTCAAACGAAGCATCTGCGCCATCATAACTATAACCAATAAATTCTCTTCCTTTAACCTCTTCTAAGAGTTGTTTTATTTTTGGATCATTTTTTTTTATGCTAATTCCTATAGTTTCTAATCTAGACAAAATATTTGATTGTCCAGCTTGATCTGAAACAACAATATTTCTTGTATTTCCAACTTCTTTGGGATCAATGTGTTCATAAGTTTTTGGGTCTTTTTGGACTGCTGAAACATGCATTCCACCTTTGTGCGAAAAAGCTGCAGCACCAACATAAGGCAAATGTTTGTTGGGTTTTCTGTTTAAAATTTCATCTAATAATCTAGAGCATTGTGTTAGATGCTTAATATTCTCGTCTTTTATATTTATTTCATACTTATTAGAAAACTCAGGTTTCAAATATAATGATGGAATAAGAGACATTAAATTGGCATTACCACATCTTTCACCTAAACCATTAATCGTTCCCTGCACCTGTCTTACACCTGCTTGGATTGCAACTAACGAATTTGCAACTGCATTTTCTGTGTCATTGTGTGCATGAATTCCTAAATTTTTACCTGGTATATGTTTTGATACATCTGAAACTATTTTTGATATTTCGTGAGGCAAGGTACCGCCATTGGTATCACACAAAATAATCCACCTAGCACCTTGATCATATGCAGACTTAATACAACTTAAAGCGTATTCTTTATTTGATTTATAACCATCAAAAAAGTGCTCAGCATCAAACATGAATTCTTTTCCAGAATTAATTATATGTTTTGCACTTTCACTAATATTCATTAAATTTTGATCTTTGGATATTCCTAAAGCAACATCAACATGAAAATCCCAAGATTTTCCAAATAAACAAATTGAATTTGCATTAGAATTTATTAAAGATGAAATCATTGGATCATTCTCGGCGCTATGATCAGATTTTTTTGTCATACCAAAAGCAGTTAATATTGAATGATTAAAAGGATGTTGTTTGTTAAAAAACTCTGTATCCGTTGGATTAGCTCCAGGCCATCCTCCTTCTATGTAATCGACACCAAGATTATCTAATGCTACAGAGATTTTTTCTTTGTCATCTAAAGAAAAATCGACTCCCTGTGTTTGTGCACCATCACGTAAAGTTGTATCAAAAATGTATATTTTGTCTGACATTATTTAAATTTCCACGAGGTTTTACCATCTTTATCCTCTATTTGAACTCCTTTTTCTAAAAGCTCATTACGAATTTTATCAGCTAATTCGTAATTTTGATCATCTCTTGCCCGATTTCGTTCTTTAATTTTTATTTCAATCATCTCATCGGTTAAATCAGATTTATTTTTTTTAAATTTATCCCATTCATCTTTAGTCTCTGTTAACAATCCTACAAAATTACATGCAGATACAAATTCTTGTTTATCTTCCATATTACCTAATTGAGATTTTTCATATAGTTTATGAAGGTTGGCTATATATTTTGGTGTATTTAAATCGTCATACAAAGGATAAAGATCATCATCAGAGATAAGTTTGGGCTTATCTAATTCTACATAACTTTTATACCATTTATCGATTGTTTTTTGACTTTCCTCTAAAAGTTTATCATTCCAATCTAAAGGCTGTCTATACTGTGCGCTAATTAAAGCTAGTCTTAGAGCTTGACCATTCACATTATTTTTAAAATCACTTATCTTTAAAATATTGCCCTGTGATTTTGCCATTTTTTCATTTGATAAGGTTATAAATCCATTATGTACCCAATAATTCGAAAAAACTTCAGTATCATTAGCACAACGTGATTGTGCAATTTCATTTTCATGATGTGGAAATATTAAATCTCTACCTCCCCCGTGAATATCAAACTTATCACCAAGATATTTTTTGGACATTACTGAACATTCTAAATGCCAGCCTGGTCTTCCCTTTCCCCACGGTGATGGCCAGCTAGGCTCATCTTCACTTGAGGGTTTCCATAATACAAAGTCTTCAGCATTTTTCTTATTACTTGATACCTCAACCCTAGATCCAGATATAAGATCATCTATTTTTTTATTAGATAATTTTCCATAATCCTTAAATTTTTTAACCTCAAAATAAATATGCTTCTTACTCTCATAAGCAAAACCTTTCACAATTAAACTACTGATCATATCGATCATTTCATTTATATTTTCTGTTGCTTTAGGCTGAAAGTTAGGTTCCTCACAATTAAGATAATTACAATCCTGTTGGAAATTTATATTTATCTTATTGGTTAATTCAGAGATTGTGATTTTTTTATCTTTTGAAGATTGAATTATTTTATCGTCAATATCTGTAATATTCCTTACATACGTAACATTGTCTTTACCGTATTTACATTTTAAAACTTTAAAAAGAATATCGAATACAACTAATGGCCTTGCATTACCTATATGTGGATCATCATAAACTGTAGGACCACAAACATACATTTTAACGTTATTTTTATCTATTGGCTGAAACTTTTCTTTTTTTCCACCATAGCTATTTGTTAAAAAAATATCTTTATTCATTATTCAAGGAATATACTCTAATTATAGATTTGTGAATCTATTTGATTAGCTAGGAATCTTGCAAACTGGAATTGGATCCATTTTATGCAAATTTGCGTTTCTTATTTGGATATATTTTTCTCTATTTTTTGAATTTTCATTTTCCATAGCCTCTTCTAGTTCTTTATAACTTAAACCAAGCTGACCTTCGTCTGTTCGACCATCGTCCCATAAACCATCTGTTGGAGGTGCATCTATGATCTCTTGTAAAATTTTTAATTCTTTTCCTAGTTCCCAAACTTCTGTCTTATTGCAATCAGCTATTGGTGAAATATCAACTCCACCATCTCCATACTTTGTATAAAAACCAACTCCAAAATCCTCAACTTTATTTCCTGTACCAACTACTATACCATTATTGGCTGCAGCAACCTGATATAAAGTTGCCATTCTTAATCTAGCTCTAGAATTTGCCATACCGTGTAAATTATTAAAATCTTTTAAAGTATTTTCAAATGTGGAAAAAAGACTATCTAACTCAACAGTAATTCCTTCAACATTTTTAAAATTTTGTTTTAACCATTCCTGATGCTTTAAGCTTAAATCGTGTTGTGCACTTTTTTGTTTTATAGGCATAGACAAAACAATAGTTTTAAGACCAGTCATTGCGCTTAAAGTACTTGAAACCGATGAGTCTATTCCTCCTGAAATTCCAATTACCAGAGACTCAGCTTTTTTTGGCATTGAATTAACGTAATTCAATATCCAGTCCTTTATAAATGTAACTTTTTGATTTGGGTTCATGCTTAGAATATAATAATTAATTTAAAAAATTAAATGATTAAGATGCCGCTCTAATACCGTTTTTAGCATACAAGGTATTCTTTTTAATCTCATCTGAAATTAAAAAGGCTAACTCTAGAGCTTGATTAGCATTAAGTCTTGGATCACATTGTGTATGATATCTGCTAGATAAATCTGTATCTGATATTTTTTGGGCTCCACCAGTGCACTCTGTAACATTTTGACCAGTCATTTCAATATGAAGTCCTCCAGCATATGATCCTTCGCTTTGATGCACGCCAAATACATTTTTAACTTCATTTAAAACATTATTGAAAGGTCTTGTTTTAAATCCTGTAGTTGATTTAATTGTATTTCCATGCATCGGGTCACATGACCAGATAACGTTAAGTCCCTCTTTTTTAATTCCTCTTATAAGTTTTGGTAAATATTTTTCTACTTGATCATGACCAAACCTAGAAATTAATGTAATTTTACCTTTATCATTTTTAGGGTTTATCAATTCACAAATTTTTGCAATTTCTTCTGGTTTTGAAGTTGGCCCACATTTAATTCCAATTGGATTTTCAATACCTCTACAAAACTCAACATGCCCACCATCAATTTGTCTTGTTCTATCTCCTATCCATACAAAATGTGCTGATGTATCATGATATTCTCCAGTTGTAGAATCGACCCTAGTCATTGTTTCCTCAAAAGGTAAATGCAATGCTTCGTGCGACGTCCAGAAATTGACAGTGTATAATCTTCTATTAAAATCAGATGTAATTCCACATGCCTCCATAAAAGCAAGTGCATCTGCAATTTTATCTTCTAATTCCTTAAATTTTTTAGCTTGTGCTGCTGATTTGATATAACCTAAATTCCATAAATGGACTTTTTTTAAATCAGCAAAACCACCATTAGAAAACGCTCTAATTAAATTTAATGTGGAGGCTGATTGAGAGTATGCTCTGAATAATCTTTTTGGATCTGGAACTCTTGCTGCTTCAGTAAATTCCATACCATTAATATTATCTCCTAAATAACTCGGTAGTTCTACGTCTCCTTGTCTTTCTGTAGGAGCACTTCTTGGTTTTGAAAACTGACCAGCAATCCTTCCTAATTTCACTACTGGCAAAGATGCTGAATAAGTTAATACTAATGACATCTGAAGCATTAGTTTAAAATAATCTCTAATGTTATCTGGGTTAAATTCTGCAAAACTCTCAGCACAATCTCCACCTTGTAATAAGAAAGCTTTTCCATCAACTACATTTGCTAATTGATCCTTGAGATGTCTAGTTTCACCTGCAAAAACTAGTGGAGGGAAATTTTTTAATTTGTTTAAAACTAGGTTC
>CACLZS010000017.1 GCA_902611465.1 uncultured Pelagibacteraceae bacterium | reverse complement strand
TCCTGCAGAGTCGTATCCTCTATATTCTAGTTTTTTTAGTGAATTAACTATTCTACTAGAGACTTCTTTAGAACTTATTATTCCAATTATTCCACACATTTATTTTTTTCTTTTATAGTTTGTAACTTCAATTTGTTCAGTTCTTGTTAGTGCTAATGAATTTTTAGTAACTTTTTTAGTAATTACTGACCCTGCACCAATTATGCTTTTTTTTTCAAGCTTAATTGGGGCTACAAGGGATGAATTTGAGCCCACAAAAACCTCATCTTCAATTATAGTTTTGTTTTTTTTTATCCCATCATAATTGCATGTAATTGTTCCTGCACCAATATTTACTTTTTTACCTAATTTTGAATCTCCTATGTAAGATAGATGATTTAATTTTGCGTCTTTCCCAATAATGCTCTTTTTTACTTCTACAAAATTTCCAACCTTAGATCCCGATTTAAGTACTGTGCCAGGTCTCAATCTTGCATATGGTCCAACATTTATATTATTTTCAATTTTTACACCTTCTAAATGAGAGAAAGATAAAATCCTTACATTATTTCCTATGGATACATTCTCAGCAATAACAACGTACGGTTCTATAGTTACATTTTTTCCTATCTTTGTATTTTTAGAAAAAAAAACTGTATCAGGTGCAATCATTTTAACGCCTTTTTTTAAAAATTTAACTCTTAACTTTGATTGAGCATTTATTATTTTTTTTTGTTTCATTTGATATTTTTATATATTTGGGTATTAGTTTAATTAATTCACAATATATTACTTAATAATACTTTTTAAATGACCCAAAAATTTACCATTCTTTTTGATTTAGATGGAACCTTGATTGATACTGCGCCAGATTTAATAAGGGCTCATAATCATGTTATGAAAAAATTTGGCTATCCAACAAAAAAATTAGGTGAATTAAAAAATGCTGTTGGCAAAGGTGCAAAAGCAATGATGGCGAAAGCTAATGGACAATGGAAATGGTTTGATGAAAAAATTCAAAACGAAATGACAAATGAATTTTTATCTTATTATGGAGAAAATATTTTACATGAAAGTAAGTTAATTAATGGAGTAAAGGATTTTCTAAATTGGTGTAAAAAAGAAAATATTTCTATGGCTGTATGCACTAATAAGACTGAACATTTAGCGGTTGATCTATTAAAAAAAATTGGAATTTATGATTATTTTGAATATGTAGCTGGATACAATACTTTTGAATATTGCAAACCTGATCCTAGACATTTAACCACCACTATTGAAATTTTAGATGGTGACAAAAACAAAACAATCATGATTGGAGATAGTGAAACAGATGCAAATGCAGCCAAAGCTGCAGAAATTCCAATAATTTTGCTAAAATACGGATATACTGAAAAGAAATCAGATGAAATATATCACAATCACTTAATTAAAGATTTTGTAGGTATTGAGAAAATTATAACTAAATATCTTTAATATTGATTAATTTATTTTAACTATTAAAACAAAATCATAAGCTAGGAGTTATTTTGTTGTTAAACACTGTTAAAGTATACCCGTCAAAAATTAACCTTCCAAAGAAGAGGCAGCTTGCCTGGAAAATAGCAGAAATAGCAAGTGATAATGCTAAGTTAAATAAAGACTCAATAGAGATGGTTATCAATAGAATAATTGATAATGCATCAGTTGCTATTGCCTCATTAAACAGAAAACCAGTTATATCTGCGAGAGAAATGGCCAAAGGTCATATAAGAAAATCAGGCTCAACCTTATTTGGTATTAATTCAAAAATGAAATTTGATGCTGAGTGGGCAGCGTGGGCAAATGGAACTGCTGTTAGAGAATTAGATTTTCATGATACTTTTTTGGCAGCTGATTATAGCCATCCAGGTGATAACATTCCTCCTATACTAGCTGTTGGTGAAAAGCTTAAAAAAAGCGGAGTAGACCTTCTTAGAGGAATTATTACAGCTTATGAAGTTCAAGTTAATTTAGTTAAAGGAATTTGTCTCCATAAACATAAAATAGATCACATCGCACATTTAGGACCAAGTGTTGCTGCTGGAATTGGTTCAATGCTAAGATTAAATACTGAAACAATTTATCAAGCCGTTCAACAAGCACTCCATGTTACTATTTCAACACGTCAATCTAGAAAAGGGGAAATATCAAGCTGGAAAGCATACGCACCAGCTCACGCAGGTAAATTAGCGATAGAGGCTGTTGATAGAGCAATGAGAGGCGAAGGTGCCCCTAGCCCAATTTACGAGGGAGAAGACAGTGTTATTGCTAGAATACTAGATGGAAAAAATGCAAAGTACAGTGTTCCTTTACCAAAAAAGAAAGAACCAAAAAAAGCTATTTTAGAAACATATACAAAAGAATATTCCGCTGAATACCAGGCTCAAGCACTCATAGATATTGGTAAAAAGTTAAATAAAAAAATTTCAGATTTAAAAAATATAAAAAAAATTGATATTTATACCAGTCATCACACGCATTATGTTATCGGAACAGGGGCAAATGATCCTCAGAAAATGGATCCAAATGCATCAAGAGAAACTTTAGATCACTCAATAATGTATATTTTTGCTGTAGCTTTAGAGGACGCAGATTGGCATCATGTAAAATCATATACAAAAGCAAGAGCAAACAAAAAAAGCACTATTAAAATATGGAAATCAATAACAACACATGAAGATAAAAAATGGACAAAAAAATATCATCATCCTGATCCAAAAAAGAAATCATTTGGAGCAAGAATTGTTGTAACTTTAAATAATGGTAAAAAAATAACTGAAGAATTAGAAAGAGCTGATGCACATCCATATGGTGCAAGACCTTTTAAAAGAAAAGACTATATTAAAAAATTTTTAACTTTAACTGAAAATATTTTATCAAAAAAAGAAAGTAATAGATTTTTAAAATCTGTTCAAAATTTAAAAAAATTAAAAAAAGGTAATCTTGATAAATTAAATATTGAAGTGAGTAAAAAGTACTTAAAAAATAATAATAAAAAAGGAATTTTTTAAATGCATTTTGTTGAGAAAGATTTAACCCAAAAACGAATAGATTTAGACACAAAATTAAGGTCTAATAAAATTCTTAGAGTTCCTGGTGCTTATAATCCGTTGACAGCTAAATTAATTGAGGAAATTGGTTACGATGCAGTTTATGTTTCTGGTGGTGTTATGGCAAACGATTTAGGGTTTCCTGATATTGGCTTAACGACACTTCAGGATGTAAGTACTAGATCTTATCTCATTTCGAGAGTAACAAACCTTCCAACAATTGTTGATATTGATACTGGATTTAAATCTTGCAAAGAAACTATTGAGACATTTGAAGACTTTGGAGTTGCGGCTGTTCATCTGGAGGATCAAATTGAGCAGAAAAGATGTGGTCACCTAGATAATAAGGAACTTATATCTAAAGATAAAATGGTCTCAAAAATAAAAGAATGTGTGAGCGCCAGAAAAGACAAAAATTTTAAAATTATAGCTAGATCAGATGCTAAAAGTGTAGAAGGAATTGACAGTATGATAGATAGATGTAAGGCATACGTGGATGCAGGTGCTGAAGTAATTTTTCCTGAGGCTTTAAAAGATGAAAGTGAGTTTGAACTAGTTAGAAAGTCATTAGATTGTTATCTTTTGGCTAACATGACTGAATTCGGTAAATCAAAATTACTTAATTATACCCAATTACAAGACCTAGGATACAACATTGTTATTTATCCAGTTTCTACTCAAAGATTAGCAATGAAAAATGTAGAGGATGGTTTGCGTGCCATTTTTGCTGATGGACATCAAAACAATATTATTGATAAAATGCAAACGCGGAAGAGGTTGTATGATTTAGTAGAATACGAAAAATATAATGCTTTAGATGAAAAAATTTATAATTTTAATACAGATGGACATGAATAATGAGTGACGAAATCAAAAAAGGATTACTTGGTATAGTCGTTGATGAAACAGAGGTTTCAAAAGTAATGCCGGAGATTAATTCTTTAACTTATAGAGGATATGCTGCTCAAGATTTATGTGCGAAATGTAAATTTGAAGAAGTTGCTTATCTTATACTTAATGGGGAACTACCAACCAAGAAACAATTAAAAAAATTTGAAAAAGAAGAGAGAAAAGAAAGAAAGTTATCTAAAACTTTGATAGATGATATAAAAAAATTTCCAAAAAAAGCTCATCCTATGGATGTTGCAAGAACAGCTGTTAGTATTATGGGTCTTGAAGATAAAGAGACTAAGGACAACTCTCCTAAGGCCAATATGAGAAAAGTTATGAGAATTTTTGCAAAAATGCCAGTTGCACTAGCTGCATTTTATAGAGCAAGAAAAGGAAAAAAAATTATACCTCCAAAAAGTAAACTTTCATTTTCTGAAAACTTTTTTCATATGTGTTTTGGAAAAGTCCCAAACAAAGAGATTATAAAAGCATTTGATGTATCTCTTATTCTGTATGCAGAACATAGTTTTAATGTTTCTACATTTACTGCTAGAACAATCACAAGCAGTTTATCAGATATCCATGGTGCAATAACTGGCGCAATAGCTAGTTTAAAAGGACCACTTCATGGCGGTGCTAACGAAGAAGTAATGCATATGATGAATAAAATCAAAAAACCAGAAAATGCACTTAAATGGATCAATAAAGCATTAGATAATAAAGACGTTGTGATGGGGTTTGGTCATAGAGTTTATAAAAGTGGAGACTCTAGAGTTCCAACAATGAGAGAATATTTTGGAAAAGTTGCTAAAATCAAAAAAGATAAAAAGTTTGAAAAAATTTACAACATTGTAGAAAAAGTAATGATAGATCGAAAAAATATCCATCCAAACGTAGACTACCCTACTGGACCTACTTATCATTTAATGGGATTTGATACCGATTTCTTCACACCAATTTTCGTAATTTCAAGAATTACAGGTTGGTCAGCTCATATAATCGAACAACATGCTGCTAATAAATTAATTAGGCCTTTAGCAAGTTACAAAGGTAGTAAACATCGAAAAGTTCTTCAATTGAATCAAAGATAGATTCATATTTTTAATCTAAGTCTAAATCTCCACATTGCCTATCAGTAAAAACACAAGTCGTATAATGATGAGTAGTTTTAATATCTTTAATTACTCCTAGCGCTCCACCCTCTATTGTTCCAGTAACAGTATTACATCCTGATACTGATAAAAAAATACTAATTATTAGTATTAGGAAAAAGCTTCTGTCCATGATCCTCTAGTAGATGCTTTTGAATATTCAGTGGCTCTACCTTCAAAGAAGTTCATATGTTCCACTGCATTCAACATGGTATCAAGCCAAGTTAATGGATTTTTTTGAACATCATAAATAGGCTCTAAACCTAATTGATCTAGTCTTCTATTTGCAATAAACCTTATATATTCTTTTACTTCTTTAGCAGTTAAACCTTCCATAGGGCCCATTTCAAAAGCAAGATCAATAAATGAATCTTCATGCTCAACGATTGTTCTGCATGCTTCATAAAGCTCTTTTTTGAGTTTTGGTGTCCAAATTTCCGGATTCTCTTTAATAAATTCCTTAAAGATTCTTATCATTGAATTACAATGAAGTGTTTCATCTCTTACAGACCAAGTAACAATTTGGCCCATACCCTTCATTTTATTATGTCTTGGAAAATTAAGTAAAATTGCAAAACTTGCAAATAACTGTAGTCCTTCAGTAAAAGCACTAAATACTGCAACAGTTTTTGCAATATCTTCTTTTGAATTTACATTGAAGTTTTGCATGTAATCATATTTATCTTTCATTTCTTTATACTTCATAAACGCTGAATATTCAGATTCAGGCATTCCAATTGTATCTAAAAGATGTGAATAAGCTGCAACATGAACAGTTTCCATTGATGCAAATGCCGTCATCATCATTAAAACTTCAGTTGGTTTAAATACAGTTGTGTAATGTCTTAAGTAACAATTATTAACCTCAACATCTGCTTGTGTAAAAAATCTAAAAATCTGAGTTAATAAATTTTTCTCAGGTTGAGATAAATTCTTTTGCCAATCTCTGACATCATCACCCAACGGAACTTCCTCAGGTAACCAATGAATTCTCTGTTGAGTTAACCATGCGTCGTAACACCATGGATATCTAAAAGGTTTATAGACTGGGTTCTCAACTAATAAACCCATTTTTTTTGGTTGAATTATTTCTTTATTAATTTTTTCTGCTACTGACACGATAAACACTCCTCATAATCTTGTTGGTTATTATTTTCTTCTTTTGATTTATAAACGTTTGCTGCAATGTCTGTTGAATTTGCATCATTAACATTTTCAGCACGTTGTATTGATTTAGACCTACAATAATAAAGACTCTTTAATCCTTTCTTCCAGGCTTGGAAATGGATTTGATGTAAATCTTTTTTATGTACATCTGCAGGTAAAAATAAGTTAATAGATTGCGCTTGTGAGATATGTGGAGTTCTATCTGCACTTAAATCTACAAGCCATCTTTGATCTAACTCAAAAGCTGTTTTGAAAACATCTTTTTCTTCTTGAGTTAAAAAATCTAAATGTGAAACAGATCCTTGATTTGTTGTAATGCTTGACCATACTTCATCTGTATCTTTTCCGTGTTTTTCTAATAATTGTCTTAAATATTTATTTCGAACATTAAATGAACCAGACAATGTTTTGTGAGTAAAGCTATTAGCTGCAATTGGCTCAACACCTGGAGATGTTCCACCACATATAATTGAGATAGAGGCTGTAGGTGCTATTGCAGTTTTATTTGAAAATCTTTCCATAACACCATAATCTGCTGCGTCAGGACAAGGTCCTCTTTCTTCTGCTAGATCTTTTGAAGCTTTATCAACATGCTTTTGGATATGTTCAAACATTTTTTTGTTCCAAACTTTGCTCATAACAGACTCTATTGGTATCATTTTCTTTTGATAATACGAATGAAGTCCCATAACGCCTAGTCCAACACTTCTTTCTCTCATTGCCGAGTAGGTTGCATCACTAAATTGCTCTGGTGCGTTTTCAATGAAATCTGTCATTACATTGTCTAAAAATCTCATCACATCACCTATAAAATTTTCATCATCTTTCCAGTCATCGTACTTTTCTACATTTAAAGATGATAAACAGCATACTGCAGTTCTATCTTTGCCATCTTTATCAATTCCAGTGGGAAGAGTTATTTCGCTGCACAGATTTGAAGTTTTAACGGTAAGGCCTGCTAATTTATGATGTTGAGGAATTTGTCTATTAACAGTATCGATGAATATAATATACGGCTCTCCCGTTTCAATTCTTGCTGTAAGCAATCTTATCCATAAATTTCTTGCAGATACAGTTGCTTGAACTGCTCCATCTTTTGGACTTTTAAGTCCCCATTGTTCGTCTAGTTCAACAGCTCTCATAAACGCATCTGAAACTAAAACACCATGATGTAAATTTAATGATTTTCTATTTGGATCTCCTCCAGTTGGTCTTCTCATCTCAATAAACTCTTCAATTTCTGGATGATCTATTGGTATATAGCAGGCCGCAGAACCTCTTCTTAATGAACCCTGGCTAATTGCCATCGTCAATGAATCCATCACTTTAATGAATGGAATTATTCCTGAGGTTTTACCAACTCTTCCAATTTTCTCACCTATTGATCTAAGGTTTCCCCAATAGCTTCCGATACCACCACCACGTGCTGCAAGCCAAACGTTCTCACTCCACAAATCTAGAATACCATTAAGACTATCGCTAGCTTCATTTAGAAAACAAGATATTGGTAATCCTCTTGTAGTTCCTCCATTTGATAAAACCGGTGTTGCTGGCATAAACCAAAGATTACTAATATAGTTATATAGTCTTTGAGCATGTAAATTATCGTCAGCATAATGACTTGCAACTCTAGCAAATAAATCCTGGAAAGATTCATTGGCTCCTAAGTATCTGTCTTTAAGAGTAGCTTTTCCAAAGTCAGTTAAATTATCGTCTCTGCTTCTATCAATTTTAATTGTTATGCCTTTTGAATTTTGAAATAATTCTGTTTCGCTATTGAGAGAAAATAAATCTAATCTTTTATCTCTAGGATCTTGATTCACACTTGGTGTATAATCAGAGACAGCTTTCCTAATAGCTTGTGATAAAATCTTGTTCATTTAGCTCCTTTTTTGTACTATACTTAATTAAGTAAAACAACTAGATGTTGTATGATGGTTTGGTAAATATACTATATGACCAACAAATCAATAGAACATTTATAGAACTTAAGAAAAAAATTATCAATAAAAAAATAAACAAAATATAAAAATATTAACATGAATAATTCAATAAAAATTGATCCTTTTGGCTTTAGAGAGTACGACGCGCGATGGTTGTACCCTGATAATATCAATTTAGAAGGTGTGACAAATTTGGGAAAAGGTTTAGGAACACAGATTATTAATCACACAAATAAAAGTAATCCAAGAATCATAGTTGGTCATGATTACAGATCTTATAGTGAAGAAATAAAATCAGCTTTGAAAATAGGACTAATATCAACAGGTTGTTATGTTGAAGATGTGGGATTAGCGTTATCACCGATGGTTTATTTTGCACAATTCAATTTAGAAAGTGATGCTGTTGCAATGGTGACAGCAAGTCATAATGAAAATGGTTGGACAGGTGTAAAGATGGGAATAAAGAAAGGATTAACTCATGCACCGGAAGAGATGAAAGAATTAAAAGATATAACCTTAAATAATAAATTTATTGAAGGTCAAGGAAATGAAAAAGAAATTAATGATTTTCAAAGTGTTTATAAAAATGATCTTATAAATAAAAATAAAATTAATAAAAAAATTAAAGCTGTAGTTGCTTGTGGTAATGGGACAGCAGGAATATTTGCACCGGACATTTTAAGAGGAATAGGATGTGATGTAATAGAGCTAGATTGCAATTTAGACTATACTTTTCCAAAGTACAATCCTAATCCTGAAGATCTTGAAATGTTACATGCAATAAGTAAATCAGTAAAAGATAATAATGCTGATATCGGATTTGGATTTGATGGAGATGGTGATCGTGTTGGTGTAATAGATAACGATGGTAATGAAATTTTTTCAGATAAAATTGGATTATTGATTGCAAGGAACTTATCTTCAAATCACAAAGGGTCTAAATTTATTGTAGATGTTAAATCAACTGGGCTGTATTCAACAGATGAAGTCTTGAAAAATAACTCGTGTGAAACATTGTATTGGAAAACTGGACATTCCCATATCAAAAGAAAAGTTAATAATGAAAAAGCACTTGCAGGCTTTGAAAAAAGTGGTCATTTCTTTTTTAACAAACCTTTAGGTTACGGATATGATGATGGTATAAATTCAGCTATTCAAGTTTGCCATTTACTAAATAATAATCAAAAAAAAATGAGTGAGATCATAAGTGAATTACCTAATACATATCAATCACCTACCATGGCTCCTTTTTGTGAAGATAATGAAAAATACCAAGTTGTTGATGAAGTAATTAAACAAATTGAGAATTTAAAAACAAATAATGTTCAAATTGATAATCAAGAAATTGAGGACATGCTTACAGTAAATGGTATCAGATTTTCTTTTAAAGACGGCTCTTGGGGTTTAATAAGGGCCTCATCTAATAAACCTTCACTAGTAGTCGTTACCGAAAGTCCAACATCTGATGAAAGAAAGAAAAAAATCTTCGATTTTATTGACGATTTGCTTCAAAAAACTGGTAAAATAGGCGATTACGATCAAAAGATTTAATTAAAGATCTAAGAACCTAATTAAAAAGAGAGTACCTATTACATATAAAAATACCCCAAACATTCTTTGAGTTTTATTTTTATCTGTGGTGTGAACCATATTTGCTCCAACTCTGGCCATAAAAGATGTAATTGGAATAAATATTAAAAAAGCTGGAATATTTACAAAACCTAAGCTTAAAGGAAGATTTGCATTTAGTAAAAAACCAGATGTCAAAAAACCAATCGAACCTATTAATGCTATTACAAATCCAATAGCAGCAGAACTTCCAATTGCTCTACTTATAGGATATCCAAAATATCTTAAGATTGGAACATTCATCATAGCTCCTGTAATACCCATAGGTGCAGATATAAAACCTGAGATAAAACCAAAGGTTGCTCTTGGTAGAAACTTAAATTTCTTATTTTTTTTTAACTCCTGTTTTACTAGCAATAAATATCCACCAAAAAAATATACAACTACAGCAAAAAATAAAACTAAAGATTTTGTATTTAATAATGCTGCCATATAAGTGCCCAACAAAACTCCGAATATAACAAATAGACCATAAGTTTTTAAAATATTTGTATCTACAGCTTTATGTTTTCTATGAGTCATAACTGAAACAAAGGCAGTAAAAATTGTAATAGAAAAAGCGGTTCCTACTGAAAGATGCATCAAATAAGATTTATCAACATCTGCTGTTTCAAAAATAAAAAAAAGTACAGGCACAGATATTAAACCTCCACCTATCCCAAAATAACCTGCAAAAAATCCAACTGGAAACGCTGTTATAATCATTAATAAAATTAAAAGATAATACTGATTAGAAAGAATAGTATTAATCAATTCGACCTGCCGAATGTAATTTAGGAGAAAGTCTAACTTTATCCATAATATGATCAATTTTTTTTACATCCGCATCTCTTACACACATATTTTCACTCAAATATCTTTTCCAATGGCTTGAACCTGTTTGTCCATGGAATAAACCAAGTGTATGTCTCATAACTTGATTTACTCTTGTGCCCATTTGTACTTGAGCCTTAACATAGTCAATTAACTCCTCAACAATTTCTTCACGTTCTTTGATATCATGATTATTGAATATCTCTTTTTCAATATCAGCTAAAAGATAAGGAGAATGATAAACCGATCTTCCAATCATTGCTCCATCTACTTTATCTATATGATCTTTTACTTCTTCTACTGAGGTGACACCACCATTAATAATTATTTCAAGATCTTTGAAATCTTGTTTTAGTTTATATACATAATCATATTTTAAAGGAGGTATATTAAGGTTTTGCTTAGGCGTAAATTTACCCAACATTGCTTTTCTAGCATGTATTATAAAAGTTTTGACCCCCGTCTCCTTTAAAGTTTTTATGAAATTATAAAAATGTTCGTAGTCTTCTACGTCATCATAACCAATTCTAGTCTTAACTGTGACTGGCAAAGATGTTGAATTAATCATTTCTGATAAACAATCAGCCACTAAATTTGGTTCCTTGATTAAACATGCACCAAATCTATTTTTTTGAACTTTTTTACTTGGACAGCCTAAGTTTAAATTAATTTCATCATAGCCATAACCTTCACCAATTTTTGCAGCATTTGCCAATAATTTTGGTGTAGAACCACCTAATTGTAAAGCGACTGGTTTTTCTCTTAAATCAAATGATAATAACTTGTCTTTATCGCCTCTATCAATTGCCTCTGAAACAACCATTTCAGTGTAAAGCAAAACATTTTTACTAATTAGCCTTAAAAAGTATCTTTCGTGTCTATCGGTGCAGTCCATCATAGGGGCAACTGATACCAATCTGTTAATCTTAGACATGTTTTTTTACTTTGTTTGATATATTAACTTTCTTCTCGTTTACATATTCTTGGTGATTTTTTTCAATTTTTGCCAACTCGTATCGATAATTAACCATTACACCAAAAGACCTTTCAAAGCCTACCTCTGAAACATTTGCATTTACGGCAATGTCATCGATTTCAGCTCCATTTTTTAAATGAAATCTACAAACATCGTTAATTGGAAAACCAAGATCATTTTTCTGTTTTATTAAATAGTTTGCTGCAAGTTTACTTATCATTGGCTTATTGTCTGCAATTCTTTTATCTCCTATTTTTAAATCAGATGACTTTAAAAAATCTAGGCTATTTTTATTTGCTTCACCTAAAATCTCTGCAACTTGAGCGCTATCCATTTTTTTAAACCAATTAGCAAAACCAACCATTGGTGACAAAGTTCCAAAATATTTAATATCTGGAAGCTCCTCTTGAAGCTCATAAACAACTCTTTTAATTAAAAAATTTCCTAAAGTTACCCTGGATAAGCCATCTTGGCAGTTACTTATTGAATAGAAAGTTGCTGTATCATAGTTTTTTATTTTTTCATCTGAAGGTCTTGTCAACTCTTGTATCGATTGACTTAATCCTTTTGTTAAAGCTATTTCAACAAATATAATAGGCTCATCCTCTAAGGCAGGATGAAAATAAGCAAAAAACCTTCTATCTTTTCCGAGTCTTCTTTTTAATTCGTTCATATCTTTCATTGAATGAACTTTTTCGTATTTCAATAATTTTTCTAAAATTGCAGCTTTAGTATCCCAAGTTATTTTTCTTAGTTTTAAAAATCCTGGATTGAACCAATTTTTAAATATATCAATTAAATCATAATCTAAGCTTTTTAGCTCAGGTTTATTCTTAATTAATTTTAATAAATCTTCTCTTAAAGATACAATTTCTGAAGTTCCATTAGGGGCCATGTTTAATCTAACAAATAGTTCTTTTCTAATGCCAGAGGTTACTTTTGATAGATTTAGAATTGAATAATCATCTTGCTTGTCACTATATCTCTTGATAGCTTCATCAATTTTTGATTGATCTGGTTTGTATTTTTCATTAACCTCAATTAAAAATTTGTTTTTTTCTTCTTCAGATAAGTTTTGATATCTAAATAATATATCTCTTGCGAGGGTAATTCCAAAAGCTGCACCCTTTGTAGACAAAAGATCATCACAAAGATCTAAAAGTTCTCTTTTTTTTGTGATGCTTTTAATTGATTTTTTTTCTAAAATTTTTTGTCCAGCATCAGCTATGGTCTCAAAAATTCTTTTTATATTTAACATGGTGTTTTTTATATATTAAAAACCTAAACTTTTGCCCATTATTTTATCAGGCAGCCAGGTAACAATTTCAGGGAAAATACACAAAATTAATATGGCTAAAGCCATAATTATCATAAATGGAATAGATCCTTTTAATATTTCAGACAAACTTACATCTGGTGTAATACCTTTGATTATGTAAAGGTTTAATCCAACAGGTGGTGTGATAAGGCCAATTTCCATATTTATCGTGAATACAATTGCAAACCAGTATGGATCAAAACCTAAAGTAGTTATAACTGGTAACAATATTGCTGAAGTCATAACAATGACAGCAACTGGGGGCAAAAAGAAACCCGCTATAAGTAAAAAAATATTAATTAAAATAAATACTACCCATTTATTAGAACTTAATTCTACCATGCTCTGCGCTAATGACTGGGTTACATAAAGTTGAGATAAAGTGAACGCAAAAAGATAAGATGCAGCGATAATAAACATTATCATCACACTTTCTTTCATTGAAACTTTAACAATATTCCATATTTGTTTTGGTTGATAAATTTTGTAAACAACAGCTATCAATACGAAAACTAAAAATGCTCCTACACCTGAAGCCTCTGATGGTGTTGCAACCCCACCATACAACACATATAAGACACCAGCTATAATTGCCAAGAAAGGAAGAATTCTAGGCAACACCTCAATTTTTTCTTTTAATGTTGGTGGAGTTCTATTTTTTAAAGCTTTTGCCGAGTCCTTGTCAATAAAGTAACTATGTATAAGAGCCCAAATTGCGAACATGCCTGCTAACATAAAGCCAGGCACCAACCCACATAAAAATAATCTTCCTATTGATGTTCCTGTTGCGATTCCATAAACAATTAAAACAATACTTGGGGGGATTAAAACTCCTAGAGTACCACCAGCTGCTATTGTCCCTGTTGCTATTTGATCTGAATACCCTCTTTTTCTCATTTCAGGTATTCCCATGGTTCCGATTGCTGCACAAGTTGCTGGACTTGATCCACTCAGAGCAGCGAAAACTGAACAAGCACCAATATTAGATATTACTAGTCCACCTGGAACTCTCCATAGCCACCTATCTAACCCAGTATATAAATCTTTTCCTGCTGGAGAATTTGCTACTGCCATTCCCATTAAAATAAACATTGGTATTGAAAGCAGAACAAAAGAATTTAAGCCTGCATAAAAAGTTTCCGCAAATACATCTAACATTTGAAACCCTTCAAATGCTACTAAAAGTGCTATAGAGACAAAACTCAAACCAAACGCGATTGGTATTCCCGAAAATAAAACTATTAAAGTAAAAACTGCAACTATTACAGCTATTAATAAAGGATCCATTAATTATTACCTTCTTCGTCAAAAAGTTTGATAATTTCTGCAATATATTGAAGTATCATCAAAGCAGCTCCAATCATCATTGAAGAATAAGGTATCCATAAAGGTGGATCCCAAACAGTTCCTGTCGAATAATTTTTGGTAAAAGCTTCTTCAACCATTAAAAATCCAAAATAGAATAAAATTAAGAAAAATAATAAACTTATTAATGATGTAAATATTTTAAGTCTCAGTATGTTTTTTTTAGACAAAAAATCATAAATCCATTCCATGCTAACATGAGCTTTTTCACTTAAAACATAAGCACTTCCAATGAAAGTTGAAGCAACCAAAAGCATTGTGACTAGCTCTGTTTGCCATGTGATTGCTCTTTGAAAAAAATATCTCTCAAAAACAAGCTCAACAATTACCAAAATTGATAAGATTAAGGCTAGAACAGCAAAGGCACCACAAGCCTTTGAGGATAAATTACAAAATTTTAAATATTTTTCTTTCATAAAAAAAACCCCTATTTAATTTTCAAATAGGGGTTCTTTATATATTTTTTTTATTTAACTGCCAAAGCCATTTCCATAAGCTTGTCGCCACCTGGAACTTTTTCAGCAAATGCTTTGTGTGAAGATTGTTTAGCAATCTCAACCCAAGCCGCATGGTCGTTTGCATCCATATATACTAACTTTACTCCTGCTGCTTTATAAGCGTCTTCAAATTTTTTATCTAAATTTTCGACTTGAGCAGTCATATATTTCTCAGCAACTTTACCTGCTTCCATCAAAGCATTTTGTTGTTTTGAATTTAATTTATCAAAACTCATTTTTGACATCAAAATTGGCTCATACATAAACCATAATCCAAATTTTCCTGGAGGTGTTGCGCAGCTTACTTGTTCATAAATTTTGTAACTTACAAAACTTCCTGAGCTAGTATTTGCGCCAGTTAAAACTCCTGTTTGCAACCCAGTGTAAATCTCAGATGAAGGCATGCTTTGAATACCTGCTCCAGCTGCTTCTAACATTTGGTTAAATGCTTTACCAGCTGCTCTCATTACCTGTCCTTTTGCATCTGATGGATTTTTTATGCATTTAGATTTAGATGCAAATCCGCCACCAAGCCAAGCATCAGATAATACAACTACGCCAGCATCATTAATAATTCTCTTGATCTCTGTCATCATCGGGCCTTTATTAAATCTTAAGGCATGATCGTGATTTTTAACTGTTCCTGGCATTAATGTTGCATCAAATTCAGGATGAAATTTAGATGCGTATGCTAGTGGAAACGCAGAAATATCTAACTGACCAGTAGTCATTGGTTTCCATTGCTCTTTTGGTTTATAAAGTGATTTTGCAGGATAAATTCTGATATCTAAATCAACACCTGCTTTTTTAACTTCATCTGCAATTATTTGAACCATTTCATGTCTTGGATCAAAAGAACCATCAGCTCTTGGAGTACCAGGCCACTGATGACTTGCTTTTAATGTAACAGCATAAGCTGATCCAATTAATGAGAAAGTTAAAAATAATGTTGTGAAATAAAAACTTATTTTTTTTAACATGTTTTCCCCTCTTTAAATTAATTTAATAAACATATTAAATTGAACTTATTAGTAAGAGTCAATATAAGGAAATGTCATATATTTAATTATGGATGGACCATTAAAAAATTTACTAGTTGTTGATTTAACAAGGGTTTTGGTAGGACCTTATTGTACGATGATACTCTCAGATTTAGGTGCAAGAGTTATAAAAATTGAAGCACCTGAGACAGGTGACGACTCTAGAAAATTTGGGCCTTTTGTTAAAGATTATTCTGCATACTTTATGTCATTAAATAGAGGTAAAGAAAGTATAGCATTAAACTTAAAAAATGATGAGGACAAAAAAATTTTTGATAAAATTTTATCTAAAGCAGATATTTTAGTTGAAAATTTTAAACCTGGTACATTAGAAAAGTGGGGTTTTGGATGGAAAGATGTAAGTAAAAAATATCCTAAATTAATTTATGCATCGGCATCAGGGTTTGGCCAAACTGGACCTTTAAAAGAGCTACCAGCATATGACATGGTCGTTCAAGGTATGGGAGGCTTAATGAGTGTAACTGGCCATCCAAACTCAGAACCAACAAGGGTTGGAACCTCTATTGGTGATATCACAGCAGGGCTTTTTACAGCAATTGGAATTAATGCAGCTTTATATGATAGACAAAAAACTGGTAAAGGAGCTTTTATAGATGTCTCAATGTTAGATTGCCAAATAGCAATTTTAGAAAATGCAATTGCAAGATATCTTTCCAAAAATGAAATTCCAGGACCTATGGGTTCAAGACATCCATCTATTGCTCCCTTTGAAGCTTTTAAAACGAAAGATAGTTATATAATTATTGCTGCAGGAAATGATAAACTTTTTACAAAACTTTGTGACGTATTAAAAATTCCTGAAACTGCAAATGATGAAAGATTTAATTCTAATTCACTAAGATGTGAAAACATGGATCACTTAAAAGAAATTTTTGAAAAACAATTGAGCTCCAAATCTACAGATGAATGGGTTAAAGAAATGGAAGAATTGAAAATTCCATGTGGACCAATTTTTAATATAAAAGAAGCTGTAGAAAATCCTCAAGTTCAAGAAAGAAATATGATTGTAAAATCATACCACAAAATTATTGGTGAATTTAAATCTGCAGGAAACCCAATCAAAATGTCTACCTATAAAGATGAAAATACAAGAGGTAATATTCCTGATTTGGATGAGCACAGGGAAAAAATAATAAAAGAATTTAGCTAATTTATTCTTGGTTTTCAGTTTCGTCAGATACAGACTCTTCTTGGTCTTTCATTTCATCTAAAGAAATATCAGCTTCTTCATCTTGTGCTTCTTCTATGGGATCAGAAGTAGGTTGTTCAGTTGTATTTTGCAGCTCAGACAAATCATCTTTTGAAACTTGAATTTTTTCTGGAATTTTTCTAGCTCTTTTAGATGGAAGGATTGGCACTCCACTCTTTGAAATTTCTCCTTTATAAAGATTTTCAAAATCATCACCAATGTCATCTTCATCCTCTGAAGCGTCATCTAATTGCTCAACATGTTTTCTTAATTTGTAAACTGCGGCTTCTGTTAAATCTGGAACTTTAATTGTTTCTTCAGCAATTTCTCTTAATGCTATGACAGTATTTTTATCATTATCTCTGTCTAAAGTAGGTTCTAATCCAGAATTAAGTTGTGTGGCCCTTTCCTTTGCAACTAGTACTAATTCATAAGGACTATCAACTTTATCTATACAATCTTCAACCGTAACTCTTGCCATGGACGGTTTGATACACCTCGATCATAAAAAAATCAAGCAGTATTAGAGATAAACTGGATTTAATTTTTTTCGTATAGTGAAAAGTAAAGCAATGGAGCATGCTATAGCAATAGCTGCAATAAATGCGATTTTTTCAATTGAAAATCCAGCATCTATAAAAAAGCCAAATAATGCTGTACCAAAAGCAGTTGCAAATACCATTAAAGCAGTAGTTAAAGCTTTAATAGATCCAATATATTTTACCCCGTAAATTTCTGCCCACGTTGATGATCCTAATAAGTTTGCTAGACCGTTTGATATTCCTACCAATCCAAGAAATAAAAAAGCAGTTTGTGGAGCATCAAAATATATGATCACTAAAGTTCCTAAGAATAAAGGAATATTCATATAGATAAGTAATTTTCTACTTGTAAACTTATCAATTAAATATCCAGCAACAATTAAAGTAATTACAGAAAAAATTGAGTAAGACATAAAAGATTGTGCAATTGTATATTCACCCCACCCTTTTGAATTAGTGACGAATGATTGATATACAAATACTCCTGTTGCTATCCAGGGCATTGCCAACATATTTAATGAGACAATGTAAAATCTATAATCTCCAAGAACCTCTATTCTTTTCCAGTTTTTAATATTGTCCTCTTTTAATTTTTCATTTTGAGTGCTCTCTCTGGTATCTAATTTGACATCTTTAACTAAAATATAAGATGCCAACGGTAGGCAAATTAAAACTATTAAAGAAAAGATTACCCATAAATCCTGCCAAACAATTAGAGTTAAAAGATAAACAATTAATACTGGCATAATAAATTCTGCAGAAGATAAACCAAACCAAATAATGCTTAACGCTTTACCCCTCGATTTCGTAAAATATCTTGAAATAGTAGTTGAAGCTGTGTGAGACATTAATCCTTGTCCAGAAAACCTCATTAAAAATATTGCAACAAATAAAAAAGCTACTGATGATGTTTTGGAAAAGAAAAATGAGGAAAAAGATAAAAGTATCGTGACAAAGATTGCAAATTTTATCACATTTACATCATCAATTTTTTTTCCAATCCAAATAAGAAGTAAACTACTAAATAGAGTTGCTGAAGCATAAATCGTGCCAAATTGTCCATGAGTTATATAAAGAGTTTCTCTTATGCTTGAATTGAATAAACCTATAAAAAAACTCTGTCCAAAACACGAAAAAAATGTAAAAATAAAACCAAAAATAATTACTTTTAAACTTAAACTTTTAAACATATAAATAATTTATGACTTGTAATGTTGCTTTCATAGGTCTCGGGGTAATGGGTTATCCGATGGCTGGTTATATATCAAAAGCTGGGCATAATGTAAGTGTTTTTAATAGAACAACTGCCAAAGCTGAAAAATGGATTTCTGAATATAAAGGTAAAATGGCTTCAACACCAAAAGAAGCTGTAGAAGGTGCTGATTTTATTTTTACTTGTGTAGGTAACGATGAGGATTTGAAACAAGTTACTTTAGGTGAAAATGGATTATTTCACAGTGCAAAAGAAGGTTCGACCTATGTGGATAATTCAACAGTATCAGCAGAAGTATCCAGAGAACTTTATAATAAAGCAAAAGAAAAAGGATTTGCATTTTTAGATGCACCAATTTCTGGAGGTCAATCTGGAGCTGAAGGTGGAATTTTAACAGTAATGGTTGGTGGTGATGAAGAAGCTTTTAAAAAAGCAGAACCAATAATTGATTGCTATAGCAAAAAAGTAAAATTAATTGGTCCATCAGGAAGTGGCCAACTTACGAAAATGATGAATCAAATGTGTATTGCAGGAGTTGTTCAAGGTTTATCAGAGGCTATTAATTTTGGAATAAATGCTGGTTTAGACATTGATAAAGTAATGGAAACAATATCAAAGGGAGCAGCACAATCTTGGCAAATGGAAAACAGATATAAAACTATGGTTGAGGATAAATTTGATTATGGTTTTGCAGTTGATTGGATGAGAAAAGATTTGAAAATTGTAATTGAAGAAGCAAAAAGAAATGGTTCACCTGTTCCAATTACTGAAATTGTTGATGAGTATTATGCTGATGTTCAAAAAATGGGTGGCAATCGTTGGGATAGCTCTAGTCTAATCGCTAGACTTAAAAAAAAGAAATAATCCTATGTCAAATACTGTCCCATACTATGAGGACTTTTCTGAAATAAAGAAAAAAATTTGGTTCATGCTTGATGATGCTGTAACGAATAGATCGTCACCATTTAGAATTCCAGTTTTTGTTTGTGGTGATCAGTCAGACTTTGATGGAAGAATTGTTGTTCTTAGAAAATCAGACCAATCTAGTAATATACTTCAATTCCATAGCGACATTAGATCAGATAAAATTCCAAAATTAAAAAAAAATAAAAATGCTGCACTAATATTTTATGATAAAGAAGAAAAAATTCAGCTTCGAGTTAAAGTCAATTGTATAGTCAATCATGAAAATGAAATAACTAAGCAATCATGGTCAAAAACTACACACGTGAGTCGAAAATGTTATTTAGTAAATAATGGACCAGGAACAGAAACAGATGAACCAGGCTCAGGTTTAAGTGAAGATATTGAAAAATCTGGCTTTACTATGGAACAAAGTGAAGAAGGTTATAAAAACTTTACTGTAATTCAATGCAATATTGAAAGTATTGAGTGGCTTTATCTTGCAGCAAAAGGTCATAGAAGAGCAAGATTTGATTTTTCAAATAATAAACAAAACTGGCTAGTTCCATAAAAATGCTAAGTGGGTTTATTATTGCTGTAGCGCTTGTTTTAGGGGGACTGGCAGTAATGAGGTTTGGCATTTTCCAAATCAGGAAATTCAAAAAAGGAGAAACTAAAGTCACAAAAAAAGTAAGTGAGCAACTAGCTTTTATAATATTTTTTGTAATTATTTTAGGATTAATAATTTATTCTGTTAATGATTTATTGTTTTAAAAAACTGATTTAGAATATTTTTTCCAATTTTCTTGGTACCTTATTGCATTTTGCTTTACCGCCTCAATTTCGTCTTCGGTTAATTGACGAATTATTTTTCCAGGTGAGCCCATTACTAAAGAGTTGTCAGGAATTTCCTTATTCTCTGTAATTAATGATTTAGCTCCAATGATACAATTTTTTCCAATTTTTGCTTTATTGAGAACTACAGCTCCAATGCCAATTAAAGAATTGTCATCAATTGTACAACCATGAAGCATTACTAAATGACCTATAGTTACATTCTTTCCTATTTTTAAAGGGTAACCTGGATCTGTGTGTAAAACACTTCCATCTTGAACGTTTGAGCCTTCTCCTAAATGAATATTTTCTATATCACCTCTTAATGTTGCATTAAACCAAACGCTAGAGTTTTTTTCTAATGTTACATCACCAATTATGACAGCGTTTGGTGCCACCCAATTTTCGCCAAGGTTTTTTGGTTTTTTATCTTTTAAATCGTAAAACATAAATTATATAGTCTTTTAACATGGCATTAACTAAAACACCAATATGTGACTTCGGTAAAAAAGCTGACAACTTTGAACTTAAATCAATAGACAATAAAATAATTTCATTAAATGATGCAAAAGGTGAAAATGGAACACTAATAATGTTTATCTGTAATCACTGTCCATATGTATTAGCTGTCATAAATAATGTTGTCGAAGATTGTAAAGAATTAGAAAATAATGGAGTTAAATCTATAGCAATAATGTCAAATGACCCAAAAAGATATGAAGAAGACTCATTTGATAATATGATTAAATTTTCAAAAAATCATAATTTTAATTTTCCATATGTAATAGATGAAACTCAAGAAGTAGCAAAAACTTATGGTGCGGTCTGCACTCCAGACTTTTTTGGATACAATAAAGATCTTGAACTTCAATACAGAGGAAGAATAAGAGAGTTAAAAAATTTGAAACCAATAGAAAGTGGAGATAGTGAACTTAAAGATGCAATGAAAATGATTGCAAAATCAAACAATGGTCCAAAAGAACAATTTCCTAGTATGGGCTGTAGTATTAAATGGTTTTAATAATTAATGTATTTAGTAATAACTAGAACTTTTCCTCCAGAATTAGGAGGTATGCAAAATCTCATGTGGGGACTAGCAAGGTCTCTTTCAAAACTTAACCTTATAAAAGTTTTTGCAGACTATCATGAAAATCATGAAGAGTTTGATAAATCAGTTTCATTTTCAATTGAAAGAGTAAGTGGAATGAAGCTTATTAGAAAATATAGAAAATCATATATGATTAATGATTATCTTGAGCAAAATGATAACGTACAATGTATAATTGCTGACCATTGGAAAAGTTTGGAGCTTATAAAAACAAATAAAAAAAAAATCTGCTTAATTCATTCAAAAGAGATTAATCACCCAAAAGGTTCAAGTTTAAATAAAAAAGTATTATCAGTTCTAAATAATGTTGATCATATTGTAGCAAATTCCAACTATACAAAAAATTTAGCTATTGATTTGGGTGTACAAGAGGAAAAAATAGTTATCATAAATCCTGGAATTGATCCAGTAGTTGAAGTTCCAAAAAAATATTTGGATGAAGCTGAAGAAATATTAAAAGGAAAGAAAAATAGAATAATTACAGTATCAAGATTTGATAAAAGAAAAAATCATGAAAAAGTAATTATGGCTGTTAGAAACCTAAAAGAAATCTTCCCTGATATTACTTATACTTGTATTGGATATGGCGATGAAGAAGAGAAATTAAAAAAACTAGTAATTGAATTG
>CACLZS010000016.1 GCA_902611465.1 uncultured Pelagibacteraceae bacterium | reverse complement strand
GTTATCGAATTTAATATCTAATAATTCACCATTTTTTTTTGCTTTTTGCAAAACTTTCATTTGATTTGCACAAGATCCACAATATTCGATCCAAGAACTGATAACTATAATTTTACCCTCAGACTGGGCTTTGCTAAACAAATCTTTATCAAATGTAGTTTTCTTTTCCATTGAATTTGCAGCAAATGCAAAAAAACAGAAAATAAAAATAAAAAACTTTTTCATAGACATTGTAAATTTACACCTTTAGGCAACTAAAGAAAATAATTTATAGTGACACATCTGTTTCCAATTTAGGCTGAAAATTCAATAAAATTTCTTCTCTAGGCTTCAATCTGCGAAGCCTAGTATTATAATTAACTTATAATAAGAGAGAGAAATTATTAATTACAACATTATTTATATTTTAGGAGCGCTAATAGTGAATAATAGCTATGTATAATTCATATAGTTGCTTAACATCTCTCTTTACTTATATACCATTTAATATAAAAATTATTTTGGGGTGCCATATGGCTGAGAAATACCCAAAGAACCTGTCCGGTAATTCAGAAAGGGAAAAATGGATCAAATAAACATATTAAATCAATCATCTGCAATTTTATTAACCTTAATTATTAGTATCATTTTTGTAATAGTTGGCCTTGTATATTCAAAAAAATATCAAGGGTTAAACAATTATTTAGTTGCAAGTAGATCTGTAGGGACTTTTTCACTAACAACTAGTTTAGTTGCATCTGCTCTAGGTGCGTGGATTTTATTCGGTCCGGCATCAGCAGCAACCTGGGGAGGAGTAGGGGCTGTTATTGGATATTCTTTAGGGACAGCGTTTCCTCTTTTTGCATTAATTTATTTAGGAAAAAAATTTAGAGATAAATATCCAACAGGAAAATCATTAATTGAGGTGATTAGATCTAGATTTGGCTCACAATTATTTAAGTTAATTTTGTTTTTATCTATTTTCTATATGACTATTTTTTTAATAGCAGAAGTTACCGCCGTTTCAATTTTAATTAATTACATTTCAGGAACTGATCTATGGATCACGGCATTTATTGTAATTGTCAGCTCACTTGTCTACACTTTGTATGGTGGTCTTAGAGCTTCAATATTTACAGATAATATTCAATTTATAGTTTTTGGTTTGCTCTTAATAATTGCATTTTCTTATTTAATTTCTTTTAATTCTAATGATTTTAGTTTTGAGTTTGTAAAACAGAACAAACCATATTTGCTAAGCTCAGGTTATTTGCCTAACTTTACTGCAGGCCTAACTTTTTTTATAGCTGTTGCTGCAACTAATCTTTTTCATCAAGGTAACTGGCAAAGAGTTTATGCTGCTAAAAATAATAAAGTTTTAAAAAATAGCTTAATAGTTTCTTTTATAATTATTATACCAATAGTATTCATGATGGGCTTTTCAGGTTTAGTTGCAACCTCCCAAAATCCAAGCGTAGTTCCTGACCTTGCATTCTTTTCTTTATTGTTAAAAGACCAAGCCATCTTTTTATCAATAATAATAACTATTTTAGCAATTTCACTGACAGTGAGTAGTATAGATACACTGGTAAATGCTATCTCTAGTTTGATTATTGTTGATGGAAATAAAGTTATAAAATTTAAAGGTAATTATTTAAAATTATCTAAACAAATTATAATAATTTTATCCTTGATTTCATTTTTTGTTGCATCAAAAGGATTAAGTATTTTATATCTATTTTTATTAGCTGATTTATTTTGTTGTGCAGCAGTATTAAGTGTATTTTATGGTTTTTATTCAAAATCATTTAATGAAAAAAATGCATATGTCTCAATTATAGTTGGTTTAATTGGTGGAATTCTATTATTTCCTAGTCCCGATTTCACAAAATCAATACTTGTAGGAATAATATTACCTGCTGATTTTTTTCCAATATTTATCTCACAATCTTTGTTGTTTTGCTCATTTATTGTTGCAACACTCTTACCCATGGTTACGTGGAAATTGAGGTAATTTAATTTTTTTTAAATTTTTTAAAGGAGAAATTTCTTGGTCTTTTTCTATTCTTAAATTTTTTCTTAAATTTAAATTTTTTTCTACTATTAGGATTATCACCTTGTTCTTTTAAGTTATCAGTATGAAATTTTTTAAATTTTTTATTTTTAAACTTAAATTTCTTTTTTTTATCAAATTCACCATCATTGTTGTTTGGCTTATCTGAATTAGACTTTTTAAATTTATTACTTTTAAACTTAAATTTTCTTTTGTTATCCCGCCTATCGTTTCTATTTCCGCTATCTTTGAATGATTTACCTCTTTTTTTAAATTTTTTATTTTTTTTGTTAGATTTTCTATGAAAACTTTCTTCTAATTTAAAATTTGGATTTATTAATTTCTGAATTTCTCTCCACATACTACGATCATTATTTGTTAAGAAGGTAAGTGCCGATCCTTCTTTACCTGCTCTACCTGTTCTACCAACTCTATGAATATAATCCTCAGGTACTTGTGGCAGATCATAATTTATTACATGTTGAATTAATGGAATATCCAATCCTCTAGCAGCAACATCAGTTGCAACTAAAATTCTATTTTTACCAGATCTGAATCCTCTAATAACTCTGTCTCTTTTACTTTGTCTTAGATTTCCATGAATTGCCTCTGCTGAATGAGCATCATATTTTAATCTTTTTACAATTTTATCTGCACCATGTTTTGTTTTAACAAAAACTAATATTGAACCTTGTCTCTCAACTAATTGATTGATTAATTCATGATATTTTTTATCTGGAGTTATTTGAAAGGTTTCTTGTTTAATTTTTTCTATTGGAGTTGAAACTGATCCAACTGAAATTCTTTCTGGTTTTCTCAAATATTTTTCAGAAATTTTTAATATATTATTCGGCAAAGTGGCTGAAAATAATAATGTTTGATGTTCCTTTGGGATAAATTTTAAAATTATTTCAATTTGAGGCGTAAACCCCATATCAAGCATTCTATCAGTTTCATCTAAAACTAAGTAATTAACTCTTGATAAATTTAAGCTTTTTCTTTTTAAATGATCGTTAATTCTGCCTGGTGTTCCAACAATTATTCGAGCTCTTTTATTTAACTGTCTTAGTTGTTTTTGCATACTTTCTCCACCAATCAAAAGAGCATTGCCAATTCTTATATCTCCTAAAGTAAGTTTAGATATCGTACTCATTACCTGACTAGCCAATTCTCTCGTTGGGCATATGATTAAGGCCATTGCATTTTTATTAATGATCAATTTATTTATAAGTGGAATTGTAAAAGCTAAAGTTTTGCCCGTACCAGTTTGTGCGGTTCCCAGAACATCTTTTCCCTCAAGTGCAATGGGTATTGCTTGGGATTGAATTGGTGTGGGTGTGATAAAATTTGAATACTTAATTGAATTCTTTAGTTTGTTTTCTATGTCTAATTCATTAAAGTTTTTCATGCTTGATTCTTTTAAAGATATATAGAAAATGCTTATATGTTCTAATGCCAATTACAATAAATCATTTATTTAGGACTTTAGAATGCTTATAATTGACATAAACTGGACACTTTGAAACTTGTAGGAAACCAATATAATTTATATAAATAACTATAATGCTCTCTTTTATATTGCCATTTATTGTACTGATTTTGGTAGTTGTTTTCATACATGAATATGGTCATTATTATTTTGCAAAAAGATATGGAGTTGGTGTAACTGACTTTTCAATAGGTTTTGGCAGAGAATTGATTGGTTGGAATGATAAATCGGGAACTAGATGGAAAATTTGCTGGATACCTCTTGGAGGTTATGTCAAATTTTTTGGTGACAGAAATGTATTTTCTCAAGCTGATCAAGAAGAATTGTTAAAAAAATATAACAAAGAGGACCAGGAAAAACTCTTTGTAACAAAACCTTTGTATCAAAGGTCTTTAATTGTAGCGGGTGGGCCAATAGCAAATTTCGTTTTAGCAATATTTATTTTTTTATTCATATACATGTTTGCTGGAAAAGACTTTACGCCAGCAGTTATTGACGAAGTTCAAAAAGATAGTCCAGCAGAAGTAGCTGGAATGCAAAAAAATGATGTGATACTTGAAATAGATAACAATAAAGTTGAAAGTATTCTCGACGTTTCTAAACTGATTTTAATGTCAACATCTGAGATAGTTGATTTCAAAATTTCTAGATATGATCAAGAGGTATTATTAAAGGTTAAACCAAAAATTGTTGCAGGCGTTGATAATTTAGGAAATAAAATTAATAAAAGAATAGTTGGTATTAAACTAAGTCCATATAACAATGAAATAAATCATAAACGATTAGGGCCAGCAAATGCATTAATAGAGTCTGTTAAAGAAGTATATTTTGTAACTACTTCATCTCTTAAATATATGGGGTCAATGCTTACTGGATCGGGAGATAGCTCCCAATTAGGTGGCCCAATTAGAATAGCAAAAATTTCAGGACAAGTGGCTGAATTTGGAATATTGCCATTTATTAGTATGATGGCCTATATATCAATAAGTTTAGGCTTAATTAACCTATTTCCAATTCCTCTTTTAGATGGGGGTCATTTGATGTTTTATGCATTTGAAAAGGTTTTAGGAAAGCCATTAAGTCAAAAAACACAGGAAGGTTTTTTTCGAATCGGAATGTTTTTATTGTTAACTTTAATGTTTTTTGCAACATTCAATGACCTTAAAGATTTAGGCTTATTTTAAAGGGATTTTCTAACGTTAAAAAAGCTATATATATCAATACTTATTTACAACTATATGTTGTGGTAAATTTAATTAAAGACACAAAAAAAAAGCTTGAATTATCAACGATTTTGTTAAGTATATAAATATAACCTTTAAAACCGGAGCTAAAATGAACAAAAAACAACTTATAGCAAAATTAGCAGGGTCATTAAATCAAAGTAAAGCTGATGCTGAGCGTACATTTGATACGATTACCAACACTATTTTGGACGCTTTAAAAGGCGACGATAATGTTAAAATTGCTGGTTTTGGAACATATAAAGTGGCTAAAAGAAAAGCCCGAATTGGTCGAAATCCAAGAACTGGAGAACAAATCCAAATCGCTGCTTCTCAAAAGGTAAAGTTTTTGCCTGCAAAAGCGCTTAAAGAAGTTTTCAATAAATAAACTTTTTAAAACAGCCTTTATTAAAAATTAAAATTTAATAAAGGCTGTTTTTTTATGCAAGCATACGGTGTACTACATGCAAATACTGCATATCTCTTTTAAATAACAATCAATAGTTTTTAGTTTTATTAAATCTATAACAACTTCTTTAATTAAACGGAGGTGAAATGCTTAAACTTTTAAAAAAACTGGCTGGTCCATTAGTAAGTTTATTTTTCTTACTAAATATGACTAGTGCAGGTTATGCTGAAACTACAGTTTCAGCTGAAGTTGGTTTCATATTCAATACATTTCTTTTCTTGGTTTGTGGTTTCTTAGTAATGTTTATGGCAGCAGGTTTTGCCATGCTCGAATCAGGGATGGTAACATCAAAAAGTGTATCAGTAATATGTGCCAAAAATATCGGATTATTTTCAATAGCTGGAATTATGTTCTGGATGGTTGGATATAACCTAGCATACGGAATTCCAGAAGGTGGATACATTGGAAGCTTTACTCCATGGTCTGATGCAAGTTCAGTGGATACTGGATATGCAGATGGATCTGATTGGTATTTCCAAATGGTTTTCTGTGCAACAACAGTTTCAATTGTATCTGGAACATTAGCTGAAAGAATTAAATTATGGCCGTTCTTTTTATTTGCGGCTATTCTATCAGGAATTATCTATCCAATCGTTATGGGTTGGCAGTGGGGAGGTGGCTGGTTAGCAGCTGCTGGTTTCTCCGACTTTGCTGGCTCTACACTTGTTCACTCAACAGGAGGTGCAGCAGCATTAGCTGGAGCAATCCTTTTAGGAGCTAGAACTGGTAGATTTGATAAATCTGGAGCAGCTAAACCTATGAAGCCATTTGCAGCATCTTCTGTACCATTAGTTACAGTTGGTGTATTTATTTTATGGCTAGGTTGGTTCGGATTTAATGGTGGATCACAATTAGCAATGGGAACATTTGATGATGCAGTAGCAGTTTCAAATATTTTCATTAATACAAACTTAGCAGCCTGTGGTGGTGTATTAGCAGCTGGTGCAATAACAAGATTAATGTCGGGTAAAACTGATGTTATTCAAATGCTTAACGGAGCAATTGGTGGTCTTGTTGCAATTACAGCTGAACCATTAATGCCTTCACCGCTAGCAGCAATTCTTATAGGTGCGATCGGTGGAATAATAGTTGTCTTCGGAACTAAATTATTATTCTCACTAAAAATCGATGATGTAGTAGGAGCGGTACCTGCTCACTTGTTCGCTGGAATTTGGGGAACTTTAGCAGTTCCACTAACTAACGGTGATGCATCATTCGGAGCGCAGCTTCTAGGAGTAATTTCAATCAATGCATTTGTATTTGTAGTATCTCTAATAGTATGGGGAATTATGAAGAGTACAATGGGTATAAGATTGAGCAAAGAAGCAGAAAGACTTGGTACAGATGTTACAGAGTCTGGAGTAATCGCATACGCAATAAGAGACTAAAGAATAACTATCTCTCTCTATAGTTGACAAAAGGCCCCTTAACTGGGGCCTTTTTTTTAGTAATTTTTTATGAAGTCTAAAACCTCTGCAGCATGGCCAGCTGCCTTAACGTTTCTCCATTCCTTAATGATTTTATTTTTCTCAATAATAAAAGTACTTCTTACTGTGCCCATAAATTCTCTACCCATAAATTTCTTTTTTGCCCAAGCTTTATAAGCTTTTAAAGAAGTTTTATCTTCGTCTGCTAATAGTTCAAATTTTAAGTTAAGTTTTTTACTCCATTTTTCATGACTTTCTAAACTATCTTTGGATATTCCAAAAATTGTACATCCAAGTTTCTCAAATTTACTTAAAAGTTTATTAAAATCATTTGTCTCAATTGTACATCCACTTGTATTATCTTTCGGATAGAAATAGATGATGATAAATTTTGATTTTACTTTACTTAATTCAACAGTTTTACCTGACGTAGATGACAATTTAAAATTTGGAGCTTTCATTTAATAACCTTTGTTTAATTTATATAGTAATATTTTTAATTTAGTGTAATAAACATTTATGACAATAAAATCAGCATCAACTTTAGTCGCAGAAGCTTTAAAAGAAATTAAAACTATATCACCAGAGGAAGCTCTAGAAAAATTAAATAATGATACATGCAACCTTATCGATATCAGAGATGTAAGAGAATTAGAAAGATTAGGAAGAATAGAAAAGTCTTCTCACATACCAAGAGGAATGCTGGAATTTTGGATGGATCCAGATAGTCAATATTTTAAAGATGGTAAAATTGATATGAATAAGGAAATGGTTCTGTTTTGTGCTGGGGGTTTAAGATCAGCATTAGCAACAAAAACTTTACAAAGTATGGGTTTTAAAAATATTTGCCATGTAGATGGAGGTTTTGGATCAATGCAAAATTCAGGTTTTAAAGTATTAAAGTAATTTAGCTTTTAATCTAACAAATTTATTCTTTTAGCGTAGAATATTCTTATTATCCAATAAATAACTAAACCCAAGGGACCAATAAAATAAGTTATTATTATTGGAATGAAGACTATATATCTAGACATAAATAATTTTTGACTATCTTTCATTATCCACGCTCCACAAAATAAGTTTATTGCTAAAAAGTGTGTCCAAAACATTATCAAAAAAGCTTCAGCCTCAAAGAGATTTCTCAAGTCATACAGACCGAGGTACAACGTAAAATTATAATCAAAGTCATACCCAGAAATGTAGAAATAATAACCTAGATAAACATAGACAGCTGTTAAAATTAAAAAAGGAAACACAGAAGTAACCAATAATCCACAAATCTTTGACTGTGGAAAAATAATCAGAATTAACCAGAAGGGTATTACACCTATATTTAACCACAAATAAATCATCTCAATGGTAAAAAAAGCTGCTATTTGTTCAATCATATTATTTTTATATTATATTAAATAAAACAATGATTCCCATAAAAAATAAAAAAAAGACTTTAGAAGTAACCGTTGATGAGATGACGAATTTTGCACTTAATTATGTAGAAAAATTTGCACCATCTAAACAACAATTAAGAACTTATTTATTAAAAAAATATTTAACATCAAGGACCCCTAATATAAAAAAAAATGATGTTTCTAATCTTATAGATATTGTTCTTGAGGATTTAGAGAAATCAAAGTTTATAAACGATAAGTTTTATTCAGAATCTAAAGCAAAAAGTTTAATACAAAGAGGATCATCTATAAACAAAATAAGAAATTACTTAATGAATAAAGGTGTAGGTGAAAAATATATTAAAAATACAATTGAACAAATAAAAGACAAGAATGAAGATCAGGATTTTTTTTCAGCCATAAAAATCTGTAAAAAGAAAAGAATTGGACCATCAAGACAAGAGGATAATCGACCTTTGTTTTACAAAAAAGATATAGGAGTATTAGCTCGTTCAGGTTTCGATTTTGAAGTTTCAAGAAGAGTTATGGATCTTGAAAAAGATGAATATTTAAAAATAATTAATCTTCTTTAGTTTTTTTATTTTTTTCTTCTAAATAGTATTGAATTTTATTTCTTATATAGTTTTTAACCATCACAAATACAATTAAACCAAATATTGATACAGATACAATTATAATTAAAATTATTCTTAATTGTTCGCTCATTATAAATTTTTACTTCTCTTTAAAATTATACTTGGATTTTTAAAATCTTTTTTACCATACGTAATTTCATTGCCATTAAAATCTGTTATTATTCCACCTGCATTTTCAAGTATAGCATGCCCTGCAGCTATATCCCATTCGCAAGCTCTTGGCTCAGCAACATATCCATCAAATTCTCCTGTAGCTATTACACAAAATTTAAGAGAGCTTTTCATTCGAACGTGTTGTGTAACTCCTAAATCTTTATGAATTTTTTCAATTTCAGGTTTTAGTTTGTTTGAATACGAAACTACTTTTATTAAACCTTTAGGAGTAATTTTCTTACAGTCTAATTTTATAGTTTTGTTAGAAGTAATTTCATATGATTGACCTTTTCCAAAACTATAAAACATCCTTTTTTTTGCAGGCACATTAATTAAACCGGCAACAGCTTTTCCATTTAAAATTAATCCAGCATTAATAGTGAATTCCTCACCATCATTTATATAGTCGTATGTTCCGTCAATTGGATCAACTAGCCAGAAGTTTTTTAAATTATTTTTAGATTTATTGTGTGAAGTTTCCTCAGAAACAATGGGTATATCTGGTGTCAACTCTAGCAATTTTTTTGTGATTATTTTATTTACCTCAATATCACCATTGCTAACAGGAGTATTGTCTGATTTGATTTCCTTATTTAAACCCTCATTTCTTAGTTTTATTGAAACTTCTCCAGCTTCTAAAAAAGTATCGATTAGACTCTCCACAACTTTTTTTATTTTATCATCATCAATCATTACTAATTCTTTCAAGCTCAATATTATTTGCGTTTATTACTTTTTTTCCTACATTTTCAAAATTCACGGTAACTTTTTCTTTAATTATTGACTGGACTTGACCAATTCCCCAACTTTTATTTGCTGGGTTAATAACTTTGTCACCTGGCTCAAAATCTAAAATCATTTAATTTAACTTATAATAGAAATAAGTATAAATACCATCAAATGAATTTACAAACTAACTCATTGGGATTTAATAAAAAACCATCAGAAACAACTGTTGTAGTTGCCATGTCAGGGGGCGTTGACTCCTCAACTGTTGCTGGGATGATGAAACAAGAAGGCTATAAAGTTATTGGAATTACTTTGAAACTATATAACGATGGCAAAGAGGTTGCTGCTTCAAAACAATGCTGTTCTGGTCAAGATATAATGGATGCAAAAAGAGTTGCGCATAAATTAGATATTGAACACAAGATATTATATTATCAAGATAAGTTTAAACAAGGTGTGATTGATAACTTCGTTGAAAGTTACTTAAAAGGAGAAACACCGATACCATGTGTACAATGCAATCAAACAGTAAAATTTAAAGATTTATTTGAATTTTCGAAAGATTTAAATGCAGATGCATTAATTACTGGTCATTATGTAAAAAGTTTAACAGAGAACAATTTAACTAATATGTATAGAGCTATTGATGAAAACAGAGATCAAAGTTATTTTTTATTTAATACAACAAGAGAACAATTAAATTATATAAGATTTCCATTAGGTGGCTTACTTAAAGACAAAACAAGAGAAATAGCTAAAAACTTGAATTTAAATGTTGCAGATAAGCCGGATAGCCAAGATATTTGTTTTGTTCCAAATGGTGATTATGCATCGGTAATTAAAAAGTTTAAACCAGAGTCATACAAAAAAGGAAATATAAAAAATTTGGATGGTAAAGTGGTTGGAGTGCACGATGGAATAGTTAATTTTACTATTGGACAAAGAAAAGGTATTAAAGTTTCAAACGAAGAACCATTTTATGTAATAAAAATTGATGCTAATAAAAATGAAATATTTATTGGTCCGAAAGAAGAATTATCAAAAACAAGTATTAATTTAAGAGATTTAAATTTATTAGTTGAAAGAGAAGAGTTTAGTGAGAATGTTTTGGTAAAAGTTAGATCGACTGGAAAACTTTTAGATGCAAAAATACATATTCAAAATGAAAATTATGCAAATGTTGATTTATTAAATCCTGAATATGGTATTTCACCTGGTCAAGCTTGTGTATTTTACAAGAAAGACCAATTTGGTCATAAAGTTTTAGGTGGTGGTTGGATTAAAGATTAAAAATTTCTATTTCTTTTTATTTTTTTTTCTAGCTCTTCTCTTTTTTGAGCCCATTTTTCTTCGGCCTCTGTGCTTTTTTGGGTATCCCATAATCTCCTTAATTTTACTATTTTATTGACTTATTTGGTGGATATAGCATTGTCCTAACTACATATCAAATTTTTTATGGACTATTCCTTTAAAACTTTTTTAAAGCATACTGCTAAAGATTTTCATAACCAATCAGTAAATCCACCAGTTGTGAGGGCATCTACTATAATTTTTAAATCTATGCAAGATTTAAGAAGAACTCAAAGAATGGCTTTAAAGAAACCATTAGGAGGACATCATGACTATGGCAGAAAAGGTACATCGACAACTTTCATATTACAAAAAATACTCACAAAACTAGAAGAGTCTTACAATGTATTCTTAACACCAACGGGATTTGGTTCTGTTTTTCTTTCTATCTTTAGTGTCACTAGACCAGGAGATGAGATATTAATCTCAGATCCATTATATAATCCAACCAGAAATTTAAGCAAAAATTATCTTAAAGAGTTTGGTATCAAAACAAAATTTTATAACCCACATGACTTAAAGTCACTAGAAAAAAGTGTAACAAAAAAAACAAAATTAATTTATGTTGAGTGCCCAGGTAGTAACACCTTTGAGTTTCAGGATCTTTCTAAGATTATTTCTATTGCAAAAAAAAATAATATATTTACAGCAATTGATAACACTTGGGCCACTCCTTACTTTTTAAAACCTATCAAATTAGGATTTGACATGTCTATTGTATCAGCAACAAAATATTATTCAGGCCATTCTGATGTAATGGGTGGTAGCTTAGCAGTTAATAAAAAAGTTTATAAACACGTAAAAAAAGCAGATGATATTTTAGGATTGAGACTTGGACCAGATGATGCTTACTTAATCACGAGAGGTTTGAGAACTTTGGATATAAGATTAGATAAACATGAGTCTAATGCTAAAAAAGTTTGCGAGTTCCTATCAAAAAGTAAAAAAGTAAAACTTTTATACCCTTATAAAAAGAGTTCATTTAATTTTAAAATGTGGAAAAAATATTATTCAGGGTCTTCAGGTCTTATGGGTTTAATCATAAAATCAAAAAGTAGAAAATCAGTTTTAAAATTTGTAAATTCGTTAAAATTGTTTGGTCATGGATATAGTTGGGGAGGCTTTGAAAGTTTAGCATTGCTGCAAAGTGATATTGAGATGGGAGATAGAAAATTCCTTAATTTAAACAAAAATGAACACTTAGTAAGATTACATATAGGACTAGAAGACCCAAAAGATTTAATTGCAGATATTAGAAAAAGCCTTATGCTCGTTAAATGAGCGCAGAAAAATTTTTTACCAGTAAAAAAGCCCTAATCACACTTGTAGCAGCTTCATTAACAGTTATTTTTGCAATGGGTATTAGGCAAACATTTGGTCTTTTTTTTTTTGATTTCAATGCAGATCTAAATATTTCTATTTCACATTTTGGTTTTGTAATTGGGTTGCAGCTTTTAATGTGGGGGATTTTTAGCCCAGTTTTTGGTTTCATCACTGATAAATACGGCGGAGCAACAGCTATTTTTGTTGGTTTTTTATTTTTTTTAGCGGGGCTATTACTTTTTTACTCAGGTCTTAACACGGGGCACTATTTTACACTTACAATTGGGGTGTTAATAGGTATTGGACTAGGTGGCACCGCTATTAGTATTCCTGTATCTGTTGTAGCGAAACATTTTCCAGCTTCCAATAGAACAATTGCTACAGGCATTGTTACTTGCGCAGGATCTTTTGGTTTTTTTGTTTCACCTTTATTGGTTAGATATTCTCTAATTGAAATGGGTTGGGAAATTACCATCTTATACTTTTGCTTTCTTTTAGGCATTGGATTAATTGTTGCTTTATTTGTCAATACACCCAAGGTTCCTGTAGGTAGTAGTAATCTAGATAATAATCAAACAGCAACGGAAGCTCTTAAAGAAGCTTTTGGAAATAAAAGCTTTATTTTTTTAACTCTTGGATTTTTTGTTTGTGGTTGGCACATTGCTTTAGTTGCAACACATATCCCAACTTATATGATGGATAGAGGTTTGCCTGATTGGACGGCAGCAATGATTTTGGCATTAGTAGGTGTTTTTAATATGATAGGAACAATTGGGGCAGGATTTTTGGCCACTAGGTATAGTAAAAAAAAAGTACTTAGTGCGATCTATTTTTTAAGAGGTGTATCATTAATTTATTTTATATTTTTACCGCCAAGCGTATTTAATTGTGTTGTCTTTGGAGTTACCTTTGGCCTACTATGGCTTTCTACAGTACCTCCAACAAATGGAATAGTTGGGCATATATTTGGAACAAAACATCTGGGCCTTTTATATGGTATAGTTTTTGTTAGTCATCAAATTGGATCTTTTCTTGGAGCATATCTAGGGGGGGTTTTTTATGAGATGCATGGTAATTTTGATTATGCCTGGTACGCATCTATCGCATTATCAATTTTTGCAGGTGTGATACACTTACCTATTATAGAGAAAACAATTGAAAGAGTTCAGCCAGCATAAATTTCAGCATAATAAATATTTAGAAAAACTTTATCAGTCTAATAAGCCCCTTATTATCTATAAAGTTGATGGGGGGTATAATATTTATACGGATTTTTCAAAGAAGATAACGCTTAACAAAAATAATATTGCAAAATTTTTAGATAGCTTTTCTTCAAAAAAATATAGAAAAGAAACCGACTTATATGTGGGATTTTTTGGTTATGAGATTTTATGTAGTCTTTTAAATTTATCTCTAAAAAATCAAAAAAAAATGAATTTCTACAAAGGTATTTTTTATAAGCCTGAAACTTTAATCAAAATAAGAAACAAAATTATAATACATTCAAATTTAAAAAAAGCTGAATTTAAAGAATTTTTTCATAAAACTAAAATTCTTAGCCCTTTCAAACTAAATATAGAATTTAATAAATACCAAAAAATATTTAATGCATTTTCTAGAAAAATTAGAGAAGGAGAAACTTATCAAATAAAAATATGTACAAAATATAAGAATAAATCGACTATAAATTCAGTAAATTTCTTTTGGAAACTAATGAAGATTAACTCGTCGCCCGAGTCGTTTATGATCAGAGATAAAGATTACTCGATAGTTAGTTGTTCACCCGAGACTTTAATCAATAGAGTTGGCAATTTTATTAATACCAAACCCATTGCTGGAACCTTAAAAAAAAATAAATATACAACAAAATCTAAAGCTCTCAGATTCTTTAGAAATAACAACAAAGAAACTAAAGAGCATAATATGATTGTAGATCTTGAGAGAAATGATCTATCTAGAATATGCAAACCGGGTACAGTAAAAATTAAAAAGCAAAAATATGTAGAAGAATATAAACACCTATATCACTACGTGACTAGTATTATTGGAAAATTAAATAGTAATATTTCAATTAAAGAAATAATTAAATCAATGATGCCAGGTGGATCTGTTATTGGTTGTCCTAAAATAAGAACATTAGAATTACTTAATTCGCAAGAAAAGGAAGATAGAAATATTTTTACTGGGAGTTTTGGGTATATAAAATTTAATCAGGATATGCGGTTTAATATAATTATTAGATCAATTTTAAACTTTAAAAATAGATCAGAAATATCCGCAGCTTCTGGAGTTGTGTTGGATAGTAATTCAAAGAAAGAATTCAATGAAAACTTTATCAAAGCAAAATCACTTTTGGAATTATTTAAATGATTTATATTATTGATCATCAAGACTCATTTACTTGGAATGTAGTTCATCAATTTTCTGAATTTGATGAAGTATATTGCTCTAATTACTATGATATAAATAAAAAAATATTAGATAAATGTAACACAATTGTATTTTCCCCTGGACCAGGGTCACCAAAAGATTATCCAACTTCTATAAATATTTATAATAAATTTAAAGGAACAAAAAAAATTATTGGTATTTGTCTTGGTTATCAATTGATCTTACACAGTGAAAATGGAAAAATTATTCAACAAAAAAATATTTATCATGGTTTTCAATCGACTGTAAAAGTTACAAGTAATCATTCTATTTTTGAAAAAAATTCAATTTTTAAAGTTGGCAGGTATCACTCGCTTAAGCTAAAAGAACCTTTTATGAATGAAAACTTTAATATCACTATGAGATGTACTAAATCTGATATTGCAATGGGTTTCGAAAATACTCAAGATGATATATATGGATTTCAGTTTCACCCAGAATCTTTTTTGACAAATAATGGTAAAATACTTATTAAAAAAATCTTATCAGCGTAAAAACTTTAAAGAAATTGGGTTCGATGATCTATGGAATAAGGATGGAGTTTTTACAACAATGTGGATCTATAATAAGCCACCTAAAATTCTTTTTTTTAAAACACACATTGACAATTTAATAAAATCATTAAAGGCCTATAAGATCTATGAAAAAGGAATAAAAAGTAAAATATTAAAATTAATAAATGAAAATATAGATAAAACAAAATCTTACAATCATTTACTTAGAGTTGCTTTAAATAAAAAAACTATTTCAATATCACTTAGAGACAGAGTTAAACCTAAGCAAAAATTTGGTATTAAATTAGTTCACTATGAAAGAGTGAAACCTGAATATAAAAATTTAAAATACAAAAAAATACTAGGTTACTTATCGAAAATGAATACTTCAAAAGAAGACATTGCTTTATGTGTAAATGATAAAATATTTGAAACTGGAACTTCAAATTTATTATTTGTTAAAAAGAATAAAATTTATTCAGCAAAAAATAAATATTATAGAGGAACAAACCTTAAATTTTATGAAAAAAAATTTAATATTATTAAAAAAAATATCTATCTAAAAGAATTAAATCAATTTGATGAAATCTTGCTTGTTGGTTCTGGTAAAGGAGTAGTTTCGACAAGTTATATTGTAGATAGCAATTGGAAGAGAAGGAAAAACAAAATATTTAATTCAATGTACAAAACTTTTGAAAAAGAATTTAAAAAAGAAAAATATATTTATAATTAAAAAATGAGAGATCCCAATAACCCATGTTTGTTTTGCAATATATCTACCAATGATTTCGAACTAGAGAATGAATTAGCCTACGCGAGCTATGATACTTACCCAGTTTCAAAGTATCATTCTTTAATTGTTCCAAAGAGACATGTTGAAAATTATTTTGAACTAAATAACGAGGAAGTTCTTGCTTGTGATGCCCTTCTAAAACAACTTAAAAAGAAGCTTGAAATTAAAGATCATACAATCGAGGGATTTAATGTCGGGTCTAACTCTGGCAAAACTGCAGGACAATCAATTAATCATTGTCACATTCATCTGATTCCAAGAAGATCTGGAGACGTTGATAATCCCCAAGGTGGTGTTAGAAGTGTAATTGCCTCGAAACAACATTATGTACGTAAAACTAAATAATAATTACGTTTATAAGCTGTTGAAATGTCATTATATCGCGGTTGATCTATTTAAATAAGTATACTAAAAATCTTAAGCGGAAGGAACAAATTCACAATGATATCAACTAATCCATTTTTAATACTTGCTGAGACTGTACCACCATTTTTGATGCAATCTTTTGTTATTTTAATGGGTTTATTAATTCTAGTTGGAACAGTTATGGATATTATTCATAAAAAAAATGTGAAGTATTTCTTTAATAATGCAAAGAAAGCAAAATTATCAGCTACAAAAACATTATCAACAGGAGAGAGAATATCTGTAATTTCAAAAACTATAGCAAGCGACATTGCTACTACATCAGAACTTGGAGCCGGCAAAAGAAGAGTGGCGCATGTAATGGGAATGTATGGAACTATACTTTTTTGGGTAGGTTCAGTTGTAATGATCTTTTTTTATACATCTCCAGGATCTACAACACCTGCAGTATGGCCAATGATATGGCATATTGGAGCAGCGCTAACTGTATTAGGAGGATCTTGGTTTTGGTTCTTTTTAAGAGTTGATGTTTATTCTGAGGCACAACCTTGGTTTAGAGTAATTAAAGCTGACTTATTTGTTTTAGCATTAATAGCATCATCTTTATTTGGTTTGATATGGTCTTATCTTCAATCACTAAATCTTGTTGGAAGATATGATGATATGGTTTTCTTAGCATTATTCATTGTTGCAAATCTGGTTTTATTTGGTGGAGTATATTGGTCAAAATTTGCTCATATGTTTTATAAACCTGGCGCAGCAATACAAAAAAATTTAGCAGAAGCTGATGGTTCTAGAGATAATCTACCACCAGAAGCAGATGCACCTGAACAATTTGGTTTAGGTATAAAAAGAGAAGAGCCAAAACACTATTAATATGATAAAAATTATAAAGGAGAAAAATTAAATTATGTCTACTTTTGTATATATGACTCGATGTGATGGCTGTGGTCACTGCGTAGATATTTGCCCATCAGATATAATGCATATCGATGAAACAATAAGAAGAGCAAAGAATATTGAACCAAACTTTTGTTGGGAGTGCTATTCGTGTGTTAAAGCATGCCCTAATCATGCAATTGATGTAAGAGGATATGCAGATTTTGCACCAATGGGACACAGTGTAAGAGTTAGAAGAGAAGAAGAAAAAGGAACCATCTCATGGAAAATCAAATTTAGAAACGGAACTACAAAAGATTTTGTATCTCCAATTACAACTAAACCATGGGGAAAGTTTATTCCAAAACTTGCTGAGGGAGATAAACCAAATCAGGGAGAGATAAATTCTCAAAGATTATACACTGAGCCAGAAGGTCTAAATATTGATGGAGAACTACCATCAGTTCCTAAAGAAACTTTCAAAAAGGGAGTTTACTATTAATGGCTAAGCATAAAACACATTACGAAGATTGTGACGTTCTAGTAGTTGGAGGTGGAATGGCTGGAACAGGTGCTGCTTTTGAAGCAAGGCACTGGGGAAGAGATTTGAAAATTGTTTGTGTTGAAAAAGCAAACATAGATAGAAGTGGTGCGGTTGCCCAAGGACTATACGCAATTAACTGTTACATGGGTATGCAATGGGGTGAAAACCAACCGGAGGACCATGTTCGATACGCACGTAATGATTTAATGGGAATGGTAAGAGAAGATTTAGGTTATGATATGGCTCGTCACGTAGATTCAACAGTTCACATGTTTGATGAGTGGGGCCTACCAATGATGAAAAATGAAAAAACTGGTCGTTATCTTAGAGAAGGTAAATGGCAAATCATGATTCATGGTGAAAGTTATAAGCCGATAGTTGCTGAAGCTGCAAAAAAATCAGCTGACAAGATTTACAATAGAATAATGATCACTCATCTTTTAATGGATGAAGAAAAAGAAAATAGAGTAGGTGGAGCTGTTGGATTTAATATGAGAACCGGAGACTTCCATGTATTCAGAGCAAAAACAGTTATAGTTGCTGCAGGTGGAGCATCTCACATATTTAAGCCAAGGGCTGTTGGAGAAGGTATGGGAAGAACTTGGTATGCTCCTTGGAGTAATGGTTCAGCATACGCACTTCCTATTGCAGCTGGAGCAAAAATGACTCAAATGGAAAATAGAATAGTGTTATGTAGATTTAAAGATGGATATGGTCCAGTTGGAGCATATTTCCTACACCTTAAAACTTATACTCAAAATGCTAATGGAGAAAACTACGAGAAGAAATGGTATGAACAAACTAAAGAATTAGTCGGCGAATATATAGATCATCACCCGACACCAACATGCTTAAGAAATCATGCATTTATTCAAGAAACAATGGCAGGTGGAGGCCCAATTCACATGGTCACTACAGAGGCTTTTCAGGATCCACATTTAGAGACTGTTGGCTGGGAAAATTTCCTTGGAATGACAGTTGGTCAAGCTGTTGTTTGGGCGTCACAAAATATTGATCCAAAATACACAAATCCAGAACTTACTACTTCCGAGCCTTATGTTATGGGATCTCATGCTACATGTTCAGGTGCATGGGTAAGTGGACCAGAAGATCTATCACCACCAGAATATTTCTGGGGTTATAATAGAATGCTAACAATTGAGGGACTTTTTGGAGCTGGAGATACTGTTGGGGGAAGTGCACATAAATTCTCTTCAGGTTCATTTACAGAAGGTCGTTTAGCAGCAAAAGCAGCAGTTAAATATATTGAAGACCAAAAAGCTAATGGTATTAAAGTTAGCGATAAACAATGTGAAGACTTTAAAACAGCTGTTTATAAACCACTTGAAAATTATACTGTTGGAAGGAATGAGATAACTGGAGGAACTGTTTCACCTAGTTATATATCTCCAATTCAAGGTCTTCAAAGATTGCAAAGAATTATGGATGAGTATGTTGGAGGAATTGCAACAAACTACATGACCAACGCAAATATGCTTAAAAAAGGTCTAGAATTGCTTAAATGGCTTGAAGAAGATTTAGAAAATGTTGGAGCAGAGGACTACCATCAATTAATGAGAGCGTGGGAGCTTAAGCATAGAGCTTTAACATCTCAGTGTGTAACAGAACATACAATGTTTAGAGAAGAAACTAGATGGCCTGGCTATTATTATAGAGGTGATCATATGAAGCTTGACGATGATAATTGGCACTGTCTGACAGTTTCTAGAAGAGATCCTAAAACTGGTAAGTTTACTTTAGAAAAAGTGCCCGTTTACCATATCGTAGATGAGAACGAGAAGAAAAAAGAAGCTTCTTAATTGAATTAAAACAGAAATGGCCCTTTTAGATAAATCCGACGAGGAAATTATTAAAATTGCTGAACCAATGTGGGCCAACTTAGTTAAGTCCTCTAATATCAAAGATTATGGTGGCTTTACTCGAGATTTGTCATCTCAAATGATGTATGGAGCTAATGAAGTCGAACTTGGAAAACAATGGGCAAATAATGAGCTGATTTCAAGTTTAGCTGAAGGATGTAAGGCAATCGGCTGTCTTAGAAGAGGTCTTTACATAACAGTCTTATATAAACAGACTAGCACAAAGATCCCTGGAGACTTTTTGGGAAGACTAGTTCTTGGAGAAGAGGGAGATGAAGTCAAAGTCTTCGGTGCAACAATTTTCTAAATATTTTTAAAAAATATTTGCATTTATTACAACTTGTGATATTCCGCGAGTATGTTTCAAATAATAAATCATAATTTAAAAAAACTTCCTTTATTATTTGAAAATCAACTAAGTAAAATAATTAAATCATTTTTATATCTTTTTATCTTCTTTGCTTGGGGCATAATACTTCTTAGTACTGCACAGAATTTTATTTAAAAAAACATTCATATTTATTGACTTTAATTTCGTAGAGGAATAATTACTTTAAATGGAGTATTTTCTTCCAATTGCACAAGTCGAAATAAATTTACTTTTTATATTTGGTCTAAGTTTAGTTGTGGGAATTTTATCTGGTTTATTCGGAGTAGGTGGAGGATTTTTGATGACACCTTTTTTAATTTTTTTAGGTGTACCTCCTATTTATGCAGTTCCCAATGAAGCCAGTAATATTTTAGGAACCTCAGTCTCTGGATCTACAACTCATTATCTTAAAGGAACACTCGATTACAAAATGGGTTTCATGATTGTCATTGGAGGAACTGTCGGAACAATACTTGGAATTATAACTTTTTCATATTTCAAAGATATTGGAAAAATCAATGTAGTTATCTCCTTAGCTTATATGTACATCCTTGCAATTTTAGGAACCTTTATGCTGATACAAGGAGTGTCTGAAATTGATAAAGCAAGAAAAAAAATAACTGAAAGAAAAAAGTTACATAAGCATTATTGGATACATGGATTACCTTTAAGAATGCGTTTTAAAAAGTCACAACTTTATGAAAGTGCATTCACACCAATTATAATAGGTTTGATAGTTGGTTTTATAGCTGCAATTATGGGAATAGGTGGTGCTTTTATTTTAGTACCAGCAATGATTTATATTATTGGAATGCCAACAAGATTAATCCCAGGAACTTCACTTTTTGTAACAATATTTGTAAGTGCAATTGTAACAATTTTACATGCTTTAAATTATGGAACTATAGATTTAATTTTAGTTTCTGTTTTAATTTTAGGTTCGATAATCGGTGTTCAGTTTGGTCAAAAAATTGGAGAAAAAATTGATAGCTCAGAGTTTAAAACTATTTTAGCAATATTATTATTATTAGTTGGTATAGCAATTGCTTATGATACTTTTATTAAAGATGAAAAAGCAGTAAACACTATTGTTAATGGTACTAATAATTTAGGACCGCTAAGTGAATTTATATTAAACTTTTCTAGAGATTTGCCAGTATTTTATGGTCTAACATCTGTACTTCTTGCTGTTGTTCTGGGTGTTGGAGCTGCAATGATTAGAAGAGTTTATTCTAATTGGGATGATAAAAGATTAGCAAAATTAAAAAAATAATTAGGCGCTTCTATATAATTTAGTCATAACAAACTCTTTATGACCAAGAGCTTCAGCACAAGTCAATCTTCCATTTGCAACCCTTAAAGTTGATTTGATTAACTCATCTCCTGCTTGGCTCAAATTCATTTCTCTAGATAAAATTTTAGAAACGTCCACATCAATATGTTCACTCATAGTTTTTGCTGTAAGAGGATTTGCTGTCAATTTAATCACAGGTTCTATAGGATTTCCTATAATATTTCCTTGTCCAGTTGGGAATAAGTGAATATTAAAACCACCTGCAGCTTGTAAAGTAACACATTCTGCAGCAGCTGAAGAAGTATCCATGAAGTACAATCCCGCACCTTTTGTTGGTTCCTCGGCTGGCTCTAGAACATCAATAAATTGACATCCTCCTATTTTCTGAAAATTACCAAATGCTTTTTCTTCAATAGTAGTTAATCCACCAGCAATATTACCTGCGGTTGGTTGACTTTCTGATAAATCATCTGTTGCTTCTTTAAGAATAAAATCATTATAATCATTCCATGTCTTTTTAAACTTTGCTTGAGCCTCCGGTGTTTTGCCTCTTTTTTCACAAACTGTTTCAGCTCCTGTAAGTTCAGAAGTCTCACCAAAACATAAATGAACACCAAGTGGTTCTAACTTATCCATAAGATTTCCAACAGTAGGATTAGATGCTAATCCTGATGTTGTATCAGACTCTCCACATTTTACTGAAATCCATAAATCACTCATTGGACACTCTTCTCTTTGTTTTTCAGAGGCCCACATTGAAAACTCTTGTGCTTTTTTTGAAACTTTAGCAATAGTATCTATATCTCCAACTCCTTCTATACTAAATCCTTCAACTGGTTTGCCAGTTGTTGCAATTGCATCTACAATTCTTTTTGTCCATTTAGGCTCAATACCTATAACTATAACAGCTGCAACGTTAGGATTTTTTCCTGTTCCGATCATTGTTCTAAAGTGTAGTTCTAAGTCAGCACCAAATTGTAGTCGCCCATAAGAGTGAGGTAAAGCTACAGTGCCTTTAATATTATTTGCTACAGCTTCAGCACAAGCATTTGAAATATCATCGACAGGAAGAATTATAACATGATTACGTGTCCCAGCTCTTCCGTTTTCTCTTTTATATCCTAAAAAACTTTTTGGAATTTCCATAAATTACCACTTTTTTGTTTTTACATTATGAACATGAACATGTTCACCTTTTTTAATATTTTTTACTACTTTCCCAATATCATGTCCGTATTTTAAAATCGTATCCCCTTCATTTAAGTCAACCATCGCAATTTTATGCCCTAAATGTATTTCGTCTTTAGATTGAATTAAGACAGATTTGTCGTTCTCCATAATCCAGCAGTTACAGTCTTGATTTGGAGTTATTTTTTCAATAACTACAACACCTACATTGTCTTTCTCATCGTGAATTATTATATCTGTATTAGACATTGTGACGATTTCTTTATTTGAATTTTGAACAATCTTATATATTAATCGAATACTTTAACAAATAAAAAAAGAATTGAGAAAGGCTGCACTATGACCAAAATGACTACAGAAGAAGCATTCATAAAAGTTCTTCAAATGCACGGCATTGAACACTCGTTTGGAATTATAGGTTCAGCTTTTATGGCAATATCTGATTTGTTTCCTAAAGCAGGAATTACTTTTTGGGATGTGGCGCATGAAACTAATGGTGGTTTAATCGCAGACGGGTACACAAGAGCCACTGGCAAGATGTCAATGGTTATTGCTCAAAATGGGCCAGGAATAACTGGTTTAGTTACACCAATTAAAACAGCTTATTGGAACCATACCCCATTGCTTTTAGTGACACCACAAGCAGCTAACAAAACTATGGGTCAAGGTGGTTTTCAAGAAGTAGAGCAGATGAATTTATTTAAAGATATGGTTTGCTACCAAGAAGAAGTTAGAGATCCTTCAAGGATGGCAGAAGTATTAAATAGAGTAATAGAAAAAGCATTTAGAGGTTCAGCACCAGCACAAATAAATGTACCAAGAGATTATTGGACACAAGTAATAGATATTGAATTACCACCTATTGTAAGATTTGAAAGACAAGGCGGAGGTAAAGAAGCTATTGAAAAAGCTGCAAAACTTTTATCAGAGGCCAAATTTCCAGTAATATTATCTGGAGCGGGTGTAGTAATAGGTAATGCAATTGATGAATGTAAACAGTTAGCTGAAAAGTTAGATGCTCCAGTATGTAATGGCTATCAACATAACGATAGTTTTCCTGGAAGCCATCCTTTAGCAGTAGGCCCATTAGGATACAATGGTTCAAAGGCTGGAATGGAGTTAATTTCAAAAGCAGATGTAGTTTTAGCTTTAGGAACAAGGTTAAACCCATTTTCAACTTTACCAGGATATGGAATTGATTATTGGCCAAAAAATGCAACCATTATTCAGGTTGATATGAATCCAGATAGAATTGGTCTTACCAAAAAAGTAACAGTCGGTATTTGTGGAGATGCTAAAATGGTTTCACAGCAGATTTTAGATAAACTTTCTCCTACAGCGGGAGATAATGGTAGGGATGAGAGAAAAAATTTAATTCATAAAACGAAATCTGCATGGTTACAAACTCTAACAAGTTTAGATCATGAGGATGATGATCCTGGAACTGTTTGGAATAAAGAAGCAAGAGAAAGAGACTCGGATAGAATGTCACCAAGACAAGCTTGGAGAGCTATTCAAGCAGGAATGCCAGAAGATGTAATTATATCGAGTGATATTGGAAACAATTGTGCAATAGGTAATGCATACCCAACTTTTGAAAAGCCAAGAAAATATTTAGCACCAGGTTTGTTTGGTCCATGTGGTTATGGTTTTCCATCAATACTTGGAGCAAAAATAGGATGTCCAGATACACCAGTAATTGGTTTCGCAGGTGACGGTGCTTTTGGAATAAGTATGAATGAAATGAGTTCTTGTGCAAGAGAAGAATGGCCTGCAATTACAATGGTAATATTTAGAAATTACCAATGGGGAGCAGAAAAGAGAAACTCTATTTTATGGTTTGATGATAATTTTATTGGAACAGAATTGGATCCTGAACTAAGCTATGCCAAAGTTGCTAATGCATGTGGATTGAAAGGAGTTGCTGTTAAAACTATGGAAGAAACAACTAAAGCAATTAAGCAATCCTGTGAAGATCAAAAAAAGGAATTACAACATTTATAGAGGTAATTTTAAATCAAGAATTAGGTGAACCATTTAGAAGAGATGCTATGAAGAAGCCAGTAGAAGTAGCAGGAATTGAAAAAGGTGATATGAAGCCTCAAAAATCATTGGTAGGTTAAATAAATATATGTATGATGTTTATTCATACTGTAATTTATGGACGTTAAATTGGAAAAGTGGTTCAGGCCTAATATTGATAAAGAAGTCTTAAAAGAACTAACTAAAAAATCAGACATCAAAGGATTAATGCATGTAAGTATTTATTTTGGTTTACTAAGCATTGTTGGATATTTAGCTTATATTACCTGGGGGACTTGGTTGTCAGTCTTTTGGTTTTATGTATATGGAAATATATTTTGTTTTTGTAATCCTATTTGGCATGAGACTGGTCATAAAACAGCATTCAAAACTAATATTTTAAATGAAATATTTTATTATATTTCATGTTTCATGGCTTATTTTGAACCCACTAGATGGAGATTTACTCATTTTGTTCACCATGGAAACACTTATTCAACAAAAGATCCTTATGATCATGAAATTGAATATGATAATAATTTAAAAGATACTCCTAAAAAACTAATAATGAATCTAATTCCTTTTGGTGAATTATTATTTTTCAAAAAAAGTATTGCTTATGAAGTTATTAAGCATGCTTTTGGAGTAAAAACAAAAGTGATGACTGATAGTATTCCTGATA
>CACLZS010000015.1 GCA_902611465.1 uncultured Pelagibacteraceae bacterium | reverse complement strand
CTATTATTAAAAATGATAAAAAATTTTTTATTTTAGATGAGCCCAGAGCATGTGATTTTGTAACATTTCATCATTTAGATCTATCTAAAATGCTTGATCCTTCAATAATAAAAAAATTTCCTAGGTTAGAAAAATTTCTTGAAGATATAATGTCTATAGACAGTGTTAAATCTTACTTAGAAAATCGACCAGAATTAATTGATGTAAGTGTAGAACCAAAATTAGTAATTGATGGAGTTGCACATCCAACTGGGGTTAACAAAACCTAATATTTAAATAGTTGATTGCGTTATATAAAATTTCTATTATAACTCTCAGGAATTTATGGCGGGGTAGCTCAGTTGGTTAGAGCGCGGGACTCATAAGCCCGAGGTCAGTGGTTCGATCCCACTTCCCGCTACCAAATTAATGACCAGGAAAATCCATCAAATTTTCAACTTTGTAACCTTTTTTTAGAAGATTATCACAGCCACCTAAATCAAAAAGATTTATGACAAATATAAAGGCTGCAATATTTCCTTTAGAAATCTCTACGAGTTTTGCTGCAGCTTCAGCAGTTCCTCCTGTCGCTATCAAATCATCTATTATAAGAACAGAATCATTTTCTGAAATTGAGTCTTTATGAACTTCTATTGTTGCTGTTCCATATTCAAGCTCAAAATCAACTGAATGCACATCAGCGGGTAGTTTATTTTTTTTTCTTAACATTATGAATGGTTTTTTTAAAATGTAAGAAACAGCGGATGCAAACACAAAACCACGTGATTCAATTGCAGCGATTTTATCTACCCTAAATTTTTTAGATCTCTCAACTATTTGATTTATAGACTCCTCAAAAGCAGTCTCATTCTTTATTAATGTGGTTATATCTCTAAATAAAATACCTTTTTTAGGATAATCTTTAATTGAGCGAATATAATCTTTTAAATCCATAATAGTTATTTATAATTCAGATATAATTACTTTTTACATGGCAAATAATAAATTAGCAATAATTGGTGGAAGCGGTCTTTACGATGTTGAGGAGTTTAAAGACAGAGAATTAATGGATTTAAACACTCCTTGGGGAAAACCATCAGATCAGATTTTAAAAGCAATTTATAAAAATAAAGAAGTTTATTTTTTACCAAGACACGGTAAAGGACACTTTATTTCTCCATCAAACATGAATTTTAGAGCAAACATTGACTCATTAAAACAATTGGGTGTAACAGATATTGTCTCTGTCTCCGCAGTAGGTTCTTTGAAAGAAAATTTGCCTCCTGGTAAATTTGTTATTGTTGACCAATTTATTGACAGAACATTTGCTAGAAATAAAACCTTTTTTGATGATGAAATAGTTGCTCATGTATCAATGGCACATCCAACCTCTAAAGGCTTAATGAATGCATGTGAGTATGCAATAAAAAAAGAAGGAATAGATTATCAAATGGGAGGAACTTATGTGGTAATGGAAGGCCCACAATTTTCAACTTTAGCAGAGTCGAACCTTTATAGATCATGGAAAGCAGATGTGATCGGAATGACAAATATGCCTGAAGCTAAATTAGCAAGAGAAGCAGAAATTAGATATGCATCTGTTTCAATGGTGACTGATTATGATTGTTGGCATCCAGATCATGAAAATGTTGATGTTCAACAAGTAATTAAAGTATTATTAAATAATGCTTCTAAAGCAAAAAGTATGATTAAAAATCTTATTGATAATTTTGAAACTCATATTGATCCGAATGATCCAACAAATAATTGTTTAGATGTAGCTATAATTACTGCTCCAGAAAAAAGATCACAAAAGACGAAAAACAAACTAAAAACAGTAGCCGGTAGAGTTTTAAACAAGTGACTGCAAAATTAACTGATAAGCAAATTTTAGATTATAAAAAAGACGGCGTAATTTTAATCAAGAATGTTTTTTTGCCTTGGATTGAAAAACTTAGTAAGGGATTTCAAAAAGTATTAAATAAACCAAGTTCACATGGAAGAGAAAATGTTTCAAAACAACATGGAGGAAGATTTTTTGAGGACTATTGTAATTGGCAAAGAATAGAAGAATTTAAAGATTTTATTTTTAATTCTCCAGCAGCAGAAATTGTCGCTCAATCTACTCAATCTAATAAAATTCAAGTTTTTCATGAACACATTTTCTTAAAGGAACCTGGAACAAAAAAAGAAACTCCATGGCATCAAGATCTTCCATATTATTGTGTAGACGGAAATGATACAGGAAGTTTCTGGATACCATTAGATAGTGTATCAAAAGATAACTCTCTAAAAGTTTTAAAAGGTTCCCACAAGTTGCCAATGTTAGTAAGACCTACTAAATGGTCAAATAATACGTTTTGGTATAAAAATAATAAGAGTTTTATGGACACTCCGAATATAGATAAAAATAATATTTTTAGTAAAGAGATGGATGTAGGAGATGCAATATTATTTAATTTTAAAGCTTTACATTCATCCTCAGGAAATAGTGACAAAAAAAGTCGTAAAGCTTTTTCTGCAAGATTTATTGGAGACGATGTAAGATACATTGATAGAAAAGGAGAAACATCGCCACCTTTTGCTGGAATAGATTTAAAACCAGGAGATAAAATGAGAAATGATTGGTTTCCTGTGGTTTGGAGTAATTAAATGAGAATAAATGGAAAAAAATATAGAACAATTTGGTATGAAGATGATGTAGTAAAAATAATTGATCAAACCAAACTTCCACATCATTTTATTATTAAAGATTTGAAGACAATAAAAGATGCGGTAAAAGCAATAAAAACTATGGAAGTAAGGGGTGCACCTCTTATTGGTGGAACTGCTGCCTACGGAATAGTATTGGCAATACAAGAAAATAAAAATTTAGATTTCATTAAAAAAAGTTCAGAAGAATTAGTTAATTCAAGACCTACAGCTATAAACTTGCAATGGGCAATTCATAGAATGAATAATAAATTATCATTTGTGAAGTCTGATGAGTTATTGGATGTGGCATTAAAAGAAGCAAAATTAATATGTGATGAAGATGTCAAATTTTGTGAGAATATAGGATTTAATGGACTTAAAATAATTGAAGAAATTTTTAATAAAAACAATAAAACTGTTAATATCTTAACTCACTGTAATGCAGGGTGGTTAGCAACTATAGATTGGGGCACAGCAACCTCACCAATTTATCAAGCACATAAAAAAGGAATACCAATTCATGTATGGGTCGATGAAACAAGACCAAGAAATCAAGGGGCAAATCTAACTTCGTTTGAATTAAATGAAGAGGGTATACCAAATACAATTATTACAGATAATACTGGTGGTATTTTAATGCAAAGAGGAGAGGTTGATATGTGCATTGTTGGAACAGACAGAACTCTATCTACGGGAGATGTTTGTAATAAAATTGGCACATATTTAAAAGCATTAGCAGCACATGATAATAATGTGCCCTTTTATGTGGCTTTACCAAGCTCCACAATTGATTGGGAAACTAAAGATTATAGCAAGATACCTATTGAAGAAAGAAATTCTGAGGAACTATCCCATATAGAAGGAAAAGACGATAAAAATAATATAAAGAAGGTTTTAATTTATCCTGAAAACAGTAAATCAATCAATTTAGCGTTTGACATAACTCCAGCAAAATATGTAACAGGTTTAATTACAGAGAAAGGTATATGTCAGGCATCGGCTGTCGGTTTAAAACAAATGTTTAATAGATAATGAATAAAGTTAAAAATATTTTGTTTATAATGGCTGATCAACTAAGATTTGATTATCTTTCTTGTTATGGTCATCCGCACCTTAAAACACCTCACATAGACGGTTTAGCAAAAAAAGGAGTTTTGTTTGAGTCGGCTTATGTCCAAGCCCCTGTTTGTGGCCCATCAAGAGCATCCTATTATACTGGAAGAACAGTATTTAGCCATGGATCAACTTGGAACCAAATACCTTTACCAATCGGTGAACTAACTATTGGAGATTATTTGAGGCAATCTGGAATTAGGACTGGAGTTGTTGGCAAAACTCATATGAGACCCGATATAGATGGCATGAATAGACTTGGAATTTCAAAAGATACAGAAATAGGTCTGACAGTTAGTGAACCAGGATTTGATCCTTATGAGAGAGATGACGGACTTCATCCTAATAACCACATTAAAAATTCAACTAAAAAACTATCTTATAATGATTGGTTAAACAAACTTGGATATGAGGGTGATAATCCTTGGGATAGTTGGGCAAATTCATCAGAGGATGAAAGTGGAAATATTTTGAGTGGATGGAGGTTAAGAAATTCAAATAAACCAGCAAGAGTTAAAGAAGAACATTCCGAAACTGCATTTATGACAAATAGATCAATGGAATTTATTCAAGAAAGTGGAGAGAAGCCTTGGTTTTTACATTTATCATATATTAAACCTCATTGGCCATACATTGCTCCTGCCCCTTATCATAATATGTACTCCTCAAATCAATTTTATCCAGTTCATCGAAGTAATAGTGAAAAAGAAATAAATCATCCAGTCTACAAAGCTTTCATGGAAAATAATATTTCAAAGACTTTTTCAAGAGAAGAAGTGAGAAATACTGTTCTTTCAGGATACATGGGATTGATAAAGCAAATAGATGATAATCTTGGGAGACTATTTAATTTTCTTGAAGAAAAAAATTATATGAAGAATACAATGATAGTTTTTACATCAGACCATGGTGACTATCATGGCGATCATTGGCTAGGAGAAAAAGAGCTTTTTCATGAACAAATTGTTAAAGTTCCAATGATAATTTATGATCCAAGCAATTTGTCAGATAACAATAGGGGAGTAAGAGAAAAAAGATTTGTAGAGGCTATAGACTTACTACCTACTTTTTTAGATTCTGTAGATAGCAATGTAAGCAAACATCGCCTTGAGGGACAATCATTGCTACCAATTATTAGAGGAGATAAAGTTTCTAATTGGAAAGACAGTGTATTTAGTGAAATAGATTATTCATTTAACGAAGCAAGAAAAATTCTTAATATTGGAGCATCAGACGCTAGAGCTTATATGATTAAAAATAACAATTGGAAATATATTTATTATAAAGGTTTTCCACCTCAATTGTTTGACTTAAAAAATGACCCAGATGAGTTCAATGACCTGGGTCAATCTCCTGATCACTCGAAAATCATTGAGGAAATGAAAGATATTCTACTTAAAAGAATTACTAATAGAAAAAATAGAGTTGCTGCAACAGATGAATTTGTTTTGAAAGAAAGAGACTATACTAAAGACGACGGTATTATGATAGGAGTATGGTAATGAATCCATTAATATTATCTTTAATCGGTTTAGTAACAGTTGGAGTTTCCGCAAATCTAATAAAATTATTAAGAAAAAATAAAATTTTATTATTAATTGCAATAATTCCATGCGTTTATATTTTTATTTATGGTCTGTATGCAACTTTTGGGCCGATAGATTTATATAAAGATGGAACTGAAAATTTCATTGCTCAAAACCCTGGCAAAGAACTTCCTGTAGTATTTGTTCTTTTAAAGTTTTATCAATATATTTTAATCCTTGTAGGTGCTATTTTTGGATTAATTTATTTTAATTATTTTAAGAATTTCAATCAGACTATGGATTCATCAGACTAGGTAAATATAAGCAAATTGCTGGGAAAGCTATAATTAAAGCAAGTCTAATTACATCTGTCATTAAGAAAGGAAGCGTTCCAAACCATATTGTTTGAAGAGGAGTTTTTTGCATAACACCTTTAATAACGAATAAATTCATACCAACAGGCGGTGAAATTAATCCAAATTCAACAACTATTACTGCAAATATACCAAACCATACTGGATCAATTCCAGCATCAACAATTACAGGATAAAATACTGGAATAGTTAAAAATAACATTGCCAAAGAATCCATTACTGTTCCTAGCACTAAGTATATCGCACAAATTACTAAAATTATTCCTAAAGGAGTAAGTTCTAAATAATTTATAAAATCAACTACAGCAAAAGGTAGTTGTGTAACAGTTATAAGATAATTAAATATACTTGCTCCTATTACAATTAAATATAATGAACCAACAGTCTTTATTGTTGTCCACACTGCATCTTTCAATAAACTTAATTTTAATTGGCCTCTAAAAAAAATAAAAACTAAAACTAATATTACTCCTACCGCGGCACTCTCAGTAGCAGTGAAGAAACCTAAATAAAGTCCACCCATCATAATTACAAATATTAAAAATATTGGAAAAACTTTTGATATAGCTGAAACTCTTTCCTTTAATGGTATCTTAGTTCCATACCCACCTTGCGATGGGTAAATTAAAAGATAAACTCTAATTGCAATCATATAGAGTACCACTGCTATTATTCCTGGAACAAGTGCAGCAAAAAAAAGTTCTTGAACTGATTGTTCAGTTAAATACGCATATATTACTAAAATAACACTTGGTGGAATTATTATTCCAAGCGTTCCCCCAGAGGCAATAGAACCACTGATTAAAGCATCGCTATAACCATGTCTTCTCATTTCAGGACCTGCCATTTGTGACATTGTTGCAGCTGTTGCAATTGAAGATCCACAAATCATTCCAAATCCTGCACATGCTCCAACTGTAGACATTGCCAAACCACCCTTGTAATGACCTACTATTGCATAGGCAGCATCATATAAATTTCTTGATAAATTTGAGCTATTAGCAAGATTTCCCATTAAAACAAATAGCGGTAACACTGATAATGTATATTTTGAAACTGCATCAAATGGAGCGGTACCCAAAACAAATATTGCAGGATCAAATCCTGAAATCATTGCAAAGCCAGTAAAACCAACTACCAACATCGCAATTCCTATTGGTACATTTAGTACCATTAAAATTAATACTGCAGCGAAAGACAATCCTCCGTTAATTACAGCTTCTAAACCCATTATAATTCCTCTTCTTTTGAACTGTTTTTAAAAATAGTTTTGATAAACCATGTTACTATTGCAAAAACACTTAACCACATCCCTATAGAGCATATGAAATAAAATGGATAAAAATACAGTTCTAAATCAAGTGTTACTCTTTGATTATTCATAAATTTATATGATGTCAAAGTAGTCGAATATGCCATTACAGACATAATCGATATCATTAAAACAAATTTTAAAATTACTAAATAAGTTTTAAATATTCCCAAATTTAAATTATTTATAAAGTCCGCTGAAACATTGGCATTTAGATAAAATGCTCTTGGCATTGCAAGGAAAGCTACTAATGCCATCCCTATCTCTACTAACTCAATTGTACCTGTTACTGGCGAATTTAAAAATCGTCTTCCAAATACGTCACAAAAAGTTAATACAGCTAATAAAAATAAAATAATACCTGAAGCTATCGCTGAATAATCAAAAACTTTACTGACTTTAGAAATCATAAAAATGTTGCTTCAAATTATTAAAACATTAACATATAAATAGTTCCAAAAATAGAAAGTATTAATCATGAAATTTATTTCTTTTAAACATAATGAACAAAATAAGTTTGGTATTATAAATAATAATAAAATTACAGATCTGACTGGAAAAGTATCTAATTCAAATACACTAAAAGATTTAATTTTAAATCAAGCAATTGAAGAAGCTAAATCTTATGCAACAAATAATCCAGGCGATATTAATGAGTCAGATATTGAATATTTACCACTAATTCCAAATCCTGGAAAAATTATTTGTGTAGGTTTAAATTATAGCGAACATGTAAAAGAAACCAACAGAACAGTTGAAGAGAACCCAGTAATTTTTCATCGATTTCCAGAAAGTCAAACTGCACACTTACAACCAATTCAAAGACCTGCTGTTTCACAAAGTTTAGATTTTGAAGGTGAGATGGCAGTAATTATGGGTGAAGGTGGCAAACACATAAAACCTGAGGATGCTTTAAAGCATATAATTGGTTATTCATGTTATAACGAAAGCACTATTAGAGAGTGGCAGAGACACACTAGACAATTTGGGATGGGTAAAAACTTTGAAAAAACAGGGAGTTTTGGTCCACACATGGTTTTAGCTGAAAATATTAATGATTATAAAAATCTAACAATTGAAACTAGATTAAATGGCGAAGTAATGCAAAACGCAAAATTAAGTCAACTTATTTTCGATATTCCGATTTTAATTTCGTATGTTTCTAAAGCTATGGCTTGGAGAGCTGGCGATGTACTAGTCACTGGTACACCTGGGGGGGTAGGGTTTAAAAGAAACCCTCCAATATTTATGAAGCCGGGAGATAATGTTGAAATAGAAATCACCGAAATTGGCACTTTATCTAACACAATTAAGGATGAAATAATCTAATTTTCAAGTTAAACTTTCTGATAATTATTTAATAATAAGAGGGGATTAACATGAAAAAAAAAATAATTGGTTTTGTTATAGGAATTTTTTCCTTAAGCATTATTAGTACGGCATCAGCTACAGAATTAAAGTTAGCAACTTTTGAACCACCAAAAGCATTTATAGCAAGTAAGATTTTAGCTGCTTGGGCAGATAAAGTTAATAAATGCTCAAATGGTGCTTTAAATGTTAAAATGTATGCAGGAGGAGTATTAGGAAGTCCTCCTAAACAATACGATATAGTAACTTCAGGAGTTGCAGATATATCTTGGACTGTCCTTGGATATATTGGTGGTCAATTTCCATTAAGTTCAGTTGTAGAACTACCATTCTTAACTAAAACTTCAAAAGCTGGATCTAGAGCTTTAAATACTCTTTTTGAAGAAGGTTACCTAGATAAAGAAATGGCAGGAATTAAATTAATAGGACTACACTCAAATCCTGGATACCAAATCCATATGAAGGATACAAAAGTAGTTAAGCCTGCAGACTTTAAAGGTAAAAAAATGAGAGTTCCAAGCAAAATAGCTGGAACCATTCTTAAAACTTTAGGAGCAACTGGGGTTAAAGTACCAGCACCAGGAACTTCAGAAGCATTAAACAAAGGTGTCATAGATGGCACACCTTTCCCATACACGGCTATTGGTTCATTTAGATTGTTTGATGTTACTAAATATCATACTGAAGTTAACATCACTAATGCTACATTTGGATTAATAATGAATGAAGGGAAATATAACGGTCTTTCTTCAGCAGCAAAAGGATGCGTTGATAAACATTCAGGTCAATGGTTTGGTGATTGGGCATCTAATTTAATTGATACTCAGAATGCAAAGATGAGGGTTCAAGTAGAAAATACTCCAGGGCACGAGATAACTGTTGCATCTGACTCAGTGTTAGCTGAATACAAAAAAATATTAGCTCCAATCGAATCAGACTGGTTAGCAGAAATGAAAGGCAAAGGTCTTGATGGAGATGCTGTATTAAAAAGAGCAAGAGAAGTAATTTCTAAAATAGACGGTTAATAGTTAAATTCGAGCCCGCTAATTTCATAGCGGGCTCTTTCAAAATTAAGTATAATAATAAAATGGCAGTAAAAGCTTTAAGTTATATTGGAGTTAATTCAGACAAATTTGAAGATTGGTCAGATTATTCTCAAAAATATCTTGGTATGCAGCAGATGGACCGTGGAAAAGAAATTCTATCTTTTAGAATGGATGATCAAAAACAAAGGCTAACAATTACTGGCGATAAAGGAGATGGATTAGGATTTTTAGGATGGGAAGTTGAGACCAAGGAAGATCTTCAAAACTTTGCAAATAAATTAGAAGAAAATAAAATAGTAGTAAATCATGGAAAGACTTCTTTTGCTGACAAACGTTTTGTGGAGGATTTAATTTATTTTAATGACCCACAGGGAAATCGTATTGAACTTGTGTATAAACCTATGTTAGATACAGATCCTTTTAAACCAGGTAGGCCAATTTCAGGATTTAAAACTGGGGCACTAGGGATGGGGCATGCAGTTGTACATGTTAAAAATATCGATGATTTAATTCCCTTTTACAGAGACGTAATGGGATTCAAGATAAGTGATTATAGCCATACCCCAATATCTCTATGCTTTTTCCACGTTAACGGTAGACATCATAGTTTAGCTTTGTTTGGCTCAGGTAGAACCGGTTTTCATCATTTTATGGTTGAATACAATAACTTAGACGATGTAGGTCAAGGTTATGACTTATTACAATACAAGGATAATGCAATTGCTTATACAATGGGACGGCACACTAACGATTATATGACATCATTTTATTCAATTACACCTTCAGGATTTTTTATTGAAAATGGATGGGGTGGGAGGATTATTAATCCAGACACATGGGAGCCAATTGAAACATTTGAGGGTCCTAGTTTTTGGGGACATGAGAGACTTTATTTACCCGATGATGAGAGAATGAAATTTAGAAATAAAAGACTCGTAACTGCTTCTCAAGGAAAACAAGCTCCATTGTTAATTGATTGTCCTTGGTTATATTCAAATTTAAAAAAAAAATAATTTTTAAAAATACCAATGAAAGAATTTGATGTCACAATAGTAGGATTAGGGCCTTCGGGAGGAACTTTAGCAAACCTTCTAGCAATGCATGACTTTTCAATATTAATTCTCGATAGAGAAAAAAGTTTTTACCCACTGCCTAGAGCGGTTCATTTTGATGACGAAATAATGAGAGTATTTCAAACAATAGGAATTACAAAAGAATTTTTGAAACACACTATAATTAATAAAGGTACTAAATTCGTTAATTCTAAAGATAAAGTAATATTAGATTGGCCAAGACCAAAAAAAATTACAGAAAATGGATGGTATCCAAGCTATAGATTTCATCAACCAGATCTAGAAAAAATACTTAGAAAAAAATTAAAAAATTATAAAAAAGTTTTAATAGAACAAAATTCTGAGGTTATAAAAATTAAAAATTCAAAAAATAATGTGGATATAACTTATTTAAATATAAATAATCACAAAGAGCATCTCGTAAGGTCAAAATATTTAATTGGTTGTGATGGCGCCAACTCCATAACTAGAAAACAAATGAAAACAAAAATGGATAATTTAGGTTTTACTCAAAAATGGGCAGTAGTTGATCTAATTTTGAAAAAGAAAAAAAATAATTTACCAGATAGAACAATTCAATATTCAAATCCAAAACAACCAGCAACTTATTGTAGAAATGTTGGTAGACGTAGAAGATGGGAATTTGCAATTAAGAAAAATCATAGTGATAAAAAAGTTTTATCAGAAAATTATATTTGGAATTTTCTAAAACCTTGGCTAAATAAAAGTGAAGCAATTATTGAGAGAAAAACAATTTATACATTTGAATCTGCTATTGCTAGAAAATGGCAAAAAGGTAGAGTTTTCATTGCTGGTGATGCCGCTCATTTAATGCCGCCATTTATGGGTCAAGGAATGTGTGCTGGAATTAGGGATGCATCGAATTTAGCATGGAAAATTGCAAATTGTATAAGAAATAAATTTGATGAGACACTTTTAAACACTTATCAATCAGAAAGATCTCTCAATGTTAAAGAATATATTGAAACCACTATGAGGATGGGAGAATTTGTAAATGCTGTTCAGTCAATTCAAATAACAGACAATATAAAATCTGATAATAAAGGTATAAAAAGCATGCAGTCAATTAAACCTAAACTAGGAAAAGGCTTAGGCAACTTAAAAGATAAAAATAGAGGAAAAACTTTTCCTCAATTCAAACTTAAAAATAATAAAACCTTAGATGATCATTTTTCAAAAAAAGGAATGATAATTTTATCTTCAGATATAAAGCCCAAAATCTCAAAAAATTGCTCCTTATTGAAAGCAAAGAATTTGAGCAATGTATCAAAATATTTAAAAAATATTAATTCAAAAGTTATTTTAGTAAGACCAGATAGATTTATTTTAGCTTCAGCAAGATCGAATAAAGATGTTAGTTTACTTTTAAAAAAATATTCCTCGATTTTACGATAACTTGAACATCTCATTTACAGCTAATATTTTTGAATGATTATTTGGAGCAATTTCTCCATTAGGCATATATAAGGAGTTTTCAAATCCTACTCTAATTTTACCACCTAGGCTAATAGCTTTTTCCAAACAACTCATTTCTTCTTTTGCAAAAGCGCATATTGACCAATCTAAATTGACATTATTATCTTTCATTACTTTTAAGAACTCTGGAATTTTTTCTGGATAACTAATTTTACCTGTGTAATGACCAATTACAAATAAACACCAAGCTCCTTCAATTGAAATTTCTGCTTTATTTAAAAGGTTCACTAATAAGTTTACATCCTGAGGATTATACAAAATATGCTGTATTTTAGTTCCAGCTTCTGTCAAATATTTATATAACTTTATATCTTCCTCTGTTGGGTTTCTGGAAGGTATTAACTCAGTTGTACCAATTGATGTACCTGGTGGAGTAACATCATATGCAAGCTTCCTCATTTCTTCAGGAGAATACTTTCCAACTGCTTCAGTAGTAACCTGAATATGCATTTTTGGAACCTGATGTTCTAATTCATTTAATGCCTCTTTATAAAGTCCAGCATCCAAAACATGTTCTCCATTATCATTTCTTACATGTAGATGAATAGCACCTGCTCCTGCTTCAAAACAGTTTTTAGCAACTTCAACTGTTTCGCTTATTGTTAGGGGAACTTCTGGATGATCTTTCTTGACTTTTCTTGCCCCATTTGGAGCCACCATCAAGTTTGGTAATTTATCTGGTTGAAAAAAGGCCATAAATTCAATCTAATAAAAATTAAAAAATTAGTATACTTAAATAAAATGAATTCATCAAAAAAAGAAGTCATTAAATTTGCCAAAATGCTTAACGATAAAAAACTATCAGCATTAAGATCTGGTAATATTTCATTAAGATACAAAAATGGTTTTTTAATAACGCCCTCAGGACAAAAGTATTCATCTTTAAAGGTAAAAGATATTGTTTATATAAATCTTGATGGAGAATATAATAAAAATCAAAATCCATCATCTGAGTGGAGATTTCATCAAGATATATATAATTCAAAAAAAAATGCAAAAGCAATAGTTCATTCGCATTCGACAAACGCTACTGCTCTATCAACTCACAATAAGAAAATACCTTCATTTCATTACATGGTCGCTTTAGCGGGAGGTGTAGATATAAAGTGTGCAAAGTATGCAACTTATGGAACTCGAGAATTGTCAAAAAATATTCTTAAAGCCTTAAATAATAGATCAGCATGTTTAATAGCAAATCATGGACAAATTACATTTGGACAAAGTCTGACAGAAGCATTTGAACTAGCTGAAGAAGTTGACAATCTTGCTAAACAATATATCAAAGCTCTCGTTTTAGGACGACCAAAACTTTTAAGTTTAAATGAAATGAAAAAAGTTTTATCTAAAAGTAAAACGTATAAAAGGGGTTAGTATGACTACAAAAGTTGGTGAACATATTACACTTGATATTATAGGTACTACAAAAGAGTATGATCCTGTTTTTTTTGAAAAATTAGTTTACAAAATTGCAAAAATTGCAAAAGTAACAGTATTAGAAATATCTAAATATAAATTTGAACCACAGGGATTTACTTTAGTTGCGCTTCTCGCAGAAAGCCACATCAGTTTCCATACCTTTCCCGAAAAAGGTATTATCAGTTTTGACTTTTTTACATGTGCAAAAATTTCACCTTCCGTAGCAATAAATATTATTAAAGAGGAAATTGAACACAGTAGAATAGTTAAGAAGGAATTTAATAGAGATACAGTGGATCTTTATCATGACATTTATAGCTCGCCAGGTTTAAAAAAGTCATACGTAGTTAATAAAGTGTTAGAAAATTTTAAATCAAATGTTGGTCAACACATTGAGATATTAGAATTAGAACAATTTGGAAAAGCTTTGTTTATAGATAATGAAATTCAAGTAGCGGAAAAAGATGAATATCTTTATAGCTCTACTTTTGTAAATTCAGGACTTGAATTAAATTCAAGTAAAGAAAAAGCAGCTATCATAGGTGGTGGAGATGGTGGTGTAGCAAGAGAATGTATATCAAAAAATTTTAGTTTTATTGATTGGTATGAGTTAGACCCTGAAGTAGTTGAAGTATGTGATAAGCATCTAGGAAAAATAGGTGAGAAAGCGACAGAGAAAAATTCAGTAAAATGTGTTTGGGGAGATGCTTTTGAAAGCATTAAAACAGTCAAAGATGATACATATGATCAGATATATGTTGATTTAAATGATGACCAATACTGCATAGATTTAGCTGCTAAAAATATGAATTCACTTGTAAGAATATTAAAGCCAAAAGGAGTCATTACGGCTCAGGTCGGAAGCCAAGATAAAAAACCTAAACAAGTAGAGAATTGGCTAAACATATTTAATGAAAATTTTGGTAATACTAAATTATCTAGAGTTTATATACCAAGTTTTGATTGTTCTTGGAATTTTTCTTCATCGATAAATCACTAGAAACTTCTTTTTAAATCTCAAAAATTATGAAATAATTATTTTTTTAATGGAGGAAATAATGAATGTAATAAAAAATATATTTTTAACAGTTCTGTTATCTTTATTTTTAATTAGTAATTCTAATGCTGATAAAATTAAGATTGGAACGGAGGGAGCATACCCACCCTGGAATTCAAAAGATGCTTCAGGTAAACTTATTGGATTTGAGGTAGAACTTGCTTGGACACTTTGTAGATACATAGGACAGCAATGTGAAATCGTTGAGCAAGATTGGGATGGTATGATACCTGCTTTAACATCAAAAAAATTTGATGCTATAATGGCTGGAATGTCAATCACAGATGAGAGAATGAAAACAATTAATTTTTCACAAGGATATGCTGATGAAGTAGCATCTTTGGCTGTTATGAAAGGTTCTGACCTAGAAGGTATGGAAACTCCAGAAGCAGTAAATTTAAATTTAGGTGGTTCATCTGTAAATAAAGCTATGAAAACTTTATCTTCAGCTTTATCTGGAAAAACAGTTTGTACACAAATTGGAACAATTCACCAAAATTTCTTAGAGTCAGGAGATGTTGGAAAAATAAATTTGAAAACTTATAAAACACAAGATGAAGTTAACCTTGATTTGACTAACGGTAGATGTGATGTTGCTTTAGCAGCAGCAGTTGCATTTACGGACTATGCTGAAAAATCTGGTGAAGCTGTTGTACTTGTGGGACCAACTTTTTCAGGTGGTGCATTTGGTAATGGTGTAGGAGTAGGTATTAGAAAAGACGATACTAAACTCTTAAAAGCTTTTAACAAAGCTATCGATAAAGCAAGAAAAGATGGCCACATAAGTAGAATTGCCATCAAGTGGTTCGGCTTCGACGCTTCTATGTAATTAATTTTAGATATGGCGACTATAATATATAGTCGCCAATCTATATGGAACTTCTATCATTTGGAGATACTGGTTGGGGAGACGAACTGTTTTTCGCAACCCTAATGACAATTGCTGTATCTATTGCTGCAATGGCAATTGGATTTATATTTGCTTTAATATTTACTCCTTTAAAATTATCTAAAAATAAAACACTAAATGTAATTGGAAATTGTTACACTACTATAATTAGAGGTGTTCCAGAATTATTAGTAATATACTTGTTATTTTTTGGTGGGACAGGAGCCGCTATGTATGTGGCTTCAATTTTTGGGTATGATGGTTACATTGAAATAAATGCATTTATAACTGGTGCTCTTGCAATTGGTATTATCTCTGGAGCTTATTCTACTGAAGTTTTTAGAGGTGCGATATTATCAATTGATAAAGGTCAATTTGAAGCTTCAAAAGTTTTAGGAATTAAAAAAAATATCCAATTTTACAAAATTATTTTACCGCAAATGTTGAGGCTATCAATTCCTAACCTAAGTAATGTTTGGCAAATAACTTTAAAAGATACTTCTTTAATTTCTGTTACAGGATTAGTAGAAATAATGAGGCAATCTTATATTGCTGCTGGTTCAACTAGAGATCCTTTATTTTTTTATTCAGTAGCAGCTGTATTATACTTAATGCTTACTTTCCTAAGTATGAAATTAATTAATAAATTAGAAATAAAATATAGCAAAGGATACTGATGGATATAAAATTAATGATTAGTATTTTTCCGAGTTTATTAAGTGGAGCAGTTATCACTCTTCAACTCTTAGTATCTTCAATGTTTTTTGGATTAATAATAGGTTTAATTTTTGCAATTTTAAGAATTAATAAAAATCCAATAATTAATAAGTTTGCTTATGGTTATTCTTATTTTTTTAGAGGAACACCATTACTAGTTCAATTATATTTAATTTATTATGGATTAGCTAATATAGAGTTTTTAAGAAATTCATTTTTTTGGGTAATAATAAAGGAACCATATTGGTGTGCAATAATTGCATTTTCTTTAAATACAGGAGCTTATACGTCCGAGATACTAAGATCAGCATTTCAGACAATTAAAAAAGGTTATATTGAGGCAGCACAAAGTTTAGGTGTAACAAAAAAAATAACTTTTTACAGAATTCAATTACCAATAGCCATAAAACAATCACTTCCAGCTTATGGAAATGAAATAATATTAATGCTGAAAGGTACTTCACTTGCAAGTGTTATAACTATCATGGATTTAATGGGTGAAGCTAGAAAAGTAAATGTTTTAACTTTTAAACCTTTTGAAGCATTTATAACTGCAGGAATTATTTACTTATTTATTACATTTATAATTCACAATATTATAAGGTATTTTGAAAAAAAATACGGATTTCAAACATGAAAGTAGCTTGTATTCAATTATCTAGTGGGGAAGATTATAATAAAAATTTTAAAGATATTGTAAAATATATTAATCAAGCAATTGTAAATAAAGCAGACTTAATAATTACACCAGAAACTTCTTCATTGATGTCTGCTGACAAAAATAATTTATTTAAATATTCATATGAAATGAAACATGATCCAATAATAAAAAAAGTAAAAATTATAGCCAAAACAAAGAAGAAATGGATACTTCTTGGCTCAATGTGCATTAAAGAAAAAAGCAAATTAAGAAATAGATCTATTCTTATTGGACCTAAGGGTAAAATAAATACTTATTATGATAAAATAAATATGTTTGATGTTAAAGTTTCAAAAAAAGAACAACATAAAGAAAGTAAAGTATTTAAGGCAGGTAAAAAATTAGTATCAGCTAAATTACCTTGGGGAAATATAGGTCTTTCAATTTGTTATGATTTAAGATTTCCAGAACTTTATAGAAACTTATCAAAAAGAAATCTAAGTTTTATCACTGTCCCATCTGCATTTACTAAAACAACTGGTCAAAGACATTGGTTAACTTTATTACAAGCAAGAGCAATTGAAAACTTTTGTTATATTTTTGCACCTAATCAAACAGGAAAAAATACGATTAAAAGAGAAACTTTTGGGCATACAGTTATTATTTCACCCGATGGGAAAATAATGGCTCTTAAGAAAATTGGTAAAGGAATTATATATTCAAATATAATTCCAAAAATAGCTATGGATTTAAGAAAAGTTATTCCAAGTATTAAATAACTAATTTAAATTTTTAAGTAAATTCTATTAAAATAAAAAACTAATGTGAGAGCTCGTAAAATCAAAAATATAGTGAATGAAATCCATAATCCTTGATTACCAAAGCCTTCAACAAGCATAAATGAACTTATTAAATGAATAACAACAGAGATAAACATGGCATTTCTCAGCTCTTGTGTTTGAGATGCTCCAATAAATATTCCATCTAATTGGTAACAAAAAGACGAAACAAAAGGCAGAAGCACTAACCAAAATGAATACTGATAACTAATGTCTCTTACATTCTCTATGTCAGTCATAAAATTTATAAATGAATTTTTGAAAAGCAGGTAAAACAGAGAAATCAAAATTCCAGTTAAAGAACTCAAAATAAAAGAGTTTTTAACTATATTTGTAAAAAGTATTTTATTTTTTTTACCAATAGAATATCCAACTATACCTTCAGTTGAAAAGGCATAAGCATCTAAAATAAATGCAGATAAAAATATAAGATTAATTAAAATTGTATTAGCTGCAATAAATTCTTCGCCAATTCTCCCTCCTAGATAAGTAAACCAAAAAAAAGAAAAAGTTAATAAAATAGTTCTTAAAAATATATTTAAATTTATCTCTAATAAATTTTTTAATTTTGAGGTATTTACAATTTCCTTAATATTAAAGTTTAAAGATACATATTTTCTTAAATAATAGAAAACATAAAATAAAAATAAAAATGATGTTATTCCTGTGGCAAGCAAAGTTCCATATGCGACACCTTTAATATTTAAATTGAATTTTAATACTAAAATAGAGCTAAAAAAAATATTTAGAATAGACAATAAAACAATTGCAACACTTGAAATTTTTGTCTTTTGCAATCCAATAAATAAACCTACAACAATATAAATTGCCAATTCAAAAAAAGATGAGTAAATTCTTATATTAAAATAATCATTGAATTTTTTTTCTGTATCAAGCGATAGATCAAAAAATATTAAACATAAATTTAATAATTGTTTTTGGAATAGTATTAATAAAATTGATATTGAAATCACAAATAATAGATTTCTAAAAACTATATTTAAGATACTTTTATAATCATTTCTTCCAAATGATTGACTTACAAGGCCAACAGTTCCCATTCTTAAAAAACCAAAACTCCAAAATACTAATGAAAAAAAACTGGATGCTATACTCGTAGCAGTGAGATAACCTTGATTACTCATATTTCCCATTAATGCCGTATCAACAATTCCAACTAGAGGTATTGCAAGGTTGGCAAAAAATATTGGTATAGATAAATTCAATATGTATTTTATTGAAGATTTATCGCTCACTTAATAATTAGTAGCTTGTATATTCTTTAATTTCTTTAATTTTAGAGCCTGTATGATTATTAACTTCTAGTTTAAGTTTTGCTCTGTCATCATTTAAAAAGTGCACATCTCTTGAGAGTTTTATAAATTTTTCACCAAAATCGGAATTTTTTTCACATAATCTTTTATTATCTTCAATAACCCAGAGTTTTGAATTAATTTCTTTTAATGAATTGAATAATTCACTTAGTTTTTCATCTGATTTAACATTTTTATTTAATTGATCTTTCAGTACACTATATTCATTATTTATAAATTTAAGTTTCTCAAGATCCTTAATTTTTTCTTTTTTAATTTCTAAAATTGAAATTTTATCTAAAAGTTCACCTACAGATACTTCAACTAAAATTCTATTCATATATAAACATAGTGTGTTAAGTTGTTAAAAATATGTCTAATATTCTTATAATTAAACATGGATCTTTAGGTGATATAGCCCAAGCGAGTGGTGCAATTCAAGATATTTCTGATTTTCACAAAGATGATAAAGTATATTTATTAACATCAAAGCCTTACATTGATCTTTTCAAAAAAAATCCATGCTTAGAGGACATAATTTTGGATAAGAGATTATCAAGATTTAATTTGATTTATTTATTCAATCTCATGCGCAAATTAAAAAAATATAAATTTTTAAAAGTTTTTGATTTACAAAATTCTTCTCGTTCAAATTTCTATAAGAAAATATTGTTCCCAAATGCTAGTAATCTAGTTTGGTCGTCTTCTGAAACCACGTTGCCAAAAGATAAATCCAAGGATGAATTTGATAAAAATCCCGTTCTAGACAGATTTAAACATCAATTAGAAACATCTGGAGTTAATACTAAAAATACAATGTTTCCTGATTTTAAGTGGGCTTGTTCCAATATTGAAAATATAAAAAAAAAATTTGATTTAAATAAATATATAATTTTATTTCCTTTTTGCTCTCCGCATTTACAGATTAAAAAATGGCCTAATTATAATAAACTTATAGATTTAATTAAGAATAAATTTAAAGATGAATATAAGATTATAATAGCTCCAGGTCCTGATGAAATTAATATGACAAAAGAAATTAATGCGATTTCAATTTTAAAAGAAAACAGATCTTTAGATATTTCTGAGCTTGCTACATTAATAAAAGACAGTTCTTTCGTTATAGCAAATGATACTGGACCTGCACATATAGCAGCACATTTGAATTCTAATGGTTTAGCTTTATTCGGCTCTCATACTACTGCTTACAAAGTAAGTATAGAGAGAGAAAATTTTAAAGCAATTCAAGTAACAGACTTAAATAAATTATCTCCTGAAAAAGTATTTGAATATTTTATAAAATCTTTAAATTAATGGAAATTAATTTCCTTTTTTTCATAAGTGTAGTTCCAGCAATTATTTTATATGGTATTGCAAAATCAGGTTTAGGTGGTTCTATATCATTAATATCAGTCCCATTAATGACAGTTGTAATGCCATTGCAGCAGGCATTAGCAATTATTCTACCTATTTTAATTTTTTCAGACATGATTGCTGTTTACAGATTTAGAAGAGAGTTTAATTTTAGTATATTGAAAGTAATTGTACCGTTTGCTGCAATAGGGATTGTAATTGGTTCCTTAACATTCAATCATTTTTCCGAAGATTTACTTAAATTGATAGTTGGAATAATGGGATTTATATTTGCTGGGCACTACTTTCTGTTTAAAAAAGAAAAAACAGTTCCAACCAAGCAAAATTTTTTGAAGGGTGCAATTTGTTCGTCTATTGCAGGATTTTCCAGTTTTTGTGTTCATGCTGGTGGAACACCCACAAGTCTTTATTTGCTTCCATTAAGGTTAAAAAAAGAAATATATGTAGGAACGAGAATTATCTTTTTTAGTTGTGTTAACTTAATAAAACTACCTTTGTATATTTATCTATCGATGATGAACTTTGATACTTTATTTCAATCTGTCTCGCTGTTTCCATTGGCTTTAATTGGAATATTTATTGGTTATCAATTGCTTAAAATTATAGAGGAAAATTTGTTTTATAATATTATCTATGGATTAATTCTTGTGAGTAGCACAAAGTTAATATTCGATTTTATTTAATTCTAATCTTTTTTAATCAAATTATTACCAAATTTTTTTAGCAAAAATGGCAGAAAAGCTACAATTATTAATATCCTTAAGAAATGATGATAGCTTACAAAAATTGGGTCAATATTATAGGCAACGCTAATAACAACCATTTCATGGATTCCTCCTGGTGCAAAACTTAAAAATGTTGGAATAAAATCAAAACCTAAATACTGGAGAAAGTAAGCAGTAATCATCGCAACAATAACTAAAATAGAACAGACAATTATACCGTGGATAATGTAAAAGAATAATTCTTTTAGTTTTAATCCATTAAGTCTACTTCCAAGAGCAGTACCCAAAAAAATGAAAGCTATATTTATTACAGTATCTGGGAATCTAGAATTAACAATCTCAAAAGTATAAAATAAACCTGATAAAGCCATAGCGCCAACAAGTATAGGTGAAGGGATATTAAATTTTTTGAGTAGTTTAGAAAATAAATAACAAATAACTATTAAAAAAATAATTTCTAAAAAATATCTTACATCGTAAATGTTTTCATAATTGTATCCTGCTATTTCAGAAAAACCTAACTTACTAATAAACAATATAGGTACAAAACTTACAATAAATATAACTCTTGTAGCTTGAGGAATTAAAACTTGTTTATGATTTTCTTTTTTTCCATACTCTAAAAGTGCTGCAGCTATAGGTACAAATGCACCTGGTAGAGCAGCAAGTGTTGCAATAAACTTATCAAATTTGCAAACTTTAACAAAATAATATCCTGCCAAAATAGTACTCACTATAGTGCAAACAACCATTGCCATAGACGAGAATATCCATAAATGAATTTTATACAATAAAGATACATTCAACGTTCCACCCAAAATAATACCAACCATCAGAAAAACTGGATTAAGTAATTTTGTTGAGAATTCAATTTTAAAATTTGTGAAAGCAATGCAAAGATTTAAACCTAAAGCACCTAGTAACCAAGGCAAAGGAAGACTAATTAGAGTTCCAATATAACCTCCAATTACTCCTATGATTAAAGCTTTATAACTAATGTTAAGCTCATTTAATAATTGTTTAAATGGTATTACGCGTAACATCTAAGTGATAAATCCTCATTGACACTGAATTTTAATTTATGTTTAATAACTAATTATAATTATAATAGGAGAGAAAATAATGAAACTAATTAAATCAATAATTTCAGTTTTATTCTCGGCAATTCTTATACTTTCAGCAACAACAACTAGTTCAATAGCAATTGATAAATTGCATTTTGTAATTGGCGGTGGTGCTGGTGGTGGTTGGGATGGAACTGCTAGAGGTACTGGAGAAGCTTTAACAAAAGCTGGTATGTTAAAAAGTGCATCATTTGAAAATATGTCAGGTGGTGGTGGTGGAAAAGCATTAGCTTACATGATTAATAATAAGCCTGCAAATACAGTCTTAGTTCAATCAACACCATTAGTATTAAGATCAATTACAAGACATAAAGGTTATGTAAGTGGAAGTGGAACTTTATCTTATAAAGATGTTGTGCCAATAGCTGGTGTTATTGGAGATTATGGTGCAATAGCAGTTGCTAAAAATTCACCTTATAAAAATTTTAAAGATGTTGTTGATGCATATAAAAAAGATGCAAGCTCTATTAAAATGGCAGGTGGATCAGTAAGAGGAAGTATGGATCATTTAATTGGTGCTTTAGCTTTCCAAGCTGCTGGTGCCAATCCTAATGATGTTGCTTATATTCCTTATGATGCTGGTGGTAAAGCTTTAGCTGGACTTTTATCTGGGGAAACACAAATTATCTCTACTGGTTTAGGTGAGCTTATGGGCGCAAGAGACCAAGTAAGAATTATTGGTATAACAGCTCCTTCAAGAGTTTCTGATGCTCCTGATGCACCAACTCTTAAAGAACAGGGTTATGATGTACAATTTGTTAACTGGAGAGGTTTTTTTGGACCTCCAGGAATGAGTAGTTCAGATAAATCTAAAATTGCTAAAATGTTAGGTGATGTACAAAAAACTTCTGAATGGGAAACTGTTAGAGCAAGAAATGCATGGGTTAATATTTACAATCCAGAAGGTAAGTTTGTATCTTTCTTAGAAAAACAAACTGAAGAAATGACAGCTCTTATGAAGAAATTAGGAGTTATATAATCTTAAAAGATTATTAAAAATTAGAGCAGTGAATATAAATACTACAAAAGTTATATCACTGCTCTTTTTTATATTTTCCGCATTTTATTTATATACAGCTTATCAAATTCAAGTTTTTGCATTCGATGAGAATGCTCCCTTTAACGCAAGAACATTCCCAATTTATCTAGGTTATGCTGGCCTTTTTTTTTCAGGATTAAAAATAATTTTACCAGATCCTAATACAATAAAAGTACAACATAAAACTCTAGAATATAAAAAAACAGCAATACTTATTATTATTGCAATAATTTATGGTGCTACAATCTTAAAAGTTGGTTATTTTTTAACAACATCATTATTTTTGTTCTCATCATACTATTTTTTAGGAGAGAGAAGATGGGTCTTAATGTTTTTATTGTCTTTTCCTTTTGTAGCAGCCTTTATGTATTTGCTACATGGTGTTCTTGATATTTATTTAAGAGATCCATTCTTACAATCAATTGGAGTAATGGGGTGATAGAGGGGATTCTAATTGGTTTAACAACAGCTTTAACTCTACAAAATATTTTAATGGTAATGCTTGGTTGTTTTTTTGGAACAATTATTGGAATGTTACCAGGGCTTGGACCAATGACAGCGATAGCTTTAATGATACCAATTACTTATGGTTTTGATCCAGCAACTGGTTTAATTTTAATGGCAGGAGTTTACTATGGTGCAGTATTTGGAGGTTCTACGTCATCAATTTTGTTAAACGCACCTGGTGTTCCAGGAACTGTAGCAACATCATTTGATGGTTACCCAATGGCTCAACAAGGTAAAGCAGGAAAGGCTTTAGCTATAGCCGCCTGGAGTTCATTTGCAGGCGGAACATTATCTGCAATTTATTTGTTATTTATGGCTCCAAGTTTATCAAAAGTTAGTTTGTCATTTCGATCTCCTGACTATTTTGCATTAATGATTTTAGGTCTGACAGCCATTGCTGCTTTTTCCTCAAAAGGTCAATTTTTAAAAGCAATGATGATGGTAGTGCTAGGTTTAATGTTAGCGTCTGTTGGTCAAGATAGCTTATCTGATATTACAAGATTTACATTTAACAATATGAATTTAACGGATGGAATTAGCTTTGTTCTTGTTGTTATGGCAACCTTTGCGATGAGCGAAGCTCTTACAATCATTTTAAAAAGAAATGATCCGACTAGTGCTGCTAAGCAAGTGTCATTAACGGAACTTGGTTCAATTAAAATTAACAAAGAAGAAAGAACTAAAATGTACAAGACAATTCCTAGATCGTCGGTAATAGGTTTTTTAATTGGAGTTTTACCAGGGGCAGGGGCAACTATTGCTTCTTTTTTAGCTTATGGAATGGAAAGAAATATTGTTAACGATGAAGAAAAAGAAAAATTTGGTAAAGGAAGTGTAAATGGTTTATCAGCCCCTGAAACTGCAAATAATGCAGCCTGCTCAGGGTCATTTGTACCTATGCTTACCTTAGGTATACCTGGAAGTGGAACCACTGCAGTTATGTTGGGAGCTTTATTAGGTTTTGGAGTTCAGCCCGGACCAAGATTATATATGACAAATCCTGAGATTTTCTGGTCCATCATTATGTCAATGTACATAGGAATGGTAATATTATTAATTTTAAATCTTCCTCTAATTCCATACATTGCAAGAATTTTAGCTGTTCCAAAAAACTATTTAATTCCATTAATATTATTTTTTTCAGTTACTGGAATTTATGTTATGTCATTCAATAACTTTGATATTTATTTAATGATTGGTATTGCAGTTGTTGCAACATTTTTAAGATTGTATGATTTTCCAATGCCACCTCTGATACTAGCTTTTGTTTTAGGAGGATTAATGGAAGAAAATTTGAGAAGATCTTTATTATTAAGCAATGGATCTTGGGAATTCTTATGGGATAGAACTCTTACTGCATGTATTTTATTAACCACAATATTAATTGTAGTTTGGCATATATATAAAACTATGTTTAAAAAGACTAAGGGCTAAGTAATATAAATTTTATCTGACAAACCGTAACAAAGTATAGCCATCATTATTAGAAACACTGTAGGCGCTATAATCCCTTCATTTGTAACTTTTTCATTTAGACCAGTTTTATCAATCTTAAGCGAGTAGAAATTTGTTCCTAAAACGCATGCATGTATAATAAATATTAAATTAAAAAATGCCCAA
>CACLZS010000014.1 GCA_902611465.1 uncultured Pelagibacteraceae bacterium | reverse complement strand
TATTTATTTTTTCTGTTAAATTTTCTAATGTTAGTTGAGATATAATTTGAGTAAAAAATATGACTATTAAATTCTTTTAGAATGGAAAAAAGCCTTTTGTTTTTTTTTTCACCATTCAGAAAAATTGCACTGTAATTTCTCAGCATAGATAAATTTTCTCTTAAAGGACCTGCCGGTATTAATAGTCCATTTCCAATCCCATAACTTGAGTTAAAACAGGCAATAGAAATATCATATTTAATAGTTTTATCTTGTAAACCATCATCCAAAATAGCCAAATTAAATTTTTTTGTATTTTCTGCCTTAATCAAACTTATTTTTCTGTCATTATCGCTAAAAACATTTCCATAAGTTCTAAGTAATTTCATCTCATCTAATTGGTCGATATACTTCTTTTTGATAAATATAGTTTTAAAATTTTTTTTTAAAATATTATTTATCTCAATGGCGAGAGAAGTTTTTCCTGTGCCACCTAGATAAATATTTCCAACACATATTGTTTTAATTCTAAATTTTTTTTTTGATAAGAAATTTTTAAAAAAATTTATGATAAATGTAATTATTGATAATGGAATTAAAAACAATGAAATAAGATTCTTGTTATTCCAAAATATTGGTTTAATTATCTTCATTTAGACAAATCTTTTAATCTCTAATATATTTTTATTTATTATTTTATTACCTAAGTAATTCAATTTGTGCTTTACTTTTTTATTTTCTGAATAGTTGATTTTTTTAAGAACAAAATTTTTTAAATTTTTTATTGAACTTATTTTGTTTGCAATTTTTAAGTCCCCTAACATTTGGTAGACCTCTTTAAAATTATCAACGTAAGGACCATATAAAATATAATTTCCTTCACGTGCAGGTTCTAAAGGATTTTGTCCACCATGCAAAATCAATGAACCTCCAACAAACGTTAATTTAGATAGTGAGTAGAATTTAGAAGCATCTCCATAAGTATCTACGATATATATATCAGTGGTTTTTTTTAAAGATTTAGATGAAGTATGAAGCTCAGAATTTAATCCAATCTTTGATAATTCATTAGTTATTTCTTTCTTCCTATTGATGTGTCTAGGTATAATAATAGTTAATAAATTTTTAATATTTTTTTTTAATTCTTTATGGGCTTTCCCAATAAATAATTCCTCATTTTTATGCGTACTAGCAGCACACAAAATATTTTTTTTAAGAAATTTTTTTTTTAAACTAGAACTATTATAATTTGACAATGCTGATCCATAAAATTTTATGTTTCCTGCAATTTTTATATTTTTTGCACCAAGAAGTTTTAAATATTTTTTTGACTCCTTATTTTGAGGTAATGCAACACTAATTTTTTCAAATATATTTTTTGAAAAATTGGGAAAATATTTCCATCTATTAAATGATTTTTCAGTAATTCTTGCATTCAGAAGCACTAAAGGAATTTTTTTTTTGTATAAATTATTGTACATATTTGGCCAAATTTCTGAGTCCACAAATATTGCCAGTCTAGGCTTCCAGTAATTAATAAATAATTTAGTAAGAATATTTAAGTCAAATGGATAAAATTGGTGAATTGTCTTTTTAAATTTGTATTTAGATAAAATATAAGAAGAACTAGTTGTTGAAGAAGTGATCAAAATTTTTTTAATTTTATTATCTTTTTCAAATCTTTCGACGATTGGGATTATACTTAAAATTTCTCCAACACTCGCTCCATGAAACCATATTGTTCCATTCACATAATTTTTTTTCGAAAACAAACAAAACTTTTCTTTAAACCTAATTTTATCCTCTTTCCCTAAAAATATTCTGATTAATAAGATTATTGGTGAGATTAATAATATTATTATTAAAAAAATATTATAAATAAAAAACATCAGTTTTTGTTTATCTGCTTATCATAGAAGTTTTTATATGTTTCACATTTTTTTAAAAGCTCCTCATGATTTCCTGAATCTAGAACATTACCTGCATCCATTACATAAATTTTATCTGAATTCAGAATTGTTGAAAGTCTATGAGCTATAACTACAGTCGTTTTATTTAATACCAATTTATCTAGTGCTTTTTGAATTTTTTCTTCAGTTTTGGAGTCTAGTGAGGATGTTGCTTCATCTAAAAGGATTATTTTACTATCTTTTAAAAAAGCTCTAGCAATTGACAACCTTTGTTTTTCACCCCCTGATAATCGAACTCCATTTTCCCCAATCATTGTTTGATATTTATTTTCAAGCTTATCTATAAAATCTTGGCACATAGATAGCTCTGCAGCTTTATAAACTTCATCATCTGCGGCGTCTGGTTTTGCATATTTAATGTTATTAAAAATTGTGTCATCAAATAGTGTTACATTTTGGTCAACTATCGATATTTCTTTTCTGAGAGAAAATAAATTAACATCTCTGATATTTTGCCCATCAATTTCTATAATTCCAGACTTTGGATCATATAATCTAGGGATTAAACTCAATAATGAGGACTTTCCCGATCCACTTTGACCGACCAATGCAGTCATTTTTTTTCCATTTATTTTTATATCAATATTTTTCAGAACTTTATTCTCCATGTTAGAAGAATAATTAAAATTTATATTTTTCAGTTCTATATCTCCATTTTTAAAATTAATTTCTGATTTATCTTTATTTAACTCAATCAAATTTTTTATATCTATAATTGGAAGTATCCTTTTTCCTGCTGACATACCCTGCCCAATGCCTACATTTATAGTAGCTAATGACTTTACCGGTTGATAAGCTAACATCATTGCTGCTAAAAAAGAAAAAAAATTGTTCAAGCTCAATTGATCATTCATAATTAATTTCCCAGAGTAAAATATTAATAAAGCAATCATAATTCCTGTAAGAATTTCCATAATCGGAGTCGCCCTGATGAAAATTGTGGATATTTTGATCGACTTTTCTTTCAAATCATTAACAAATTTTTCTGATCTATTTTCCTCAAATCCTTCTCTTTGAAAAATTTTAATTATTTTATGGTTTTTAAATAAATCAATTAAATATTTATTTAGGTCTCCAGATTTTTCTTGAGCTTCTGTAGCTACTTTACCCATTCTTTTACCTAATCTTTTTGCAGTTATAGATGCTAGTGGAATCATAATTATAGCTATTAAAGAAAGTCTCCAATTTTGTGTGAACATAACTGTAAGTAGACCTATTAAGGTTAGACCATCTTTGAAAAAATTCAAAAATGAAGTACTAAGCATCATTGTTATTTGATTAACATCAAAGTTTAAATTTGAGATATATTTTCCAGTATGTTTATTTTCAATGTATTCTGTATCTGCCTTAATAAAAGAAGTAAGCATATCCAATTGTATTTTTTTTTTTACTTCTTCAGCAACATTTATCATTAATACTTTAGCCATATAGAGAGAGATTCCTTTAGTAGCGAATGCAATAATTATAAAAAAAGGAATAAGTAATAATAGACTTTGGTCTCTATTCAAAAAAATTTTATCAATTGCAGGATCTAATAGCCATGCTGTAGCCGATGTACTTGCTGCAACTAAAATTGAAAAAAAAACAGCAAGTAAAATTTTACTTAAGTACTTTTTAGTATAATCTTTATAAAGTCTTTTCAGTATTTCAATGTTTGTCATTTAAATAATTTTTCCTATTAAAATATTTAAAAAAACTATTAATCCTAAAAAATTATTACTTTTAAATTTTTGTAGACATTGATTTGCATCATCTACGTTAAGATTTTTTATTTGATAAATTAATAAATGCAAAAAGGTTATTATTAAAGTTAGGAAATATAATATTTTAAAACTCATTAAAATTCCTATTATTATTAAAGAAATAAAAAAAAATGAGTAACATAAAGAAATAAATATTTTTGGGTTCTTTTTAAATTTTATTGAAGTAGATTTAACTCCTATTATCTCATCATCTTTTATATCTTGATATCCATAAATAGTGTCGTAACCCAGTGTCCAAAATATGGCTCCTAAATAAAATATAATTGAAACCATAGATATACTGTTATTTATAGATATCCATGCAAGAACAAGCCCATAATTAAATGTAATCCCTAGAAATAGTTGTGGCCAATAAGTAAATCTTTTCATCAATGGATAAGTAAATGCAAATGGCATTGATAACATTGCCATAAAAATTGTGAATTTATTAAAATTTACCAAGACTAAAAATGCTAATCCACATAAAACAAAAGAGTAAATTATTGCAAGCTTCACTGAAACTTTACCCGATGCAATTGGTCTATTTTTTGTCCTTTCAACTTTTTTGTCGAAATTTTTATCTATTATGTCATTTACAATGCAGCCAGCAGATCTCATTAGCATTGATCCAAGTAAAAATAGTAAAGTATAAAAATAAAATTTTTCTAATTCAGAATTAAAATTAAAAGCAATTGTAAGACCCCATAGACAAGGCCAAAATAAAAGCATGTAACCAATCGGTCTATTAAATCTTGTAAGTTCAATGAATAATTTGATGTTTTGCATAACAATTTACTTGTAAATAGCAAAGCAGAGTCTCATAATCAAATTGATTCGAATGAATATAGATTACACTGTTACAGCATTAATGTTTCCAGCAATACCACTTATAATGAGCGTATACAGCAATCGATTTCATACCCTTAGTGGATTAATTAGAAAAATTCATGATGAATATGTATTTGAAAAACACACTCCACCTGAATGGAAAGATCAACTTATAAACCTAAATAGTAGAATTGGTGTATTAAAGTTTGCAATCATGTCAGCAGCATTTGGCTTTCTATTTAATATGCTGACTGTATTTGCTCTTTATTTAGAAAGTTTAATTGTAGCCAGAGTGATTTTTGGGTCGTGCTGTTTATCAATGATGATTTCAATAATATTTTTTATTAGAGAAATACAAATTTCTACTAAGGCTTTAAAACTCCATCTTTCTGATATGGATGTCCAGTTTAAGGAATAATTACTGCTGGGCCAGTAATTTTTCTTCCTTCCAAATCTTTATGCGCTTGAACAGCTTCCTCTAATTTATATTTTTTATAAATTTCTATTTTTACATTTTTGGATGAAATTTGTTTAAATAACATGTTAGCTGCTTCTTGTATTTCTTCACTATTTGTGAAGTATTGATTCATTGCAGGTCTTACAAAATAAATACCTTTTGGTTGCAAAGATTTTGAAACAATAATTGGGTCAAGTGGACCTGATGCATTTCCAAATGAAACCATTGTTCCTCTTAATTTTAAACATTCAATAGATTTATCATATGTTGTTTTACCCACACCATCATAAACAACTGAAACACCTTTACCATTTGTGAGGTCCAACACTTTTTTTGCAAAGTCTTCCTTAGAATAGTTTATAACATCATCACAACCATACTTCTTTGCTATTTCAACTTTTTCATCACTACCAACTGTTCCAATAACTTTTAGTCCTAAACTTTTTGCCCACTGACAAAAGAATTGTCCGACACCACCAGCTGCTGCATGAAATAAGACAGTTTCACCTTCTTTTGGAACATATGTTTTGTGTAATAAATAAAATGTTGTCATTCCTTTTGTCATTGCACTCGAAATTTGCTCTAAATCAATATCATCAGGAACTTTTACAATATTTTTTGATGTATAATTTCTGTGAGTTGAGTAAGCACCTAATGGAGCTGCAGCATATGCAATTTTATCTCCAACTGAAAAATTAGAGATATTTGAACCAATTTCTTTAATTATACCTGCTGCTTCCATTCCAATTCCAGTTGGTAATTCAAGAGGATATAAACCTGACCTATGATATGTATCTATATAATTCAAACCAATTGAAACATGTTCGATTTGAACTTCATCTGCTCCAGGTTTTTCTAAAGTTATATCTTCTAGTTTTAGAACATCTGGGCCACCTGTATTTGTTACTTTAATAGATTTCATTTTACAAATGTACCTTTATGATAATCCTCGACTGCTTGCAAGATTTCTTGTTTAGTGTTCATGACAAATGGACCACCTCTAGCAATTTGTTCACCTATTGGTTTTCCAGCAATTAGAAGAAACTTAGCGTCAGTTAGGCCATAAACCTTAAGTTTGTCTCCCTTTTCTAAAAGAATTAGTTTTGAATTTTCAACTTTTTGATGTTGTTGATTTCCAATTTTTATCTCTCCTTCAATTAAATAAATAAATGAATTATGAGTTGATGGTAAATTAAAATTAAACTCTTTGTCCTTATTTAATTCTACATCAAAATAAATAGGCTCAACATTATGTTTTTTTACAGGTCCCTCAGCTTGTTCAAATTTACCAGCTATGACTTTTACAATTTTTTCCTTATCTTTATATGATTGCATTTGCTCTGCATCTATATAAATGTAATTTGGTTTGCTCATTTTAAGTTTAGCTGGCATATTAATCCATAATTGAAATCCATGTAGCTTACCTTCTTTCATTGCTGGCATTTCAGAGTGAATTATTCCACTTCCAGTTTTCATCCACTGAACATCTCCTGCTGTCATTCTACCTTCGCCACCTGTACTATCTTTATGTTCAAAATCTCCAGCTAACATATAAGTTACTGTTTCAATTCCTCGGTGAGGATGTGGTGGAAAACCTGCTATATAATCTTCACTATTTTCTGATCCAAATTCATCTAGCATTAAAAATGGATCAAAGTAATTTGGCTCTACTCCAATACTTCTTTTTAATTTAACCCCAGCTCCGTCAGATGCTGGTGTTGGTTCAATAATTTTTTTAACTTCAATATTTGACATTTTATTTTTAAAATTTTCTATCTAAACTAAAATCTTTAGTTCCGTTTATGAATATAAATATAAACCCACCAGCTAATGCTATATTTTTCAAAAAGGATCCTAATTGTATCTGGTCCGAGAAATCGTTGTGAAAAATTACTGCTGTAGCAATACAAAATAGACTTAATAAACCTGCTGCAATTTTTGCTTTATAGCCTAATATAATTAAGATAGGTCCAACTATCTCCAAAATTATTGCTGGTATAATTAAAACTCCTGGTATTCCAAAACCCTCCATCCATTCAATAGAACCCTCATAATTACTAATTTTAAAAACACCATTAAGAAGAAATAAAGCTGAAATTAAAATTCTTGCAACAAAATCTAAAATGTTTGTCATAATTTTAAAATAATGACTTGTTTAAATAATATCAAGTAAGTGTTTAAGATTATTAATCTGATTTTCAGGAGAGTAATCTAGATTATCAAAAATAATATTATTTCTATTCACCCAAATAGCATTAAAACCATAATTACCACCACCAGAAACATCCCATGTATTTGCGCTTAAAAAGGCGAATTCATGTTTTTCAATCTTATATTTTTTAACTGGAATATCGTATACTTTTGAGTCTGGCTTAAAAATACCTACTTCCTCTACAGAAAAAATATCATCAAAGACTTTAAGATTATTACTGGACACCAATTCATTGAGAAGGGAAGGAGTTCCATTTGAAAGTATTGATAGTTTGTAATTTTTTTTTTTTAATAATTGTAGAGTTTCTTTTACTTCCGGATAAGGGGAAAGAATTTTATAAAGATCAAGTAATTCACTTTTCATATTAGGATTAATATTAAAAACTTTCATTGATTTATCTAAACTATCCTCAGTAATTTTCCAAAAATCTTTATGTCTTTTCATTAGACTTCTTAGCCAAGTATATTCTAGCTGGGTTGTTCGCCAATAATTTGAAAAATTTTCCCATTTGCTGCCAATTTTATCTTTACATTTTTCTGCTGCAGAATTGACATCAAATAAAGTTCCATAGGCATCGAAAATTATTGATTTAATATTTTTCATAAATTACTTTCTTGATATGAGTAATATTAGAATATTTTTTCCTGAAAGTTTATCTCTTAATTTTAATTCTTGGCTTGAAAAACCACAATCACACTATTTAACAAAAGTAATGAGAGTAAAAATTGGTGAAAATTTTTCACTATTTAATCAAAATGGTGAGTGGTTAGCTAAAATTAATAACATCAGTAGTGGTAAAGTTGAATTTAATATTCAGGAAAAATTAAGAAATAAAGAAAATTCGGTAGATATTTGGTTGGCGTTTTCGCCAATTAAATCAAATTATTCAAATTTCATGGTACAGAAGGCTACTGAATTGGGTGTAACTAAATTTATTCCAATTATTTTTGATAGAACAATAGTCAGAAAGATTAATTCTGAGAGATTAGAAAAAATAATTATAGAGGCAACAGAGCAGTCAAATAGAATAAACCTCCCTTCTTTAGAAAAACCTCAAAACTTGAAAAGTTTCTTAAAAAAAAATGAGGATAAAATTGATTTAATTTTTACTGATATAAATAATAAAAATAAAAAAATTGAACTAAATAAAGATAGAACTAAACCTTTATGCATTATTATTGGGCCTGAAGGAGACTTTTCAGAGCAGGAGAGAGATAAGATCTTAAATTTTAAATGTGTCAAATCATTCAAGATCAATGAAAATATTCTTAGATCAGAGACAGCAGTGATATCATCAATATCAATACTTAGTTATATTTTAAATTTATAAATATTTATTAATTAATTTGATTGATTGTTTAATATCATCTCTATGAGATATTTTGGCGATATATTTTCCATCTTTAAGAAGTATTACGGGTGAGCTGTGATCAACATTATAATCTCCATTTTCAAAAAAAATCTTTTGACTAATTATTCCCCAGGATTGTGATAATAAAAATATTTCTCCTGGGTCCCCTGTAATTCCAACAAACTCGTTATCGAAATTTCTCAAATAATCTTTTATAACCTCTGGAGTATCTCTTTTAGGATCAACACTAATAAAAAAAACTTTAAAATCTTTTTTTTTATTTTTTTTAATTCTGTTTAATGCGATATCCATTTTGTTTAAAGTCATGGGACAAATATCAGGGCAATTTGTGAAACCAAAAAAAATTGCTGTTAAAGGTCCGTTAAAAGACTCTTGGGTAATTGAATTATTATTCATATCTTTAAGCTCAAAATCTGAGCCCTTAAATGCTGCGACTGATTGGTCTTTTTGTTCTTTCATTGAAAGAAATACTGGAAGCATTAAAAAAAAGAATATTGTTAAACATCCAGTTAACACCGCGATTGAGGTTTTTATTTTCATTATTGTAAAAATATATATAGGAACTATATAAAGATTATGTCTCTGTTAAAGAAAATATTTGGCACATTAACCGAAAAGCCTTGGGAAGCTAGTCAAGCAGCAATAGATAGTACACATGCAGGAAAGACGTTTGAAATTTCAAATCAAATGTCAGCAGTAATCATAATTTTTGGAGTAAGTACAACTTTATTTAGTCTAATTTTTACTGGCTATCTTTATTCACTGCCACCAGAGCAAGATACAACTTTTATACTCAAGACAAATTTACTTTGGATAAACACATTGGTCTTAATTCTAGTAACAATATTTTTTAATAGAATAAGTAAAGATTTAAAGAATGGAATTACAAATACAATAAAAAGAAATTTAATTTATGTAGGTGCTCTAAGTTATATATTTTTATTTCTACAGTTAGCTTTATGGTACCAACTTATGAAATCTGGAAATTTTGTTTCAACTAATACATATTTTTCATCTTATTATTTCTTCACTGCATTACATGGTATTCATTTATTAGGAGGTCTCTATTTCTGGGGCAAAGTCAGTTCTAAAATTTTTAAATTAGATGAGAAGGATTATAACAAAGAGGAAAAAAGTATTAATGCTCTTTCCTTGTATTGGTTCTTTTTGTTTATAGTTTGGTTGGTCTTCTTTACTATAATGTTCGCTTACAATGATACTGTTATAGAATTTTGTAAATCTTTGATTGCTTAGTTAAATAAACAAAACTAACACAGATCCAAACACAGCAATTATTATTAAAAGAATGTTGACCGATCTAAGATATCTTTTGGTTTCAGGTTTTGTCTCTCCTTTTGAAAACCTTCCTGCTCCTAAAGAGATTACAAAATAGAAGGCTAATACTAAAGCGAGAATTGTAATTAAAATACCTAATTTACCAAGCATAAAGATATTGATTATATTAGTATAATTAATATGTTTTATGACATTTTGTCATAGGTAATTATAGGATTATTCTTCTATATAAGCATTATGCATGCAGGAATAATTTTTTTATTGGTAATCGTAGGATCTATCTTATTTCACATTTTCACACCTTGGTACTGGACTGACATAGCATCAAATTGGGGTGGAATGGATAGCACAATTACTCTTACATTCTGGGTAGGAGGAGGCGTGTTTGTAGCTGTATGTTTGTTCATGGTTTATTGTATTTTTAGATATTCACATAAAGAAGATAGAAGAGCAGAATATAAACCTGAAGATAAAAAATTAGAAAAAATTTTAACATGGGCAACAACCCTTGGAGTGTGTGCTTTACTCGCTCCTGGTCTTATTATTTGGAATCAATATGTTAATGTTCCAAAGAATGCAATTGAAGTTGATGTAATGGCATGGCAGTGGGGATGGCAATACAGACTTCCTGGTGCAGATGGAAAATTAGGAACTACACAAGTAAGAAATATTGCTGATAACAATCCTTTTGGCATTAACCCAGATGATCCGTTTGGAAAAGATGACATTATGATTGAGAGCGATGTAATAAATTTGGAAAATAATAGACCTGTAAAAATTTTATTGAGATCAGTCGACGTTCTTCATAATTGGTATGTACCACAATTTAGATCAAAAATGGATGCTGTTCCTGGGACAGTTACTTTTTATTGGTTTGAGCCAAATAAAGTTGGAGAATATGAGGTTTTATGTGCTGAATATTGTGGAGTTGGTCATTACGCAATGAGAGGTGGAGTTGAGGTTCAAGATAAAGCTGATTATGAAGTGTGGTTAAGTGAGCAAGAAACTTTTCAGCAATTATCAGCCAGATATGAAAAATTAAACGTGGACGGGAATAAATTAGTCAAAAAATAACAATTTATTAATTTAAAAAAAAATATATATAAAGGATAAAAATATGTCAGACGAATACGATAATAATAAATCATACCAGGCGCAATCATCAGAGGTTTTAGATGGTTCAGCTGGATCAATTAATCCCGATATGGATTATGTAAGACCAGCCGAAATACCTGAACAAGATTTATATCATGCACATAGTTTTATAGAAAAATGGATTTTTTGTCAGGACGCTAAGGTTATTGGTGTTCAATACTTTTTAACGGCAGTATTCACTGGGATCGTAGGATTAATTTTATCATGGTTAATGAGACTTCAACTTGGTTTTCCTGAGTTAGCAGGTTTCATGACAGCTGAACATTATTATCAATTTGTAACTATGCATGGAATGATAATGGTAGTTTACTTCTTAACTGCACTATTTCTCGGAGGCTTTGGAAATTATCTAATTCCACTCATGGTAGGAGCAAGAGATATGGTTTTCCCATATGTAAACATGCTTAGCTTCTGGATGTTTTTTGTTGCAGTTGCAGTTTTAATGGCAAGTTTCTTTGTTCCAGGTGGACCAACAGGAGCAGGATGGACATTATATCCTCCTCAAACAATTCTAGAGGGAACCCCAGGATCTGGCACGGGAATACTTCTAATGCTTATATCTTTATCTTTATTTGTAATTGGTTTCACAATGGGTGGACTAAATTATATGATTACTATTCTTCAAGCTAGAACTAGAGGAATGACTTTAATGAGAATGCCCTTAACTGTTTGGGGTATTTTTACAGCAACTGTGCTTGCTATGTTAGCATTCCCAGCACTACTAGTTAGTGCAATAATGATGACATTAGATAAGGTTCTACAAACAAGTTTCTTTATGCCAACAATTTTAAAAGCAGGAGAGGTTCTTGAATACGGTGGTGGAAGCCCAATTCTCTTCCAACACTTATTTTGGTTCTTTGGACACCCTGAGGTTTATATAGTTGCATTGCCCGCATTTGGAATAGTTTCTGACTTAATATCTGTTCATGCCAGAAAAAATATTTTTGGTTATAGAATGATGGTTTGGGCGATCGTAGGTATTGGAGGTTTAAGTTTCTTCGTATGGGCTCACCACATGTATGTTAGCGGAATGAATCCTTGGTTTGGATTTTTCTTTGCAACAACCACATTAATTATTGCAGTTCCAACCGCCATGAAAGTTTATAACTGGATACTAACTTTATGGAGAGGAAATATTAGAATTAATACTGTAATGTTATGGTGCTTAGGATTTATCGTGACATTTGTAAATGGAGGAATTACTGGAATATTTTTAGGAAATGTTTCAGTTGATGTCCCATTATCTGATACATATTTTGTAGTAGCACACTTCCATATGGTCATGGGTATTGCACCACTAATGGTTATTATGGGGGCAGTTTATCATTGGTTCCCATTAGTAGCTGGAAAAATGTTAAGTGAAACATTGGGTAAATGGCACTTCTGGATCACTTTCTTAGGAGCTTACTCAATATACTTCCCAATGCATTACTTAGGTTTTATTGGAGTTCCAAGAAGATATTTTGAAATGTATGATAGTCCATATATGACATCTACAGTAGGAATGAATGAATTTATAAGTGTTGCAGCATTTATAGTAGGTGCAGCACAATTTATTTTAGTTTTCAATATTATTAAAACATTAAAAACAGGAAAAAAAGCTGAACAGAACCCTTGGAAAGCTAATTCACTTGAATGGTATACTTCTACTGTTCCACCAGAACACGGTAACTTTGGTGAAAGACTTCCAGTTGTTCACAGATGGCCTTACGATTTTAGTGTTCCAGGAGCGAAAGATGATTTTATTCCACAAACAACTGCTCCAAGTGAAGTAACAAATACTGAAGTAGAGAAAACTTAAGAGAAAGATAATGTCTGAACAAAAAATAGACGGCTTTGAACTTAAACCAGGGTTTAAGGGCATGGCGTCTGATACTGGTTCAGATCAAACAATGTTTAAAGGTGTGCATTGGGGTAAAGCCATGATGTGGATCTTTTTATTGAGCGATACTTTTGTTTTCAGCTGTTTTTTAATTTCTTATATGAAGGGTAGAGGTTCAACTATTGTTGATTGGCCAAATACAAGTGAAGTTTTTTCATTACATGTAGGTGGTGTGCCTGTTCCACTTCTACTGATTGCGATAATGACTTTTGTATTGATTACAAGTAGTGGAACAATGGCTCTAGCGGTTAAATATGGTTACGAGAAAAATCGTAAAATGTGTGGTTGGCTAATTCTAGCCACTGCTGTAGGCGGACTTACTTTTGTAGGAATGCAAGTATTTGAATGGTCAAAACTAATTCATGAGGGTGTAAGACCGTGGGGTAATCCATTTGGAGCAGCTCAGTTTGGTTCATTCTTTTTTATGATAACTGGTTTTCATGGCTTCCATGTCTCAATAGGTGTGATTTTCTTATTCATTTATACTTACAAAGTTTTTGCTGGTCATTATGAGAGCAAAAAAAGAGGATGGTTTACAAAGATGAAAGGGGACTATGTTGAAATTGAAATATTAGGTCTTTACTGGCACTTTGTAGATCTAGTTTGGGTTTTTATTTTTGCATTTTTCTACTTGTGGTAAAATAAAATATGGAAGAGACTAATAAAATGGAAGAAACAACTAAAAAAGAAGAACAAACAAGTACCCAGAAGATAGGAATTTATCTTTGGATATGGTTGTTATTATTTGTTTTAAGTTTCTTTTCATACATGGTTGACTGGTACCAATTTCAAGGAATGCTAAGATGGTCACTAATATTATTCTTTATGTTCTTAAAAGCAGGGTTAATTATGGCTTTTTTCATGCACTTGTTTTGGGAAAGATACGCTTTAGTTAATGTATTGTTATGGCCAATGACAGCTATTGCGTGTTTTATATTTTTAATGACAGCAGAATTTAAATATACTCTATTTTCAAGATTCTTCTATTTTGTAGTAGGGGGAGCTTAATATGGACGCTTACGGATATTTAGCTTTTTTCTTAATTTTATTTGTTTTTTTCATTTATATAGTTTGGTTTGGTTATTCGGTAAAAGTTGAAAACCAAAAAGAACAAGGTGATAAAGTCACAATAAATCCTTATGATCAAATACCATTAAGTAGAAGATTAATTGATAAGAAAAATAGTAAAGTAGGTATATTTGATCTTGGAAATCATATTTTAATAGCAGGCGTTATATTACTTGTAATATTTGTTTCACTAAATGTTGAGTAATAGTGACTGCAAATACAATTAAAAAAAAATCAGTTTCTATAAGTTTTCTATCTTACTCTAAATATTTATTACTACTAATGAAGCCAAGAGTAATGTCTTTGGTCATCTTTACTTGTGCTGTTGGGTTACTTACAGCTCCCGTATCGGTTTCTTTTTTAAATTCAATAATTGCAATTTTCTTTGTAACGATGGGAGCAGGTGCTGCAGGTGCATTAAACATGTGGTATGAGGCTGATCTTGATAAATTAATGACAAGAACCTGTCTTAGACCTATCCCTACTGGAAAGGTTAACAGGGAGCATGCTTTATTATTTGGAACAGTATTATCGATAATATCTGTAGTTGGACTTTATTATTTTTCAAATTTAACATCAGCTATTTTATTATCAATAACGATCGCATTTTACGTCTTTATCTACACGATATGGCTAAAGAGAAAAACTCCTCAAAATATTGTTATAGGAGGTGCATCAGGTGCATTGCCACCGGTTATAGGTTGGACTATAGCTACTAACTCATTAACATTAGAACCGATAACATTTTTCTTAATCATATTCTTTTGGACCCCATCACATTTTTGGGCATTGAGCCTTTATAAAGCAGAGGATTATCAGAAAGCTAAAATCCCTATGTTGCCAATTACTAACGGTATTGAGGAAACGAAGAAAAATATATTTGTTTACTCTTTAATAATGCTCCCAGTAGTGATCTTGCCTTATTATATTGGTTTTGCAGGCGAAACCTTCTTAATAATTTCATTAATACTTACCTTTTATTACAACTATGTTTGTTATGATCTTCTTAAGTTCAAAAAAAACAAATTTGAAATAAAGAAGGCTAAAAAGGTATTTTCTTACTCAATTTTTTACTTATTTTTGCTTTTTGTCTTATTTTTGGTAGACCAGATTATGAAATAAATAATCCTATTTATTTTATAAGAAAATGGTAAAAAAAATTCATGAGATATGTAAGTACAAGAGATAATTCAAAAGAATATAGTTTTGAGGATATTTTTATTAAAGGTTTAGCTGATGATGGTGGACTTTATGTACCTACATCTTTAAAAAAATTCAGCTCAGATGAGTTGCCAGAGCTTAAAAATCTTAATTATAATGACTTGTCTACTGAAATAATTAATCAATTTTCATCAGACTTTATTTCAAAAGATGATCTTTCATCATTAATTAATAAATCTTATTCAACTTTCAGAGAAAAAGATGTTGTTAAAATTTCAAATGTTGGTGATTTAAAGTTATTAGAGTTATTCCATGGTCCTACATTGGCTTTTAAAGATGTGGCAATGCAGTTTATTGGTAATTTGTATGAATATTATTTAAGTAAAAATGATAAAAAAATTAATATTGTAGTTGCAACTTCAGGTGATACAGGAGCTGCTGCTATAGATGCAATTAAAGGCAAATCAAACTTAAATATTTTTGTTTTACATCCTAATAATAGAATTTCACCAGTGCAAAGAAAGTTAATGACAACAGTTGAGGATGAAAATGTTTTCAATATTGCAATTGATGGAAATTTTGATGATTGCCAAAATATTGTTAAGCAAATGTTTTCAGATTTAGATTTTTCCAAATCAATAAATATGTCAGGGGTAAATTCTATTAATTGGGTAAGAATAATTGCACAAGCTGTTTATTATTTTTATACTTATTTCAGACTTGATAGTGATAAGCCTATATCTTTTTCAGTCCCCACAGGAAACTTTGGAGATGTTTTTGCAGGATATCTTGCAAAACAAATGGGATTACCAATAGATAAACTTATTGTTGCGACTAATGAAAATGATATTTTGCATAGAGCAATCTCAAATGGTGATTATGTTTCAAAAAAAGTAAAAGAAACACTTTCTCCAAGTATGGATATCCAATTAGCAAGCAATTTTGAAAGACTAATTTATTACGTAAATAACTCTAATTCTGAAATTACATCAGATATAATGAAAAAAATAAAACAAAATGAATACAAAATTGATAAATCAAACTTAGGTATTATACAAAAAGATTTTGTTTCAGAAAGTTGCAATGAAAATGAAACTTTAGAAATTATAAAGAAAAATTTTGAGAAAAATAATATTATTTTAGATCCGCATACTGCAGTTGGAGTAGGTGCTGCACATAAGCTATCATTTAATAATTGTGTAGTTTTGTCTACTGCTCATCCATGCAAATTTCCAGCTGCAACAGATAATGCTATAAATAAACATGAAGAACTACCGAAGGAGCTTCAATATGTTCATGGTAAAGAGGAAAATTTTCAATTATTAAAAAATGATAAGGAAGCGGTAAAAAATTTCGTTAAAAGTAAATTATGAAGCTAAAAATTAGTGATCAAATTCCAGATACAAAAATCTTTCATTTAGTTGATGGTGAACCTAAGGAACAAAATATTTCTGAAGTATTAGGATCAAAAAAAATAATATTATTTGGATTACCTGGCGCATTCACAGCTACATGCTCTAAGTTTCATCTGCCGGGTTATGTTAAAAATGCTCAACAAATCTTTGATAAAGGTATTGATAAAATATTTTGTTTAGCTGTAAATGATCCATATGTGATGAATGCTTGGGGAGAGGCAAACAATATTGGAGAAAATATAATTATGTTAGCTGACCCTTATTTGTCATTTACTAAGCTAATCGGTGCTGAAGTTGATAGAAATTTAAAAGGTATGGGAATGAGATCAAGCCGTTATGCAATGGTGATTGAAAATTTAAAGGTTCGAAATATTCAAGAAGAGGAGGAAACCAAAAATTGTGGAATATCTTCAGCAGAGGGAATTTTAGATATTATTTAGCAAGAAGGGCAGTTCTGTTGCCAGGTGCCCCTCTTAGTCAATTTAGCTTTTAAATAACTCAAGTGCTTTATTAAGTAATTCTTCTGACTTTGCATGATCACCATCTGAATGGGCTTGGATCCCTGCATCGCGAAGTTTTTGAGCTTCTTCAATTTTTGCATCTATATTCTTCGATATCATAGGACAAGAACCTGCAAATGCTGAGCTAAAGAACATTGCAAATATAATTGATAAAATTATTTTTTTCATAAATATCCTTTCATTTGAAATTTATTTAATGTTGATAAATTTTTTTAAAATTAAACGATTGTCACATGAGACAGAATTGATTTTTTTTAGAAAATTAAAAAGTGTTTTGTTTACAGCTCTATGTTAGGAGTTTGCAGCTTGCCTTGCAATTAAATCTACTTCATTATTTAAGGTATCTTTGGAGTGCCCCTTTACCCAACTCCATTTTATTTCAAATTCGTTAGTTAAATTATCTAATTCAGTCCAAAGTTCTTTATTTTTAACGGGTTGTTTATTTGCAGTTTTCCAACCATTTTTTTTCCAGTTATGTATCCACTCTGTTATTCCTGATTTTACATATTTAGAGTCTGTGACAATCTGCACATTACTTCCTTTAGGAATTTTTTTAAGAGCTTTTATTGGAGCAAGTAATTCCATTTGATTATTTGTGGTATCTTTTTTGCTACCCTTTATATGGGTCTTCTTTTTATCATCTATGATAATTGCAGCCCATCCACCATTTCCTGGATTACCCAAGCACGATCCATCAGTATAGATTTTTATCATTAGCCATAATCCTTAAAAGAATTTAATTTTCTATGATAATTTAATTTATCTAAATATTCTTTTGGATCTTTTATTTTTATCAATGCCTTTTTTGGAGTATTTAGGTAATCATATGATCTTGTAAGAAGATATCTTAAAGCTGATCCTCTACATAAAGTATTAAAATTACTTTTTTCTTTGATAGTAAGTTTACGTATTGATTGGTAACCTCTTAATAATTGAGCAGATTTACTTTTGTCTAGCACAAAAACTTTATTTCTTTTCTTAAAACATAATGCATTTACACATGTGGCTAATTCATAAGCTAAGAAATCATTTGCAGAAAAATAAAAATCAATAAAACCGTAATATTTTTTTTTAAAGAAAAAAATATTATCAATAAAAAGATCACTATGAATTATTCCATTTGGCATATTTTTTGGCCATTTTTTCTTAATATCAACTAAATCAGTTTTCATGGTCTTAATTAAATTATTTGAAAGTTTATTAATTCTTCGATCAATTCTACTAAGCAAAGGTCCCCAGGAATTTATTGACAGTGAATTTTTTCTATATAATTTTAATTTTTTAGCAGCCAAATGTAACATGGCAGCATTTTTTCCAACTTGAAAACAGTCATTAGTTTTTAGTTGATTTTTATGTTTTCCTTTTAAAAAACTTACCAAACATGCAGTTTTATTTTTAATTTTGAATAAATATTTCCCCTTTTTATTCTTTATTGGCTCTGGACATTTAATTTTATGTTTAGATAAACCAAACATAAGGTTCATAAAAAAAGGTAAATCTCTTTTTTGAACTCTTTTTTCAAATATAGTCAGTATTATTTTTTTTTTATTTGTTTTTATTAAGTAATTGGTATTTTCAATTCCTTTTTTTATGCCTGAAAAAGACATGATTTTACCAATATTAAAGTTTTTTTCGATCAAGCTTAAATCGTTTTGATTTATCCTTGTATATACAGCCATTAATTTAATTTTCCTGGAATTTTAAATGTTACATCTTCTTTTACTATTTCAACTTCCTCTATTTCTACAGTAAATTTTTTTTTAATATTTTCTATGAATTCATTCACTAATACTTCAGGAGCCGAGGCACCAGATGAAATACCTATTGTTTTGCATTTAGATATTTTTTCTAGTGGGAAAGTGCTTTCTGAATGAATTAATTCAGCATTTTCACACCCATTATTTCGAGCTACTTCCACTAGTCTAACTGAGTTAGAAGAATTCCTACTACCAATTACAAAAAGATTATCACACTCTTTTGCAATTTTTTTGACTGCTGCTTGTCTATTCGTTGTTGCATAGCATATATCATCTTTTTTTGGCTCATGAATATCAGGAAAGCGTTTTTTTAAAATATTTATAATATTTTTTGTATCATCAACCGACAATGTTGTTTGTGTAATATAAGCAAGTTTTTTATCTTCAACTCTTTCATAATTTTTCGCATCATCAATCGTTTCTATAAGATCAATTTTTCCATCAGGGACTTGCCCCATAGTACCAATTACTTCAGGATGGTTTTTATGACCTATAAGCAAAACTTGAACATCCTTTTTATCTAAATTTTCTGCTTCTCTATGAACTTTAGACACAAGCGGACATGTAGCATCTACAAAAATCATATTTAAACTTTCTGCCTCTTGAGGAACAGATTTTGGTACACCATGAGCTGAAAAGACAACTGGCCTTGTTTTATCCTCAATTTCATCAATCTCTTCAACAAATATTGCGCCAATTTTTTTTAAACCATCTACCACATGTTTGTTATGAACTATTTCATGTCTTACATATACAGGAGCGCCATATTTTTCTATGCTTTTCTTTACTATTTCAATTGCTCTATCAACACCCGCACAAAAACCTCTGGGAGCTGCTAAAAGTATTTTAAGATGATTATTTTTCACTTTCATCCTGTCGAAAAAATGGGATTAAAAAAACAATACATGCAATTAGAAAAAAAAGACTGCCAAACATAGCCCAAAAACTCCCCACACTTGATATAATAAAACCCAACGCAGAAATAATGAATAGAATCCACCCAATTAAATTAATATTTTTATTGCTCATTTTTTTCAATTAAATATTCGAGCAATATATGTGGAAAAGTTAATGAGGCCAATCCAATAAAAATTACTCGATATATAGTTTCATTAAATTCGTTATAATTATTCAGAATTAATATCGAAACAACATATCCAAAAATTGTCAAAATTGTTAGTGGAAGGGCTTTTTTAATGAATAATGGCAAACCTTTTGTCAAATTTTTATTTATCTCTCTCATCAAAGAAATTGAGTGCCTAATAGAATGTAAAAAGCAAAAGTAAATCGTAAAAGCAATTATTGGATTAAGAAAATAATTTAGGATTAATATTGATAAATAATCCATTAATAATAATGACTTTGCTTCGAGACTTTTGTTATACGATAAAATAATTCCAGAAATTAAAGATAATAAGATAAATATGAATAATATCTCATTAGATATTATTAAATTATTTGAAATATAAAAATTTAATGTTTCGAATATTGATAGTGTCTCTTCTTTGTGAAAAAATAAAGGTGAGGTAATTATTAACGATCCTTTTAAAAAATAAATTAATTCAAAGTTTTTCTTTTGGTTAATAAATTCGGAGTCCTCTTTTCCAAAATGAAAAGCAGCGATAATTAAAAATAAGAAAAGTAATGATTTTGGGAATATTAACCAAATAAATATTATAGCTGTGCCAATAAGTAAATAACTCATATAAAAAATACCCATTGATTTATATCCAAAATATTTAATCAGTTTTTTACCTTTAATATGATCCAATGAACCATGGGATATTCCAATTGTTAAAATTAAAAATAACGAAATTAGTAAGAAACTACCTTCTCTAAGATATTTTATTCCAGATAAAAGTATACATAAATTAAAAAAAATTAAAGAGTGGTAAAAATTAATTCTAATCATATAATTTAAAAAAGTTCTTTAATAAAAATCCATTTAGGCATTTTTAATATTATCGATATATCTTCAAATAAATTACTTCTATTCGATAAAAATTTTATAACAGTACTAGATTTATTATTAAACATCCTAAAAAAAATATTTGGCATTTTGCTTGGATTATTTTTAAGAACTTTTAAAAAAATATTATCAAGAAATTGATATTTTTTTTTAATTTGAAAAGTTTTCAATTTACTAATATTTTCGATATTTTCTCTTATATATTTACTTTGTTCTTGAATATTTAGAAAAGTATAACCAGTACTTAATCTTGTCATACCACCAGCTGTTCCAATATTAATTTTATTTTTTACTTGGTCAGTTATTGGGTAAAAAAGAGGTATAGCACCCACTTCTTTGTATGTAATCTTATAATCTTTTATTTTTAGATTATTCTCAATATAATCTTTAATTTGCTGATCATAATCTTTTTGGGAATCGTCATTCATTTCTGATAACCATGTTGTTTCAACTAATGCTGTCTTTTTCGAATATGGAAGTGTATAAAAAAAATGAACACTTCCTCTCTGTTCACAATCAAAATCCATTAGATTCATCATTTCTTCATCAAAAAAATCCTTTTTTGTCTCTATTTCTACCCCGCAGAAATGTTGCCAAAGACCAGAGTTTTGATTACCTAAATTTGGAACACTATTAAATACTAAAGAATTATTAAAATTTATATTTTGATCATTTTTGTGAAAGGAAATATTTTTATTTTCTTTTAATTTGCTGTTTATCTTCTCATAAAATAAACCACTATCAATACTTTGATACTGATAATTATCGCACTCTAGATGTCTTGTTTTTTGAGGCACATTTATGGAGAAATGTTTCCAATTTTTTTTTACACAATCCTCAAAATTATGTGGGAATGTTTTCCAAAAAGACCAAGTTTTATCTTTTTTATATTCATCTCTTGGCTCAATAATAGCCAAAGTTTTATTTTTTAACTTATTATTGATATCTAACTCATATGCTAAAGATAATCCCGCACAACCACCACCAATTATGATAAAATCAAAATCTTTCATTTAAATTTATTTCTTCACTAATTAATTCGTGTTCTTTATCTCTAAGGTGATTATGTTTTTTAATCAATGATAGTTTTAGCAAGTCAAATATAGATAATAATGTTTGTAATATCTTACCATTATTAGTTACAAAAATTTTACCTGATTTATGATAATTTTGAATTGTTTCTTTCTTAATAATATTTCTTCCAATTTGTCTATAAACTCTTCTTGCAACTAAAATTGAAAATCGAAGACTTAAAGGAATATCTTTTATTGATGAAAAGCTACTATCATAAAATAAATCTGCAGTAGCCAATGTTTCTTTTATTGTTTCAAAATTATGTTTTATATAAAACCTTTTAATTTTAGAGTCCTCTATTATATCTCTAGAAATATTTGTTAGTTGCATAGCTATTCCCAAATCTATAGCTGATTTAAGAGAATCAGAGTTTGTGACATTAAGAATTTTTGCCATCATTAATCCAACAGTTCCTGCTACTCTATATGAATAAATTAATAATTCCTTTTTTGAATTTAATCTTACTTCATTTTGAATATCTGACTCCACACCATCAAATAAGTCTTCTACAATTTTTGAAGAAATATTATATTCATCCATTAATACCCACATATTTTTAATTATATGGTTCTGGAATTCTTTATTGATAAAATTATTTTTGAAGTTTAAAAATCTTCTTAATTTGATTTCAGTTTCACCTTGATCATCAGCAATATTATCTAAAGTTCTGCAAAAATCGTATAAATTAGAACATTTTAAATAAGTTTTCTTTGGTAGGAAAAATCCAGCCCAGTTAAATGATTTTGCGTATATTGATAGAAAACTCTTTTTCTCCATTACAGAATTTTGTCTAAGACTTTTGCTGAAGAAAGTACTCCTGGCACACCTGCTCCAGGATGAGTACCTGCTCCAACAAAATATAAACCTTCAAAAATCTCTGATTTATTATGAAATCTAAAATAAGCTGATTGGGTAAATTTTGGTTGAATAGAAAAACCTGAGCCATATTTTGTATTTAACTCTTTCTCAAAATAATCTGGCGTTAAATAAAAATCCTCAACAATATTTTCACTTAGATTGGGCAGTAAACTTTCCTCCATTTTTTTAATAACTAAGTTTTTCATTTTATCTCCCTCAATAGACCAGTTTATACCAGACTGGTTGTTAGGAACTGGTACTAACACATAAAAACAATCATGATTATCAGGCGCCATAGATTTGTCTGTAGCCGTTGGTCTATGTAAATAGTAACTAATATCGTTATTTAATTTTTTATTGTTAAAAATATCATCCAAGTGTTCCTTGTACTTGTCTCCAAATTTAATGGTATGATGTTCAATATTGTCGTAAACTTTTTTGGTTCCAAAGTAATACACAAACAAACCCATTGAATATTCCATTCTTTTCATTTTCCAATTAAAAATAGAATTACTACTATTCGTGTTTGCTAATTTTGAGTAAACTGCAGGTGGATCAGCGTTACAAATTACATTATCTGTTTCTATTATATCCCCGTTGTTTAGTTCAACGCCAGTTATTTTATTTTTATTTGATACGATTTTATTTACTTCGCATCCTTTTAATATTTTAATATGTTCTTCATTCATTAATTTTTCCATGCCATTTATTATTTGACCAGTCCCCCCCATTGAGTAATGAATTCCCCATTTTTTTTCCAAATACAAGATTAGTCCATATATTGAAGTTGTTGTGAAAGGATTACCACCTACCAATAGTGGATGCATACTAAGTAATCTTCTTAATTTTTCATTTTCTATGTAAGAAGAAACTAAACTATAAACAGATTTATAACTCTTTAAATTAAATAAAGAGGGTATTTGCTTTAACATAAAAGAGGGTTTGTCAAATGGGACATCTGATAGTTCAGTAAAACCTTTATCAAAAATCTTTTTTGTAAAATTAACTAAATTTTTATATCCGTTTACATCTTTTTCGTTAATCTTTTTTATTTGACTAACCATTTCTTCTTCATCACCAGAATAGTTAAACTTAAAACCATCTTCAAAAACAAATTGATACCAAGTTTTTAAAGATTTTATTTCTAAATAGTCTTTTGAATTCTTGTTAAAAAGCTGAAATAATTCATCAATCAAGTAGGGCGCTGTTATCACAGTTGGACCACCATCAAATGTAAATCCATTTTTTTTAAAGACTCTTGCCCGTCCACCTAAATCTTCATGTTTTTCAATCAAGGTTACATTATGGCCTTTAGCTTTTAACCTTAATGCTGCAGCCATTCCTCCAAAACCTGATCCTATTACAATCGAATTCATAATTTTTGATTTTATATTATTTTAAGAAAATGTAACGTAATTAAGTTATGAATTAATTTTTTTTAATTCAGTCTTTGCTTCTTCAAGATTCTTTTCAAAAAGATTATCTAGTTTAGATTTATCAACTGTAGTTGTTATTATTTTTTTTACAGACTCTAGGGCAATTTTAACAGAAGTATCTTTGATTTCTTTAATTGCTGCCTCTTTCATCTGATTAATTTTTGTTTGAGTTAAATTCTTTTTTATTTCAGAAGTTTTATGAAATTTTTCATTGATGCTTATAACAAGTTGCTCAGACTCAGTTTTAGCTTGATCAAGGATTTTTTTGGACTCTCCTTCAACAGAATTAAGTTTAGCTTGAGCTTCATCTAAAAGTTTTTTCGACTCTACTCTTAACTTTTCGCTTTCATCGATTTCTTTTTTTATATCTCCTATCATTTTTGTAAGGAGATTGTTTATATTTTGAGGTATTTTAAAATATACTAATAAACCTATAAATATAAAAAAAGATATTGCTACCCAAAAAGTTGCATCAAACATCTTTTCTCTCTTTGTTAATTTTTGATTGGTCTTCTACAATTGCTGCTATGCTGCTACTATTCACTTCTTCACCAATTAGCTCTTTTATTAACTCAGCTGATGTTTCAGCTGCTATTTTATTTATTTTTTCTCCTGATTTATTCTTGAGTTCGGATAATTCTTTTTCAACTTCACCTATTTCTTCATCAAGATCTTTCTCTAATGATGCTCTTTTTTTATTGATATCATCTAAAATCTTTTCTCTAGCATCACTAAAAAAATTTTTAGCTTTAAGTTTACTGTCTAAAATAATCTTTTCATATTCGTCAATTTTTTTTTGACTTTCCTCTTTTTGTTTATCTGCTGTCTCAATATTCTCAAGTATTTGTGATTTTCTGGTTTCTAAATTATCGCTAATCTTAGGCAATATAACTTTAGTTAAAACAATAAAAAGTATTCCAAACGTGATGATAAGCCAGAAGATTTGAGAAATCCAAAACTCTGGATTAAGTTGAGGCATACCACCACTTTCAGCCGCAAATACTGTATTAAAACATGCAAAGCATGTAACGAATAATAAAAGAACTATTTTTTTTAACATTAATTAAAATGCAAATAAAATAATCAACGCTACCACTAGGCCGAACAATCCTGTAGCTTCAGCTAAAGCAAATCCTAATAACAAGTTAGGGAATTGTTTTTGAGCTGCAGATGGATTTCTCATAGCACCAGATAAGTAATTACCAAAGATAATTCCTATACCAACTCCCGCACCTGCTAGTGCGATAGCTGCTAAACCTGCTCCTATCATTTTTGCTGCTTCTAGTTCCATTTTTCCTCCTTTTTTTTATTAATGGTGTAGATTTAATGCATCATTTAAATAAATGCATGTTAAAATTGCAAACACATATGCTTGAAGAAAAGCAACTAGTATCTCCAAACCTGTGAGTGCAACCGAAAAACTAAGTGGAAGCCATCCACCTACAATTCCTAAGCTTATAACAAAGCCTCCAAATACCTTCATCATCGTGTGACCAGCCATCATATTTGCAAATAGTCTGACCGATAAACTAATTGGTCTACTTAAATACGAAATAATTTCAATAACAACTATAAGTGGAAGAAGAACCATTGGAACCCCACTTGGTACAAACAATTTTAAATATCCCAATCCATGTTTCATAAATCCAATAATCGTAACTCCAACAAAAATGAATGCTGCAAGCACAAATGTAACTATGATATGGCTTGTGACTGTAAATGCGTAAGGTATCATTCCAAACATATTACAGAATAGCACAAACATAAATAATGAGAAAATAAATGAAAAGTAGGGTTTTGCTTTTGATCCTGCTGTATCACTAATCATTTTGGCGACAAAGGAATAACTTAATTCTGATAGTAATTGTAGTTTATCAGGAATTAGAGTTTTTTTCTTTGCTCCTAGATTAAAAATTATCAAAATAGCTAAAGAACTAATGACCATGAATAAACTTGCATTAGTGAAAGAGATATCAACTGAGCCTAATTTAATTTCCGGACCAATTCTATAAACATTGAATTGGTACATTGGATTTGATGCCATTATATTCTCTTATTTTTTTTGCATTTTTTTTGCTGATTTAATTACATTCATAATTCCTGCAATTACTCCTACAAAAAAAAAAATTAAAATTAACCAGGGCTTAGTACCAAACCAATTGTCTAAAATAAACCCAATAATTGTCCCAACAGCTACTGCTGCAACTAATTCAGTGCTCATTTTAAAAGCATGACCCATTCCTGATGTAGAAGGCTCTTTGCTCTCAGAATATTTGGATTTTGCTCTATTTTTTGCACTTTTAAGGCGAGTTTTAAAATCTTCCTCTTCCATTAGCCTAAGCTACCATGCTCTCAGCTTTTTGAAGGTCAACAGCAACTAGTTGACTTATTCCTTTCTCTGGCATCGTAACCCCATATAATCTATCCATTTTTGACATTGTTAAAGCATGGTGGGTTACTATTATAAATCTTGTGGAGGTAATCTTTGTCAGTTCATTTAATAGATTACAAAATCTTGTTACATTTGCATCATCTAGTGGTGCATCTACTTCATCAAGTACACAAATAGGGGATGGATTAGTAAGAAATACTGCAAATATTAAAGATAATGCTGTTAAAGCCTGCTCACCACCTGAAAGCAAAGTAATTGACTGCAGTCTTTTTCCTGGAGGACTGACCAGCATTTCTAAACCAGCATCTAGTGGATCATCAGAATCTACGAGTTCCAATTTTGCACTTCCCCCATTAAATAATTTTGTGTAGACCTCATTAAATTTTCTACTCACTCTTTCAAAAGCATCTAGCAATCTTTCTCGACCTTTTTGATTAAGTTCTGTTATGCTCTCTTTTAATTTTAATATTGCTGTAACAAGATCTTGTCTATCTTGTTCCATTTTTTTTATTTCAGTTTTATATTTTTCAGTTTCATCATCTGCTCTTAAGTTAACAGATCCAAGCTTCTCTCTTTCCCTCTTTTTTTCATCTAGTAACTCTTCTTGCGTAACTAAGTCAGGAAATTCTGCATCTTTTTCAAGATTAGAATAATTAAGTATGTTGCCTTCTTCAACATTCAAATCTGTCATAACTCTTTCCAAAAGATCATTTCTTCTTTTATTTAAACCTTCAATTGTTGCTCCAGAGCTTGCTTTCTTTTCTCTAATTTCAATTGAATTTTCTTTTGTGTTGTTTAATTGGTTTCTAATTTCTGCAATATTATTATCGATTTTTTCAACTAAAATTTCATTCTCATTTTTTTCATTTTCTGAAATCCTTAAGTTTTCAGAAATTTTCCCTTTTTTTTCTGCTTGAGATTGAGGTTGTTTTTCTAGAAGATTCAATTTTTCTACAAGTTTATTTTTTCTGGTATTAAGTTCATTTACCATTTTTTCAGAATTAGTTAAAAGATTTTGCCAGCTTTCAAATTCTTGATCAATTATACTAATTCTCTCTTTTCTTTTGATAGACTCATTTTTTATGTTTTGGTTTTTACTATAAGTTTCAGCATAATCGTCCTGTAATTTTTTTATTTGATCACTTTTTGATGTTAGAGTTGAAATTACATCATCATTCTCAACTTCTTTAACTTTCATAGTTAAATAGGACAAGTTAATTATACATTCATCTAAAATTTTTATTGTCTGATGATTTCTATTTTCTGAAATTAATTTTTTAACTTCTTCGATTTGACTTTTTATGTTGCTAATAATTTCATTATTTTTTTGCAGAGATTCAGCACTGAACCCCTCTAATAATGCATCCATTCTATCTTGTTCACTTTTTAATTTTGATTTTGAGTTTTCTAGGTCTTGGTTGGAAAGTTTTTCTGTTTCATAATATTTTGAATCTGTATCAACTAAGATATTTCTCTCTTCTTTTAATCTTTTTTCGTTAGAATTTGCATCAATTACTATGCTTTTTTCTCTATCTATGTCTTCATCTATAACTTTTATAGAGCCTTTTATTGTATCTATTTCCTCATTTATTCTTGTACTTTCCTCATCTAAAGCTTTCAGCTCAAGGTTTAACCTTTGAATCTTAGATAAATTTTCAATATTTTTTTGTCTTATTGGCTCTACTCTTTCAAGTTCATTTTTAATTTTAGTTTCTAATTCTTCAATTTGTCTATTAAATTCTTCTACTTTTCCATCTGCCTCATTATTTACTTCATTTTCTAAAGTGATTTCTTTATCAATTT
>CACLZS010000013.1 GCA_902611465.1 uncultured Pelagibacteraceae bacterium | reverse complement strand
ATATTTATGTTTCTCAGACTTTTAAAACTCAAAATAAAAAAAAATGGAATTTTTATATTTATTTTAATTTTATTTTTAAGTTTAATACCTTTTATTAAGAATAAATTAATTTTTAATAGTTTTACGGTTGGGAGTTGGGCTGGTCATCAATTATCAACAACATTTTTAGATTGGAAAGATAAATGTGATTTACTTAATCCAAGTCAAATTAATTCTAAAGAAGGTATTAATGATCTAAAAATGTACGAAAAAATTTATAAAAGAACATTCTCTCATCCCTCTCTCATTGGAGAAAGTAGCAGATATAATTTTGTAGGGATTATTTATTCATCTCAAGAATGTTTAAAAATTACAATGAAAAGAGTGTTTAATAATCCTGAAGAATATTTGATAGGTAGAATCAATGCCTTCCTAGCATCTCATGGAAAATTTGCCTTTGATTTTATGTATCCCAAACCACTTGGTTGGGATAATTATTATAAATATTTAGATAATCTTTACGAAAATAAAAATTATAAATTAATAAGACAAGGTCTAATATTTATTTATATGATGAGTGTTTATATTTTTTTTTGTTTTATTATTTTTTTATCTAATGAAAAAGATCATATAAAAAAAAGTTATTTAACTATATTTGCAATCTATACTTATATATTAGTAGTTGGCCACCTAGCTACTGGCCATGAACAGTCAAGAATGATGTATTCTGGATTTATAATTCATTTACTGTTTTATGCTAATATAATTAAAAAGATATTTTATGAGAAATAAAATTAATGTTTTATTTATAGGTGGATCTGGTTACGTTGGATCAAAACTTTGTGAATTTTTTTTTAAAAATAATAAATTTATAATTAGAAATATAGATTTAAAGAGTAGTATATATACAAAAATATCCAAAAAAATAAATTATAATAAGCTGAATTTAAGATTTATAAATAAATTTAATTATATAATTATTTTAGCGGCACATTCTTCTACAAAACAATGTTTGAATGACAAGGTGGGTACAATACAAAATAATATTATTGATCTAATTGAATTATTATTAAAAATAAAATCATCAAAGGCAATTCCAATTTTTATAAGCACAACCGCTGTTTACAATAATTTAAAAAAACCAGGATTTGAAAGCATGAAGCTTTCAGATAATAATCTGTTAAATTTATATGATATTTCAAAAAGATACATTGAAAAATTTATAAAAAAAAATTTAAAAAGATATTATATTTTAAGAATGGGGACAGTGTCAGGGAAATCACCTAATCAAGATAAAAAATTGATAATAAATAAAATGTATTATGACTCTAAAAAGTTAAACAAAATATTTACAGTCTCTGAGCATTCAAAAAAATCAATACTTTTTATTGATGACCTTTGTAAAGCGATAGAACTAATTCTTCTTAATAAAAGGAAAAAATATGGAATATATAATTTAAATAGTCTTAATTTAACAGTTGGAAAAATTGCTAAAAAAATTTCTATTTTTAAGAAAGTCAAAATAATTAAAAAAGAGGGTCAATCGGGATATAGTTTTTTTTCCTCAAATAAAAAATTTTCTAGATATTTTAAAATGCAGTTTACTACTGATTTAAATAAAATTTTAAAAAGTCTTGATTAATTATATTTTATGAAAATAGTTGGATTTATATTAAATAAAAATAATTCAAAATTGTTAAAAACTGCATTAAATAGAGTTCCAGATTGTATCGATGAAGTATTCATTTCAGACGATAATTCAACTGATGATTCTGAAAAGACAGCCTCTCTACTCAATTTAAAGTTTTTTAAGAATAGGTATTTGAGTGGCTATGGCGGCAATGTAAAAAATGCACTGTATATATGCTTTACTGAGTATGAGGCAGATTATGCAGTCGAAATTCATGGTGATGGTGCGCAATTTCATCCCAATGCAACAATAGATGCTGTTAAGTTAATTAACTTAGAGCAACCAGATTTAATTTGTGGCTCAAGATTTATATATTTTCGAGAAAATTTAAAACTTGGTTATCCTTTAATTAGAATGATACCAAATTTAATACTAAGTACTATTGAAAGAATTTTGCTTAAAATTCCTCTCAGCGATTTTCATCAAGGTTTTAAAATTTATAGTCAAAAATTTTTTAATAATATTGATTTGGAAAAGTTATCAGATAATTATTTATTAAGTTTTGAAGTAATTATTCATAGCAAAATGAAGAATTTAAAAATAAAAGAAGTTCCAGTTTTATGTGATTATAAAGCTCCTCATACGTCCCATAAATTATTTGGAAAAAACTCTGCATTTTCCTATCAATTAGAGACCTTTAAAGTCATTTATAATTATTTTAATAATATTTTGTAAAATCAAGATTTTGATTTTTCAAAAATTATCGTATAGTTAAATTGTTGGATTTCCGACTATAACGATAAACGAATTTCGTAATAACCATTACGGACGTGGGGGCAGTACCCACCACCTCCACCAAAATATATGGGGGTGAATTAGGATCGACGGGTGTCTAAAAGTTATTCTTTCGTTCGGTATTGTACCGCCGTAATGGGCTAATTTATAAATGCTAACGAAAGTTACGCACTTGCAGCTTAATCAATTTATTGATTAAGTCACGGGGTTTTGGGGCACCTGGCAACAGAACGCCCCTTGAGAAATTTATAATTAATTGATAAGTAAATTTTAATTTAAATGATTAAAAAAAAATATCTTTTTTCATTAATTTCTTTACTTTTTATAATTTTGTTAATTATTGGTAGCTTAAGTATTGTTCGTGGTGAAAAGGATGAGCTATCCAAAATAACAAATTTGATACCTAACAATGTTAAAACTTTTTTAAAAAAAACTCTTTTTGTTCATGCAGAACTTAAAACTAAAGAAAAAGAAATTGAAAATCAAAAAAAAATAATTGATATAAAAAATTCTACAATCAAAATTTTAGATTATAAACTTAATAATTATTTTAATGATTATATAAAGAGTGATTATTTTACAAAAACAAATATTGAATTTGTAAAAATTGAAAAGGACAAAATATATAACAATAAATCATTTAACTTAAAAGTTGAAAAATTTGTAAGTAGTTATTTATTTAATGGCAAACATCAAGGTGCAAGGGCAACTGGATATCTTGATCAGTATAAAGAAAAAATATTTCTTACTACTGGAGATGGTATGTTTCTTTTTTTTGATCTTAAACAATTAAATAATGAGAAATTAAATTTAAAAAAAATAAAAAGTAATATAAAGGAAGTTATCTTTACAGATATTTATAATAACGCAAATGATGATCAATATTCAACAACAATAATTGGAAAAAGTATTAAAGATTTAAAAATTATTGATGAGGAATTATTTATCTCTTTCCATAATGAAGTAAAGAGAGATTGTTTTAATACATCTATTTTAAAGGCAAAAATAAATTTTAATTTTCTAAACTTTGAGAGATTTTTTGTTCCTAGTGAATGTGTAAATAAAGAAAATGAATATGGTGAATTCAATTGGTTTCATTCTGGAGGAAGAATAACAGATTATAAGGATAATTTAATTCTTTTTACTATAGGTGAGTATAGATTTAGAGATTTGGCTCAAAATACTGAATCAATTTTTGGAAAAATAATTTCTATTGATAAAAATTCAAAGGACTGGAAAATTATTTCAATGGGCCACCGAAACCCACAAGGAATTTATTATGACATAAAAGAAGACTATATTGTTTCTACAGAACATGGACCAAATGGAGGTGATGAGATAAATATAAATTTAAACCCTGATAGTGGAAATATTAAAAATTTTGGATGGCCTATTTCGTCATATGGATATCATTATGATAATAAATTTAATCAAAAATCAAAAGCTCCACTTCATAAAAACCATACTAAATATGGATTTGAAGAACCAATAAAATATTACACTCCTAGTATCGCAATAAGTGAAGTTGTCAAAATTCCTGATCAATTTAGCCCAGGTTTAAGGAATAGTTTTTTCGTTGCAGCAATGGGGTCTATTCTTGAAGAAGGCGATTTATCAATTCATTTGCTAGATTTTAAAGACAAATTTTCAAAAATAGAGAGTCATGAAACAATTCAATTAGGAGAAAGAGTGAGAGATATTGTTTATATTAAAGGGATTAATAAATTCATTTGTTATCTTGAAACCACAGGTACAATAATGATTTTATCAAATAATTAGTGTATTATTTTAAATTGGTGCGGCCAGAGAGAGTCGAACTCTCATGAGCTAGGCTCACACGGCCCTCAACCGTGCCTGTCTACCAATTTCAGCATGGCCGCAAATCATGCGTCAGATTAAATGAATGACAATTCTATTTCAAGTTGATAAGTTTTTATTATGGAATTTACATCTCAAGTTAAAATTGCAACAGACCCTATTTATCAAAAGGTTTCTAAATCCATCCCTGAAATAGAGTGGGCCACTCATGCGCCTTATATTTATAAAATAAATAAACTTAAAAAAGAGAAGAACGCAGTAATTCTTGCTCATAATTACCAAACACCTGAAATATATCATGGCATATCTGATTTTTCAGCAGACTCATTAGCATTAGCAATAGAAGCTGCAAAAACTGAAGCAGATATAATTGTGATGTGTGGAGTGCATTTCATGGCCGAGACTGCCAAATTAATGAGTCCAAATAAAAAAGTTCTGCTGCCAGATATGAAAGCTGGCTGCTCTTTATCTTCATCTATTACTGGAGACGATGTAAGAAATTTAAAAAAACAATATCCAGGTGTTCCTGTGGTGTCATACGTTAATACTTCTGCGGATGTTAAGGCTGAAACGGATGTTTGTTGTACATCGGCAAATGCTGTTAAAATTGTAAATTCTTTAAGTGTAAATAAAGTAATTTTCTTACCAGATGATTACTTAGCAAAATATGTTGCTTCTCAAACTGATGTTGAGATTATTTCATGGAAAGGAACATGTGAGGTTCACGAACAGTTTAATGATGAAGAGATTAATGAAATAAGAAAAAACAATCCTGGAATTAAAATTATAGCTCATCCAGAATGTCCTCCTGATGTAATAAAAGCAAGTGATTTTGCTGGTTCAACAAGTGGTATGATTAAATATGTAAAAGATAATCAACCTGAAAAAGTTATGATGGTTACAGAATGTTCAATGAGTGATAATGTTCAAATTGACAATCCTAATGTGGAATTTATTAGACCTTGTAACTTATGTCCCCACATGAAAAGAATTACACTTCCAAAAATACTTGATTGTTTGGAAAATGAAACAAACGAATTGATAATAGACCATGAAACAATTGAGAAAGCTAGGAAATCTGTAGAAAGAATGACTGAAATAGGCAGATAGACTCTGTGCCAAAAATTAAATTAAGTAAAAATTTTATTCGATCGACCTGTAAATTAGCTCTTAATGAGGATCTTTATCCTTTAGGAGATATTACAACAAATTTATTAAATAATAGTTCAATTTCACAAGTTAAACTGATGAGCAATGAAAAAGGTATTATAGGCGGATTGGAATTTGCTAAACAAACTTTTAATTTATTGGATAAAAATATTAAATTTCAAATAAAAAAAAAGGAAGGTTCAAAAATAAGCAAAGGTTCTGTGATTGCTGTAATTGAGGGTAAAATTAAAAATATACTAATTGGGGAAAGAGTTGCTCTAAATTTTCTCTCTCATATCTCTGGCATTGCAACTAAAACCAATAAATTTGTAAAAAAGGCAGGCAAGAAAACAAAAATTTGTTGCACTAGAAAAACAATTCCTAATCTAAGAGTTATTCAAAAATATGCCGTAAAACTAGGAGGTGGTACTAATCACAGATTTAATCTAAGTGATGAATTTTTAATTAAAGACAATCATCTAGCCTCATCAAAGAAATTAGAAGAAATAGTAAAAAAAGCAATTAAAAATAAAAAAAAAAGAAAAATTACTGTCGAGGTAGATACTTTGAGGCAATTTAAAAGAATTAATGGTCTTAATTTTAATACAGTTTTGTTTGATAATATGAGCCCAAAAACTCTAGGAGTGGCTATTAAATATGCAAAAGGGAAATATGAGACTGAAGCCTCTGGAGGAATAACTTTAAAAAATATAAAAAATCTAGCTGCAACAAACGTTGATAGAATATCTGTAGGTGAGTTAACTCATAGTATTCAAGCTTTGGATTTAAAATTAGAGATTTAATTTTTTCTTATTTTAGCTTGCGCTGCAGCTAATCTTGCAACTGGAACTCTGTAAGGTGAACAAGACACATAATCTAATCCAGTTTTTGTACAAAATTCTATACTTTTAGGATCTCCACCATGCTCACCACAAATTCCTAGTTTAATTTTTTTGTTTTGTTTTCTGCCTTTATGAGTTGCAATTTTTATTAAGTCTCCAACTCCTTCATCAATTGATACAAAAGGATCAATATCAAAAATTTTGTTCTCAATATAATCATTAAGGAATTTACCACTATCATCTCTACTAATTCCAAATGTAGTTTGAGTTAGATCATTTGTTCCAAAACTAAAAAATTCAGCGTGTTTAGCGATATCTTTTGCCTTTATTGCTGCTCTTGGCAATTCAATCATTGTTCCAACTAAAAAATCAATTTTAATTTTATTCTCATCTTGAACTTTTTTTGCAACCCTAATGACTAAATCTTTCATAATTTTTATTTCTGCTTCTGTTGAAACTAAAGGGATCATGATTTCAGGCATAGTTGATCGAATTTTTTTTTTTTTACATTCCACTAAAGCTTCAAAAATTGCAGTGCACTGCATCTCATAAATTTCGGGGAATGAAATTGCCAATCTACAACCTCTATGACCTAGCATTGGATTTTGTTCATGAAGTTCTGAAATTCTAGCTTCAAGTTCTTTAACAGGAATATTTAGTGAAACTGCAACATCATTAATTTCATTTTTACTTTTTGGCAAAAATTCATGTAGAGGTGGGTCAAGTAACCTTACTGTTACAGGTAAGCCTTTCATTATCTTAAATATTTCAATAAAATCTTTTTTTTGAAATGGTAGTAACTTTTTGAGTGCATTAGATCGATCTTCAATTGTTTTTGATAATATCATTTCTCTTACTGATAAAATTCTTTCCTCATCAAAAAACATATGTTCAGTTCTACACAAACCAATACCCTCTGCACCAAATTCTCTAGCAGTTTTGCTATCCAATGGCGTCTCAGAATTGGCTCTAATTTTTAATTTTCTAAAATCATCAGACCAACTCATTATTTTTGAAAAATCACCTGATATTTCTGGTTTAACTGTTTTTACCTCACCAATAATTATTCTGCCTGTTGAACCATCAATTGTAATTATTTCACCTTCTTTAATTACTTTATTGTTTGTTTTGAATAATTTATTTTCATAATCGATTTCTATTTCACTAGATCCAGAAACACATGGTCGTCCCATCCCTCTGGCAACTACTGCAGCATGACTTGTCATGCCTCCTCTTGAGGTAAGTATTCCTTTTGCTGCGTGCATACCATGTATATCTTCTGGTGAAGTTTCTACACGAACTAATATTGTACTTTGCATCATACTATTTAGTCTTTCAGCCTCTTCAGATGTGAAAACAACTTTTCCACTTGCAGCACCAGGTGATGCAGGTAAACCTGACCCAATTACTTCCAAGTTCACTTTCTCATCTAAAGTTGGATGAAGTAAAGTGTCTAAAGAACTTGGCTCTATTCGCAATATTGCATCTTTTTTAGTAATCAATTTTTCTTTAACCATATCTACAGCTATTTTTACAGCAGACTTTGCTGTTCGTTTTCCAGAGCGTGTTTGAAGCATCCAAAGTTTTTTATTTTCAACAGTAAACTCCACATCCTGCATATCTTTGTAATGTTTTTCTAACTTATTTAGAATATTTTTTAGTTGCTTGTAAGTCGCTGGCATTGCCTCCTCCATTGACTTAAGAGTTTCTTTTGATTCAACTCTAGCTTTTTTGGTAATATGTTGTGGTGTTCTGGTTCCAGCAACAACATCCTCTCCTTGCGCATTTATTAAATATTCTCCGTAAATATTTTTGGCTCCATCTGATGGATTTCTAGTAAAAACTACACCAGTTGCACAATCATTTCCCATATTTCCAAAAACCATTAATTGTACATTAACTGCTGTACCCCAATTAGATGGTATTTGATTTAATTTTCTATAGACTTTTGCTCTATGACTTTCCCAAGATAAAAAAACAGCACTTATAGCTCCCACCAATTGTTCATTGACGTTTTGAGGAAAATCTTTTTTTGTTTTTTCTTTTACAATGTTTTTAAAATCTTTTATTAAAGCTTCCCAGTCATACTCATCTAATTCTGTGTCTAGTAACACCCCTTTTGTTAACTTATAGTTCTCAATTATATCCTCAAAGTGATAACCTTCGACTCCCAAAACAACATTAGAATACATTTGAATAAAACGCCTATAACTATCATTTGCAAATCTTAAATTTGAAGTCTTTTTCGCGAGTGCTATTACTGTATTATCATTAAGACCTAGATTTAAAATTGTATCCATCATACCAGGCATAGAAACCCTAGCTCCAGATCTTACAGAAACTAGAAGAGGATTTTTTATATCTCCAAATTTTTTTCCTGATTCTTTTTCAATAAATTTTAATTCTTTACTTATTTCATTAAGTATTTTTTTATTTAATTTTTTTTTATTCTTATAAAATAAGTCACATACCTCTGTAGATATTGTAAAACCTGGAGGTACAGGTAGCCCCATTCTTCCCATCTCAGAAAGATTTGCACCTTTTCCGCCAAGAATATTTTTTGGCAGTTTAATTTTTTTTATTTTATTTGATTTAAAATTAAATATAAATTTTTTCATACTAGGCATTTATTTTCGAAAAATTAAAATAGTTATCAAAAGTTTTACACAACATATTTAATAATTCTAATCTATTTTTTTTAATTATTATATCTTCATCATTTACAATAACATTGTCGAAAAAATCGTTTATCTCGTTTTTAATGCTTGATAAGATTTTTAAACTTTCCTCATAATTTTCATCTTTTCCAATACTCAAAAAATATTTTCTAATATCATTTATTTTTTTATATAATTTTTTCTCGTAATCATTTTTAAATAAACCTGGGTCTGCAAAACCAAGGGATTCAATAGTTATTTTTTCCTCAGTATTTAATATATTTGAAGATCTTTTGTATGCTGCAATAGTTTCAAAGCCAATTTCTTTTTTAATATTTTTATTTAAACATAAAGATTTTTTATAAGCTTTTAATAAATCATCTAATCCAAGTAAAAATGTTGAGCTTTCGATTATATCTTGTCTTATTTTTTTTTCTTTTAAATAATTTTTTAATCTTTCAATTATAAAATCACTTAAATCTTTTTGTATCTTTTTGGCATCAAATTCATAGCCCTGATCTCTATATACTGAACAGGTGTAAATAATTAAATCTTTTAGTTTGATTTTTGTTTCATTTTCAACAATTAATCTGACAAGACTTATAGCCATTCTTCTTATGGCATATGGATCTTTTGAACTAGTAGGTTTCAGATTTATTCCAAAAAAACCAACTAAAGAATCTATTTTATCAGTTAAAGATAAAGCAACACTATACATTTTTTTTGGTAATTTGCTCTCCATCCCGTTAGGCAAATATTGTTCAGATACAGCAAGACAAACTTCTTTGTCAAACCCTTGAAACTTTGCAAAATGACCTCCAACTATACCTTGGAGTTCTGGAAACTCTCCAACAAGATCAGACATTAAATCAACTTTACAAATTGATGAGGCTATTTCAATTTTATCCTTACTAATTAAAAAATCATCGGAAATTAACGATGATAACTTTCTCATACGTTGAATTTTGTCAAAGTAAGATCCTAAACCTTTAAAATAATTTATATTTTTTAATTTGTCTACTTGTTTAACTAAATTTTGGGTTTTATTTTTCTCCCAAAAAAACTCAGCATCACTTAATCTTGCTTCAATCACTCTTTCATTTCCTAATTTAACAAACCCTTTAGTATCTTTAATATCTGAAACTACAAAAAAATTATTTGTAAGATTATTTTTTTTATCAAAAGTTGGTAAATATTTTTGATGAGTCTGCATAGTAGTAATCAATATTTCATTGGGTACACTCAAAAATTTTTTGTGAAAATTGCAAACAATTACCACCGGCTTTTCAACTATATTTACTATTTCATCTATAAGCCTATCATTCTGTTCGATTTTTAAATTTTTTCTATTAATTATTTCATTAATCTTATTCTGTATTATTTTTTTTCTTAAATCTTGATCAATTAAAATACCTTTTTGTCTAAAATATTTTAAATACGAATTGAAGTCTTTAAAATTTTTCATACCTTCTTCTAGTGATTTATCTATAAAAGTTTTGTTAGAGCTATTTATGTGGTTAAAAACAAAATTTAGAGGTTTTTTATTAAATATTGCTAAAATGGATTTAAGAGGTCTTCCCCAATAAAGATCATAATTTCCCCATTTCATAGATTTATTCCAAGCTATCTTTGCTAAGATTTCACTGAAATTTTTTTCTAGTAAATCTGAAACCTTTATTTTTCTAGGCTCTTTTTTAAAAAAATAAAATTCACCTTTTTCAGTATTTTTTTTAAATATTTTCTCTAATATTGTGTTGTTTGATCTAATAAATCCCTCTAATGCTTTTTGAGGAGCATTAACATTTGGGCCTCTCATTTCTTCTGAGCTTAATTTGATTTCATAAGGGATTTTATCAACATGTAGAACTAGTCTGTTTGGTGTTGAATAAACATTGAAATTTTCGTTGAATTTAATTTGATTTTCAATAAAAAAATTTTTAATATTTTTTTTTAATTCATTTCTTGCGTTTATTTGAAGCCTTGCAGGAATTTCCTCACTAAATAGCTCTACAAATAATTCTGACATCAACTTTGGCTTTCAATCCAAACTTTTCCAATTGATTTAGTTAGTTCTCTTATTCTTGCAATATACTCAGCCCTTTGTGCTACACTAATCACCCCTCTTGCATCTAAAATATTGAAGACATGACTGCATTTTAAACATTGATCATATGCTGGAAGAGAAATCTTTTTTTCAACTAATAATTTTGTTTCTTCTTCAAGCATTTCAAATATTTTAAATAAATTATCAGTATTGGCGTATTCAAAATTATATGCTGAAAATTCTTTCTCTGACTGATGAAAAACATCTTTGTAGGTAATTCCTTCATCATTCCATATTAAATCAAAAACACTTTTTTTATTTTGAATAAACATGCACAACCTCTCTAACCCATATGTAATTTCAACAGATACAGGTTTACATTCAATTCCTGCCATTTGTTGGAAATAGGTAAATTGTGTAACCTCCATACCATCACACCAAACTTCCCATCCAAGACCTGCCGCTCCTAATGTGGGACTTTCCCAGTCATCTTCAACAAATCTTATATCGTGTTCCTCATGATTAATGCCTATTGATGACAAACTATTTAAATACATCCTTTTTATTTCTTTTGGTGAAGGTTTAATTAAAACTTGGAATTGATAGTAATGTTGCAATCTATTGGGGTTGTCACCATATCTTCCATCGGTCGGTCTGCGTGATGGTTGAACATATGCAGTTTTCCATGGTTTTGGGCCAAGCGATCTTAGAGTGGTTGCTGGATGGAATGTACCAGCACCTACTTCTAGATCGTACGGTTGTAATATTACACAACCTTTTTTAGACCAGTACTTTTGTAAATTAAAGATTGTATCCTGAAAAGATAAAGTTTTTTTTTTTATTTTAGAGACCATACCTTTGCCAGATTGATCTTTCTTCTAATGAACTGATTACTTTCTCAGTATAATTTTCAGAAGATGATAGCTTTTTTGATAACCACCCTTTGCTTTTTCCAAATTTCTTAATTTCTAAGTCATCTCCATATTTCTCTCTTAATATTTGATCTGCGTTTCCTAATCCATCGATTAGTCCTAATTCTTTTGCTTTTCTTCCTGCCCAAAATTCCCCAGAGAAAAGTTCAATACCAGAGTTTTTATTTAGTTTCTCTTTTCTGCTCTCTTCAACAACGTCTATAAAATCTTGATGTATTTCTAATTGAATATTTTTTAAACGATTTATGTCTTCTTCTTTTTCATCCAAAAAAGGATCCAAAGTACTTTTATTTTTTCCAGCGGTGTAAACTCTTCTTTCAATCCCAATTTTTTCAATTAAATTTTTAAAACCAAATGATGCAGAAATAACTCCGATAGATCCTATGATTGAGCTTGAGTTAGCATAAATTTCATCACCAGCACATGAAATAAGGTATCCCCCAGATGCTGCCACATCCTCTACAAAAACAATTACTTTTTTTTTTGTTTTCTTAGATTGCTCTTTTATTAGTTTGTATATCAAATGTGACTGTACTGGAGATCCACCTGGTGAATTAATTGTAATTGCAACGGCTAATGCTTTCTTTACTGAGAAAGCCTTTTTTATTACTTCTTCCTCACTTGAATATTCTATTCCTTGTCTGAACCTTCCAACATTTCCTATAACTCCTGATAATTTGAGGTGACTTATAATCTTTTTTTTTTTTAAAAATGAGAACATTAGAATTGTTATAAATTTTTTTAATATATTATAAACCCTAGTTATAATTAAAGAATAAGGTGCGTCAATTGATAAGTATATTAATAAATTGGATATAATAGTTTTAAATAATGGGAACTGTAGTTCAGCTAAAAAAACAAATTAATAATTCATACGCAGATTTAAAAAATTCGGTCGATGATAAATTGATTCTAGTTGAAGAAAAAATCAATTCTAGACTAGCAAGTAAAGTTGAATTGGTTCAAAAGATGACCAAGTATCATTTAAAAACTGGTGGAAAAAGATTAAGAGCACTCTTAACCTTGCAATGTGCTAAAATTTGTGAATATCAAAAAGGATTAAGAGATATAAATCTTGCCGCTTGTGTAGAACTTATACATGCAGCTACTTTAATGCATGACGATGTAATAGATAGTTCTGACATTAGACGAGGTAAAAAAACACTTAATACAATTTGGGGAAATCATTCATCAATTTTGGTAGGTGATTATTTACTTAGTAAATGTTTTGAAATGATGGTAGAGGACGGGAATTTAGAACTATTAAAACTTTTAGCAACTACATCATCTGAAATTGCCCAAGGTGAAGTTCTTCAGTTACAACACAATAAAGAAATAGATATCTTGGAAGAAACATATCTAAATATTATTTCATCAAAAACAGCTTCTTTATTTGCAGCAGCTACTAAAGTTGGCGCAATTATTGCTGAAAAAGATTTAAAATATAAAAATGCTTTGGAATTTTATGGAAAAAACTTAGGGCTTACATTTCAAATAGCAGATGACACATTAGACTATAATTCTGAATTAAAATTATTTGGAAAAAATATTGGCAATGACTTTTACGAAGGTAAAGTGACGTTACCTATAATTTTACTTTACCAAAAAGTTGATAGGTTTGAAAAAGAAAAATTAAAATCTTTTTTTGAAAAAGATATTCGTGAAAAGCAAGATTTAGAACATGTCCTAGTTCTAATAAAAAAAAATAATATTATTAATGAGTGTTATAAAAAAGCAGAACATTATATTAATTTAGCTTCTAATTCTTTAAGTGTATTTGAAGAGTCTGAAGAGAAAAATATATTAAAAAATTTAACTTCTTTTAGTATTGAAAGAAATTTTTAAGGACTTAATAATACTTTTTTCCATTTTTTGGGTAATCTAATATATTTTAACCTTTCATGAATTCGATTTTGTCCATCTAGCCAAAATTCAATTTCCTTTGGTTTAATTCTCCAACCAGACCAATGTTCAGGACGTGGTATATTATTTTTATTTGGATATTTTTTCTTAAATTCCTCAATGGACTTATATAAATCTTGTCTTTGTTTTAAAATAGAACTTTGCTTTGAGGCCCAAGCACCTATTCTACTTCCATAGGCTCTTGAATTATAATAATCATCGGCTTCTTTTTTTGATACTTTAGAAGCAACGCCAACTATTCTAATTTGCCTTTGCAAACTTTTCCAATGAAAGCACATCGAAATTTTTGAGGTATTTCTAATTGCTTTGCTTTTATCACTATTAAGGTTTGTATAAAAAACAAATCCATTTTTATCAAAATCTTTAAGAAGCACCATTCTGACTGTTGGAAACCCATTTTTATTTACAGTTCCGACTGCAAATGCGTTTGGATCATTAATTTCTGTTTTTTTTGCTTTATTGAACCATTCTTCAAAAAGTTTTATTGGGTTATTATGTTCTTTAAAGCAAAGATTTAGTCCAAGTGAGTTTTTTTCGTTCATAAATTTAAAAAAATAATTTATACATTAAAATAATGTCTTTTAATACTTTTGGAAAGTTATTTAGGTTTACCACCTGGGGAGAGTCACATGGTCCGGCTATTGGATGCGTTGTAGATGGCTGCCCTCCAAATATTCCAATAAAAGAAAGTGATATACAAAAAGAACTTAATAAAAGAAAACCAGGACAATCTAAATTTACAACTCAAAGAAAAGAGGACGACAAAATTAATATTTTATCGGGTGTTTTTGAGGGTAGAACAACTGGAACTCCAATTTCTCTAATAATTTATAATAAAGATATGAGATCTAGAGACTATGAGACAATAAAGAATAAATTTAGACCAGGACATGCAGATTATACTTATTTCAAAAAATACGGTATCAGAGATTACAGAGGTGGTGGAAGACAATCTGCTCGCGAGACTGCGGCTAGAGTGGCGGCGGGTGCTATTGCAAAAGTTGTTTTGAAAAGTAAAATTGGAAAGAAGTATCAAGCTGTTGGCGCTGTTACACAATTAGGGATATTAGGATGTGACTTAAAGAAATGGAAAGATAAAACAATTTCTAGCAACCCATTTTTTTGTCCTGATAAAACTGTAGTTAAACTTTGGGAAAAATATTTACTTGGGATAAGAAAAGCTGGATCATCTTGTGGTGCAATAATTGAAGTTAGAGCAAGAGGAGTTCCTTTGGGACTTGGAGCGCCAATATACTCAAAATTAGATATGGATCTTGCGGCAGCAATGATGAGTATTAATGCTGTAAAGGGTGTAAATATTGGATCAGGAATGAACTCTGCAATGTTAACTGGTGAGGAAAACTCAGATGAAATTTTGAAAAAAAAAGGTAAAACTAGTTTTAAATCAAATAATGCAGGAGGAATTCTTGGAGGAATATCTACTGGACAAGAAATAAATGTTTCATTTGCAGTAAAACCAACATCATCTATTTTGTCATCGAGGAAAACAATAGATAGATTTGGGAAGAATACGACAATATCTGTAAAAGGAAGACACGACCCATGTGTTGGAATTAGGGCGGTTCCAATAGGAGAGGCGATGATGCATTGTGTAATTCTTGATCACTATTTAATGAATGTAGCTCAAAATAAAATTTAATTAGATTTTTTAATTAAAACAGTTGAATTCAAAGTATCTAATATTTTATTTTCAATGCCAATAGAGTCTAAATTAGCAAACTTATACATTAGCTCTGGTTTATCATGATCAATAAATCTATCAGGCAATATCATTGATCTAAATTTAAGATTACTGTCTAATAAATTTTTTTCACTTAAAAATTGGCTCACGTGAGATCCAAATCCCCCGATTGAACCTTCTTCTATTGTAATCAAAACCTCATGTTCTGTAGCGATTTGCCATATTAGGTTTTCATCTAACGGTTTTGCAAATCTTGCATCAATAATAGAGATATCAATTCCTTTTTTTGTTAAATTTTCGGAAGCCAAAATACATTCCTGTAATCTTGCTCCAAAATTTAAGATTGCAACTTTTTTTCCTTGTTTAATTATTTTTGCTTTACCCAACTCGATTTTCTCGGTTATTTCAGGTAATTGAACTCCCACACCATTACCCCTTGGATATCTAAAAGCTGATGGTCTATCATTTATATCCATTGATGTATTTATCATTTTTACAAGCTCAGCTTCATCACTTGCAGCCATTACTACAAAATTTGGTAATGTTGAAAGGTATGTTATATCAAATGATCCAGCATGTGTTGGGCCATCAGCACCAACTAATCCCGCTCTGTCGATTGCAAATCTAACCGGCAAGGATTGTATTGCTACATCATGAACGACTTGATCGTAAGCTCTTTGGAGAAAAGTTGAATATATTGCAGCATAAGGTTTATATCCTTCAGTAGCCATACCTGCAGCAAAAGTAACCGCATGTTGCTCAGCAATCCCAACATCAAACATTCTTTCTGGAAATTTTTTTCCAAATAAATCCATTCCTGTTCCTGATGGCATAGCTGCGGTTATACCGATAACTTTGCTATCTTTTTCTGCATGTTTAATTAATGAATTGGCGAATACTTTTGTATAAGAAGGAGTATTAGATTTTGACTTTTCTTGTTCTCCTGTTTTTATATTAAATTTTGAAACACCATGAAATTTATCATCCGATTTTTCAGCAAAGGAATAACCTTTTCCTTTTTCAGTTTTAACATGGATTAAAATTGGTCCATCATAATTAATATTTTTTGCATTATCAAATACTGAAACCATTGAGTCAATATCATGTCCGTCTATTGGTCCAATATAGTAAAATCCCATAGAATTAAATAATGTCCCACCAGTGACTGCGGATCTTAAAAAATCTTCAGCTTTTCCTGCTTGATTTTTAAATCTTTTTGAAAAAGCAGATATAATTAATTTTAATGTTTCTCTAAAACTAAAGTAAACTTTACCAGATAAAATTTTTGCTAGATATTTTCTCATAGCACCAACGGGTTTTGCAATTGACATATCATTGTCATTTAAAACAACAATCATCTTTGTTTTGCTTCCACCTGCATTATTCATGGCCTCATAAGCCATACCAGCACTTATCGCTCCATCACCTATGACCGCAATTACATTACCTGATTTATTTGATAGTTTATTAGCTACTGCTATTCCTAATGCAGATGAAATAGAAGTTGAACTATGAGCGGCACCAAATGGATCATACTCACTTTCTGATCTTTTTGTAAAACCTGATAGTCCCTCACCTTTTCTAAGTGTTCTTATTTGTTTTTTTCTACCAGTTAATATTTTATGTGGATAAGTTTGATGCCCCACATCCCAAATTAATTTATCATGAGGAGTGTTAAATATATAGTGCAAGACAACAGTCAATTCTACAACTCCTAGTCCGGCACCTAAATGCCCTCCTGTCTCAGAAACAACGTCAATTAATTCTTGTCTCACTTCGTCTGCCAAAATTTTAATATCAGATTGAGACAGTTTTCTCACATCATCAGGAAAATTAATATTATTTAGAAATTTATAATTATTTTTCATTTTGTTCTATTTAAAATATAATCTATTGTTTCTCTAAAATCGTCGCTTTTTTTGCCAAAAATTTTTAAACTTCTAAATATTTTTAATTTTAAATTATCTGCATATTTAATAGTATTATCAGTGCCTAGTAAACTTATTAAAGTAGCTTTACCCATTTTAAAATCTTTTTTGGTTTTTTTTCCAGCACTAGATGTTTTACCTCTTAAATCTATCAAATCATCAGCAATTTGAAATAATAATCCAATTTCGTTACCTATTTTATTAAATTTATTCTGATATTTTGTTTTACCAGACATTATAATAGGAGCAACACAACAAAAACTAAATAACTTTCCAGTTTTTTTAATTTGCATATCTATAATTTGTTTTTCAGTTTTTTTAATTTTTTCATAACTTAAGTCTAAAAACTGCCCTCCAGCAATTCCTGTATGTCCCGAACTTTCAGAAAGTAAGTTTATTAGTTTTATTTTTTTTTGTTCATTTAAATTAAATCTTTTTTCACTTAGAATTTGAAATGCAATAGTAAGTAACGAATTACCAGCAAGAATTGCTGTTGACTCACTAAATTTTTTATGCGTCGTCAATTTTCCTCTTCTTAAATTATCATTATCCATGCATGGCAAATCATCATGTATTAGTGAATAAGCATGTATACATTCAACTGCAGCTGCAACTTGTAAAATTTTTTTTTTATCTACCCTAAATATAGATCCAATATCAAAGAGAATTTTTGATCTTACTTTTTTACCTCCAGGTAAAAGACCATAAAGCATCGGTTTAATAAGCTCAGTCTTTTTTTGTTTAGAAAAATATTTATAAAGATAGTTGTTAATTCTATTAACTATTTTATTTAACTTTTTTTTCATTTTTATTCGATTTTATATCTTTAATTTTAAAATTTGTTTTATCTGATATTTCTTTAAAATTTTTTTGGAATTTTTTTTCTATCAATCTATTAATTTTTAATAAATTTGTGTAATCTTCAGATGTATTTTCTAGATTATTTTTATTTTCTAAATTTTTAATAATTTCGTTAGCTAAATCGGTAAGTTCGTTTAAAGATTTTGACGCAATATCATCTGGCAAATTTTTTTCATTCATATATTAGTTGGTAATATTATATGAAAAAGAATGATTCAAATATTAAAAAAGCAATAAAATACTTAAATAATAATGAATGTATAGCTATCCCTACCGAGACAGTCTATGGATTAGCAGGAAATGCATACTCTGATAAAGCAGTTTCTAGAGTATATAAAATAAAAAAAAGACCCAAAAATAATCCTTTAATTGTTCACTATTATAAACTTAAAGACTTAAAAAAAGATTGCGAAACTGACGATACTTTTATCAGACTTTACAAAAAATTTTGCCCAGGACCAATATCTTTTGTTTTAAAACTGAAAAAAAAAAGTAAGATTTCAAAAATTATTACAAATAATTCAAATTCAATTGCAGTAAGATTTCCAAGTCATCCTTTGTCCAGAAAACTATTAAAAAAAATCGATTATCCACTAGCAGCTCCTAGTGCAAATATTTCTTCGAGTATAAGTCCAGTTTCAAAACAGGATGTAGTTGATGAATTTGGTCACAAATTAAAGTTTATCTTAGATGGCGGTTCCTCAAAAATAGGGTTAGAGTCAACTATAATAAATCTTATTGGAAAACCTTATATTTTAAGACTAGGAGGAGTAAACAGTAAATTAATCTTAAAATTTATTAATCCTTTAAAAAACAAGAATAAAAAAAAAATTAAAATAAAAGTTCCTGGTACTAGTAAATTACATTATTCACCAGGAATTCCTGTGAGACTAAATGCCAAAAAAAATCATCAAAATGAAGCATATATATTAATAAAAAAAAGAAAAAAATTTGACAAAAACCATTTTTATTTAAGCAAGACAAGTAATTTAAAAGAGGCTGCAAAAAATTTATATAGAGTGTTAAGAATAATAAAAAAAAATGGGTACAAAAAAATTGCTATTGAAAAAATACCAAATATTAATATTGGTGAAGCTATTAATGATAGAATTGCAAGAGCATCAAAAAAATGAAAAATTTAATTGAAGTTAAAAACATAAGAAAAAATTATGGGAAAAAGGAGGCTGTAAAAGGTATAACATTTAATGTAGAGGAAGATGAAATTTTAGGTTTGCTTGGCCCTAATGGATCTGGAAAAACAACAACTATTGGAATGTTGCTAGGATTACTTAAACCAACAAGTGGTAAAATATTTATCAATAATCTTAAACTTGAGGAAAATAGAATTGAAATTCTTGAAATGATTAATTTTATATCCCCTTATATTGAATTGCCTAAAAAACTTACAGTGAAACAAAATTTATATGTCTACTCTAAACTTTATAAAGTTCAGAATATTAAGGAACGAATAGATTATTTGTCGGAAAAGCTTAGAATAGGAGAGTTATTAAATATCATTACTGGAGAGCTTTCATCAGGTCAAAAAAATAGAGTAAGTTTAGCAAAAGCTCTGGTCAATGAACCAAAAGTTCTACTCCTTGATGAACCTACTGCTTCTTTAGACCCAGAGGTAGGAGATTTTGTTAGAACATTTTTAGAGGAATATAAAAAAGAAAAAAAAATCTCGATACTTTTAGCTTCACATAATATGAATGAAGTCACACGTTTATGCAAATCAGTACTAATGATGAAAAATGGAGAAATAATTGACCAAGGTAAACCTGAAGATTTAATTACTAAACATGGAAGAACAAATTTAGAGGAAGTTTTTCTAAAACTATCAAGGAGTAAAAATGAGTTTAACTAGAATATATGGTTTATTTTTAAGGCATTTTTATCTAATCACAAGATCATTTCCCAGAATACTAGATTTAGTTTACTGGCCATCTATTCAAATTACATTATGGGGATTTATATCTAATTTTTTTGCTACACATACCACTTATTACAATAATGCAGTTGGAGTTATCCTTACCTGTGCAATTCTTTATGATTTTTTGTTTAGAACTAGTATTGGTTTCAATATGCTTTTTTTAGAGGAAATTTGGAGTAGAAATTTCACTAATCTTTTCATTGCGCCGATGAGAATTGGTGAGATTTTAACTTCACTTGTAATTACCGCTTTAATTAGATCATTAATTGGTTTGGTGCCAGCGATTTTACTTACATCCCCATTGTTTGGAATTTCAATTTTAGATTTAGGAATATTTTTATTTTTTCTTTTTTTAAGCCTTTATATTTTTGGAATTACACTTGGTATTTTAGTTTCATCAGGTTTACTTAGATTTGGTCCTTCATTTGAAAATATCGCATGGTCAACAATGTTTTTACTTGCGCCCTTTGGTTGTATTTATTACCCAATAGAAACTCTTCCAGAAATATTTCAAAAAATAGCATATGTTCTGCCATTAGTTTACATATTTGAGGAAGCTAGAAATATTTTGATTAACCAAACAGTTAACATTAATAATGTTTACTATGCATTTATGTGGAACGCTTTTTACTTTTCTCTTTCAATTGGATTATTCTATTATTCTTTCAATGCTGCAAAAAATAAGGGGACTTTGATCAATATGGGTGAATAATGGTGCGCCTGCAAGGAGTCGAACCCTGAACCTCCAGAGCCGAAATCTGGCGCTCTATCCAGTTGAGCTACAAGCGCATTTTATACTATAAATAAAATAAGACTAATATAATGTAAAATTGTCTTTAAATGAATAAAATATTTAATAGTAATAAATACAATCTTTATGTTTTTATTATTTTTTTAGTATCGATAGTCTTTAAGTTATATTACTTTTTGAATTTAGATAGTTGGTTTGATGAGTGGAACATGATTTATACTGTTGATCCAAATATATCCAATAAACTTACCTGGGAAAGATTTTTTGGAGATAGAGGGGACGGATTCCTTCCTGAATACTACCCACCTTTAAATGCTTTTTTATTGAAATATTTTTTAAAATTTACTGGCTACTTTACAGAGAATGCAAGGTTTTATTCTCTTATATTTGGTACACTATCTTTTATTCCTTTTTACATATTAGCTAATAAAATATCTGGAAAAAAATGTGCATTTATTTCGTCGGTTATTTTTGCATTGAACTTATTCATAATCTGGCAATCAAATGAAATAAGGCCTCACAGTTTTGTTTTATTTTTTTCATTATTAAGTTTAATTTTTTTTATTGAAATTATTGAAAAAAAAAAAAATCTCTTATTTTATAGTTCGTATGTAATTCTATCAGTACTTTTGTTATCTTCATGGCCATTCGCACTTACAATTTATTTTGGAAAAACAATATATATTTTTATTAATTATAAATTAAAAAATTTAAAAATATTAAATTTATTCATATTATACTTTTTAATTCTAATTCTATATATATCAATAAATCAAGAGTATTTAATTTATCACCTTAAAAGAGATGAACATTACACAAATTTAGAAATTAGTTTTTTTTATAGCTTTCATTTCAGATCATTTTTTGGATCAATTCCAATGGGAGGTATTATGCTTTTATTATTTGGCATCTTTTTGATAAAGGACCTAAAAAAAAATTTTTATTCGAATGCTAGATTAAATGTCTTAATTTATGTCATTTTTTCAACATATATTCTAATAATATGTTATTCTATTTTGAGAGCAGGTGTTATTTCTCCAAAATATGTTATCTTTATATTACCATTAATAATAATTTGGATTTCTCATAAAATTACATTAATTAAATTTAATAAAGAACTAATTGTTTTAATTATTCTAACCAATATACTAAATACATATTTTTACTTTTTTGAAAACCCTATAGATAGACCTCCCATCAGAGAAGTCATTAATCATATATCTCAAAATGATACAAATTTATTAGTTATGAACGAAAATCAAGTATTTATAAATGCGTTCTCCAACTATAAAATTTTTAAAAAAAAAAATTTTAAAATAATTAATATTAAAGAGAATAAAATAGACGAAAATTTAGTTTGGTTTGTTTGTCTCAGTAATCCAAGGTTTGCGGTAGGAAATAAGATATTACCAATAGAAAATAAATGTAAAATTATGGACAATAACCAAGATTTTCAAGAAGTAGACGAGTTAAAAATTGAAGATTTTTATGTTAAAAAATATTTAAAAATAAAATAATGAGCGATTCTTTAAGCGTATGTTTGCCAATATATAACGAGGCTAAAAGTATAAAAAAAGTAATAGAAGATTGGGTAAATTGTTTAGAAAAATTGTCTATTAATTATAATATTATTTGCTCTGAGGATGGTAGTACAGATGAAACTCCAATAATTATAAAGGAATTATGTTTAAAAAATGATAAAATAATTAACAATCATTCCGCTTCTAAAAGAGGTTATACAGGTGCTGTAATTTCAGGAGTTGAGATGTCTAATTCTGAATTCATATTATGTATAGACTCTGATGGACAATGTGATCCTGATGATTTTCCAAAATTTTGGAACAACCGAGATAAATTAGATAATAATTTTTTGGTAGGAAATAGATTTTCCCGAAAGGATGGTGTCTTTAGGATTTTAATTTCAAAATTATTTAAAATATTACACTCATTTTTATTCAATTGTAAACTTAATGATCCAAGTTGTCCTTATGTGTTTTTTAAAAAAGATAATTTTAAAGATATAAAAAATAAACTTGATTATATGAGCGAGGGTTTTTGGTGGGGGTTCACAGGTTGTTGCTTATTAAAAAATTTTAATTTAATAGAAATTGATATAAACCATAAAAAAAGAATTGACGGTAATACAAATGTATATAAATTTCATAAAATACCAGCTATTGCCTTGAGAAATGCAATAGGTTTAATTAAAATAAAGTTTAATTAATTCTATTAATCTCTAATATTCCTAGGGATCCAGAACTTTCTAAAAACATCAGTAAAGCATTTAAGTCCTTAGAATATTTAATATCCCTGATTCTCTCATTAATTTTAATAATATCATATTTAGTTAATTTAGAATTGTCATAATCAAATCTTAAATGATGAAGTGATAATTGATCATTATTAATATCTTTGCCAAGAGATCCTACAAAATAATCTTGCTTGTCATCATTTGCTGAAAAAAAATTGTCAACATTTTCGATTTCACTTATTGCTATCGATGGTGTATAATAGATTAATGGTTCTTCATATCCGTATTTTTTATGGTTTTTATACAATGGCGCTAAAGCGTATCTTTTTTCTTTTTTTGTAGTGTAATGACTTCCATAAGATGATATGGGCCAACCAAAATTCAAAATTTTCTCAACATCAAGTTTATTAAAATTTATTTCATCACCTCCAATTGGACCATGTTCTGTTGAAATAATAAAGCCTTTATTATTATCATATTTAAGTCCTTGAATATTTCTGTGACCGATTGAAACAATATCAAATTTACTATCAGAGATATTAATTTTCAAGATTTTACCAAATGTATTGTTAATATTTTGAGAGAGATCGTAATTTTGAAAATCTCCAGTGCTAAATAATAAATGATTTTGATCAAATACCTCAATCCTTCCTCCAGCAATATGAGGATTAAAAAATCCAGTTTTATTTTCTTTTTTTACACAATCATTCGGATTAAAAAAACTCGAAAACTCTAAAAAGTCTATATTTAAATCAGAAACCACAATTGATGTATTATAGCATTCTTTAGATATCTCGTTTGTATATGAAAGATACATTTTATTTTTAAAAATTAAAATATCTTTCATAGAATACTCATATTTTTCATAAAAAGTTTGGTATCTAATAATTTTTTTAAGATTGCTGGGAATATTCCTTGCAAAAAATTTATTTGTTTTAGTATCAAATTTATCCAAATAAAAAATGCTTCCAAGACTATCAACAATAATTATGTAGTCCTTTGTCTCCTCTATAAACCCAGATCCTTTGGCCTGTTGGTGTATAGGATTATAAAGAAATGGAGAGTGAAAAACTTTTAGTTGATATAAATTTTTATCTGTTTGTATTTCTTTATCTTTATATTTTTCAAAATAAATTTTTTCAAAATTTTCAATTTTTTCTTCATTTTTTATATAATTTAAAGTTTGTACTTTGAAGTTATAAAGTTTTTCTAATTCTTTAATTTTTTTTGCTTGTTCAGTATTTTCCTTTTTTAATTCTTGTTTTTCATAAATAGTATTTTTAAGAAAATTCTTAATATTTGTTGGAATAGCAGATTTTAATAAACTTGTTATTTTTGTGTTTTCATTATTAATTATAAAAATTCCAAATAGGTAAAAACTAAGAGCGACAGTAACTACAATTGTGAGTATAGAATATTTTCTTTTCATTTTTATTTAAAACTTAGTATTAATTATATTAAACAAAATTTTTTTAATGAAAACAACTTATAATCAAATTGTAACAAACATTGAAGATAATAAAAAAAGAGTTGATATTTTTTTAGACAAAAGGCTAAAAAACATTAGCCGTACCTATATTAAAAATTTAATATTAGATGGACATTTAAAAATTAACAATACAGAGATTAAGTTACCATCTTATAAAATTAAACAAAATGATATTATCCAATTTAAAGTAACTGAAAAACCAACTCAAAGTTTGGTTCCTTATGAGTTTGACTTAAAAATTGTTTTTGAAGATGAAGATATAATAGTAATTGATAAGCCATCAGGTATTAGCATGCATCCTGGGCCAGGAAATTATAATAATACTATTGTAAATGCTTTGATTGCAAATGGAAAAAAAAAACTTTCTAGTTTAGGTGATGCACTTAGGCCTGGGATTGTTCACAGAATTGATAAAGAAACCTCTGGTTTAGTTGTTATAGCAAAAAATAATTTATCTCATACAAACTTATCAAAACAATTTTTTGATCACTCAATCACTAGAGTTTATCAATGTCTAGTATGGGGTAAACTAAGACCACGCAGTGGGAGAATAGAAACATTTATAACTAGAAGTTCTAAAAATCGTCAAATGATGGAAATTTCTACAAAAAAAGGTAAAAATGCTATTACCAATTATAAGACTTTAGAAATATTTGAGACTGATAATACTCCAACATTTAGTCTTTTAGAGTGTAAGCTTGAAACGGGAAGAACCCACCAAATAAGAGTCCATTTATCCTCAAGAGGAAATAATATTTTAGGTGATAAAAAATATAAAAAGAAATTTAAGAAAATTTTAAGGATTGATCTCTCTTTAGATAAACTAATTACTGATCTTAATAGACAGTTTTTACATGCGTTAAGATTAGGTTTTAATCACCCAAAAAATAATGAAAGATTAGAATTTTCGTCAAATTTACCAGATGATCTAAACAAAATTTTAAAAAAACTAAGAAAAATAAAGCAATAAAAGTATTGTAAAATTTTATTTCTTAATTAAATAAATAATCCTTATGGATAAATCTAAATACAACTTACCTGCTATATCAAATGAAGGGGGTCTGTCAGCTTACTTAGCCCAAATTAAAAAATTTCCTATGCTAGCTGCAGAAGAGGAATACATGTTAGCTAAAAATTGGCAGTCAACTGGAAACGTAAAATCAGCAGAGAAATTAGTAACAAGCCACTTGAGATTAGTTGCTAAAATAGCAATGGGTTATAAAGGGTATGGCCTACCTTTGAATGAAATGATATCTGAGGGTAATGTAGGTCTAATGCAAGCTGTAAAAAAATTTGAACCAGAAAAAGGTTTTAGGCTTGCAACATATGCAATGTGGTGGATAAAAGCTTCAATACAAGAATATATATTAAGATCATGGAGTTTAGTTAAAATAGGAACTACGACAGCTCAAAAAAAACTATTTTTTAATCTTAAAAAGATAAAAAATCAAATAGCTCCTCGAGCAGAAGGAGATTTGAGAAAAGAACATGTTGAGGATATTGCAAAGAGGCTCTCAGTAAGTGAAAGTGAAGTTATTTCAATGAATAGGAGACTTTCAGGAAAAGAGCAATCTTTAAATGCTCCTATTGGTGAAGATGGAGATGAGTGGCAAGATTGGGTAGTTGACAATGAAATGGACCATGATTTAAAAATTGCCCAAAGTGATGAAATGGAACAGAGAAAAGATCTTCTTCAAGACTCGATTAAAATATTAAACGAAAGAGAAAAAAAAATTTTATACTCAAGAAGATTAACTGATGAACCTATAACTTTAGACGAATTAAGTAAAAAATATAAAATTAGTAGAGAAAGAGTGAGACAAATAGAAAATAAGGCTTTTGAAAAATTACAAAAACATATGCTTAATTCAGCAAAGTCTAAAAACTTACTTCCTGCAAATTAAAGATTAAAAGGATCTTTAATTAAGATTGTGTCATTTCTTTCAGGACTAGTGGAAATACTTGAAATTTTAGTCTCAATAAATATTTCTAATTCTTTAATGTAATTTTTTGCATTTTCTGGCAGTTCCTCAAATTTTTTTATTCCCACTGTTGAACATTTCCAGCCTTTAAAGCATTTGTATATTGGTTTAGCCTTGAACTGATCATCAACTGAAGCAGGAAGGTAGTCGAATTTTATACCGTTTATCTCATAAGCAATACACATTTTAATTTCATCTAATTCATCTAGAACATCAAGTTTAGTAAGTGCAATTCCATCAATTCCAGAAATTTTTAGAGTTTGTCTTACTAACACTCCATCAAACCAACCACATCTTCTTTTTCGACTTGTAACAGTTCCAAATTCTTTTCCCCTGGTTCCAAGGATTTCACCAATTTCATCTTTCAGTTCTGTTGGGAAAGGACCTTCTCCGACTCTTGTTGTGTATGCTTTTGTAATACCTAAAACATAATTAATGGAATTTACACCACATCCAGAGCCAGTCGCTGCTGACGAAGCGACAGTATTAGAAGAGGTTACATATGGATAGGTTCCGTGGTCAACGTCTAAAAGAACTCCTTGCGCACCTTCAAATAATATTTTTTTATTTTCAGATTTTAATTCGGCTATTTTTTTCCATACTGGTTGTGAAAATTTTAGTATTTGTGGTGCAATTTTTAAAAGATCTTTTTTTAATTTTTCTTTTTTAAATTCAGTTCTTCCTAAACCTTTTCTGATTGCATTGTGATGATTTAATACTTCATCTAGTCTTTTATCTAAATTATTTTCTGATGCAAGATCCATTACTCTTATTGATCTTCTACCAACCTTATCTTCGTACGCTGGACCTATTCCTCTTCTAGTGGTTCCAATTTTTAATTTTCCTGCTGCATCTTCTCTAATCTCATCCATTTCTCTATGAAATGGCAAGATAAGAGTTGCTGCTTCTGATAATATTAAATTATTAGAATTTACTTCTACACTTTTAGATTTAATTTCATCAATCTCTTCTAATAATGCCCATGGATCTACGACTACACCATTTCCAATAATTGATATTTTATTTTTTCTAACTATTCCAGATGGTAACAATCTTAATTTATAAACTATACCATCAATAACTAAAGTATGGCCAGCGTTATGGCCACCTTGAAATCGTACGATGACGTCAGCCTCACTTGATAGCCAGTCTACAATTTTACCCTTTCCTTCATCACCCCATTGTGAACCGACTACAACTACATTTTTCATCTAAAAATTTTTTTTATTTGTATACTATTTAAATGGTTTATAGGACCGTGACCTTTCCCTAAATTTGGTTGAGTTCTTAAAGAATGATTTACATACTTAATTGCCATTTCACAAGATTTCTTTAAAGTTTTTCCACACGAAAAATAGGTAGTTATGGCGCTAGAAAGAGTGCATCCAGTTCCATGGCTATTTTTTGTATTTATTTTTTTATTTTTAAAGATTTTGATTTCTTTTTTATTTATAAATACGTCTTGAACATTTTTGGAGTTTAAATGACCACCTTTAATAAGTACATTTTTTACACCTAATTTTATTAGATGTTTACCTGCTGAAATCACATCGTGGATATTCGATATTTTTGAATTAGTTAAAACTTCAGCTTCTGGTATATTTGGTGTAATTAAATCTACCTTTGATATAAGATTTTTTTTTAATATCTTAATAGCTGGGTCATTAATTAATTTTTTTCCACCCTTGGCTACCATCACAGGATCTAATATTATTTTTTTTGCTTTTATCATTTTTAGTGATTTTATTACAGAATTTATCACATCTTTTGAATGAAGCATTCCTATTTTAATGGCATCTGGTTTTATATCTTTTGCTGTAAACTCAATTTGCTTAGAAACTTCTCTACTGTTTACAGAAACAATTGATTTAACACCTGTTGTGTTTTGAGATGTTATTGCAGTTATAGCTGTCATTGCATATGAACCAAGAGACGTAACTGTTTTGATATCTGCTTGAATCCCCGCACCTCCAGAAGAGTCTGAGCCAGCAATAAGTAAAATTTTAGACTTTATTTTCAAATTAAATAATTGATTTTTTTATAATATTGATACATTTTAAAAGCATAGTTTTATCTTCTGTTTCACACATTATTCTTATTACGGGTTCTGTTCCAGACTTTCTTACAAGCATCCTTCCTTTTCCTTTTATTAAACTATTTGCTTTTTTAACTGCATTTTTACACCTTAAACTATTTATTATTGATTTATCTTTTACTTCAACATTTTCTAACAATTGAGGAGTTGGTACAAAATTTTTAAATATTTCACTAGCTTTTTTTCCTTTTCTCATAGAAAACAAAATTTCTAATGAAACTAATAAACCATCACCGGTGGTTGCAAATTTACCAAGTATAATGTGTCCAGATTGTTCTCCTCCTAAGTTAAATTTACTTTTCTGCATTAATTCTTTTACGTATCTATCACCAACTTTAGATCTTAAAAACTTTATCTTATTTTTTGCAAAAAATTTCTGTAACCCATAATTTGACATCAAGGTTCCTACAACACCACCTTTTAAAATTTTTTTCCTTTTCCATCTTTCTGCGAGCATTGCTATTATTTTATCCCCATCAATGATTTTACCTTTTTCATCACAAATTATTACTCTATCTGCATCTCCATCTAAAGAAATGCCAATATGTGATTTATTTTTTTTTGTATGGTATTTAATTTTATCTGGGTATGTGGATCCACATTTATTATTTATATTAAATCCATTAGGAGAAGTTCCTATTTCATGTACTATGGCGCCTAATGATCTAAATAATTTTGGCCCTACTTTATATGCAGCACCATTTGCACAATCAATTGTGATTCTTAAACCTCTTAAATTAAATTGTTTAGGAAAATTTTTTTTTATTATTTCAATATATTTTTCAGAACCGCTTTCCAATCTTTTCACTCTACCTAATATTTCTGGATTTGATAATTTTTTTGAGATCTTAGAATCAATAAGCTTTTCTATTTTTTTTTCTATTTTATCAGATAATTTTAATCCATTTGGTCCAAATAATTTTAAACCATTATCATCAAATGGATTGTGAGAAGCTGTAATCATAATACCCAAATTAGATTTCATTTTTTTTGTAAGCATTGCTAAGCCATTTGTTGGTAATGGTCCGAATGTGAATACATGCATTCCAGCTGAAGTTAAACCTGAGACTAAAGCTGGTTCTAGTGTGTATCCAGATAACCTTGTGTCTTTGGCAATAATTGCTACCTGCTTTGTTTTTTTTTGGTTATTGAAATATGTACCGGCGGCTAAACCAAACTTAAAAAACATTTCGCCATTTATTTTTTTCCCATTTACCTTGCCTCTAATTCCATCTGTTCCAAAATATTTTTTAGTCATTAATTACAACTTAATTTTTTAAAAACTTTTACACCTTGGTTGACTTCATTGACATCATGAACTCTAAGTATTTGTACACCCTGTAACATACTAAAAATACTTGAAGACACTGTTCCACCTATTCTTTGTTTGCTATCATTTTGCCCAGATATATCTTTAATAAATCTCTTTCTGGAAATTCCCAACATTACTGGCAATCCTAAGGAATGAAAAATAGAAACATTATTTATTAAGGTAATATTATGTTTCATATTTTTACCAAATCCTATTCCAGGATCTAAGATAATATGATTATGTTTGATTCCCTTATCTCTAATTATTTTTAACTTATCCTCAAAAAAGTCATATATATCTAATAAAATATTTCTATAACTCGGATTTTTTTGCATGGTTTCTGTAGTACCTTTCATATGGTGTAAAACAAATGGTAATTGACTTATTTTTAAAAAATTCATTGTCTCCTTATCATGACTTAAGCCAGATACATCATTAATTAGATCTAATTTATATTTTAAGGCTTTTTTCATTACAAAACTTTTTCTAGTGTCTAAAGAAACAAAAAACTTTTTAGATTTTAAATAACCCATAATTTTATTTACTCTTAGCCACTCTTCAGTTTGAAGAATTTCTTTAGACCCTGGTCTTGTAGACTCTCCCCCTATATCAATTATCTTTGCTCCATCATATATCAATTTATTGATTTGTTTTATCGCAGAAACTTTTTTAATAAATTTTCCTCCATCTGAAAAACTGTCTGGTGTAATATTCAAGACACCCATGAGTATTGGTAAATTATTAAATTTTAAATTGGGAATTTTTTTTGCTTTAGATATATTATTTATATCTGTTAAGACTTTTTTTTTTATTTTTGGTGGAAGATACTTGATTTTTTTTATATTAATTTTCTTTATATTATTTCTAGTAATAATCTCAATAGTATCAAAGGAACATGATTTATTACCACCAAGTGGGAGTGAAATTTTTTTTTTAATGTTTTCTATTGATGTCTGGTTATAATAAAAATTACACGCTCTAGTGTAATATTTTTGCATTAAATTCTAATGAACAATCTTTGGTTTCAAACCCATTGAGCCCAAAGCTGAGCTTTGATCGTCTTCCTCTACTTTTAAATCTTCAATATTTTTTGGATATAAATTTTTATTTACTATGTCCTCAATTTCTTTGCCTGTTAATGTTTCATATGTAAGTAGAGCTTTTGCTAATTTATGTAAATCATCTATTTTTTCAGTCAAAACTTTTTTTGCTCTATCGTAACCTTGATCAACAAATTTTCTTATCTCAGTGTCTACTTTTCTAGCAGTTTCTTCTGACATATTTTGTTGTCTTGCGACAGATCTTCCAAGGAAAACCTCTTCTTCATTTTCTCCATAAGCAACTGGACCTAATTCTTTACTTAATCCTGCTCTCATTACCATAGCTCTTGCCCTTTTTGTTGCCTGTTCTATATCACTTGCTGCACCAGTAGTTACTTTGTCGTCTCCAAAGATAATTTCTTCAGCAACTCTTCCACCCATTGCTATAGCCATTTGAGCATGTAATTGCTCTCTTGTTTGAGATACTTCGTCTCTTTCAGGAAGTTGCATTACCATTCCCAATGCTCTTCCTCTTGGAATAATTGTTGCCTTATGTATGGGGTATGCTGCCTTTTCATTTATTGTAACAATTGCATGCCCAGCTTCGTGATATGCAGTCAGTTTTTTCTCTTCCTCACTCATAACCATTGATCTTCTCTCAGACCCCATCATCACTTTATCTTTTGCTTCTTCAAATTCCATATAAGTAACTATTCTTTTATTTTTCCTTGCGGCTAGTAATGCAGCTTCATTTACTAAATTTGCTAGATCAGCACCAGAAAACCCAGGAGTTCCTCTTGCTATCGTTCTTAAATTTACATCAGGTGCCATTGATATTTTCTTTGCATGC
>CACLZS010000012.1 GCA_902611465.1 uncultured Pelagibacteraceae bacterium | reverse complement strand
TTCATTTTTCTTTCTATCTTTTTTTGGAATTGCTTTTTGAGGATTATTACCTTTTGCTGGCATAGGCATAATCTCATTTTCTCCTAATAATCTTGCAACTCTAGTTGTTGGTTGTGCCCCTTGACCCAGCCAATACTTAACTCTCTCAACATCTAATCCCATTCTTTCTTTTTTTTCTCTCGGAATTAGAGGATTAAAAAAACCTAATTTTTCTATAAATCTTCCATCTCTTGGGAACCTACTATCAGCAACCACTATCTTATATACTGGTCTCTTCTTAGTTCCTCCCATTGATAAACGCATCTTTAACATTTGTTCTCCTATTTATTTTAATTGATTAAAAAGTTCTGGTGGTATGCCTTTATCCATCATTCCTTTTGTATTTCCTTTTGACATTTTTTTCATCATTTCTGACATCATCTTAAATTGCTTAAGCAATTTATTGATAGTGGCTACGTCTGTTCCTGAGCCATTAGCAATTCTTTTTTTTCTAGAACCATCTATAATCTTAGGGTTTTCACGCTCTTTTTTAGTCATAGATAATATTACCGCCTCGTTTTGAGTAATTATTTTTTCATCCACTCCAGCTTGATCCATTTGAGATTTAACTTTTGAAACACCAGGCAAAAAAGACATTATACCTTCAATACCACCCATTTTTTTCATTTGTCTTAGCTGAGTAAGATAATCCTCTAATGAGAACTGACCTTTTTTTAATTTTTCCTCTGTTTTTTTTAATTTTTCTTCATCTAGATCTTCTGCAGCCTTTTCAACAAGGGAAACAATATCTCCCATACCTAAAATTCTATTGGCAATTCTGTCTGGGTGAAAAACTTCAAAATTTTCTATCTTTTCACCAACTCCTAAAAATTTAATTGGAACATCTGCAACATATTTCATACTTAATGCTGCTCCACCTCTTCCATCACCATCTGATCTTGTAAGAATAATACCTGTCAGATTAACAGTACTTTTAAATTCTTTAGCTACATTAGCTGCTACTTGGCCAGTCAAAGAATCTGCGACAAGAATTGTTTCTGACGGATTTATAATACTTTCAATTTGTTTAATCTCACTCATCATTTGTAAATCAATCTGTGTTCTTCCGGCTGTATCAAAGAGAATTACATCTGCTCCATTAAGATTAGCAGCACTAATCGCTCTTCTACAAATATCTGCAGGAAGTTGATCTTTGATGACTGGAAGCGTTATTATATTATTTTGCTCACCCAAAAGTCTTAGTTGCTCTTGTGCAGCTGGTCTATAGACATCAAGACTAGCCATCATTACTTTTTTCTTTTTATTAATCTCTAAAAATCTAGCAAGTTTCGCAGTCGTAGTTGTTTTTCCCGAACCTTGAAGCCCCACAAGCATCATAGGGACTGGAGGTACTGCATTTAATTCTATTTCAGAATTTTTATCGCCTAAAAAAGAAACTAACTCATCGTTAACAACTTTAACCACCATCTGTCCAGGTGTAGTAGATCTGACGATCCCTTGGCCAAGAGCTTTAGGTTTCACTCTATTAATAAATTCTTTTACAACTTCTAAAGATACATCAGCCTCTAATAAAGCAAGCCTAATCTCTCTCAAACCCTCATCTACTTGCTTTTCATCAAGCGAAGGTGCCTTTTTTAAAGAAGAAAATATTTCTTCAAATTTATTTGTTAAATTTTCAAACATAATCACATCCAGCAAGTATCGCACCAGTGGGCGAACTCTCGCTGACTGGTGTCGATCTCTTTGTTACCAAAGACACCGCAAATTGCTGTATTTTGCGGAAACGGCGATAAACTATAATAGAGGTTCAAAATGTCAATAAATAAGTTAAATACTGAAGTATATGGAATTTAAAGCATTTAAAATGGATGGTCTTGGCAATGATTTTGTAATTATTGACCAAAGACAAAAAATTATAGAATTAAGCGAAGACCAAATTGTTAAGATTTGTGATAGAGATTTTGTTGGCTGTGACCAACTAATCTATATTAACAAAAGTAATGATGCTGATGCTGAACTAGTATTTTATAATTCTGATGGCTCTGGGTCAGATGCATGTGGAAATGGCACAAGATGTGTTGCGTACTTACTATCAAAAGAAAAAAACAAAAAAAGTATAAACCTTCGAGTAGCATCAAAACAATTAAATTCAAATCTACTTGATGATGGTCAAGTTGAAACAATAATTGGTGTACCAAAAACTAATTGGAAAGAAATTCCTTTATCTGAAAATCTAGATACTAAAAATTTAGGTATAAGTATAAGAGATAATAACAACCATGAAATATCTGGTGGTATTGCTGTAAATGTAGGCAATCCTCATACTATTTTCTTTGTTAATGAAATAGAAAATTTTAATATAGAGAAAATTGGACCTGAGATTGAAAATAATGAATTATTTCCAGAAAAATGCAATTTAACAATCGCACAAAAAATAAATAAAAATTATTATAAAGTTAAAGTTTGGGAAAGAGGTGCAGGCTTAACAAAAGCATGTGGAACAGCCGCTTGTGCAACAGCAGTAGCAGCAAATTTAGAAAGTTTAGAAAATTCAAGAACTGAAATTGAATTTAGTTTAGGCAAATTAGTAATTTCTATTGACGAAAATCAACAAATTCATATGAAAGGTCCAGTGTCTAGTATCAAAGAAATAGACATAAATATCTAATGGGTATTTTTGAAAAGTTCAAATTAGGTTTTAAAAAAAGTGCTGATAGTATTTCTTCAGGGCTTAGAGAAATAATTGTAAAAAAAGAAATTGATGATGAAACATTAAATAAAATTGAAGAATTTTTGATTAGTTCTGATGTTGGTATTGATGCCTCATCTGAAATAAAAAGTATTATCTCTCAAAAAAAAATAGATCCAAAAAAAAATGTAGTTGAGGAAATAAATTTAATTCTAAAGGAGTATATCCTGGAATTGATGATACCTTTGGAAAGAAAAGATTTTTTTGAAAAAAAAGAAAATTTAAATGTAACATTAGTATCTGGTGTAAACGGAGTAGGTAAAACTACTACTATAGGAAAAATTGGTAAAATATTTAAAGATAACGGCTCAGAAGTAATATTTTCTGCTTGCGATACCTTTAGGGCAGCAGCTATTGATCAGCTAGAGTCTTGGTCTGATAAAGTTGGCGCAACAATTATTAAGTCAAATCCAGGATCTGACCCAGCTTCAGTTGCGTATAAGGCGATAGAACACGCAAAAAACAACAATATTAGTCAGGTACTTATTGATACAGCTGGCAGATTACAAAATAAAAAAAATTTGATGGATGAATTTAAAAAAATTGCAAATGTCATCAAAAAGACAGATGAAAATGCGCCACAGGATGTAATCTTAGTCTTAGATGCAACATCAGGGCAGAATATAATAAATCAATTAGAAGAATTTGATAAAATTATTAAAATCACAGGTCTAATTATGACCAAACTAGATGGAACAGCTAAAGGTGGAGTATTAATTGCTATCTCAAAAAAATATAAAGTACCAATTATTGGATTAGGTCTTGGTGAAAAAATAGATGATTTACAAATATTTAATGCAGAGCAATTTGCAGATGCTTTTACTCAATTTAATTGATTAAATTTTTAGAAACCAAAGGTTTTTGAAGTTTACATTCAAATTTATTATCATGAGATTTATAGCCACATATTTTTGCATAAGATGAAATTATAAAATTCAATTTCCCTGAATTTTCAAAATTATTTAATTCATTTTTTTTTATATTATACTGTAAATTTTGATTGAAACTTTTTTTACCGCTTACTAAAATTAGGGTATTGTTATCATTTAAAAGATAATATGCAAAATCTTCTGGAAATAATGGATAAGAATAATTTTTAAATAATTTTTTTATTTTTTTTGGAAACCATTCATATGTTATTAAAGGATAATCTGTATTAGATAAATGATCGAATAAATATAAATCTTGGGGGTAATCATTCAAATAATTTGAATTTTCTCCCCTTGCAATAATCGCTTTACTTCTTGTCTTAAAATATAAAGTAAATTCATTATCATAAGATTTCATTTTACCTATATGAAAATATTTATTATTATTTGTATGATCAATGTCACCAACGGCAAGTTGTGGATAAATTATAAGCAAAAATAAAACAATTTTTTTCGTCACATATTGAACTTTGAATAAAAAATTGATTATAGTTTGTTTAAATTGTGTCTTAATTTAAATTACTTATAAACACTTTAAGTGATCTTAGTAAATTTTCATTAAAATCCATCATGTGATCATCATTCTCTATAAAATAACTATATTTTTGACTTTTGTATTGTGAATATATTTCCTTTCCCATAGAGAAAGGTACAATCCTATCTTTTCCACCATGCATGACTAATAACGGTGAATTATTCATATTTAATTTATCAATCGAGTTGAATTTGTCTTTTAATAAAATACTAACAGGAAGATATGGATAATATTTTTTAGCTAAGGTTTCCATTGAGGTAAAGGGAGACTCGAGGATAACTCCAGAAAATGAATTATCTTTTGCAAGATTAATGGCTATAGCAGTTCCAAGAGACTCACCGTATAAAATAATATTTTTATCTTCTATTTCTTTTGAATTAAGCCATTTTTTAGCAGCAAGAGCATCCTCATATAAACCAGACTCTGATGGTTTTCCTTTGTTTCCACTAAAACCCCTATAAGCAAAAATTAGATAGTTTACATCCATTTTTTCAAATTCATTTAGTTTATAAATTCTATTATCAAGTTTGCCCGCATTCCCATGAAAAAATAAGATTGTTTTAAAGTTTTTATTTTTAAAAAAATACCATCCAACTAGATCATTTTTTGAATTAACTGATATTTTCTGAATTTTATGTGTTAATGGACCTTCGTCTAAATAATTATTTTCACCCGGGTGGTAAAGAAGGTTCCTTTGGTAAAAATAAATAAATAAGCAAATAATAATATAAATTAAAGGTATAAAAAAAAGTAACTTTGATAATGTCATTTTAAATTTAATTCTCATTTTTATTAAAATAAATAAAAAAAAGATAACTTAAAATACACAAAAATAAAAATATTGAGAAAGAAATTTTATAGCTTGTAATAGTGTCAGCGCCCATTTTTCTAGAAAGGTCGATTAATAAACCTATACTCCATTGAACAAAAAATGTACCTGAATGTATAAATACGTTCAAAGAGGTTAATGATTTTCCAGCAAGATTCTGTGGAAAACTCAAAGCTAGGGCAGGTTGGGTCAAAGATAGAACTATCGACGATAAAATATAAAATGTAAACATTGTAGCTCCGGCTTTTTGTCCCATAATTATTATACAAAATAAAATTATGTAACTTATAGGAAGACCGATCTTTACTATTTTTATACTATCAATACCTGAAGACGATAATTTTGGTAAAATATATCCCCAAAACATAAACGCAAATAACATGGTAATGTTTATCCAAAATAAACCTGTTGCACTTTCTAGTGGGGTGTATCCTGCAACATTTAACATCCATGGGCCAGCCCATAAAGTCTGTATTGCTTGAACACCACCATAATTTAAAAAAGCTAAAGGGACTAAACTTATAAAAAATTTATTTTTCCAAACATCCGAAAGATTACCTTTTTTTTTTATGCTTGGATTTTGAATATTAGTATTCCATGAGGGAGCAAAAACTAATATTAAAATTATACTTAATAAAATTAGAATAGAAATTAATAAAAAAATAAATCGCCACCCAATTACTGGAAGTAAAATTTGTACTGGTAGTGTTGAAATAACAAAGCCAAAACTTGCAACCATTAGCATCCATGAATTAGCTCTTTGTTGATATTTATCCTCAAACCAAACACGGTACCCCGTCAAAGGCCCCATTAAGCATGCTGCAACACCAACACCTATAAAAAATCTAGAAATTAATAAACCAGTAAAACTTTTTGCAAATGCGAAAGAAATTGTACTAACTAGTGCTATTAACAAGAGATATGCTACTACTTTTTTGGGCCCATGCTTATCAAGAAGTAAGCCAGCTGGTATTTGCATCAAAGAAAAACCTAAAAAATATCCACCTGCTAGCAGTCCAAGGTTACCTGCTGTTAAATCGAATTCATTTGTAAGTACTGGAGTAAGAGTTGCAGTAATTGATCTTAATAAATTAGAAATAAAAAAGCCAAACGCAAATACACAAAAAATTATAATACTTTTATTTGCTTTGTTTATCATTTATATCTCTCTAATTAATCATTACTATGAATAATCAATCAACTAAAGATAAAGATGCTCGGTCAGCAAATGCTATGGCTGCAACTTCTCATCCATTAGCGACAGAAGAGGCCTTAAAAATACTAAAAATGGGTGGAAATGCAGTAGATGCTTCTATAGCAGCTTCAATTGTTTTATCTGTGGTTGAGCCTAATGCAACAAGTATTGGTGGAGACTGCTTTGCTATAGTTAAAATGAATAATAAGGATGCAGTATCTTTTAATGGATCTGGGTTAGCACCAGAGAAATTAAGTTATGATTTCTTCAAGGAAAAAAATATAGATAAAATCGGATTAACAAGTCCTCATTCAGTAACGATTCCTGGTGCAGTTCATGCTTGGGAAACTATTCATAAAGAATTTGGAAAATTAGATTTTGAACAATTGTTTACAGGTGCAATTGAGATTGCAAAAAATGGTCACAAGATTTCTAAAGTAGTATCAAATGCTTGGCATAATAGTTTAAATAAAATTAATGGAAATGAAAATTCTAAAAAAATTTTTTTGAAAGAAGGTCGTACTTATCAAGAAAATGAATTAATGAAAAATATTCCTTTAGGAAAAACATTAGAGGCAATTAGTAAAAAAGGAAGCAAAGAATTTTATGAGGGTGAAACTGCAAAAGACATAATTGAAAGTTTAAACGAATTAGGGGGTGTACATACTTTTGAGGATTTTTCTAAACAAATCACAATAAGATCAGAAACAATAAAATCTAGTTATAAAGGTGATTTTATTCATCAATGTCCTCCAAATGGACCTGGTGTAACTGTTTTGATTATGATGAAATTGTTAGAAAAACTAAATATTCAAAACTATAAATTCAACAGTACAGAAAGATTTCACCTTGAAGCTGAAGTTACAAAACAAGCTTATAAAGTTAAAGAAACAAGTTTAGGCGATCCAAATTTTGTAAATTTTGATTTAGATGAAATTTTAAGTGATAAAAATATTGATGATATTTTTAATAAAATTAACCTCAATTCTTGCAGTGATGTTGGTGACTTAAATATTCCAGCTCACCCAGAAACTATTTATCTAACAGTTGTAGATAAAGACTTAAATAGTGTTTCCATCATTAATTCAGTTTGTTATGTATTTGGATCAGGTATCACTACAAACAAAAGTGGAATACTTTTACATAACAGGGGTACAAATTTCAGAGTAGAGCATGGACATCCAAACTGTATTGAGGGCTTAAAAAGACCATTACATACTATTATTCCAGGTATGGTCATTAACAAAGATAACAACACAACTTTGAGCTATGGGGTTATGGGAGGGCAATATCAGCCAGTAGGACAGGTGCATGTTTTAAATAATATGATTGATTACGGCATGGGTCCTCAAGAGGCTTTAAGTTTTCCAAGAGCCTTTCATTTTAACAATATTTATAAGCTTGAAAAATCAGTTGGTAATCAAATTTTTAACGAATTGAAAGAAATCGGCCATAATGTTGAGTATATTGATGGCACTCATGGTGGAGGTCAAGCTATTAAGATAAATCGTACAGAAGGGGACCTTTTGGGAGGATCCGATCCTAGAAAAGATGGTTACGCAAAAGGGTACTAAATGATGTCAAAAAGAATTGTTAGAAACATTTTTGAAAATGTGAATGATGAAAATATTGCTCTAACCTCTGAAATCAGTACCGAACTAAGTTACAAAGATTTAAAATTATTTATAGATAAAATTTCTAAACAGTTGGCTGGAAATGGATTATTAAATAAAGATAGGGCAGCAATAGTTTTACCAAATGGTCCATACATGGCTTCAAGTTTTTTGGCTATTTCAAGCTATATGTCTGCCGCACCTTTAAATCCATCATATAAATCTGAGGAGTATGAATTCTATTTAAAAGATTTAAATCCAAAAATTGTTTTAGTTGAGAAAAATTCTAAAAATCCAGTTGTCGATGTAGCAAAAAAATTAAAAATAGAATTATGTGAGATTAATCCAGAAAAGGATGAACCTTCAGGAATATTTAATATTTATGAAAAAGAAAGTGAATATTCGTTACCTGATGAAAATGATGAGGCATTAGTGCTACACACCTCTGGTACTACATCAAGACCAAAGATTGTTCCTTTAACAAATAAAAATATTTTTTCTTCTGCTGAAAATATTTCTAAAAGTTTAAATCTTTCTAATAATGATCATTGTCTAAATATTATGCCACTTTTTCATATACATGGCCTCATAGCTATTTTAGCTTCATCAATGAAAGCTGGGGCATCTGTATGTGCATCAAATGGTTTTAATGCTATCAAATTTTTAGATTTAGCTAAGTCAGAAAAAATAACTTGGTACTCTGGAGTGCCTACAATGCATCAAACTATTTTATTAAGAGCACATAGAAAATTAGAAATTGCTAAGGGACTAAAACTAAGGTTAATTAGATCATCATCTGCATCTTTACCACCAGCAGTATTTAATGATTTAAATGATGTTTTCAGTTGTCCAGTAATTGAAGCATACGGTATGACTGAAGCTACTCACCAAATGACATCTAATCCATTGCCACCTAAGCAACAAAAAGCAGGATTTGTAGGCCTTCCAGCAGGCCCAGAAGTATGTATTATGAATGAAAATGGGGAAGTATTAAAACAAGGTGATGAAGGTGAAGTGTGTATAAAAGGTGAAAATGTAACTGTTGGTTACGATAATAATGAAGAAGCAAATAAAACAAGTTTTACCAATGGTTGGTTTAGAACAGGCGATCAAGGTTATTTTGATAAAGAGGGTTACTTAAAGATTTCAGGAAGATTGAAAGAAATAATTAATAAAGGTGGAGAAAAAATATCTCCATTAGAAGTTGATAACGTATTAATGGACCATCCATTTATAGATCAAGCAGTTTGTTTTGGTTATGATGATAAAATGCTTGGAGAAAATATTGCTAGCGCAATTATAATAAAAAGTGGTGAGACATGTTCAGAAAATGACGTTTTACAATATGCTAAAGAAAAACTTGCTAAGTTTAAAATACCAAAAAAAATATTTTTTGTTGAAGAAATTCCAAAAGGAGCAACAGGAAAATTACAAAGAAATGTTTTAGCAAAAAAATTTGGTTTAAATAATTAATGAAAAAAGTTTGTATATTTGGTGCAGGATCAATTGGTGGATATTTAGCTGCATGTCTGAGTAAAAATAATATTGATTTATCACTTATAGCCAGAGGTCCACACAAAAAAGCTATAGAAGAAAACGGCTTAACATTAATTAAAAATGATAAATCAGAAAACTTTAAATTAAAAGTAACAGATGATCCTAAAGAACTTGGGATTCAAGATTATATTTTTATTTCAGTGAAAGCTCACGCGATTACTAATATAGTAGAATCTCTTCAAAGCTTAATTGGAGAAAATACAACTATAATATCTGCTGTAAATGGCTTACCGTGGTGGTATTTTCATAAAGCTGACACAGGGACAAACTTAGATGAGAAACATATAGATAGTGTTGATCCTGATGGTAAAATTTGGAATTCTTTAAAACCTTCAAGAGCTCTTGGATGTGTGGTTTATCCAGCAGCTGAAATTATTGAACCTGGTGTTGTAAAACATAATGGTGGTGAAAGATTTACATTAGGCGAACCCGATGGATCAAAATCAGAAAGACTTAAAATTATTGCAGACTTATTAATTGCAGGAGGTTTAAAAGCACCACAAAAAAGTAACCTAAGAGATGAAATATGGATAAAGCTATGGGGTAATTGTTCATTTAATATTGTGAGCGCACTATACGATAAGTCTTTAGATGAGATTGGTGATGACCCAGAACTATTGAAAACAGTGAGAAAATTGATGGAGGAGTGTCAGTCAGTGGGAGAAAAAATTGGAGTTAAATTTAATGTTTCGATAGATCATAGAATTAAGGCAGCAATTTCAATAAAGGGCCATAAACCATCTACTACTCAAGATTTACATGCAAAACGTCCTCTAGAAATTGATCCAATCATTGGATCAATAATTGAAATTGGAAATAAAATTAATGTAAACACTGAAAACTTAAAGTCTGAATATAACAAGTTAAAAAATAAAGCTGAGGCCCTCGGATTATATAAAAGATCAAAAATAATTGATCAAATTACAAATTAACTAAAAGTTTAAAGAAATATCTCTGTGCACTGAATTACATCTCGAAACATAAATTGCTTGTTCTTTAGTTAGTTTTTGCTGTAACCTTAAGCCAATATTATCGCTTAGTACCTGTAAGTGATTATTTATTCTATCCATATATTTTTTCTGAAATTCATTTCTCCAACTTACCTCTTTATCAAAATGTGTATAAGTCTCATCAGCTATTTTTGCTATTTGTTCAGGATCTTTTTCATCTTCATCCATAATAGTTATCAAGTAATCTAATTTATCTGCAAATTCATCTGAACCTGATATTTCTCCAACTTTGTCAAACATATTATCAATATGATCTATAGCATCTAGATAACCTCGATTATCAATTTTAGATTTAAGAATTTTAATATCATTACTCAATTCTTCAAATTTTTCTCCATCTAGAATAAATAATTTAATAAGCATTAAATCATCATATGCATTATCTGCTGTTTTACGATATTTTTTAACAGCTAAATTTTTAGATTTATTAATTTTATTAAATTCATCATTCTTTGGTTTCCAGTCTTTTGAAATTGAATTAGTGATTTCTTCAATTTCAAGTTTTACATTTTCAATTCTTTGTTCAATTTTATTTTTTTCTGAAACCTCATCATCATCTAAATTTCTAATTTCGGCTTTATATTTATCAATTTTTTTATTGAGTTTAGAAATTTTCTTCTGTTTTTTTCTAGTCTTAAAATGCAAGTCTCTATAATCGACGGCATAGTCATTATAAATAGCTTCTGCACTTTTGACTTCATCAACTAATTCGAAAGTGTAATTTGAATTATCTACATGTCGTTGGAAATAACTTAGTTTATCAGCTGGTAAATTTGCAAGTATAATTGAGTCAAAATCGTCAATACTATTCTTTATTACATCCGCATTATTTGCATAATTTTCAAATTTATATTCTTGTAGACAATACTGTAGCTTAGGATTCATTGGTGGTGGTGCTACATTTGAAGTTAAATAAACTCTGTTAGGAAGATAATTCACAAGTGATGGATAAGAACCAACAATAGCTAAACCAATAAGCTGAAGAACTATGAATGGTACAACGCCTTTCCAAATATCTAGTGTTTGCACTACTTTTGGAGCCACACCTTTTAAATAAAATAATGCAAATCCAAATGGTGGGGTTAGAAAAGAAGTTTGTAAGTTCACTCCAATCATAACTCCTAACCAAACTGCCGTTACATTAGCTCCTGTTTCAGCCAACAATATTGGTGCAATTATTGGAACAACAACAACAGCAATTTCAATAAAATCTAAAAAGAAACCCAGTAAAAATATTACAATCATAACAACTACAAACTGAGTCCAAAATCCACCAGGTAAATCCTGTAAGAAATCTCTAACTAATTCTTCACCACCAAACGCTCTAAATCCAGAAGTAAGCATCGCAGCTCCTAAAAGAATAATAAATACCATTGAAGTAGTTATACAAGTTTCAGTAACAACCTCTTTTAAAACATTCTCGGTTTTATAAGTTCTCCAAAAGCTCCATGATATTCCAATTACAAGAAGGACAACAAAGAAAGCAGTTGTGTATATTGCTCCAATATCTCTTTCTTCTAAATTTTTTATGTTAAGTTCATAATTTGAAGCAAAAAAAGTGATTGGTATCAACGAACCTATAATAAGTAAAAGAGGATAAAAGGCACTTTTCTTTCCTTCAAATAATCTATAACCTGCCATTAATGTTGCACCTATAGCTCCAATAGAACCAGCTTGGTTAACAGTTGCAATACCCATTAATATAGAACCTAAAACTGCAAATATTAATGCAAGAGGAGGAATAATAATAACAATTACTCTCATCCAAAATCTAAAATTAAATTCACCCTTAAATGGAACTGGTGGTGCAACTCCTTTTTTGATTCTTGCATAGAAGAAAACATAAATCATATAAAGAGCTACCAATACTAATCCCGGCAAAAGTGCACCAAGGAACATGTCTCCAGCACTTGATGATCCAACTCTAAATTCACCTGGCATGTTAAATTCTCCAGTCAAAGCTTTGTAATCATTCTGTCTCATATTATTTGCAACATCAGACGCACTCGCTAATTGGTCTGCAATAATAATCAATACGATGGATGGAGGAATAATTTGTCCAAGTGTTCCTGAGGAACATACAATTCCACTTGCAAGTTTTCTGTCATAATTGTTATTCAACATTGTTGGCAATGAGATTAATCCCATTGCAATTACAGTTGCTCCTACAATACCTGTCGTTGCAGCTAATAAAGCACCAACGAATATAACTGAGATACCTAATCCTCCTGGAATTGGACCAAATAACTGACCCATTGTAATTAATAAATCTTCAGCAATTTTAGATTTTTGAAGCATAATCCCCATAAAAATAAACAAAGGAATTGCAATTAAAGTGTCTGTTTCTACATCCCAATAGTTACTTCTAAAATTAGTTATTCCAGCAACAAGCCATTCAATTGGTCCATCTACTGCGAAGAATGCATCAGCATCTCCTTCAAATAAATAGCCAAAAAAGGCCGCTAAACCTATAGATATTATAGCTGAACCTGGTAGAGCAAATGCAACTGGGTAACCAGATGCAAGAGCAACAATCATAATTAAAACTAAAACTGCTAAAAAAAATAATTCCACTATTGGCTTTCCATATTTTCTACATTTACCTCGTTTGTATTATTCACATCTGAAACTTTCGTTTCATTCTCATTCAACAGAAGTTTGTAACTGCTACCCATAAAAAAGCTTGTGAACTGTAACAACATCGTAATAGCGAATACTGCTAGATACACTGCCATTAAATAAAGTAAATATAATCCATTAGAACCTTGCTGAGTGACCTCAAAAGCAACTACCGGTCCATTAATAATACTTGCTTTACCATTTAAACCTAAAAATATAACAATTAAACAAAGTGGTACTCCAAGTACTGCAGAACCAATTGCATTAGTCCATGCTTTTTTTCTTTCACTAAAAGTGGAATAAAGAACGTCAACTCTAACATGACCCTCATGAATTAATGCATAAGCACTTGCAAATAAATATAATGCTGCGTACCAAAACCTTACAAGATCACCTTGAAAAGCTTGTTCGTAAGAAAATATAAATCTAGATAAAACTATAAAAAATTCACTTAAGACTACTAAAACCGCCAACCAAATAAAACCAACAGATTTTGTAAAATAACCAATAATAAATGAAACAGCAATAATTGGAAAATGTATAAATGTTATTCTTTCTGGAGCTTTCACCATAAAGGCTTTAACTTCCGGACTAAATATTGTTTCCCATAATCTTTCAACAACCATAAAAGATATAATAAAATCAGCCAAACCAACTAAGAATACTGCCCAAAAAGATGATCTCACTATGTAAGCTGAAAATTTTGATAATATTGCTGAATCTGTTTCTAAAGTTTGGGAATATGTTTTAAATACATAAAAAATCAGAAGTCCTATACAAATCAGATATAATCCAACTTGCACATAGCCAAGATTTAGGTCTGAGCCCTCCAATATTTTTTGCTTATAACCAAACAATTCGTAGTGAGAGAAAATTTTTTTTACACCAGGCCATTCAGCCCAAACAGTAAGAAGGTTGTTTAATAAAAAAGCTAAAGTAAAAGCTATTACTGAATAACTTAAAATTCTTAAGTAAAGATGAATACTTTTGTTTTTTTCGTCCATTGACCTTTTTAAATACTAGATTTTTACTTTTATAAAACTAAAAAAAAGGGCCCAATCAAGGGCCCTTTTTAATTACATAAAAGACGTAATTACATTCCTAGCACTCTATTTCTTTGCTGAATGTAAGGTGAGTCTGAAAGGTTTGTCCAAGCACCAATTTCTTTTCTAGCTTTTAAGAAACTAGTATGGATTCTTTCTGCAAGACCACTACTCGCTCTTGTCTCTTCAAAGACTTCCTCTGCTGCTTTTCCAAAACCATCATAAACCTTGTCGCTAAACTTCTCTAGTTTAACACCATGATCATTAATCAATCTTGCAAGTGCTGCACCATTTTTAGCATTGTACTCAGACATCATAACGTCATTTTCCATTGCTGCAGCAGCTTCGATTAATAATTGGTCAGATTTAGATAAGCTTGTGAACCAAGACTTATTAGTTCCGCATGCTAACATTGATCCAGGCTCGTGCATACCAGGATAGTAGTAGTATTTAGCAGCTTCTTGGAATTTCATAGCTTCATCATTCCACGGACCAACCCACTCTGTTGCATCAATTGCACCAGAAACTAAGTTTTCGTAAATCTGTCCACCAGGAAGTGAAACTGGAGATCCTCCAAGTTTACCAATTACTTGCCCACCTAAACCAGGCATACGCATTTTTAAACCTTTAAAGTCATTTGGACTTCTGATTTTTTTGTTAAACCATCCACCCATTTGAACTCCTGTATCACCACACATGAAGTTTTTAAGACCAAAACCATCTGCTAGTTCGTCCCATAACTCCTGACCACCAGCAAATCTGATCCAAGCATTCATTTCAGTGTAAGTGAAACCAAAAGGTACTGCTGTAAAGTAACCCCATGCAGGATTTTTCTTTACCCAGTAATAGTCAGCGGCATGATACATTTGTGAGTTACCAGATGCTACTTCATCAAATGAGTCAAATGCTTTAACTCTTTCGTTAGCAGCATAGTAAGTAACTTGTATTCTACCGTCACTCATGTCTGTTATTCTTTGTGCAAATCTTTGAGCTCCTGTTCCTAGACCTGGAAAATCTCTTCCCCAAGTAGCAACCATTGATGCTTCTATTCTTTCAGCAGCAACAGCTGGAGCAGCCAAAGATGATGCAGCAACAGCAGCAACACCAGTTGCAGCAGCAGCTTTAAAGAACTTACGTCTTGAAGGTGATTTTTTTACCTTCAAAGATTTTTTGTCTTTAATCATTTATTTCTCCTCTATAGTTAATTAACTAATGACAATTAAACATAAATGTAACTTAGAGTCATTTTAAAAATGATGACAAAAAGACTTAATGCAACTTGAGATTGTTAATTGACTTTGTTTTTACAGTTTCCTGTTTTAAAGTACTCATCTAAGTTATCTATGGCCAAATTTGCCATGGCTGTTCTAGTTTCCTTTGTAGCACTGCCTAAATGAGGAAGTATAAATGCACTTTTATGTTTGTAGTAGCCTTTATTTAAATTTGGCTCATTTTTATAAACATCTAACCCAACTGCATAAACTTTTCTTCTATCTAGTGCATCAACCATCGCCTCATCTTCAATTATATCTCCTCTTGCTACATTCGTAACTACTGCGCCCTTAGGTAAGTATTCGATTGTATCTTTATTAATCATATCAATTGTCTCTTTTGATGCTGGACAACAAACAGATAAGACATCTGATACAGATAAAAGATCTTTTAAATTATCATGGTAAATTGCACCTTGCTCTTTATCTTCACTTAATTTTGATCTGTTATGATAATGAATTATCATTCCAAGAGATTTAGCAACTTTTGCAATTTTTTGCCCAATTCTTCCCATTCCTAAAATTCCTAATCTTGTGCCTGTTAGTTGTTTTCCAATTAATAAATCTGCTGACCAAACCCATCCACCTTCTCTAGCTCTTTCAATTCCCTCAGAAGCCCTTCTGCAAGCACCAAGAATTAACAGAACTCCTATTTCTGCTGTTGCATCAGTTAAAACATCTGGAGTATTAGTTACAGTTATTCCCTTTTTTTTTGCAGCCTCTAAATCAATATTTCCAAATCCAACTGCAAAATTAGAAAGTATTTTAACTGAGTCTGGTAATTGATTAATTGTTTCAGCATCTAACTTATCTGTTAAAGCTGATAGTATTCCATCACATCCTTCACTCATTTCAATTAATTTTTTTTGTGAATATAGTTCATCATTAAGATTTAAATTTGCTTCAAAGATTTCTTTTGCTTTATCCTCACAAGATCTTAACAATCTTCTAGTGACCAATATTTTTTTCATTAAGATAAATTAATTTAAATCGAAAATTTTACCAGGATTCATTATATTATTTACATCTATTGATCGTTTAATAGATTTCATAACTGGCACATTATCCGGATGTTCTCTAAGTAAGTAATGTTTTTTTTGAAGTCCTATACCATGTTCTCCAGTGATAGTTCCTTCAAGTTCAAGTGCTTTATTGATTAAATCATCACTATACTGTCTTATTCTTTTTTGTTTATCTTCATCATCTGGATCATAAAGAACTATAGAATGAAAATTTCCATCACCAACATGACCTACCATTGGAGCAGTTAGGCCCAACTTTTGAACTTCTTTTTCTGCCCAAGAAATGCACTCAACTAATCTTGAAATTGGTACACAAACATCTGTAGAATAAACTTTCATATCATTTCCCAAAGCTTTAACGGAATAGTAAACATCGTGTCTTGCTTTCCATAATTTTTTTTGCTCTTCAGGAGAAGACGCCCATTGGAAATCACTTCCACCATTACTTTTTGAAACTTCTTCTACAATTCCAATATTTTCATTATTTGATGCTTCACTACCATGAAATTCAAAAAATAGAGTAGGTGATGCTTTTATATTTTCTAATTTAGAATATTTAATACTAATTTCCATTTGATCTTTATTTAGCATTTCAATTCTCGCAATTGGAACACCATACTGAATAACTTCTTGCGATGCTTTAACTGCAGAGTCTAAATCAGGAAAATAGCATACTGCACTCATTATACTTTCAGGTATGGGTGATAATCTTAATTGTACTTCAGTAATAATTCCAAGTGTTCCCTCTGAACCTATAAATAAATTTGTTAGATTATATCCTGCAGAAGTTTTTTTTGTTCTAGCACCTGTTTTAATTATATCTCCATTTGGAAGAACAACTGTCAGACCTGAAATTACAGTTCTCATAGTTCCATATTTAACAGCCATTGTTCCTGAAGCTGACGTTGCTGCCATTCCACCAAGAGCGGCATCTGCACCGGGATCTATTGGAAAAAATACTCCATCTTCTCTCAAATATTCGTTTAATTGTTTTCTTGTGACATTTGCTTGAACTCTGCAATCAAAGTCCTCAGCATTGACACTTAAAACTTTATTCATTTTTTCAAGAGAAATAGTAATACCGTTTTGATTTCCCACGACGTGACCTTCTAAAGAAGTGCCTGTACCAAATGGAACGACTGGTATTTTGTGTTCGTTACATAATTTTAATAGTTGAGAAACTTCCTCATTTGTTTCTGGAAATACTACAGCTTTTGAAAGAATTGGATCATACGTATCTTCACCCCTTGCATAATTTGCTCGAGTGGACTCAGAGGTTGAAAATCTTCCGTTAAAGATTTTTTTCAATTCTGTTTGTACAATCTCATTCATAAGTAAATATTACAGAAAAATCTTTTAAAAATACAGCCTATTTAGAAAGCATCTTACCTATATTTTCTAAGGCCTGCTGTATGTTATCTCTAGATGCGGCAAAACTAAATCTTACGTAGTCTTGGCATGTTTGTCCAAATGCTGTTCCAGGTACTATTGCAACACCAGCTTCATGCATTGCTTTTTTGCAAAATTCTGCACCTGTCATGCCAGTGCCTTTGACGTTTGGAAAAGCGTAAAAAGCTCCACCAGGAAGACTACATTCTATTCCAGGTAAATCATTCAAACCTTTATGAATTAAATTTCTTCTTAAAGTGAATTTATCTAACATATCATTAATTGAATCATCTGGACCATCTAAAGCTGCAATCCCTGCAAATTGTGCTGCTGCGTTCACACAAGATACACTATTGATGAGTAATTTATTTACATGGGCAACCATTTCTTTGGGCCAATAACTCCACCCTAATCTCCAACCTGTCATCGAATAAGCTTTACTCCAACCCTCTAAAACAATTAATCTATCCTTTAATGCTTCGTAATGAAAAAATGATGGCATTTCTTTATAGTCAAAAATTTGTCTACTATAAATTTCATCACTTAAAATAGTGACATGCGGATATTTTTCTAATTCTTTTGCAAAGTAATCTATTACTGATTTTTCGACAAAACTACCCGTAGGATTATTTGGATTAATTAAAATTAACAATCTAGTTTTGTCAGTAATTAAAGATAATATTTTATCTGGATCAAATTTAAGATCTTTATCTTCAGTAAGATCATAGGGGACTGGAGTAGAACCAGTATAATTTATCATCGATTCATAAATTGGGAAAGCAGGTGTAGGATGAATTATTTCTGCTCCTGGTTCGCCAAAACATTGAATTGCATAACTCATTGTCGGCTTTCCACCTGGCATAATTAAAATTCTTTCAGCATCTATAGTTGCGCCATATCGTTTTTTTATCCATCTTGTTACGGCTTCTCTACACTCTGGAATTCCGTTTGACATGACATATCCGTGATGACCATCGTCTAAAGCTTTTTTAGCTGCTTCAACTACATGTTTTGGTGTTTTAAAATCTGGTTGACCTAATCCCAAATGAATCATTGGGTTTCCTTTTGCTTCTAATGCTTTAGCTTCTGCTAGTACACTGAATGCAGACTCTGTTCCTAAATTTTCTAAATTTTTTGCAAGTTTCATAATTTTATTTTTAAAAAAAGAAAAACTAACTGAAAAGATTTAATATGTCTATTAATTAAAATTTTTTATCTTCTATAAATGATTTTGGACTCATCTAAGTCTCTTATACTTTTGCATCCCATCAATATCATGTTACGTCTTATTTCATCATGCATATTTTGAAGTAATCTCTCTACTCCTTGTTGGCCACCAGCCCCTAAACTAAACAAAAATGCTTTACCAAAACTACAAGCTGTCGCACCCGCTGCTAATGCTTTAAGAACATGTGTCCCTCTTCTAACTCCACCATCTAAAATTACCTCTAATTTATCTCCAACAGCATCCCTTATAGCTTTTACTTGGTCAAATGGAGACCTAGATCCATCGAGTTGTCTTCCACCATGGTTTGATATCATTACGGCTGTACATCCAATATCTATAGCTCTTTTAGCGTCATCAACTGACATAACTCCTTTAAGTGCAATTGGGCCGTCCCATTTTTTTATACAATACTCTGCATCTTTCCAATTCATTGCAGGATCATATTGCTCATTTATATATCCCATAACTGATTGGGCAATATTTGTACCTTTATCAACTTTATCTTTAAGATTTGCTAATTCAAATTTCTTATGTGTAAAATAGTTAAAGACCCACTGAGGTCTCATAGCAAAACTCATTAAACTATCTAAAGTAAATTTTGGTGGTGTTGTAAAACCTGTCCTATGATCTCTTTCTCTATTTCCAGCAACAATAGTATCAACTGTAATACACATTCCATTAAAGTTTGCTCTTTTACATCTATCAATTAAGTCATTAGTTATAGATTGGTCCTTGTGAATATATAATTGGAAAATTTTTGGCCCACTTGAAAGATTTGCAATTTCTTCAATCGAAAATGAAGCCATAGTAGACATGCTGTATATCGTACCAAATTTTTCAGCAGCACGTGCAGAAGCTTTATCTCCATCTGGGTGGTACAAGCTTTGCATGGCGGTAGGTGATAAAAAAATTGGCATATCCATCTTTGTTCCAAAAACCTCTGTCTTTAAATCAGGTTCACCAACACTATTTAAAATATTTGGAATTAGATCACATTCATTAAATGAATCTGTGTTCCTATTCATTGTAACTTCGTCGTCTGCTCCTCCGTCTATATAATGAAAAATAGGTGCAGGGAGTTTTTTTTTTGCTAACTTTCTAAAGTCATCAAAGTTATAGCAATTGCTTAAGCTCATTATCGTCTGTATCTTAAATTACTTCTGTTTAGGTCACTGATTTTTGTGCAACCCATTAGTTTCATATCTCGTTGCAGTTCAGTTCTGTATTGATTTAGTGCTCTTTCTACTCCTGCTTGACCTGCTGCAGCTAAAGCATAAAGATAAAGTCTTCCTCCAGAACACGCTTTAGCTCCTAAGGATAATGCTTTTAGCATATGAGTTCCTCTATGAATTCCTCCCTCGCATATAACATCAAGTTTATCTCCGACAGCATCAACTATTTCTGCCAATTGATCAAATGGAGATCTAGATCCATCGAGTTGTCTTCCTCCATGATTAGAAACCATTATGCCCGTACATCCAATATCTACGGCTCTTTTTGCATCTTCAACACTCATAATGCCTTTAAGAGCAAAATGACCTCCCCATTTAGAACAAAGATTTTCAGCATCTTTCCAATTCATAGATTGGTCTAGCATAGTAGAAAAATAACTTCCAATTGAGGAGTTAGTACTGGTACCTTCTTTCACAAAATCTTGAAGGTGAGGTAATTCAAATTTACCTTTTGTTAGATAATTTATTCCCCACATTGGCTTAGTAGCAAAACTAAACAAACTTGATAAAGTTAGCTTAGGTGGAGATGTGAAACCAGTTCTCAAATCTCTCTCCCGATTTCCACCAGTAATAGTATCTACTGTTAAAGCCATTACGTCAAATTTTGCTGCTTTAGCTCTCTCTAAACAAGAGTCGTTTAACCCTCTGTCTTTGTGGAAATAAAATTGAAACATCTTGGGAGTATCAATCATAGAAGAAATTTCTTCTACACTTACAGTGGCTAAAGCTGAAACACCAAACATCGTGTTAAATTTTTTGGCTGCCTTTCCTACAGCTCTTTCTCCATCATAATGAAAAAGTCTTTGTAATGCTGTAGGTGCTAAATAAAATGGTAAGTCTAATTTTTTTCCAAATATTGTTGTTGAAAGGTCAATATTTTCAACACCCCTTAAAACATTTGGAACTAAATCGACATCATCAAAAGCACTTGTGTTTCTAGCATATGTTATCTCATCATCTGCTGCACCATCAATGTAATGAAAAATTGGAGAGGGTAATTTTTGTTTAGCCAATTTTCTAAAATCACTAAAATTGTGACAATTTTTTAAATTCATGTATTTAAATTAAAATTTTTTTATATAATTAAACATATAACTATTTGCCCCAGGATTATTCTCTCCTAGATCAGCATTAGAAATATGATTATAAGAGAATGCTATTTCACTTTTTTTACTAATATTGTAGGAAATTTGAATTTCAGTTTTGAACTCGAGCACATGTCGAAGATCTTTTCCATTTCCTTTATCATATAAGCCAGGAGTAAAACTTGGTGTTACATTAAAGGAACCCTTATGATAAGTGGTTTGAAAACCTGTATAAATATATTTGGAATTATCTACTGTAATAAAAAAACCAGTAACTGGGTAAAGATTGCCTAAAAAGCTATCATACTGAGAATTTAAATTTATATATTGTACTCCATACAAAGTGGATTTAGCACCTTCATCACTAAAATCAAAAGTACCAGTATATAAGCTCCATTTGTTACCAGAGTTTTTGTCATCCGCATTTACAGAACCAAACAAAAGAGTAAAAATAATTATAATTTTTAAATATAATTGCATAATTAATTTGTTGATTACTTTATAGATAGTTTTCTAATAATTAAAATAGCTCCAAAAACAAACAAAATCAAAGGTAATAACCATAGTAAAAAAGTATTTTTATTAATTTCTGGATCATAAACAATCCACTCACCATATTTTCTTTTTAGAAATTTGTAAATTTGTTCATTATTTTTACCTTCGTCGATTTTATTTTGTATTAAAATTTTCATACTTAGGGCAAAATCAGATTGAGAATCATAAACTGATTGGCCCTGACAGATCAAACATCTCAAATTTTTTGAAATTTGATCAACTTTTTCAGAATTAGCTGCATATGATAAATTAAGAGAACCTATTAAGTAAAATATTATAAGGACTAAAATTTTAATTTTCATTTTTTATTATCATTTTAAGTTCAGCAAGTTTTTCATCATCTAATGGACCTATATATTTTTTTAAAATAGTTTTAGTCTTGTTATGAACAAGAAGTGTTTCAGGTACACCATATGCACCTAACTCAATAGAATTCACTCCAGAAGGATCAACTACAATTTTAGAATAAGGATTGCCTAATTCTTTAATAAATTTTTTTGCATTAATCTCATTATCTTTATAATTAATTCCAATTATATTTAATTTATCCAATGATTTGAGGTTAAGTAGGAAAGAATGCTCATCTCTGCAGGGTAGACACCACGAGGCCCAAATATTAATTATTGAAAAATCTTTATCATTTATCAATTCATATAACGTGGTCTCTTCATTAGAGTAAAGAAACTTTGCTTTAAAGTTAAAATCAATTTTACTTGAGTTTAAATCAGGGGAATAATTATTTGTTTTATTCAGGCCTTTAAGAAGAATAAAAAAACTTATAATAACTAATGAAACTACTGCAATTAGCTTAATGTTTTTAACCATTTCTTTTTACAATGCTTAATATGCCCCCAAAGGAAATTAATATTATTGATATCCAAATCCATATCATAAACGGTTTTATTTGATACCTAACATTATAAAATCCATCATTTTTTAATATATTTAACACTAAAAAATTATCTGAATATAATGTTGATTCAATATCAGCTTCACTGGTTATAGTCTGTGGCTGATCATAAACTCTAATTTCTGGTTTTAAATTAATAGAATTATTCTTATCTGAAATTTTAAAATTTGCCTCTAAAGATTGATAATTTTTATTTTCATTGATTTTAAGACTTTCAAACTTGATTGTTTTATTTAAAAATTTTCTTTCATCACCAACTTTCATATTAGATGAATATTCTTTAGCAAGAACACCATTAACTAAAACACTTAAAATAAACAAACTAAAACCAAAATGAGATATTTTTTGAGATAAATTTGTTTTTTTTACTGAAAAATCCTTAATTGTAATAAAAAAAAGAAAAAGGCTTGCTATAAAAAGTGGGAGTGAAAATAAATAGGAAATTCCAACTCTTTTTAAAAAAATAAAAGAAACAATTATTGATAAAATAAAAAATAAAAGTTGCTGCAGATTAATTTTATCTATTTTATCTTTTATCCAATTAAAATTTGGTCCGATTGCCATAAAAATTAGAAAAGGAATCATAAAAGGTACAATTAATTTATGATAAAAGGGAGGACCAACTGAAATTTTATCATTATTTATAACCTCTAGAAATATTGGATAAACTGTACCAATTAAGACAACTGATAAAAAAAACATCATGAACAAGTTATTGACTAGAATAGCTGTTTCTTTACTAACAATATAAGTTTTTATGAAATTGTTTTTGATTTTGTTTTGATGAAAAAAATAAATAAATATGGACAACGTAATTAATATAAATAAAAAACAAAGAATAAAAACTCCTCTTGATGGATCATTTGCAAAAGTATGGATTGAGTTTAAAATACCAGATCTAACAAGAAATGTTCCACTCATACTTAATGAAAAAGTTGTAATTGATAAAATTACTGCCCAAGAATGAAACATTTCTCTTTTTTCTAAAATTAAAATAGTGTGAAATAAAGCTGTTAAACAAAACCATGGCATAAGGGATACATTTTCAACTGGATCCCAAAACCAAAAACCTCCCCATCCTAGTTCATAATAAGCCCATATAGATCCTAATAAAATTCCAATTGATAAAAAAATCCATGAAACTAGTACCCAATTCTTTATATGCTTAGCCCAAGTTTTATTTACTGAACCTGATATTAAGGCAGCGAGTGAAGAAGAAAAAATTATAGATGTTCCAACATATCCTAAATATAATATTGGTGGATGAATTGCTAATGCGGGGTCTTGAAGTAATGGATTTAAACCAGTTCCTTCGTTTGGAATTGGAAATAAACTCATAAAAGGATTTGAGGTAAAAAGAATAAATAACAAAAATCCCAAAATTATTATTTGCTGAAAAAATAAAGTTAGAATTCTATATTTGTTTGAAAGACTTTTTGAAGTAATTGTAAAAATTAATAAAAAAATTGATAATACTAATAACCAAAGGAGTAAACTTCCCTCATGGTTTCCCCATGTTCCTGAAATTTTATAGAACAAAGGTTTAGAGGTGTGAGAATTATTATAGACTGTCTCATTACTAAAATCTGAGATTATAAAAGCTATTATAAGAGCAATGAAACTTATTATAATCATTAATGATTGAATAGAAATTAGTGAAAAAATTCTTCCACTAACATTTATATTATTCCTATTTAATAATATTGGAGATTGAATGATTATTAAAATAGACGACAGTAAAGCAATATAAAGTGAATAATTTCCAATTTGGTTTAGCATTAATTACTCTCTTTTAATGCCTCTTCCACCTCAGGTGGCATATAATTTTCATCATGTTTTGCTAATATTTTAACCGCTGTTAAAAAATTACGATCTTTTAAGAAACCTTCAGCCACAACTCCTTTTCCTTCTTCAAATAAATTTGGAACGGAGCCGCTATAATTAACGATTAATTCATTTTTAAAGTCAGTGATCACAAAGTTAACTTCTGACTGATTTACATTAATTGATTTTTCTTTAACCATTCCTCCAACTCTTATTTTTTTTGGTGTCAGCTCTGTTAAATTTTTTATTTCTGTAGGTGATTTAAAATAAACAACGTTTTCCTTAAGTGATTTAAAAACTAAAAACACAATTAAGATTGATGAAAAGAATATAGATAATATAAAGATGGCTCTTAGTTTAACTTTTTTACCATACATGAATATAAAAATTAAATTTTAGATGCAGATGAAGTAGCTAGTATTTCTTTGTATGTTTCTTGTTTTTTTGCTATTTCAATTTTATCAGTATCTAAACTTTCAAAACGAGCCCTAAATTTCTTTTGCTCTTTAACTAATTGAAGTTTGATTACTGAATATAAAATACAAAAACAAGAAAGAGTAAATGCAAAAGAAGACCATACATAGAGACCATATCCATTCATGTATAAAACTTCATTAATCATAATCTATCTAATCCTTTGTTTTTTATTTTTATCAGTTCTGTATTATATTTCATCAAAAATATCAAAAGCGAAAAAAGTGCAAATGCCGCAGTCATTATACCTAAAGGTAACAACATGGATGTATGAATAGAAGTTTCTGTAAAAATATTTACCGAAGAGGGTTGGTGCAATGTTGACCACCATTCAACAGAAAATTTGATTATTGGGACATTTATTAAACCTATTATTGCTATGTACGAACTAATCTTTACAGCTTTTTCCTCATTGTCAGTTACCCTCCAACTTAGAAGGAACATCAAATAGAAAAAAGCAAGTAATAACATTGATGTTATTCTTGCATCCCATGCCCACCAGGTTCCCCAAGTAGGTTTACCCCAGATGGATCCCGTTACCAAAGCAATGATATTAAAGACAAAACCAGATGGTGCTAGGCTTTTTGTTATTAAAGAAAGATTTTTATTTTTAAAAACTAAAATACCAAATGACAAAACAGCAATTAATGAAAAAATTCCAAGTGATATCCAAGCGGCTGGAACATGCACATACATAATTCTAACAGAGTCACTTTGTTTATAGTCCTCAGGAGAGAGAATTAGTGCCTCAACAAGACCAATGCTTATAATTACTAAAAAAATAATAAATACATATTTTTGTGTTTTATTTATAATTTTTAATAAATTGTTTGGTTTTAAATAGTTGAGCATTTTCTATTATCTATAACATAAATTTAAATTATGAAAATTTTTCTGGTGGGTTATTCTGACCAAGAGCGCTGAGGGAGATAAAATAAATGGGATTAAAGCATCCTTGGTCAAAATATTATTTATTCTAGTCATAATCTGTGACGAAGATTTGCACGAAATGTGTTTAAATAATGTAAATTATCTTAGTTTGAAGGTTTAAAGTAACCAGAGCCTTTTTTTCCTGAGAATATCTCGTTGATTAGAGGGTGCTTAATTGGCTCATCAGAGTCATCCACCAATAAATTTTGTTCAGAAACATATGCTTCATATGTGATTTCATCATTTTCAGCTAATAAATGATAAAACGGTTGATCTTTTCTTGGTCTTACATTTTTTGGAATTGATTGATACCACTCCTCTGAATTATTAAATTCAAAATCAACATCATAAATTACACCTCTGAAATCGAAGTGCTTATGTTTTACAACATCTCCTATTGAAAATTTTCCTTTTTGAATGGTCACTCAATAAATATGGATATTTAAAAATAAAAATCAATAAAAAAAATATGAATGTTTTATTATTCTGCTATTATGTAGCAGTGAATAAATCTGTTTTAAAATTTGTTACTGATTTAGGTCCTTTAGTAATATTTTTTTATTTTTATTATAATAATGATAAAAACTTAATTATTGCAATACCTCCACTTATAGTTGCAACTATTATAGCAGTTTTAATAATGTGGATTGTTGAAAAGACAATTCCAAAAGTACCTTTAATAAGCGGAATATTAATTACATTATTTGGTGGTTTAACAATTTATTTTGATGATCCTATATTTATTTACATGAAGCCAACAATTATAAATATATTGTTCGGTCTTGCATTAATGTTTGGCAAATACTTTACAAATGAACCAGTTTTAAAAAAATTACTTGGAAAATCTATGCCTTTGAGCGATGAGGGGTGGGAGATTTTGAATAAGAGATGGATGTATTTCTTTTTTGCTCTAGCCATTTTAAATGAAATAATTTGGAGAACTCAGACAGAGGAATTTTGGGTAAACTTTAAAGTTTGGGGAATGTTGCCAATAACCTTTATATTTACAGCTTTTCAGATTGGTTTAATAAATAAATATAAATTGAATGAGTAAAAACTTAAAACTTGTCATAAACAATGATCTTAAAGAAGAAAACCAAAGATATTTTTTTAAAAAAGAAGAACTCAAAATTATATTAAACTTATATGCTAAAATGGTATCTGATGGCTCTTGGAAAGATTATGGCCTTTCAATTTCATCAAAACAAGTAAGTTTTAGTGTTTTTAAAAATGCAGCTGAAAATGCAATATATAAAATATGTAAAAATTTTAAACCGTCAAACAAAAACCTTAAATATCTGATCACGGATACTAACGGTAAAATTTTAAAAAATTCTTTTGAACTTAAAATCTTACTAAAAGATACAAATTGGAAAAAACTTTAAAAATTATTTAATAGAAATTTTAAATTTATCTAATTTTTCAATGTTTATTAAACAAAATGGATATGTAATTACTTGTAAGGCTGCAGCTTCTTTTCTTAAGTTTTCTTCTTTAAATATTTCTAAATTAGAATCTTTTTTAATAATTTTGTTGATTTTCAAATCGTAACCAGGAGTAGGCTTATATTTAGAAATAATTAGTAAATTAAAGTCTTCAATATTCGTGTTATCTTTTATATTAAGTGAAAAAAATACTTCCTCAAAATTTTTGTTCTTTGATGTTATAAAGTCCTGATCTATTGAAATTTTCTCATAATTAATACCACATAGTACATTTTTAGGTTTTACTTCTTCTGCTTTTATTAAATGGGAGGTACAAGAAAATAAAAATAAACTTATGAAAATACTAAATTTATTAAAACTCAAACTAGAAAGTTTTTTTATAGTACAGTGAAATAAAGTTTTGATCATTTGTACCATTTGAGTGATCACCATTTTTAACATGGGTTAAGTTTACACTCAAATTAGACGATTCTGTGATAGTTTTGTTAAAGACAATATCATAATTGATTTGCCTAGCTTCTGGTTCTAAATCAACATTTAAGTTACTATAAGTAACAGTTCTATCTCTGTCCGATGAAGTTGGGAGTCTTAAATTTAAACTACCCTCCTCAACTCTTTGGGGTTGATTAATAAAAAATCCTATGGTTTGATTTTTTTTAATAAAACGAGCTTTCGCTAAACCTAAACTAAATGAGCTAGTTAATAATGGTGTCGAGCTTTCAATATAAGAATTTGTAGCTTTGTCTAAGTAAGTATAACCAGCAAAACCAGATCCAACAAAAGTAAAATCGTCACCAAAATTCGTTTTATATTTAACCCCAGTAAAGTTTGTATTAGATAAATCCCCAGTTGCAAAAACTCCGGAGGAAGTCGAATTTAAAAATTTATTTTGCTCATAGTTAACTCCAAATACTAATTGAAGATCACCAGCATTTTTCATACCTTCATCTGAGCTTGATAAAGGATTTAGGTTGAATGCTAATCCTAAATCATTTCCATTTGCTGTAGTAAAACTATCGAAGCCGAAACTTCCATTATTGTTAAAAGACATGAAATAATCTTGTCCTGAACCAGTACTAAAATAGGGATTTACAAAGTAATTATTCCCAAAATTACTATCGTTAAAGAAATTAGATAATGGATCCACAGCATTCTCAAAGCTATTAGTAGACTGATTATAGCCAAGGGCTAAAAAGTTTCCAGGGGATTGAAGCATCGAACTCTCAATATAGTTACCATCTGTTTCTAATGAAAAACTTCCATATAAATTTTTTTGCTTTGTTGTTTGTTTAGATTTCGGCTGAAGTCTTGCCATGTGATTTTCAATATTGTTTTGAGAAGTATAACTTCCAGAAGTGAAAAAACTATCAACAGCGACCTTAAAATTTGCTCTATCAAAACTATCATAAACTTCCATCACTTGCCCATTCAATGCTGAATTTAAAGCATTTGAAAATGAGGCACTGCTAACAAAACTATTATCAACAAGATCTTTATAACTTGTATTAGGGTCATCTAGTAAATTATTTCCATTAATTGTTTGAAGTTGTGCAACCGCAGTAGTTGCTGCGTTTAAATTCATCATTCCATGACCATAAATAGATGTTCGAGAAAATTCACTACTATCTGTTGCGGTGGCAAAAAGCCTATCGACAACTTGTGCATTTGTAAGACTAGAAAACTCTTGTTTAATAATTGCCAAACCTCCGGCAACCAAAGGTGCGGCCATAGAAGTTCCACTTTTGTAACTATGGCTTGTAGTGCCAGCATAATCACTCGACCAAACAGTAGAGCCTGGTGCAGCTATACAAATTGCTGCTGCTGATCCACATCTATTGGAATAACTAGCAATCTTATTTCCTCCACCAAAATCTGTATATGTATCTGTAGCAACTACGATAACTGTTGTTTCTTTAAAATCATCATCATAGATTGCTGATCCTGAAACTGCAGATGGTTCAGCGTTACTTTCATTTCCAGCCGCCCAAACATTTATAATTCCTGCAGTGCCTGCTGCTTCAATTTGAGTATAAAAAGCAGAACCAATTGTAGATTCACAAGATGCAGCACTATTACAATCACCACTACCAAGAAATTTATCTCCGTCGTATGATCCATCTCCAGCATCTGACCAACCATAACTATTGTTTATTATATCTACTTCGGCAGCAATTGCTTTTTGCATTGCTGTTTTCAATATAGTTGTAGTAGAACTGCCTGCGGCATTAATATTTTTAAAAATATAAAGCGAAGCGTCATAAGCAACTCCATGCATACCTCCATCGCCTTTATCTGCAGCAATTATTCCAGCAACGTGAGTACCGTGACCATTATCATCATGGGGAGTATCATCATCATTAACTGCGTCACTACCTGAGGTAAAATTTACAACGTTACCCAACTCAGCATGACTTGTATTTGTTGCTCCATCGGCATTTGCAGCTAATACACCTGTATCTAATACCGCAACTTTAATACCATCTCCTGTTGCACCCCTTGCATATGCAGCGCTTGCACACACAAACTTTAAGGGATTATAATTTCCAGAGACTCCATAACCCATGTATTTGTATTCTGTAGTTTGGTAATCTGTACCAGTATCTGAACAATTTGAAACTGTATAGCTAGAAGCTCCACCAGCAGCTCCGCCTCCACCTCCACCTCCACCTCCGCAGGCGGTTAGAGATAGAAATGAAACTAAAAGTATTAGTAATTTAAATTTATTTTTTAAAATCTTTTGCAAAATCGTTTAATTAGAACAGCCATCCTACAGAGAACAGTGTGTAGTCAGTTGTATCACCCACATCAATATAATGAGTTGCGGAGTATCTTACTCCATCACTTTCATAACCTAATCCAAGTAAAGGCCCAGATCCATCTCTGCTAGCAGACACGGCATAAGTTGTTCCACCAATTGTAATACTTGCGTTACCATTAACTGTTGAAGAGTGCATTCCAACTTTTCCATAGAAACCATCATCTCCTTTTATATTTAAAGAAAAATCAAATCCATCTGCATAATATGACTCAGTTGCTGATGCTCCAGATATTGTATATTTTGCTTCTGCGTCTGAAGTTGTAAAATATCCAATTTCCAAATCCAAATTAGATGACAATCCATACTCACCAAATATTCTTCCAACAAAAGATCCAGTATCATATTCAACTGTTACTGTTGAACCAGATAAGTTAGCTAATTCTTGAGCTGTTTTTTCTGCTTCAAGATCTACTGGACTAAACCCAAGTTCAACACCAAACCTCATTTGACCCTGATCAGCAGCACTTAATGTTCCTGAGAAACCAAACAAAATTAATATAGTTATTAATATTTTTTTCATAATTACCCCCAATATTATAAATTATGTATTATTTAATCTATTAGTTCCAAATAAAAATAGATAGCAATTTTTATGGTGTTTTTTTCTAGATATATATGACTTTCTCAATAAAATAATATCAGCTATGAGTGTAAAGCATACAAAATATTTTATAATTTTAAAAAATATGAAATTAGATTTTAATGCATAAATTATTAATTATTGTCCTTATTTCCTTTTCATATCTGAACATACTAAAAGCCGAGAATTTTACTAGTATAGAAGACTTTAGTTTCGAGCTACCAGATGGATATGAATTATTTAATAAAAATAACCTTTTTGAGATATATGATCATACTTATAAAGACCCTTTAATAAAAAGACAAATTAAGTTGGCTGAGGAATATTTAAAAAAGCAAAAAGTAGAACTTCTTTATAATTTCTCTAGTCATCCATTAAATAATATTAATATTTTGGTTTTTAAATCAAATTATAAAGTTAATTCCAAGACAGTTAAAAAACAATGTAAAAAAATTTTAAAAATTGAAAAAAAAGTAGGTAAAAGGAATGTGCAATTAAATGAATGCAGGATGCATAATAAACCAACTTTTGCAGATTGGTCAATGTACAGAGAAAATGAAAGTTCTTTTGTTGAAGGAGCTACAACTCAACAAATAATTTTTTTGTATAAAAAAAAAGAGTATGTGCTTACATCAACTTGTTGGGAAAAATGTAGTGATACAAGACAGGATTTGTTTAATTTAGTTAGATCTATTAAGTTTTAATTATCTTCTTTGGCCAAACAATCTTAGAAGCATTATAAATAAATTTATAAAGTCTAAATATAACGTCAAGGCACCCATAACAGCTTTTTTACCCATTAACTCACCACTGTCAGATGCAGCATACATATTTTTAATTTTTTGTGTATCGTATGCAGTCAAACCCACAAATACTAAAACACCAATAATTGATATTGCAAAATACATCATTGATGATTTTAGGAATATATTTACAACTGATGCAATTATAATTCCTATTAATCCCATCATTAAAAAAGATCCCATCTTAGTTAAATCTCTTTTTGTTGTGTAACCATAGATACTCATTGCTCCAAATGTTGCTGAAGAAATAAAAAATACTCTTGTTACACTTAAACCTGTGTAAACTAATAATATTGAAGAAAGAGATAATCCCATTAATGCAGCAAATACCCAGAAAGTTGTCTGAGCTCTTGAAGCACTCATTTTATTAATTCCAAAACTCATGTAAAACACAATTCCTAATGGGGCTAACATTACAATCCATTTTAATCCTGATAAATAAATTGCATTGCCAAATTCGGTTAATCCAACAATTGCTCCATTTGGATCTGTTACAACAGACATTTTAAATGATAAAAGTGCGATTATTCCAGTAAGCAAAACTCCAGTAGCCATATAGTTATAAACTTTAAGCATGTAGGCTCTCAAGCCTTCATCCATGACAACAGTTTGCTTAGCTGTTGTTGCTTTATTTAAAATATTATCTTTATTGAATTCCATATTATTTATATAAGATTTTTTTTTAAGATTTTCAAGTCGTCAAAATAAATGTAACAAATACTACATAAATTATGAATTATAAAAAACTAGGAAATACAGACCTAAATGTTAGTACAATTTGTCTTGGGACAATGACTTGGGGTGAACAAAATACCCAAAATGAGGCATTTGAGCAAATGGATTACTCTTTAGATAACGGAGTAAATTTTTGGGATACAGCTGAGTTATATGCCGTTCCCCCAAAAGCAGAAACATATGGTTATACTGAAACTATTATTGGGAATTGGTTTGAAAAAACAAAAAAAAGAAAAGACGTAATACTGGCGTCCAAAGTGGGTGGTCCTAGCAGAAAATATATGAGAAATGGAGAGAACAGCTTCACTGGAAAGAATTTAGAGGATGCACTGCATGGAAGTCTAAATAGATTAAAAACAGATTATATTGATCTTTATCAATTGCATTGGCCTGAAAGAAACGTAAATAACTTTGGAAGATTGGGTTATGAACACAAAGAAAATGACTGGAATAAATTTGAAGATGTTTTGGAAAATTTAAAAAAATTTATTGAGGAAGGAAAAATTAGGTATGTCGGTTTATCAAATGAAACCCCATGGGGAGTTATGAATTATCTTCAACTTTCTAAAGATAAGGATCTACCAAGAATGATGTCAATTCAAAATCCATACAGTTTATTAAATCGGTCTTATGAAGTTGGTTTAGCTGAAGTATCTATAAGAGAAAATATAGGATGTTTGTCATATTCACCTTTGGCCAGTGGTTATTTAACAGGAAAATATAGAAATAAACAATTTCCCAAAGGATCAAGGATGGAAAGGGATTTTGATTTTTGGACAAGGTATAGAAAACCAAATACATCTGAAGCAGTAGAGGAATACTACAAAATTAGTCAAAAATTTGATTTAGATATGAGTCAGATGTCTATTAAATTCTGTGAAGTACAAGACTTTATGACTAGTGTAATTATTGGAGCAACAACTATGGAGCAGTTGAAAACTAACGTAGAAAGTGTAAAAGTGAATCTTGATAGTGAAGTAATAAAAGAAATAAATAATGTACAAAAAAAATATCCTAATCCATGTCCATAATTAAAAAAATAATTTTAAAAACACTAATATTATCAGTATTTTCAATAACCTTGGCTCAGTCTGAGGATTTAACAAAATTAGGCACATTTAAAGATTGGAATGCTGTTGCAGTTTTTAATGAAACTGGAAAAATCTGTTTTGCTTATTCGGTTCCAGTTAGACAATCTCCTAAAGCAAGCAATAGAAAAGCTAGATTGTTTGTATCATTTAGACCTGAAGATAAAATTTCAGATGAAGTAAGCATAACATCTGGTTACGATTTTAATCCACAAAACGCAATTTTAGCCACATCAGGTAAATCTAAATTTGAATTTGATTTACCTCAAAATAAATTTGCTTGGATTTCAAGTGGAAAAACAGAACAAAAAATAATTAAAAGAATGAAAAAGGCATCTAGGCTGATGATAACAGCTTATAAACAAAGTGGCACTCAAACTACTGATGACTATTCTTTAATGGGATTTACAAAAGCTTATAACGCTGCAAAAAAAAGCTGCACTTAAATGAAAAAACAAAAGAAGATTGTGCTCGCCTATTCAGGTGGTTTAGATACGTCTATCATTCTTAAATGGCTTCAAGAAAATTATGATGCTGAAGTAATAGCCTACACAGCTGATGTTGGGCAGGAGATGGATAAAAAAAAAATCATTAAGAATGCAAAAAAATTAGGTGTAAAAAAAATTATCATCCAAGATCTGAAAAATATTTTTGTTAAAGATTATGTCTACCCAATGATAAGGGGTCATGCTCTTTATGAAGGTGTTTATTTGTTAGGTACATCGATTGCAAGACCACTTATTGCAAAAGATCAAATTAGAGTTGCAAAGAAATTTAATGCTTATGCCGTCTCACATGGTTCAACTGGAAAAGGAAATGATCAAGTAAGATTTGAACTTGGATATCATTACTTTGGTCCTAAAATTAAAATAATTGCTCCATGGAGAATATGGAAATTAAAATCAAGAACAGATCTCATTAATTATGCAAATAAACATGGAATACCGATCCCTAAGGATAAAAAAGGGGCACCTCCTTTTTCAGTAGATGATAATTTATTTCATACCTCAACAGAGGGTAAAGTTTTAGAAAATCCAAAAAATTCTGCACCTGAATTTATATTTCAAAGAACAACTTCCCCTGAAAAAGCACCAAATAAAGCATGTTTTATAACAATTAATTATAAGAACGGCGATCCAGTTGGTCTGAATGGAAAAAAATTATCTCCAGCGAAAGTTTTGAATAAACTTAATCAATTAGCCGGCAAAAATGGAATTGGAAGAGTAGATTTAGTTGAAAATAGATTCATTGGAATAAAGTCTAGAGGAGTTTATGAAACTCCAGGAGGAACATTATTGCTTGTGGCACACAGAGCAATTGAGTCTGTAACTCTAGATAAAGACACAATGCATAAAAAAGATGAGGTTATGCCAAGATATGCAGAGCTTATTTATAATGGCTATTGGTATTCAAAGGAAAGATTTAAACTGCAAAAAATAGTCGATTTAAATAGAAATAAAGTAAATGGATCAGTAAAACTAAAACTTTATAAAGGTAATATTACAATTCAATCAAGACAAACTTCCAGTAATGCTTACTCAATGAAAAAAGTCTCTTTCGAGGAAAATAAAACTTTTAATAAATCAAACGTTGAAAGATTTATCAACTTCCATAAGAAAAAATTAAGATAAAATAAAGAAATTATTCTCCAATAATAAAGGACTCCAGTTAGGTTTTTTTGAGCTATTTACATTTTTTAAATTTAAATTATTAAAAATAAAATTTAAAATTATGAATTTAAAACCAGCAAGACAAACAGCTATTGAAAATCTCAATACCTTTATTGAAGAGAATTTAGAGGAATATTCAAGGCTAAGAAATTTTGATTTTGGTCCCGATAAACGATCTAATACATCTTGCTTATCACCATATATAACACATGGAGTGATTAATGAAAAAGAAGTAATTAGTAAGTCACTAGAAAGATTTTCCTTTTCAAAAAATGAAAAATTTATTCAAGAAGTTTTATGGCGAACATACTGGAAAGGTTGGTTGGAACTAAGATCAGGAGTTTGGGATGATTATTTATTAGATTTAAAAAGAATAAAAGAAGAGTTTAAGGATAATAAAAGTTACTTAAATGCCATTGAGGGTAACACCGAAATTGAATGCTTCAATGAATGGGTAAATGAACTTAAGACTTATAATTATTTGCATAATCATACCAGAATGTGGTTTGCGAGCATTTGGATATTTACACTAGACTTGCCTTGGCAACTTGGTGCAGAATTTTTTATGCAAAACTTGTATGATGGTGATACTGCATCTAATACCTTGGGCTGGCGTTGGGTTGCAGGTATTCAAACTCAAGGGAAACATTATCTTGCAAGTGAATGGAATATTAAAAAATTTACAAATAATAGATTTGAAAATATTAAACTTAACGAAAATGCACCTCCAATAATAAATGATAAAAATTATACTATTCTTCATAAAACTTTTGAAAATCCGATAAATATTGAGGAGAAAAATTTATTAATTTTTGAAAATAATTTATCTTTTGAAATGACTGATTTTGCAGATCAAAAATTTAAAAAAATTCTACTTATTGTTAATAAAAATGAAAATAGAAATATTAAACTTAGTGAAAATGTATTTAATTTTAAGGCTAGTTTAATTGAGAACCAGAAACAAAGATTAGAGGAAAAATCAATTAATTGTGAGATTATTGATATAAACGAAATTAAAAACTTGGAAGGTTGTTACTGCCTTTATCCAACTGTTGGAGAAAATTTAGATTACATAAATCAAAACTCGCTAGAAAATATTGAGTTTCTTTTTAGAAAATTAGAT
>CACLZS010000011.1 GCA_902611465.1 uncultured Pelagibacteraceae bacterium | reverse complement strand
AAAAAATATCCACAAAATATTATTACAATATCCTTAGAAAGTTTGAATAATGACAAATATAAAGAAACAAAAAAGATTTTTGAATTTTGTGATTTAAATTGGAATGAGGAAATATTCGAATTTCATAAAAGAGATAATTTATATATAAAGACTAGCAGTAATGTACAATTAAGAACTGGCATTCAATCATATGACTACAATAAATATAAAAGATATTACTCTTTATTTGAGAATTATAAAAAAAACTATGATTGGTTAAAAAATTAAAAAAATTTCAGCCACACCAATGGTCATAGTAGATCTATAATTTTAATCATTTTGCCTATTGCTTAATTTTACAAAAGCTACTATTTTCAAAACTATTAGAACAGGCGGGCATAGCTCAGTGGTAGAGCGTCTCGTTGCCAACGAGAAGGTCGTGGGTTCGAGTCCCATTGCCCGCTCCAAAATTGCTAAAAATATTTCTTGTGGAATTTATGATTTTTGCATTTGGAAAAACCTTTAATATTGTTTCAATATTAAAAAAGTTGTCTAGTGATTTATCAATAATTTCTTTTTCATTTTCATTATCTGAGGAGCTAAATTGTGAGTATCTTTTGTACAAATATTCTTTTAATTCTTTCAGATTTAGTTCAATATTGTTTACACTAAAGTAGTTTTCATTGTTAAAAAGATTTTTTTTTTTTATTTGTTCCAAGATACCCATGTGAAAAAAAGAGCTTTCTCCAAAAGATAAATAATTGTTGTTAGCAGTTGAAATAATACTTTCAATTAGGGTGGATCCAGTTCTTGGAAGACCAATAATAAAAATTGGTTTTGTATATTTTTGTTTATCCGAATTATCTAAATTCAAATATTCAATTTTATTGTGGAACTTTTGCATAATTTTTTTATAATAAAAATCAGACTCTCTGTTGTACTGTAAATTTGCATTAAAAATTGTTTCATGAGCATCTTGTAATAATGCTAGTTCTTTTTTTAAATTTTTTTTAATTATTTCAAACTTTGAAAGTAAAAATTTACTTATTGCAAGATCTGTTGAATTCTCTTTTGCGTGAAGTGAAATATCCCTTATCTTATCGTAATACTCATCTTTAAGTAATTTCGGCTTTAGCTGATATAAACCGTAATAACTTCTTATCTGATTACTATCCAACTCAATAGATTTTAAATAATTATTTTTTGATGATTCTGTATCACCCATTGTTTGATATAAAACTGCTAATTTAATATATACTGAGATATTATTAGGTCTTAAATTTAAAGACTTTTCAAAAAATTGAATACTCTTATCTAAGTTTCTCAATTCAAAATGTACAAGTCCTAAAAAATAAAAAATCATAAACTTGTCTTTCTCTGTTTTTAATCCTTTTTGTAAAAGTTTTTCAGCTGCAGTAAAATCTTGTTCATACATTAATTTTTTTACTGGATCTAAATTCATAAATATTTATTAAAACTTTATATTCATATTGTTGAGAGTTTCCTGCATAGGCGTTAAATAATTGCTATACTTTTTCCAAGACATAGAAGTATTTTTTTTTATACCCTCCCTAACTTGTTGAAAAGACGCAGTTGTTACAGGTCTCATATTTTTATTATAATTTTTTATCTCATCTTCCCATTTTAAATCTAAAAAATTTAAAATTTCCTTAGAATTGGTTTCAAAATCATTAACAAAATTCTCATAATTAACATCAAATATATTTTTTGCATATTTTGCTTTCCAAAAATTTATCGTATCTAAGTATAGTGAGTAATATTTAGCTATATCTTGCTGAGTTAAATTAAAATCCATACCACTATCGACAAATGATGTTTTGTAATTAGACCAACATACAGCCATAGGATTTCTCTCAATATGTATAATTTTTGACTCTGGAAAAGCATTAATTATAAACCCAACCCATTTATAATTTGCTGGTAATTTATCTATTATATAATTGTCATCAGAAATTTTTTTAATTTGATCATAATATGAGTTTCTCATCTCTGTAAAAAAACTCTCTAGATTAGTAGGCTTTTTTATACCTAGCTTATCTATAATTTTAGGCAAAAAATCTAGCTCTCCAGCTCCATAAATTTGTGAGTGACTAGACAATATCTGTTCTATAAGTGTAGTGCCAGATCTTGGCATTCCAATTATAAAAATTGGTCTACTTTTTAATATATCTTTATAATTAATATCAATGTTATCAATTTTCTCAAAAAAAGTTTTTGTATCTTTGAATTCTATCTCTGCTTTTTCAAAAGAAAATTTTGAATTTTTCTTTTTTAGGGAATTTGATTTTTCTAAATATTTAAATGCTAATTCATCATTATCTTGATCAAAATATCCTTTACTTAGTGCATCATAAAACAAAATTTTATCATTATCTGAAAAAATATCTTCACTTAAAAGCTCTAATTTTTTAAATATTTCATTTTTTTTTGTTATTTTAGTAACTGATATGTAATTTCTATAGCTTGGAATATGATTGCTATTAATTTTAATAATTTTTTCAAAATAATATTTTCCCTTAGATATATTGCCTAAAAATAAATAGGCACTACCTAAATTATATAAAGTTTTTAAATCGTTTTGATTAAAACTTAATATTTTTTCATAAACTTTAATTAGTTTATTAAAATGTTTATTTTCTTTATATATATTTGCTAGATTTAGATATGCTTCGATATTATTCTCTTTTAATTGAATAGCTTTCTCAAAACAAAATATTGCTTCATCAATTTTACCTATACGCTTTTTTGTGTTTCCTAAATTATTATATGCTTCAGAAAAGTTTGGGTTTAGTTGAATTGCTTTTTCAAAATAACTTATTGCACTGTCATACTTTTTTAATTGCTTATGAATATTTGCTTGTATAAAAAAAATCTCTGGCTTTTTTTGAACATATAATAATTTATCAAAATACTTTTCTGCCTCTGCATAATTTTGAAGATTTACATAAGATAAACCTATCAAATATGTTAATTGATAATTTTTAGGGTTTTTTTTTAATAATTTTAATCCTGACTTAATAAAACTATTATATTTTTTTTCTTTGTATAAATTTAATATATTATTTTTATCTAAATTGTTTGAATTCATTATTTTTATGTTATATTTTAATTATTATGAAAAAAGAAGATCTTCCAAACATATTACCGGTTTTTCCTCTATCTAACTTTATAATATTTCCTCGCACAACAGTGCCATTGAACATTTTTGAACCAAGATATATTGAAATGGTGGATCAAAGTATGAAAAGCAACCGAATTATTGGCATGATTCAACCAAAAAAAACTGGTGAGTTAAAAAAACCTGATCTACATAATATTGGGTGTGCAGGAAAAATTACTAGTTTTAATGAAACTGATGATGGACGATATTTAATAATTCTGAATGGAATATGCAGATTCAAGATAGTAGAGGAAATCGACAACGGCAATTTGTACAGAGAATGTAATGTTAAATATGATGATTTTTCAACAGATTTGGTTGAAAAAACTAATGAAATTAAGTTTTCAGACCTAAAACTAATATTTCAAAATTTAAAGGGATTATTTAAAAAGCAAGGATACGAAATAAATTGGAAAGAGATTGAAAAACAAAGTCTTGATCAAACAATAAATACGCTATCAATGGCCTCTCCTTTTTCACTTGAGGAAAAACAAGTCTTACTTGAAAGTAAAGATCTAAATAATAGAAAAGAAAAGTTAGAAGAAATTCTAAATACCTATATTTTAGATAACTTTAATAACAAAACCTTACAGTGATTAATAACAAAAGCTAGTTTGACAAGAATGTTGCATATTTATTTAAAAATTTGTTTCCCTTTAAAATTTTAAATATTGGTCTTGATAAATTATTTTGTAATTTGCTATCAAATTTGAAAAAAGAATTTATAGCATCAATTCCAAATCCATACATGAAATTTATGTGCTTATTAATTTTTTGAAATTTTTCAGCAATTATTTCTCCATCGTCGATTCCTAGCATAATATATTCATCTAAAATATTAGACAGCGATTTGATATCTCTGATAGTCATATTAAATCCTTGTCCTGCTAACGGATGAACTTTGTGTATTAAATCTCCAAAAGACAAAATATTTTTAAAAAAATATTCTCGTAGTACTAAAAACTTGATACCCACAGACTCAACTTCACTAATTTTTTTTATTTTATAATGATGATTATACTTATTAATTATTTGAAGAAAACTTAATTTATCAATTGATTTTGTAGAGTTATTTGAAAACACAATTGAAGTTTGATTATTAGATAAAGGTAGAAATGCCAAAGGACCATTTTTTGTAAAAATTTGAAGGGCAATTTTATTTTCAATTCTTTTATGATCTATTATTGCTGTGTGAGCTAAAGATTTATAATTTTTTTCTATTTTTTTTTGAAAATATTTTTTTGTTATTGGATTATTTTGTTCAGAGTTAATAATTAAATTATAGTCTCGTTTTTTAATATCATTGAGATTATAATTTTTAAGATATATAAATTTTAAAGATTTATTTCTTTTCATCAAATTATAAAGCACACTGTATTTTAATAAAAAAAAATTACTTTGGTTTTTATTTTTGAACTCAAATAACTCAGACGATTTATTTTTAGCTGAATAAATTTTAATTTTTTCTGTTGGCCAGCCAAAGTTTGAAAAGCCTTTAATATTTTGCCTTAAAAATTCGTAATTTTCGTTTGAGATTGCAATTGTTCTGATAGTATTTGTAAATAAAGATGGTTTGGATTGAGAGATGATATCAACATTGATCTTTTTTTTTAGTAATATGTTTGCTAGAACTAGATTAGTTAAGTTATTTCCTAATAGACAAATATTCATAATATTATTTAATTTTACCAACAAAAATTAAATGATACAAAGTGACAAATCATTAATAACAAAATGAAAATTAAAAATTTAGTAGATAATACAACTAGTTTTCTCTTTAAAAGATTATCTGAACTAATAGGTTTATCTATATTATGTCTGTCTATTTTACTTCTAGTGTCATTAATAAGCTACTCTCCTGAAGATCCTAACTTTATTTTTCCAGAGAATACAGAAATTAAGAATTTACTAGGCGCAAAAGGTAGCTATGCCTCTGATATTTTATATCAATCAATCGGTTTGATATCATTACTAATACCAATTTCTTTTTTTTTTATATCTCTATCCATAATAATTGATAAAAAAATTTTATATATTATTGAAAGTTTATTTTTTATAATCTTGTATTCGATAATAGGAACATTATTCTTTACTGTTTTCCATACTGAAACTTACTGGCTTTCAATTAATGGAAATAATGGATTTATAGGTAATTTATTTATAGAATCCTTCCTTGTAAATTTAATAAACTTAAATTACCAAATTAGTTATATAGTTTTAATTTTTTTAATATCATTATTTTTCCTTCTAAGTGTAAATTTCAAGTTTAGATATCTAAAATTTCTTCTAACAATTTTTAGTAAATCTAAAAAAATATCAACTAAAGGAGTTGTTGAGAGTGTTGATGATAATATATTAGATGAAGCTCAATTTATGAATAATGAAACACGAGTTCAAGAAAACTTCTCATTTGATACTAATATATTAAATTCAGAAAAAAAAGTTACTAAATATAAATTACCTACCTTAGAATTTCTAAAAAATCCTTTAAAAAAAGATAAAAATTTATCAGAAAATAAAATTGATGAAAAAACTTTAGAAAAAATTTTATTAGATTTTGGAGTAGAGGGAGAGGTTAAAAAAGTAAGTCAAGGTCCTGTCGTTACATTATATGAGTTTGAACCTGCTCCTGGTGTTAAAGTGTCAAAAATAATTAATCTCTCTGAGGATATTGCTAGAAATACTAGTTCAGAGTCTGCTAGAATTGCAACAATTCCTGGCAGCAATACTATTGGGATTGAATTACCTAAACCTCAAAGAGAGAATGTTTTCTTGAGTGAGATAATTTCTGATTCAAATTATAAAAAGAAAGACATAAAACTTCCTATTGCTCTCGGTAAGAGTATTTCTGGATTGCCAATAACTGGTGATTTAAGTAGTATGCCTCATTTGCTTATAGCTGGTACAACTGGTTCTGGTAAATCAGTTTGTATTAATACAATCATTTTATCCCTTTTATACAAACACTCACCTGAAAAATGTAAATTTATATTAATCGATCCTAAAATGTTAGAATTATCAACTTATGAAGGAATCCCACATTTGCTGTGTCCAGTAATTACAGAGGCAAAAAAAGCTGCTTCAGTTTTAGGGTGGGTAGTTAAAGAAATGGAAAATAGATACAAATTGATGACCAAAGTTGGAGTAAGAAATATTGACGGATATAACGAAAAACATAAAATTTCTATGCCTTATATTGTTGTAATTGTTGATGAAATGTCAGATTTAATGCTAGTTGCTGGAAAAGATATAGAGAACTACATACAAAAACTTTCCCAAATGGCAAGAGCTGCTGGAATTCATATTATAATGGCAACACAAAGACCGAGTGTTGATGTGATAACAGGAACAATAAAAGCTAACTTTCCAACTAGGATATCATTTCAAGTTACCTCAAAAATTGATAGTAGAACTATACTTGGTGAACAAGGTGCTGAGCAACTACTTGGAAAAGGTGACATGCTTTATATGACCTCTGCAAACAGAATGACTAGAATTCATGCACCATTTGTATCAGAAGGAGAAATTGAAAAAATTAATAATTTTTTAAGAAATCAAGCTGAACCAGACTATGTAGATGAAATTCTTAATTTTGTCGATGCGAAGGAAACTAACAGTGATTCAAACAATGATGAAAATTTAGATGAATTATATAATACTGCTCTTGAAATAGTAAAATCTGAAAAGAAAGCTTCAACCTCTTTTTTACAAAGAAAATTACAAATTGGTTACAATAGAGCAGCCAGAATAATTGATCAAATGGAGGCAAATGGAGAGGTGAGCCAAGCCAATCATGTTGGTAAAAGAGAAGTGCTCAAATGAAAAAATATATAATTTTTTTATTTATTTTTTTTTTTAATACTAACTCACACAGCTCTTCAAATCAGAAAATTATAAATCACTTTGAAAATATAAGTTCTTTACAATTCAAATTTACTCAGAGGATTAATAATAATAATATTGAGAAAGGTGAATGTATAATTTTATATCCTAAGAAAATATTTTGTAAATATTATGACATTTATAATAAGATACTCGTTTCAAATGGTAGATCCCTAGTTATTAATTCGGATAAAATCCCGAATCACTATAGATATCCACTAGATAAAACACCTTTAAATTTTATACTTGATAAAAATTTTTTAATTTCAAAAATGAAAGAAGCAGATGATGATAAAAATTATCCTTTTTATTATGTCTTTAATTTTGAACATGAAAGTAATTTAATTAGGGTTTTTTTCGATAAAGTAAGTTTAGATTTAATAGGTTGGGAAACTAAAGATATCTATCAAAATCTAATACAAACTTTTTTAAGTGATATTAATATTAATATTGACGTTGAAGAGAAAATATTCTCAATACAAAAGTATACTAATTAAAATCAACATTTATCTTTTCAGATTTAAATACCTTCATTCCTCTAGCTAAATAATTTTTAATTGCATTTTTATGATCGAGTGAACAAGTATGTAGCCATACTCTTGATATTCCTTCCTCGAATAACCTTTTAATAGCGTCTGAGAGTAAATAGCCACCACACTTTTTTCCAATATATTCTTCTAAAATTCCAAAATATGCAATTTCGCAATGATCTTTATCGAGATCTCGGATAGTTTCATAATATCCAGCTAAGTTGTTATTATCCTTTAAAATAAAGGTTTTTATTCTTGGATTCTCAACATACTGAATCCATTTTTTATCTGTCCATGCTAATCTATCTATCCATCTATGATTTCTTCCAATTTGTTTGTAAAAAAACTTGTTTAATTGAAAATCTGGTGGGTCTACTTCAATAATTTTAAAGTTTGGTCCAGGTCTCTTTGATTGGTTTAGATTTTCTATTGTTTTTATTTCTAAGAAACTTCTGTCTACATTAATTTTCACGAGACCATTTTACCAATTTTCTCTCCACCAAATAAATGAAAATGCAAATGTGGAACTTCTTGTCCTCCATCCTCACTTATATTTGCTAGAGCTCTATATCCCTTACCTGTATCAACAGATATATTTAATTTCTTTGCAACAATATTTATACCTTTTAATAATCCAACCATTTCCTCAGGAGAAGCGTTTTGACTAAAATCGTCTAAGTCAACATATTTTCCTTTTGGAATTACTAAAGCATGAATTTTTTTTTGAGGATTTATATCATGAAAGGATAAAACAAATTCGTCCTCATAAATTTTATTACAAGGTATCTCTTTTCTTAATATTTTTGCAAATATATTATTATCATCGTAACTCATAATTATATTTTTTCTAGAACCGATTTTACTGTATCACCCATAACAGATGGATTTTTGGAAATTGTAATTCCACACTCTTTTAAAATTTCAACTTTTTCAATTGCACTTTCCCCATAGGCTGAGACTATTGCACCTGCATGCCCCATCACTCTACCTTTTGGAGCCGTCAGACCAGCTATGTAGGCTACAACTGGTTTTTTCATATTTTCTTTTGCGAATTCACCTGCAGCAACTTCTTGTGGACCACCAATTTCACCTATCATTAAAATTAAGTCTGTTTCATCATCTGTTTCAAACTTTTCTATAATATCCCTAAATGAGCTTCCATTTATTGGATCTCCTCCAATACCAACACTTGTTGAAACTCCAATATTTAAATTTTTCAGTTGCTGTGCAGCTTCATAACCTAAAGTACCTGATCTACTTATAATTCCAACTCTTCCTTCTTTATAAATATGTCCTGGCATTATTCCCAACATTGATTTTCCAGGGCTAATAATTCCAGCACAGTTTGGCCCAACTAATGTCATTTTAGAACTTTTAGTATATCTTCTCATATACCTTTTTATTCTGATCATGTCGTGAGAAGGTATTCCATCAACTATTGCTACACATATTTTTATTCCAGCATCTGCTGCTTCCATCGCAGAGTCGGCTGCAAAAGCTGGGGGTACAAATAAAATTGAAGCGTCGGCTCCTGTTTCATTAACAGCATCTTTAACTGTATTGAATACCGGTAAATCTAAATGCTTTGAGCCTCCCTTTCCTGGTGTTACTCCACCAACTACATTTGAGCCGTATTTTATCATCTCATCTGCATGAAAAGAGCCCATTTTACCAGTAAAACCTTGGATTATTATCTTACTATTTTTATCTACGAGTACAGTCATGATTTATTTATTGAGTGCTGCAACTGCTTTATTAGCTGCATCCTCTAAAGTATTTGCCTCTATATAATTTATTTTACTTTCTTTTAAGATTTTATTTCCTTTTTCGACATTAGTACCTGCTAAACGGATAACTAATGGAACTTTAATTTCAATTTTTTTTAACGCATCTACAATTCCTTCTGCAACCCAATCACATCTATTGATACCAGCAAAAATATTTACAAGAATTACTTTAACTTTTTCATCCATTGTAACTAATTTAAAAGCCTTAACTATTTTTTCTGGCGTTGCTCCACCTCCTACGTCTAAAAAATTTGCAGGAGCTCCTCCAGCAAGTTTAATCATGTCCATAGATGCCATCGCAAGACCAGCACCGTTTATAATATTACCTATATTTCCATCTAAACTGACATAGTTTAAACCTCTGTCCGATGCAAAAATTTCTTTTGTATCTTCTTGTGTTTTATCTCTTAGCTCAGAAACTTGACTTCTTCTAAACATTGCATTGTTGTCAAAACTCATTTTACAATCTAAAGCTAAAATTTGTTTTTGTTTTGAAATTACCAATGGATTAACTTCAACCATCGTAGCATCAAGTTCACTAAAAGCTTTATAACATCCAATAATAGTATCAGAAGCTCTTCTAATTAAGTCTGGCTCTATTCCAAGACCAAATGCTAATTCTCTAGCTTGGAAATTTTGCATTCCAACTGCAACTTCAATTTTTGATCTAATAATTGTTTCAGGTTTTTCCTTTGAAATTTCTTCTACACTCATTCCACCTTCTGTGGATGCAACAACCATAATACTTTCTGAGCTTCTATCAAAAACCAATCCTAAATATAATTCCCTTTCAATGTCTGTAGCTTCTTCAATATAAATTCTGTTTACAATTTTACCTTCGGGTCCAGTTTGGTTTGTAACTAATTTTTTTCCCAATAATTTGTCAGTTGCTTGTGCAACTTCTAATGGGGTATTGCAAACAATTATCCCTCCAGCTTTTCCTCTCGCGCCAGAGTGAATTTGAGCTTTAACTACCCATCTTGATCCACCAATTTCTCTCGCTTTATTCTCAGCATTCTCTGGACTGTAAACAATTCCACCTCTAGGAATTGTTACTCCAAAGTTTGAAAGTATTTTTTTTGCCTGATATTCGTGAATGTCCATAATTTTATTTATTTATTATGGATTAACTTGTCGATATTTACAATGTTTTCGGCCATTCTAGCTGATGCAGCATCTATCATCCTGCCATCAAGCTGAGCAGCTCCTTTACCCTCTTTTGCGGCCTTTTCTAACTCTTCTAAGATCCTCTTAGCCTTAATAACCTCAGCTTCAGGAGGAGAGAACACGTTATTTGCTAATTCGATTTGTGAAGGATGTATTGCCCATTTACCCTCAATACCAATTGCAGCACCTCTTTTAGCGGCTGCTGTATAAGCATCTGGATCATTAAAATCTCCAAAGGGTCCATCAATTGCTCTTATTCCATATGCTCTACAAGTCATAACTAGTTCAGATAAACCATGATGCCACTGGTCCCCTGGATAGTTTTCATTAAGACCACCTATAACAGTGGTTCTTGCTCTTAAACTAGCAGCATAGTCTGCAACACCAAAATGTAATGCCTCTAATCTTTCACTTGAAGTTGCAATTTTTTTAATATTTGACATTCCTAATGCAGTTTCAATTAAACACTCAATTCCAATTTTATTTTTTAATTTTTTATTTGTTTCAATTTGAGTTAACAAGCAATCAACCATATAAACGTCACTTGCAGTTCCTGCTTTTGGAACTAAAATTGTATCTACATTTTCTCCAGCTTGTTCAACAATCTCGATTAAATCTGAATACATGTAATGAGTATCTAAACTATTTATACGGACTGAAATAGTTTTACCACTACCTCTCCAATCCATTTCATTTAAAGATTTAATAACATTTGCTCTAGCAGTTATTTTATCATTAGGAGAAACTGCATCTTCAAGATCTAAAAAAACATAATCTGCAGCTGAACTAAGGGCTTTCTCAAACATTTTAGGCGAGGAGCCTGGGACAGCTAACTCACTTCTTTGTAATCTTGATCTTGCAGGTTTATAAAATTTATGGCTCATTTTTTCCTTTTATCTAGTTCACTCATTACTTCTTCAACTTTTATATTATTTGCTTCGAGATACATGGCTAAATGATAAAACACATCTGCAGCTTCATGGATTTTATTTGTATTTTCTTCTACTGCCTCTATCAATTCATTTATTTCTTCTAAAACTTTTGCTTTGCTCAAAGATTTATCACTCAGAAGTTTATTGGTATACGAACCATCAACTGGTGAAGATTTTCTTTCTCTTGCAAGTTTAAACAGGCTCTCAAGGGTATTTAGCATCTCAAATCCTAACAGGTATTCCTTTTGAGTCCAAATATTCTTTAGCTTCTTTAACAGAATATTTACCATAGTGAAATATAGATGCTGCTAAAACTGCACTAGCATTGCCTAATTTGATGCCATCGACTAAATGATCAAGATCACCAACTCCTCCTGACGCTATTGTGGGTATGTTTACCATTGAAGAAATTTTAGACATAAGATCAATGTCATAGCCTACCTGAGTACCGTCTCTATCCATTGAAGTCACCAACAACTCACCTGCTCCACTCTCTTCCATCTTCTTTGCAAACTCTAAAGCATCAATTCCTGTATTATTTCTACCTCCGTGAGTAAATACTTCCCATTTCTCCTTATTTTTCTTAGCATCTATTGCAACAACAATACATTGTGAACCAAATTTTTTTGAACTTTTAACTACAACATCAGCGTTTTGAACAGCAGCAGTATTAATTGAAACTTTGTCAGCTCCACAATTTAAAAGTTTACTAATATCCTCAACACTTCTAACTCCACCACCAACAGTTAAAGGTACAAAACATTTTTTTGAGGTATCTTTTACAACTTCATAAATTGTATCTCTATTTTCATTTGAGGCTGTAATATCTAGAAAACAAATTTCGTCAGCTCCACCATCACTATAAATTTTAGCCTGTTCAACTGGGTCACCTGCATCTTGTAAATCAACAAAGTTTATACCTTTAACAACTCTTCCATTTTTAACATCTAAACAGGGTATGATTCTATTTTTAAGCATCTATTTCTTTTGCAAGTTCATCCAGTTTAATATCACCATCATATATAGCTTTACCAACTATAATTCCCTCAATATTTTTATTTCCTAATTCTCTTGCCTTTTTAATATCATCAATTGAAGAAACTCCTCCAGAAATAATAACAGGACAATTGGATTTGTTAGCTACATTTTCCGTTTCATCAAAATTTGGGCTTATCTTCATTCCATCTCTATTTATATCTGTATAAATTAATCTGCTAGCTCCATAATTATTTACATCTTTTAAGAAATCTAAAGTTTTTAAATTAGAATTTTCTTTCCATCCAGATACAGATAAATAACCATCCTTAGCATCTAGACCTAAAGCAATTTTATCTGGAAATTTTTGACAAGCTTCTTTTAGAAAGTTTTTATCCTTTATTGCAGCACTACCTAAAATAACTTTCTCAACTCCAGCATCGGTATATTTTTTGATACTTTCAAAGTTTCTTACACCTCCACCTATTTCTATTTTTAGATCAAATTTGACTACAATTTCATCAATAATATCAATATTAACAGTCTCTCCAGTTAAAGCTCCATCCAAATCAACTATGTGCAAATTTTTAAAACCGTGGTCTTTATATTTACTAGCTTGTTCAACTGGCGACATTTCATATTCAGTTTTATTATCAAAGTCTCCTTTAACTAATCTCACGCACTTCTTGTCTTTAATATCTATAGCTGGAAGTATTTTCATTAATTTAATATTCTCTTCTTTGCTTTTTCAAACTCTTCTTTTGTCAATACGCCAGATTTATATAACTCATTCAACTGTTTTAGTTGATTTATGAAATTATTACTTTTTATAAAATTATCTTTATTAATAGATTTACTCAAACTTGAGATAGGTCTAACCATTTTTTTAAAATTATTATAATTATTACAATCAACAAAACACAACCTATAAATCAAATATAGAGAATTATTTTTAAAAGTAGCAAAACCCTCGTCAGTAGTCTTAAAAGTATAATCATCATTAATCGCATATAAGGAACTTGCTTTAAGAAAAGAAAAAAAATCATTAGATTTATCCTTTGATAATTTAAAAGATTTTATTTTATACGATATGGCTCCCAAGCTGAGAACGTAATCAGAAATAAAAGATTTAATTTCTTTATTAAAAGATTTTAATTCTTCATCAGATAATTGATTAAATTCATTAAGATCAGAAATATTGAAACCAAATTCTTCTAGCTCATCTAAAAATTTATCCGATTTAACTGCTACGGTTATACTTTGTATATTTTCTTTTTTTAGAATTCGAAGGAAATATTTCATTATTTGATTTGAATTAGAATTTCTAGCTTTAGATTCTAATTTTTTTTGAATGTTTGTAAAATAATCATTAAATTCGTTATGAATTAGATAGTACTCAAAAGCATTAATAAGTTTCTTATCTCCTAAAAAATATGCTTGCATTCCATATTTCTCCATCTCTTGTATATCAATACCCTCAATTTGATCTGTAAATTTTAGAGATGAGTAATTGGACGGAACATTTAAATTAAAATTCTCATCAAATTTAATTATTTTTGAATACCCCAAGGAATTTATAAATAATGAAAGTAAAATAACAAAAAAAATAAATTCTTTAATTTTTTTCATTTTATAAACTTATAAAATTATTGATTATTTTAAGACCGATTTTATCGCTCTTTTCGGGGTGAAATTGTGTACCAAATATATTTTCTTTTTCAGCTGCGCAAACAACATTTGTTGAATAATCAGTTGTTGCTGAAATCAGAGATTTATCTTCTGGTACGAATTCATAGCTGTGAACAAAGTACATGTGAGAGTTATTTTCTATTCCTTTAAAAATCTCACTGTCTTTCATTATATTGATTTCATTCCAACCAATGTGTGGAAGCTTAAACTTACCACCTTGGTTATCAATTTTAGACACTTTACCTGAAATCCATCCCAGACCCTTTGTTTCAGTTTCTTCATAACCAATATCAGCGAACATTTGAAGCCCAACACAAATTCCAAGAAGTGGTTTTTTACTTTCTAAGGTAAATTCATTTAATGTATCAATTAAGCCATTAATACTATTGAGACCATCAATACAGCTTTTAAAAGATCCTTGCCCCGGTAATACAACTTTATCGCTAGTTTTAATTGTTTGAAGATCAGATGTTACTTCAATGTTTACTTTGTCTTTTGCAACTTCTTTAAACGAATTTATTACAGAACTTATATTGCCTGAATTGTAGTCAACAATTGTGACATTCATTAAATTTATAAAGAACCTTTTGTAGAAGGTATTGTAGTTTTGTTTCTTGGATCCATCTCTAAAGCAGCTCGTAATGATCTTGCTAATCCTTTAAAGCAAGATTCGATTATGTGGTGACTGTTATCGCCATAAATATTTTCAACGTGTAAAGTAATTCCTGCAGCTTGTGAAAAGGCTTGGAACCACTCTTTAAATAGTTCTGTGTCCATCTCACCTAATTTTTCCACTTTCAATTTTACTTTCCAAATTAAATAAGGTCTGTTTGAAACATCAATTGCAACTCTAGTTAATGTTTCATCCATTGGTATCATCGCGTGAGCATATCTTTTAATTCCAACAAATTTATTTGACGCTTTTTTTAAACATTCACCAATCGCAATTCCCGTATCTTCTGTTGTGTGATGGAGATCAATGTGCGTATCACCTTTAGCTTTAATATTCATATCCATTGAGGAGTGTTTTGATAATTGCTCAAGCATGTGATCTAAAAATCCTATACCTGTGTCAACTTTGTACTTACCCTTACCATCAATGTTTAAATCAACACTGATGTTAGTCTCTTTTGTTTTTCTAATTATTTTGGCTTTACGTTTCATAATCTAAAAAAGGTATATATCTATTATTCAATTATGGCAATAATTCTAGCCTTGGTCTTGAACTATTAGATTTAGTATCCATTTATAATCCATGACAACAATAGTATTAGTAAGAAAAAATAATGAAGTAGTAGTTGCTGGAGATGGCCAAGTTAGTATGGGAAATACAGTAATCAAGAAAACTGCAAACAAAGTTCGTAAGATTGAGAAAAGAAATGTGATCGCAGGTTTTGCTGGATCTACTGCAGATGCCTTAACATTATTTGAAAGATTAGAGTCTAAGCTAGAAAAACATGCTGGAAATTTAGCAAGAGCCGCTGTTGAACTAGCTAAAGATTGGCGAACAGATAAATATTTAAGAAGATTAGAAGCCTTGATGGCTGTTGGTGATAAAGAAAATAGTTTTATTATTTCAGGAACCGGCGATGTTTTAGAACCTGAAGGAGATGTTATTGGAATAGGATCAGGTGGAAATTATGCATTAGCTTCTGCAAAAGTATTAATGGATACTGATTTATCAGCAGAAGAAATTGCAAAAAAAGCGATTAAGGTTGCATCTGAAATATGTGTTTTCACAAATGATAATTTAAACATAGAGAAAATTTAAATGGAAAAATCAAACGTCACAACATTACCAAACGCTAAAGTAAAAAAAGAAAAAAATAATATTCAAAACTCACTGTCTCCAAGAGAAATTGTGTCTGAATTAGATAGATTTGTTGTTGGGCAAAATAATGCGAAAAGAGCTGTAGCAATTGCTTTAAGAAATAGATGGAGAAGACAAGCTTTAGAAGGTGATATGAAGGATGAAGTTCTTCCAAAAAATATTTTAATGATGGGGCCAACAGGTGTTGGTAAAACGGAAATATCTAGAAGATTATCAAAATTAGCTGAAGCACCATTTGTAAAAGTTGAGGCTACAAGATTTACTGAAGTAGGTTATGTTGGAAGAGATGTAGAACAAATTATTAGAGATCTTTTAGAAATTGCTATTGCAATGGAGAAAGTAAAAAAAAGGAAAGAAGTTCACGCTAAAGCACAAAAATTAGCAGAGGACAGAGTTCTTGATGCGATTGTAGGTAATAAAGCTAGTGTTGCAACACAGGAAAGTTTTAGGAAAAGATTAAGAGATGGTGATTTAGACGACAATGAGATTGAAATAGCTGTAACTGAAAGTGGTGGTGGAATGCCGTCATTCGAAATTCCTGGTATGCCTGGTGCAAATGTTGGAATGATTAATATTTCAGATATGCTCGGTAAATCTATGGGTCAGAAAGCTAAGAAGAAAAAAATGTCAGTAAAAGAATCTCATGAGATATTACTTAACGAGGAAGCTGATAAATTAATCGAACAAGATAAAATTATTAAATCTGCAAAAAACACAACTGAAAATAACGGTATCGTATTTTTAGATGAAATAGATAAGATTTCAGCAAGAACTGATAGAGTTGGTGGAGATGTTTCAAGAGAAGGTGTTCAAAGAGACTTACTTCCTCTCATTGAAGGAACGACAGTGAGCACAAAATACGGTCCAATAAAAACAGATCACATATTATTTATAGCTTCTGGAGCATTTCAGTTAGCAAAACCATCAGATCTTTTGCCTGAGCTTCAAGGAAGACTGCCAATCAGAGTTGAGCTAGATGCATTGAATAGTGAGGATTTTAAACGAATTTTAAAAGAGCCAGACAATAGTTTAATTAAACAATACAAAGCTTTACTTAAAACTGAAAACGTTGATTTAGAATTTACTGAAGATGGGATTGATACAATTGCGACAATTGCAAGTGAGGTAAATACAACTGTAGAAAACATAGGTGCCAGAAGACTACACACCATTATAGAAAGAGTTTTAGATGAAATTAGTTTTACAGCCACAGATAGAGCTGGTGAAAAGATTAGCATAGACTCAGATTATATTAAGAAAAATATTGGTGAACTTGTTAAGGACGCAGACCTATCGAAGTTTATTTTGTAGAAATTACTTTTTTTTTCTTAAAAATATATCAAAATTTCCAATAGATGGGTTTTCAACAGCCTCGAAATCAATACTTATAATTCTTTTCATTAAATGATCACTACCTTTAATAAAATTAGGTACTGAGTGTTTTAATATACTTAAATTGCTAGATTGATATGGGTCATTTAAATTTTTAGATCTAAGACCCTTTCCTGTTATGACACTAATTTTGTTAACTCCATTTGCATAACACTCTTCAATGTAAGAAGTCATCTTTTGATTTGCTTCCTCTAAAGTATAACCGTGCAAATCAATAGATCTTTCAATATATCTTTTAGGTGTTGAAGGAATTTTTTGATCTTTATTTTCTAGTTTGTCAGAACTATTTAAGAAATTTTGCCAATCCTGTTTATCTTTATCTGATATTTTTTTAATCAACTAAGCTTGAGTGTCCACTATTAACCAGTTAGGATTTTTTGAAGTACTGTCTTTTGTAAATTTCCAAGTATCTAATACTTTTTTAACTTTTTGAGCATCACCTGAAATAATTTTATTATCTTTATCTTTAATGCAAGATATAATTTCACTCACAAATTCAACACTTACTTCAAGCATATTTTTATTTTGATTATGCTCTTTTATTTCTGCGGAATTAATACCTATAAATGTAGTTTCTGATGTAACATTTCTTGCTTTTTTATCTTTAATAGCCTCATAAAATTGATCGTATACATTTTTTGCTAAAAGATTTTTTATTGACTTTAAATCTCCTTTAGAAAAACTAGTAATAATACTCTCATAAGCAATTTTAGCGCCATTTAAAAAATCTTTTTTTGCTGCATCATCAAAAGTTTCAGCACTCAAAATGGGAGAATTTTTTGTCTCTGGAGCCTCTTCGTGAGGAAAACTCTGATTAATATTTTCCTCAAATCCAGTTTTTTTCCCTAAAATTCCTCTTAATCTTAGGAAAATGAAACCAGCAATCATGGCTAATAATATTATATCGATGTACTCGAAGCTATAACTCATATACTAATAATATTTACTATGTTGATTAATTTCAACCTGCAATTTACATTATAGACAAATGAACACAGCATTAATTCTTATTATAGGTATACCTCTTGTAGAAATCTACTTATTCATTAAAGTTGGCTCACAAATCGGAGCGTTAAACACTATTTTGCTAATTTTAGTAACAGCAATTGTTGGCATTTGGTACGCGAGATACGAGGGTTTTAACACATTACGATCAGGGATGTCACAATTAGTAAAAAATGAACTCCCCCTTTATGAAATAGTTTCAGGAGCTGCAATAGCTTTTGCCGCTTTGCTATTAATTTTGCCAGGATTTGCAACGGATATAATTGGAATTTTATTAGTTTTTCCTATTACTAGGAAAATTATTTTAAGTAGATATTCAAAGAAATATTCTCCAAAAAAAGAAGATCATAAAAAAAATTATATTGATGGTGAATACGAAGATATAGAAGACAAAGATGGAAAATAAATATAAAATAGTAGTAAGTTACATTCAAGATTTATCAGTCGAGATACCTAGCCCAGAAACTTTAGTTACAATAAGAAATACCATACCTCAATATGTTATGAAAGTTGATATAAAATCAAAACCTTTAAAAAGAAAAATGATAGAAGTATTGACTACCCTTACATATGAAAACCCAAATATTAAAAAAGATAAAGGGTTTTTTCAAATAAAATATGCAACCGCAATTGAAATTATAGATGTTCAAATTAAAAAAAGTGAGTTAGAAAAAATCGTTCTATGCGACTTGCAAACAAAAATTTATCCTGAGTTAGAAAATAAATTTTTAACTATTCTAAGAAATTCTGGTTTACCTGATTTACAATTTGGATCTAAAATTGATTTTGAAAAATTATATAATGAAAGATTAAATTAAAAATAATTTTTTTTTAAGTATTTTTTTAAAAACTTGTTATGTTTTGACAATTCATCCTTGCTTGGAACTATTACTTTCTTATAATATTCTAAATCATCTTTGCTCTCTGAAATACTGTTTTCATTACTCTCCACTAAATTTAAAGTTGGTTCTTTTTGATCAATTAGATTAATATAAACTTTTGCAAGTAAATCACAGTCTATCAAAGCAGTATGTTTTTCTCTTTTTGAGTTATCAATTCTAAACCTTTTACATAATGCATCTAGACTTATTCCAGAACCTGGAAATTTATTTCTTGCTAATTCCAGTGTATCTATAACATTAGAATTACTTATTTTTTTTTTTCCAATTAATGATAATTCATTATTCAAATGTCCTATGTCAAACTCGGCGTTGTGAATGATAATTTTTTTGTCTCTTATAAAGTCTAAGAATTCATCTGCAATTTCAGCAAATTTTTTTTTTGTTGATAAAAACTCATCAGAGTATCCATGAACCTCAAAGGCTTTCTGTGATACTTTTCTCTCAGGATTTAAATAAATATGAAAAATATTTTTAGTTGGTATTAAATTATCTAGTTCAATACATCCAATCTCAACTATTCGATGGCCATCTCTAACTGATAATCCAGTTGTCTCAGTATCTAGAACTATTTCTTTCATTTAAAATTTTTTTCTTAATTAGTTTAACTTTTTTTTTCATTATATTTGCAGAAAAATTATTGTTAATAACATAATCAGATAATCTTCTTTTTTTAGATAAGATAAACTGACTTTCTTTTAGACTTCTAATCAATTTTTTATTGAAGTTAGGCCTTTTTTTTAACCTTTCTAATACCTTGGAAGTTTTAGAATTAACAAAAATTATTACATCTTCTTTTTTATTGAGCTTATTTTCAATAAATAAGGGAATATCAAAGATAATCATTCTAGATTTTTTGTTTTTATTTATAAATTTAGCCATTTTTTTTCTGACCAAAGGATGAACAATTGCAGAAATTATTTTAAGGTTTTTTTTATTTGAGTTAATTGCTGATATGAGTTCTTTTTTTTGGATAGGAAATGATTTAATAAATTTAGGTAATTTTTTTTTCATTTGATTGAAGCAGGCTTTATTTCTTTTATAAATATATTTAACTTCATTATCTGCATTAAATACTGGGTAACTAAAAAGTTTTGAAATAAATGATTTTCCTGAACCAATCCCACCAATTACTGCGATTCTAATCATGTTTATTCTTTAAAAATTCTAATAATTCTTGATTTATTTCTGGTTCAACTTTGTGCCAAATATTAAATGCTTGCTGTCCCTGAAATAAAAACATATTTAAACCATTTTCGATTATATTACCTTGAATATTTCCCGCATCTGAAAATTCTGTTTGAAATGGCTCATATATCACATCATAAAAAAACTTGTTTTGACCAGTTTTTGAAAAGTTCATTCCAAACTTGTCTTTTTTATTGAGACCTACAGTTGTAGCATTAATAATCATATCGAATTCAGGTAAATCTCCCCAGTCCACAACATTAATCTCTTTGAAAAATTCTTTTAATTTATTGGCTTTTTCTTTAGTTCTGTTACTTAAAAATATTTTAGATACTTTCATTCTTAGCAGCGATAAGATTATTGATGGTACAACACCACCAGCACCTAATATCAAAACTGTTTTTTCACTAACATCATATTTTAATTTTCTTATGCTTAATTCAAATCCATCAATATCAGTATTATCTCCAACTAAATTCCCTTTATTTAGAGAAATAGTATTTACAGATTGTGTTTTTATTGCATTGTCACTTAAAATATCTAAATGAGGAATTATTAATTTCTTAAAAGGGACTGTAATATTCAAACCATCCAAATCTCCTTTTTTCATAGATTTACATAATTCAGATAAATCATTTTCATTAGCTTCCAATTTTGCATAGATTGCATTCAAATTATTTCTTTTTATCCAATAGTTATGTAGCTTTGGAGATAAAGAATGTTCAATTGGGTTTCCTATTACTAAAAATTTTTTCATTTTTGTAGTTCCAAATATTCCTTAATTTTTTTAATAGGTAAGCCCATTATCGTGTCTTCGTCTCCATCAATTTTTGAAAATAAAGATCTTCCTTCTCCTTCAATTTGATAGACATTATAAGCATACAAAGCTTCATCGCTTATTTTATTTAAATAAGTGATTAATTCATTTTCAGAAAAATGCTTCATGGTTAAGTAAGCTTTATCAGTATAGTTCCAAATCATGGATCCATTTTTAGATAAACAAACCGAACTGATCAAGGAGTGTTTTTTTCCATTTAGTTTCTTCAAAATATTTAAAGCCTCTTCCCTACTTTCTGGTTTTGATATTAACTCCCCTGTCAGATCAATGACGCTATCTGCTCCTAAAACCAAAGTATTATTCACTTTTTGACTTATTTTATTTGCTTTTAATTCTGCAAGATTTTTGGAAATAATTTCAGGTGAAGCTCCCTCTTTTAATAGACTTTCTTTTATTGGATCTTCGTCAACATTTGATACTTCAACCCTGTTATTAATATTATGATTGTCTAATATTTCTTTTCTTACCTTGCTTTTAGAAGCTAAAATAATTTTAGGCATTTTTTTTATTTTTTATTTCGTAAATTTTAATTACAGATGCCGCTGTTTCTTCAACTGATTTTCTAGTTACGTCTATTGTGGGCCAATTATTCTCCTTAAAAATTTTTTTAGAACTATCTAATTCATCCCTAATTTTATCTATGTTTACGTATTCACTATTTTGATCTTCTTTAAGAGAATTCAATCTGTTTTTTCTTAAATCATATAGTCTCTCAGCCTCGGTTACTAAACCTACAACGCAAGGGGAAAAGCTTTTTTCTCTAACCTTCGGTGGAATTGAGTTTTTGTTTACTAAAGGGATATTTGAAGTTTTAAAACCTCTATTAGCTAAATAAATTGCTGTTGGGGTTTTACTTGTCCTACTTACTCCTAACAAAATGATATCAGATTTTTCTATATCATCAGTTTGATTACCATCATCATGATTCATTGTAAACTGAATAGCTTCAATTCTATCGTAGTATTCTTCATTCAAAATATGTTGACCGCTTGGTTGATGGGAAGCTTTTTGATTAAGTACCTTTGAAAAATTTAATATCAAGTCTCCAAGAACACCAAAACACGGTATGTCTCTTTCGTAAGCCTTTTCTGTAAGATATTTTGCGAGTTTACTGTTAACTATTGTATATAAGATAATAGAATTTTCATCTTTTTTAGCTTGTTTTAAAATACTTAAAGTTTGACTTTCAGTACGAGTAAAAGAAAAATGATTAGTCTCATATTCAAAATTAGGAAACTGAGCTTTTAATGCCAAAAAAATCCTATCTAATGTCTCTCCAGTAGAATCTGATATTAAGTAAATTTGGTATAAGTTTCTCATGTATAAAATGTTTATAAACTATTAGTGAAATAAGAAAAATGCAGATTTATACTTCGAATACGTAGATTTTAGTTTTTTTAACTTAAAATTAACTGAATTATAAGATGTGATAATAGTTATTCAAAATGTTTATAAAACATGAAAATCCTTAATTTATTCTTTAAATATCTTATTAATTTATGATTAAAATTATTAATAATAAGTTAATAAAATGTGGAAATTGACTAATTTACGTTATTCACAATACATAATACTAATAAAGTAAATAATATATATCTATTTATATGAGTCCCATAACTAACTGTATTGAAAAACAAGATACCAAATCTAATCCTATATGGCTGATGAGGCAAGCAGGAAGGTATCTGCCGGAGTTTAGAAAAATTAGAAAAGAAAACCAGGATTTTATAAAACTTTGCTTAAATAGTGACTTAGCTTCTGAGATTACTCTGCAACCTATTAAAAGATTTGGGTTTGATGGAGCTGTAATATTTTCTGATATTTTAATGTTGCCTTATGGACTTGGTCAACAGGTAGAATTTAAAAAAAATTTTGGTCCTAATTTAGGAGATATTAACTTAGATAAAATAAAAAGTGTGGACGAAATAAATTTTACTGAAAAGGTTTATAAAGTTTATAAAGCAATCTCAAAAACGTCCAAAGATCCTTTAATGAGCAATAGGGATATGATTGGTTTTGTTGGAGCGCCTTGGACTATCCTAGTTTATATGATTAATAAATCTTCCCCTAAAAAGGGATTATCAAGCGATTTTTATAAAGATAATTTTTTAATTAATAGACTTCTAGGAATAATAGAGAAATTCTTAAAACTTCATATAAAAAATCAAATTGAAGCTGGCGCTCAAATTATTCAAATTTTTGATAGTTGGGCTGGATTATTAGAAGATAACATTCCTGAATATATCTATATGCCTACTTTTAATATTGTAGAGTATGTAAAGAAATTAGGAGTTCCCGTTATTTGTTTTCCAAGAGGTATTAAAAATTATAAAAATTTTTGTGAAATTGTTAAACCTGATGCTATAAATATAGATTATGATGTTGATCCAAAGAAGATAGTCAATGAAATTAAAATACCAATACAAGGTGGTCTTGACCCAAAAGTATTACTAACTGATCAACACACCCTTAAAATAGAAGTTGAAAAATATCTCAGTATTTTTAAAGATCATCCATATATTTTTAATTTAGGTCACGGAATACTACCTGAGACTAAAATTGAAATGGTTGAAGAATTAATAAAGATTGTAAGAAATTTTAAATGACCCCAGACCATCCAAAAATTAATTATGGTAAAATAGGTATTTTAATTGTTAATCTTGGTACACCTGATTCAACAAATTGGTTAGATATTAGAAAATATTTAAAGGAATTTTTGTCAGACAGACGAGTAATCGAAGTTAATCCCTTGATTTGGCAGGTAATACTTAACTTATTTATACTTACTTTTAGACCTTCTAAAACAGCAAAAGCTTATAAAGAAATATGGATGGAAGATAAAAATATGTCTCCTTTAAGATATTTTACTGAAAGCCAATCAGAAAAATTATCTAATGAAATTGGCAACGAAGATTTAATTGTCGATTTTGCTATGAGGTATGGAAATCCAAGTATTAAAAGCAAAATTCATGGTCTTCAAAAAAAAGGTTGTGAAAATTTAATCGTGCTTCCTTTGTATCCACAATATGCAGCAGCAACTACAGCAACGGTTTGTGATGAGGTTTATAGAACTTTAATGAAAATGAGATGGCAACCAAATCTTAAAATAATCCCTCATTACGAGTCTGAACCTCTTTATATTGATGCAATCAGAAAAAGTATTGTTAAAAAAATTAGTGAAATTGATTGGCAGCCTGATTTAATTGTTGCATCATACCATGGGATTCCTAAGAAATATTTTGACAAAGGAGATCCCTATCATTGCTATTGTCACAAAACTACTAGATTGATTTCTGAAAAATATTCAGATATTAAAATTATCACAACATTTCAATCAAGATTTGGCCCTCAGGAATGGTTGCAACCTTATACCGACAAAACTTTTGAAGCCTTGCCTAAAGAAGGTAAAAAAAATATTTTAGTTATTTGCCCTGGATTTTCGTCAGATTGTGTAGAAACTTTAGAGGAAATATCAATTCAAGGAAAAGAAAGCTTTATCAAATCTGGTGGAGAAAATTTTGAGATGATTCCATGTTTAAATGATAATGACGATCATATTAATTTATTCAAACATCTTATTTCTAAAAATTTATAATTAATGAGCGGATACCTTTTATTTAAATCACTCCATTTAATTGCAGTAATTTCTTGGATGGCAGGCCTCTTATATTTACCAAGAATATTTGTTTATCATGTTGAAAATTTTGAAAAAGAGCAAGCTACTGAGATTTTTGAGACAATGGAAAGAAAACTTTATAATTATATAATGCGACCGGCCATGATCTTGTCCTGGTTTTTTGGTATAATACTGATTTGGATAAATGGGATTGAAACTTTTGCTTATTTATGGCTACAGCTTAAAATCTTACTAGTAGTAGTATTGACGATTTACCATGAATACCTTGGAAAATGTATCCGGCTGCTAAAATCAAAAGAAAACACCAAATCTTCCAAATTTTATAGAATAATTAATGAAATTCCTACTGTATTGCTTATTTTTATTGTATTTATAGTAGTTTTTAAACCTATCTAGGGTTGAAATTTTAATTTCAATATATATATTTAACTAATCTTAAACAAAACTCCCATCAATGAATATTCAAGAATTAAAAGAAAAAAGCTCTGAAAAATTAATAACTGAGGCTGAAAACCTTGGAATAGAAAATGCTAGTACTCTACGTAGACAAGAAATCTATTTTGCAATTTTAAAAAAACTTGCAGAAAAAGGAGAAGAGATAACTGGTGGTGGAGTGCTACAACTACTTCAAGATGGTTTTGGTTTTCTAAGGGCGATGGAGTCTAATTATTTACCAGGAGCAGATGATATATATGTAAGTCCAAGTCAGATAAGAAGATTTGGATTGAGAACTGGAGATACAGTTGAGGGACCTATTAGATCTCCTAAAGACGGAGAAAGATATTTTGCACTTCTTCAAGTTAGTAAAATAAATTTTGAAGAACCAGATAAATTTAAGCATAAAATTGCATTCGATAATTTAACACCTCTATACCCAAATAAACAATTGGGGATGGAAGTTGAGTCTAATAAAATAGAAAAAAAACCTGATCTTACTCCAAGGTTAATTGATTTAGTAAGTCCTATTGGAAAAGGTCAAAGATCGTTGATTATATCTCCACCTAAGGCAGGGAAAACGATGATTTTACAAAGTATTGCAAATTCTATAACAGCCAATCATCCCGAATGTTATCTTATGGTTTTGTTAATTGATGAAAGACCAGAAGAAGTAACAGATATGCAAAGAACAGTTAAAGGCGAAGTTATAAGTTCAACTTTTGATGAACCAGCTCAACGCCATGTAGCTGTTGCTGAGATGGTTATTGAAAAAGCAAAAAGACTAACGGAACATAAGAAAGATGTTGTAATACTTTTAGACTCTATAACAAGATTAGGAAGAGCGTATAATGCTGTTGTACCAAGTTCAGGAAAAGTTTTGACAGGTGGTGTAGATGCTAACGCGCTACAAAGACCCAAAAGGTTTTTCGGTGCAGCCAGAAATATTGAAGAGGGAGGATCATTAACAATTATAGCCACTGCTCTTATCGATACTGGTAGTAGGATGGATGAAGTAATTTTTGAGGAATTTAAAGGAACTGGAAATAGTGAAACCATTTTAGATAGAAAAATATCAGAGAAGAGAATTTTCCCTGCAATAGATATTACAAAGTCTGGAACAAGAAGAGAGGAATTAATTTTTGATAAAAATGATCTTCAAAAAATGAACGTTTTGAGAAGAATCATTGCTCCAATGGGATCGATGGATGCGATAGATTTTATTAATTCAAAATTAAAGACAACTAAAAATAACGCTGAATTTTTTAATTCAATGAATAAGCCTGCATAATTATAAATAACCAAGTTCTTTCATTTCAATCTCGAATTTTTCTTCAATACTTTCCTTAATTTCAATATCCAATTTTTCCTGCCATTTGTTTTTAGGGCCCAAGTTAAAAAAACTTTTTGTTTCACCCGTTTCTTTATTTTTTATTGCTTCCTTAAAACCATCTTTTTTTTCCATTCTTTTCAAATTTTCAAATTCATTTGACTTTATTGCCAGATTAATTTTTTTGTCTTCGATTTTCAAATTCATCAACTTAGAAATATAATTTGAAATTTTATGAAACTCATTTTTTGGTTCTGAAACTAAATTTTCATATTTTATTAAAAGGTAATTTTTTTTAAAATTTTTCCACGAATTATAATGAGTTTTCCATGATGTAATAAGTGTAAACATATCATTATTTTGGTTATGACCATCTGGATTATATTTTTTTCCTAAGGCTCTATGTTCATCAAATAAAAACTCTTTTGCTTCTTGATAATTTTTTTTTGAATAGTGATAAAGAACTGAACTTATCACATTTCTTGGATCTCTAACAATATATATTGCACCTAATGAGCAACTATGATCAGTAAAATTCGATTTACCAATTTTAACCAGTGCATGATGGGTTTTAAGTAATTTAATTTTGTTGTCAGAATTTATAATACTTTGTGATTTTAACCAATTAGAAGAAATTTCATTTATATCATCTAAATTATTAATTAGATTCTTAAAGTCGGATCTTAATGGATATTGTTTTATATTTAATATTGAACTAAAATTTGCTTCATTATTTTCATCATATAGTAATGAAGATAAAAAAGAACGAACCCAAGTGTTTCCACTTTTAGGATAAGATGCTAACCATATAATCATTAATAAAATTATATAATTATGCTTAATATAAAACTATAATAATTATATGAACATATACGCGCTTTCATCAGGTCCTGGAGTTTCAGGTATAGCAGTTATTCGTGTATCTGGAATACACACAAAAAAAATTATACTAAGTTTAATAAATGGAGAAATGCCTCCCCCAAGATTAGCAACTCTTAAAAAATTCAATAAAGTCAACAATTCTGAGCTGATAGACGAAGGTATATTATTGTGGTTTCCTGGCCCAGAGAGCTATACAGGTGAAGATATGGCTGAAATACATGTACATGGTAGCATAGCTGTTGTTAGATCAATTTTAGATCAATTGTCAAAATTTGAAGATTGTCGCCTAGCAGAGCCTGGTGAATTTACAAAAATTGCCTTTCAAAATGGAAAAATAAATCTTCTTAAGGCTGAGAGTATATCGGATCTTATTTCTGCAGAAACCGAAATTCAAAGACAACAAGCTATTAAAATAATGAGTGGAAGAAGTTCTGAAAAATATAATTCTCTTAGGGAAAAGCTTTTAAAAATTTTGTCAAATGTTGAGGCTAAAATTGATTTTCCTGAAGATGATCTTCCAGAAGATGTAATAAAAAATATTAAAATAGATTCCGAAAAAATTAGAAATGAAATTGAAAAAATTTTGAATGATCAAAAAGTTGGAGAAAGAATTAGAGAAGGTTTTAAGATTGCAATTATAGGACCAGCTAATGCAGGAAAATCCTCTTTGCTAAATTATCTTTCCAATCGAGATGTAGCTATCGTTTCAGAAATTGCAGGAACAACAAGAGACGTTATCGAAGCTCATTTAAATTTAGATGGATATCCTGTTGTGATTTCTGATACTGCTGGGATTAGAGAATCTCAAGATGAGATAGAAAAAAAAGGAATTAAATTAGCCCTCAAACGCGCTGAGGATGCTGATTTAAACATAATAGTAATAGAGCCAAAACGTGTTAATTTTACTGGGTTTTTGAACGATTTGATTAGTGAAAAATCAATAATTGTAATCAATAAAATAGATCTTGGTTATAAAAATATCAATCAACAAATTGAAAAGTTTAATCCAATTTTTTTATCAATCAAAAATGAAACAAACTTAGATGAGTTATTAAATAGAATTAAAGATAAACTAAAAAATAAGTTTGTAAGTTCAAATGAAACTCTAATTACGAGAGAAAGACATAGACAAAGTTTAGAAGCTTGTGTTCAAAATTTAATCAACTTCGAGGAAAAAAACTCTCAAGAAGATTTTGATAAAGCTGCAGAAGATTTAAGATTGGCAACCAGACATTTAGGAATGATCGTTGGTAAAGTAGATGTTGAAGAAATATTAGGGTCTATTTTTAACGACTTTTGTATAGGTAAATAAGTACTGAATTTACTTGGTTTTTATGCATTTTTAAGTGTTTCCTTGTAAATTTTAGGATCAATAATAAATTAAAGCTATGAAAAATGAGTTGTCATTTGATGTAGTTGTAATTGGCGGTGGGCATGCAGGATGTGAGGCTGCTGCTGCATCTGCTAGATTGGGAGTAAATACAGCCTTATTTACGCATAAATTTGATACTATTGGTGAGATGTCATGTAATCCAGCAATAGGGGGATTAGGCAAAGGTCATCTTGTTAGAGAGATAGATGCACTTGACGGTGTGATGGGTGAAGTTGCAGATAAATCAGGAATACAATTTCGATTATTAAATAGAAGCAGAGGCCCTGCTGTGCGTGGACCTCGTACTCAAAGTGATAGATCATTATACAAGAAATATATGCAAGAAAAACTTGTAAACTACTGTAATTTAAACATTTTTTCTGATCCTGTAATAGAGTTTATTTTTGAAAAAAACAATATAATCGGTTTTATCACACAAGAAGGTAAAAAAGTACTATCATCTAAAGTAATCCTAACAACTGGAACTTTTTTAAATGGTTTAATTCACATTGGTAAAGAAAAAACACCTGCAGGAAGATTCAATGAAAAACCTTCAACAGGTTTAAGTGAACAATTAGAAAAATATGATTTTAAAATTGGAAGATTAAAAACAGGAACACCACCAAGATTGGATGCAACGACGATTAATTTCGAAAAACTTGAAGAGCAGCACGCAGATGAAGATCCATATTTTTTTTCTTTTCTTACAAGAAAAAATATCAATAAACAAATTTCATGTAGGATGACATATACTAATCGAGCAGTTCATGAGATCATATCTAAAAACATTAAAAGTAGTGCTATGTACTCAGGAAGTATCCAAGGTGTTGGCCCTAGATATTGTCCTTCCATAGAAGATAAAATTGTAAAGTTTGCTGATAAGCAAAAACATCAAATATTTTTAGAGCCAGAAGGTCTAAATGATAAAACAATCTATCCTAATGGAATTTCAACTTCCCTTCCTGCTGAAATACAGCAAGAAATATGCAATAATATCAATGGTTTAGAAAATGTTAAGATTTTAAGGCCTGGATACGCAATAGAATATGATTTTGTGGACCCAAGGGAGCTATTTTTAACTTTAGAGACAAAAAAAATTAAAAACCTTTACCTTGCAGGACAAATAAATGGGACAACAGGCTATGAAGAAGCTGCTGCACAAGGATTAATAGCTGGAATAAACGCCGCTCTATCTATTAAAGATAAAGAACCATTTATACTTGATAGATCTGAAGCCTATATAGGTGTGATGATAGATGATTTAGTCACAAAAGGAGTTGTTGAGCCTTACAGAATGTTTACTTCAAGGGCAGAATACAGGCTATCTTTGAGATCTGATAATGCAGATATAAGACTTACCCAAAAAGGAATTGATATTGGTTTAATATTAAATGAGCGGAAAATTATATATAAAGAGAAAGCCTCTAAATTAGAAAAAAGTATTAAAAACATGGAAAACTCATTAATTTCCCCCTCAAAAGTATCTAAATTTGGAATTAATATTGCAAAAGACGGTGTTAAAAGAAATGCATTGGAAATACTGAGCCAAAAGTCAGTAAATATGAGCAAAATTAGGGAAATTTGGCCTCAAATTAAATATGTTTCACGTGAAATCGATGAGCAAATTGAGATAAAAGCTCACTACAAAGGATATTTGAAGAAACAAGATGCAGATATTTTAGCATTTAAAAGAGATGAAAATTTAAAAATACCTGAAAACTTAGATTATGATCAATTCTCTGGATTATCAAATGAAGTTAAGTCAAAATTTAAGAAGATAAAGCCAAAAACACTTGGCCAAGCACTCAGAATAGATGGAATAACTCCAGCAGCAGTATATATTTTGTTGTCTCATGTCAAAAGAAGGTCTATTAAGCATATAGCTTGATTGATTCGAAAATAATAAAAACAGATAAAACTCTCCTCCAAAATGTTTCACGTGAAACACTTAAGGAGTTAGAGGACTATTCAAAATCAATTTTAAGCACAAACAAGAAAATAAATTTAATAAGCTCAAGCACAGAAAAGTCAATAAATACAAGGCATATTTATGATAGTGCACAAACTATTGATTTTATTGACAAAAATGACATAAGTGTATGTACTGATCTTGGCTCTGGTGCAGGGCTCCCTAGTATAGTTTTAGGTATTCTGATGAAATCAAAAAAACCAGGTTTTAAGCTAATTTTTTACGAAAAGAGTTATCATAAAAGCAATTTTTTAATAGAGATGGTAAAAAAGTTTAAATTAGAAGCGAAAATTTATCAAAAAAATATATTTGAAGAAAAAAATTTAGTGACAGATGTAATAATTTGTCGAGCATTCAAACCTTTGCCAGTGATTTTTGATATAGCAACAAAAAATTTTAAAAATTTTAAATATATAGTCATGTATTTAGGAAAAAGCAGAAAAAAAATTTTAAAAGATGTCTCCACGAAATGGAAATTTGACTTAGAAGAAATGAAAAGTCTTACAAGTGAAGAGTCATCAGTGGTAAAAATTTCAAATTTAAAAAAAAAAGATGAATAAAAAAGTTGTTTCGGTCATAAACCAAAAAGGAGGAGTAGGCAAGACCACCACTGTCATCAATCTTGCTGCGGGTTTGTCGATGAAGGGAAAAAAAATTCTTATAGTTGATCTCGATCCACAAGGTAATGCTACTACAGGACTTGGATTATCCAACACAACAAGTTCAGATCAAACAATTTACAATGTATTGAATGGTAATAAAAAAATCTCAGAGGTAATCCAGCATACAAGCTTTGGAAATTTAGATTTGATATCATCAAATGTTGATTTGTCTGGACTAGAAGTGGAAACAGCAGGTGATAGCCGTCGAGCCTTTAAATTAAAAGAAGAATTAACCTTGATTTTAAACAATTCTGAGCCATTATATGACTATATCATAATTGATTGCCCTCCGTCTTTAAGTCTACTTACAATCATGGCATTGGTAGCATCTGATGCTCTAGTGGTGCCACTTCAGACAGAATTTTTTGCTTTAGAGGGTCTCACTCAGCTCATGAAAACAATTGAAAGGATAAAGTCTAACTTAAATCCATCTTTAGACATAAGAGGAATACTTCTTACCATGTATGATAAGAGAAATAAATTATCAGGTGAGGTAGAAACAGAAGCAAGGAACTATTTTAAGGATAAAGTTTATAGAACTGCAGTACCAAGAAATGTTAGACTATCAGAGGCGCCATCTCATGGCGTTCCAGTTCTCATTTATGATAAAACTTGTCCAGGCAGTAAAGCTTATTTTAGTTTTACAGAAGAATTTTTAAACCAAGATAAACAAGTGGAGAGTGCAGCATGATTAATCCGTTTAAATCAAAAAAAGGACTTGGAAGAGGGCTATCTTCTTTAATAGGGGATAGTGAACAAATTGATGATAAAAAAAATATCTCAATAAGTTCTTTAATTAGAAATAAGTATCAACCTAGAAAAAAATTTGATGAGGTTAGTTTAGAGGAATTAACTAACTCTATAAGAGAGCGAGGAATTATCCAGCCTATTATTGTAAGACCATCTTCATATGAAGAAGGTAAATTTGAAATCATAGCTGGAGAAAGAAGGTGGCAGGCAGCCCAATATGCAGGGCTTCATGAAGTTCCGGTAATTATAATTAATGCTGATAATCTTAAATCATTAGAATTTGCAATTGTCGAAAATGTTCAAAGAAAAGATTTAAATCCAATCGAGGAGGCAGAAGGTTATAAAAGATTAATTGATGAATTTAGTTACGATCAGGATAAAGTATCTAAATTTATAGGAAAGAGTCGAGCTCATATTTCAAATTGTTTACGACTTTTATCTCTTCCACAAGAAATTATAGAACTAATAGTTGAAGAAAAATTATCTCAAGGACATGCAAAAATTTTGGTTGGATTAGACAATGCAATACTTTTAGCAAAGAAAATTATTTCGAAAAAATTATCAGTTAGACAAACTGAAAATTTAGTAAGAATGTTAAAATCTAGTTCTAATAGTACATCAAAGAAAAAAGATCCAAATATTGTTAGTCTTGAAGAGGAGTTAACAGATAAAATTGGAATGAGAGTTTTTGTTAAAAATAAGAGAAATAATTCTGGAACTATTAGCTTAGAGTATAAAGGAGCTGATCAGCTTGATAGATTGGTAGCGATCATTAAGGAAAATTATTAGTAATTACTTACAAAGTTAGAAACAAAAAGCATTGTATTTGAGTTATTTTTCTTAACTAAAGCTTCCAAGTCATTGATTTTAAATATAATTCCTTTTACTTCATTAGTTGACCAGGATTGAACTTGTTTTTTAACAATATCTTTTTCTTTCCAAAATATAGGTGGTTTGAAGCTAGAAATTGCTTGATCGATATTAGTATTTTTATCAATTTCATTTCGTATTTTTAAAAGCCTTTTTGATTTATTTAATATTGTTCTTATAATTAAAATACAGTCCTCAGATGAATAATTATTTTCATTAAGGATGTTAGATACTTTCTTAGAATTTTTAGCTAAATAGTTATCTGATAATTCAAACACACTATAATTTTCTGCTAGGTTTGAGAGTTTATTTACATCTCCTACACTTATTTTATTTTTACTTAATGACAAATTTTTTAATTTAGATAATTCATTTTTTAAGTTAATCCTATCTCCTTTCGACCTTTCTATGAGAATATTTTTAATCTCTTGTGATAGACTGAAGTTATTTACTTTCAAAAAATTTTGAATAACATAATTTAATGCTCTTGAGTCATCTTCATAAACAGGTGTACAAATTAATTGATCTTCTTTTTCAAACAAATTTCTAAGTTTTGATTTCTTCTCTAAACTTGATGATTTTATGATAATTTTTGTCTCTACTATTTCCCTATCTAACAAATCATTTATCAAAGTACATAGTTTATCTGTAGCTCTTAAAATAATGATTATTTTTTTATTACCAAACAATGACTTTGTTAATAAATTTGAAATAAATTGATCAATATTATTTAAAACTTCATGCTCCTCATACTTAAAAGTATCGCCTTCGTAACCTTCTAAGTAAATATTATTTATCAAATCTTGCTTAATGCCTTCATTGACACCATAAATTAAATGTAAATTGGAATTAGATTTTTTAATTTTGTCTATTTCAAAGTTTTTAATTATCATCCAAATTTATTATTGATGAAATTATAGTTTCACTAATTTTTTTAGCTAAATTTTCTAAAATTATTTTTTCTTTTTGTTCAAGCTTAAATTTATCTACATCATTATTATAAATATTATTTTTTATAATTTCTTTATTAAATAATAGTTTTTCTTCATTGTTAATTTCAAAATATGTTGTAACAATAATATCAAATTTTAGAGGATCACCTTTTGAATCTTTAGATACAATTAATTTTTTTTTATTCGTATTTATTAAAAGATCATATTTTTTTCTATCTTGCTCATTTTCTTTCTTAATTAAATCAAATTTATTTTTAATAATTCTATTAATATATCTTTCGCCACTAAATATTATTTCTTCTATTTCAAAATTATAATTATTTTCAGAAAAGATAGGCTTATATGAACAAGCTGATAGTACTGTTATAAAAAAAACAGCTAGATATCTCAAAAAAAAATTACTCATGTATTAATAAGTTAATTAATCTATTTTTAACAAAGATAATCTTGTCTATTGATTTATCTTTTATATACTTTGCCGCTATCTTATTTGATTTTATCTTCAGTAAAAGACTTTCTTGATCAATGTCTCTATTATCATTTAAAATAGCTCTTTTTTTTCCATTAATCTGTATTACGTAATCTATTTTGTCTCTATTTGTGAAGCTTAAATTGGCTATAGGCCAGTGCACTTTATCACCATATCCTAAATCTTCAAAACACTCTGATGAAAAATGTGGGATAGCAGGCGAAAACAAAATTAATATTTTTATATAGTTCTCTTTAAGTTTCTTCGAATCAATTTCTTTTTCGATTTCTTTAATTAAAAAGTTATATGTTTCATAAATATTTGCTATAATTACATTATAACTAAAATTTTCAAGATTATTTGTTATCTTACTAATCATTTGGTTAGTAAAATTTTCCAAGTCCTTTTCAGATCCAGTCAATTCAAAGTCATTTTGTATTTTAGCTTTTACCTTATTATGAAGAATCCATAACTTTTGTAAAAATTTGTAAGATGCATTCATACCTTGCTCAGACCATTGAACATCTTTTTCTGGTGGACTATCAGATAGAATAAATAATCTTACAGCATCAGCACCATAATTATTCATTATATTTTCTGGATCAATTACATTTTTTTTCGATTTAGACATTGACTCTGATGGTCCAACTTTAACAATATTATCTGGCTCATCTTTTTTGTAGTATTTATCTCCATCTGATGCTATTTGATCAGGACTTAGCCAATTATTATTTTTATCTTTATATGTTTCATGACATACCATTCCCTGTGTGAATAGACCTTGAAATGGTTCATCAAATTTAAAATTTTGATTTTTATATCCTATAGCTTTCATGAAAAAACGGGAATAAAGTAAATGCAATATTGCATGTTCTACGCCACCAATATATTGGTCTACTGGCATCCAATAATCAATTTCTTCTTTATTAAATCCATATTCACTTTCTTTTGGTGAACAGAATCTAAGATAATACCACGAGGAACATACAAATGTGTCTAAAGTATCTGTTTCTCTTGTATATTTCTTTCCATTTATTATTACATTCTTCCAATCTTCTTTAAAATCTAACGGATTACCTTTTGAGTTTAGATCTACTTTCTCAGGAAGTTTAACTGGTAAATCTTTTTTTGGTATAGCTGTTACGCTTCCATTTTCATCATAGGCAACAGGGATTGGACATCCCCAGTATCTTTGTCTAGACACACCCCAATCTTTTAATCTAAAATTAATTTTTTTTTTGCCAATATTTTTTTCTTCTAATATTTCGATTGTTTTTATAATTGACTCTTCAGGGACCCTTAGTCCATTTAAAAATTCTGAATTTATTATAACTCCAGATCCAGAATATGCCTCTTTTCCAACAATAAATTTGTCATCTTGTTCTTCAGGTCTTACTACAGTTTTTATATTGAGATCATATTTTTTGGCAAAGTCATAGTCTCTTTGATCATGTGCTGGACATCCAAATACAGCGCCAAACCCATAATCCATTAATACAAAATTAGCAAAGAAAACTGGTACTTTTTGTGATGGATTTAAAGGATTTATAGCCATTAAGTTAGTTTTAAAACCTATTTTTTCACCAATAGCAATTGCTTCCTCTGTAGTCCCTGTTTTAGAACACTCTTTTTTAAATTCTTGAAATTTTACATCCTCAGAATAAAATTTTGAAATCTCGTGATCTATAGATAATGCTAAAAAAGAAAAACCAAACAAAGTATCTGGTCTTGTAGTAAAGCATTTGATTTCTTTAACAGGTAAATCACCTTCAGTTTGAAATGCGATCTCACAACCAAATGATTTGCCTATCCAGTTTTTTTGCATTACTTTTACTTTGTTCGGCCACTGTTTTAATTTGTCTAATCCATCAAGAAGCTCCTGAGAAAATTTAGAAATGTTAAAAAACCACTGATTTAATTTTTTTCGTTCTACAACTGCGCCTGATCTCCAGCCTTTACCATCAATGACTTGTTCATTCGCAAGTACAGTTTGATCTACTGGGTCCCAATTAACATAATTTTCTTTTCTGTAAACTAGTCCCTTTTCAAAAAGCTCCAAAAAAAATAATTGTTGGTGTTTATAATATTCTTCAGAACAGGTTGATATTTCCCTTTCCCAATCAATAGAAAGTCCAAGTCTTTTTAATTGTTCTTTCATTGTAGATATATTTTTATTTGTCCATTCTTTAGGATCTAAATTGTTTTCTCTAGCTGCATTTTCTGCTGGCATTCCAAAAGCATCCCAGCCCATGGGGTGAAGAACATTAAATCCTTTTAATGTTTTATATCTCGATAAAACATCTCCAATTGTATAATTTCTTACATGCCCCATATGGATTTTTCCTGAGGGGTATGGAAACATTTCAAGACAATAAAATTTTTTTTTAGAATGATCAATTTTTGAAGAAAATAAACGATTTTCAGCCCATTTCTTTTGCCACTTAATCTCAACAGTTTTAAAATTATATCTTTCGGAATTCACTTAAATTTTATTTATTGGGTTAATTAGACAGTTTCTTTGAACCTTTGTACTCTTTAAAATTCTTGTCTTTTTTCTCTTTTTTGTAAATTGTAGCTTTACTTAAAATTTCCCTTTTTAGTTCAACTAAAAGAGGACCTTTTTTTTGTGTAACTTCACAAGATGACATTTGATTACATTTTTTGTAAAAAATCTTAATGTCGAGTGCATCTGCCCTGACTTCATTTGATAAGAATCGTATTGAGATTTTTACTGACTCATTAAGATTTTTTCCATCTGAATACCAATCTGTTACAATAATACCTCCACTATAATTTACAGATGAGAGGGGCATAAAATCTATTATATCCAAAGATGCTCTCCATAGTTCATTTGAACTTGCAAACAAAAAGTCTCCGCCTTTATTATTATTGAAAGCATTATCCAGTCTGAAGCCTCTTCCTTCTTCAAGATTTTTCTTTACCCTTAAATCCGGATCAGGCGGATTTTTTCGAGCATCTCCTCCTGGCAAACTCTCACAAGATATCAATGAAACTAGAGCAAATCCAATAATGAAAAAAAGTTTTAATTTTTTTAAAAATGCCATAAATTTATCTAATAAATTGTTTTATTTTAAAAAATGCAAAAATTAAAAGGATATTTTCAATATTTCTCAAATAATACATATAAAACAACAATTATAGGTGATGTAAATATGCAACACTTCTTTAAAATCTTCAAATAATATTCATAATTAAAGAAAATAATCTGAATTTATTGATAAATATTGCCTGTTTAATATTAAACAATTAACGAAAGGTAATAATATGAACAATCTAAAAAAAGTAGGATTGACAGCATTAGGTACTGCATTAGTAGCATCTTCAGCTCAAGCTGCGGACTTCTCAATTTCAGCTACCACTCAACTTACATTAGCTGGTGCCGATAACGGTGACAAAGGTAATGGTTGGTCAATGTCTGATTCAATCAGTTTCGCTGCAAGCGGAGAAATGGATAATGGTTTCACAGTCACTCACGACGTAGAGCTTGATAATTCTGCAATTGGCTTTTTGGCATTATCAGTAGACACAGGAGATATGGGTAAACTAACATTCGTTGGAGGAAGTAGTACTTCAGTAATGGGTGTTTGGGATGACTTAACTCCATCAGCTAACGAGGAATCATGGGGAGTAAGTTATGCAGGAACTCCAGATACTCCAGCTAATGGTTCAGCAATAACTCATAACATATTCACATATGACTACACAGTAATGGATGGAGTAGCACTTAAAGCTTCATACGTTCCTTCACACACTACTGGTGCTGTAGAAGGTTCAGTTGACTATGGTGTGAAATTTACACCATCACAAATAGATGGTCTAACTGTTTATGCAGCTTTGGGTGAAAATAATGATGCTTCGAATTCTGCAGACGTATCAATGATGGCAGTAGTCTATGCAGCAGGTCCATTGACAGTTGGTTACCAAGTAAACGAAACTGATTTCGGTACTGGTAGTTCTGATGAAGATTTCACAGCTGTTGGTGTATCTTATGCATTAACTGATGATCTATCAATGTCAGTAAATACTTCAGTAATTGATTACGAAGCATCTTCAAAAGATGACCAAGAAGCTCAAGCTGTTAGTTTCTCACATACTTCAGGTGGAATGACTATCTCAGGTACGTACGGGACAATGGATAACGTAGCTGGTACATCTACTGCAGATAACGCTGCTTACGAACTAAACTTTAAATTTGCGTTTTAATTAAAAGTTTAAATACTTAATTAAAAGGCCCCTTTATAGGGGCCTTTTTTTTATTTTCAAAATAAGAGATCCCTGCAAATCCAATTGATTTTGTAAGTTTAATAAGCTTTTTATTGTTTTTTGAAATTCCTCCTAAAGCTATAATTTGAAGTCTTGATAGATTAGAAATTATTTTAAATTTATTTAAACCTAGGAAGTTTTTGTTTTTTTTAAATATTGATGAAATAAAAATATTTTTAACTTTCTGTTTTTCCTTAACTCTAATTTCCTTTAAATTATGAGCTGATCCTATAAGTATGAAGTCTCTTTTCATTACATAACTAAGATGAGAATATTCTTTATTAAATGAAGGTATATAAGCACCATCTAAATTTAATTTGATTGATAGTTTGATATTATTTGATAGCAGAAATTTAAGTCCCTTTTTTTTACAAAAGTTTCTAAGATTCAAAATTTCATTTTGATCATATTTCTTCTTGTAATTTCTGTATATAATTAAAGTATTTTTGTCTTGTTTATCAATATTACTTTTATTAAATTTTTCTATAAAGTAATATTTTTTGTAATCTTTTTTATGCATTTTACTATTCAAAATTTATTGTCTATTCAAGCTTCAATCAAATCTAAATTATTAGAATTGAAAGAAAAAAATAGAATACCTAAAATCATTGCAGTTTCAAAAACTTTTAAAATAGAACATATATTACCGTTAATAAATTATGGTCACATAGATTTTGGTGAAAATAAAGTTCAGGAAGCAGTAGAAAAATGGACAGAGATCAAAAATAAAAATAATAAATTAAAATTACATTTAATTGGTAGGCTACAAACAAACAAAGTTAAATTTGCGGTTAAAATTTTTGATTATATTCATTCTTTGGATAGTGAAAAATTGGCAAAAAAAATTGCAGATGAGCAAAATAAACAAAGTGTAAAACCTAAAATATTTATTCAAATAAACCTTGGAGAAGAAAGTCAAAAATCAGGAATATCAAAGAATGATCTCACAGATTTTTACAATTTTTCTAAAAGTTTAGGTCTTGATATAGTAGGCACAATGTGTATCCCACCTCTTAATGAAGACTCTACCAAGTACTTTTCCGAAATGAACGAAATAAACAAAAAAATAAAATTAACAGATTTAAGTATGGGGATGTCATCAGATTATTTAAACGCCGTAGATTTTCAAGCAACATATTTAAGAATTGGGTCTAATATATTTGGCCAACGAAATTAGTTTAACTTAATTTTTGTGTTTTTATTTATAAGTTTTAATAATATTAAAAAATCTTTTTTTTTAAGTGCCACACAACCTAATGTTGGCTTAAATTTTTTTGTCAAATGGATAAAAATTGCACTACCTTTTCCAATTATAGTTTTTTTTGTGTTGTAGTTAATTGGGATTAAAAAATCATATTTGTAATCTTTTCTAAATAATTTTTCATAATGAACTTTCTTTTTTTTAATTCTAATTATTTTATTATAATTCTTTTTACTTTTAACATCATCACACCACCCCATATCTTTTTTGATTGCAATACATTTTAACTTAGTAGATGGCTTAACATGTCGATCTTTTCTATAATATAAATTTCCCAGTGAAAATACACCTTTTGGTGTTTTTTTATCCCCCTCAATCTTGTTTTTAATCAATCCCTTTTTACCAATCGAACATTTAAAAATAAATTCATCAAAAAGAAGTGTCTCTTTATTTTTTAAAATAATTGTCATATTCTTTATTATATATGAATAATCAAACTTTAGTAATTTATGATTTTAAAGTTTTATACGAAATTCTTACTGAAATTGAAAATTATTTAAACTTTAATTTAATTAAAATAAATAAATTAAAAGAACTTAATTCTAATTCATTAGAAAATTATCTTGTAATATCGAATAAAAAGAAAAAAGACGTGGAGGAACAAATTATTGTTAATAAATTTCCAATTGACATTAACAAATTAATTGAAAGTATTAATGTTAAATTTTTAAAGAATAAATATAGTCAACAATCTGAAATAAATTTGGGAAATTATAAATTAAATTTAAATACAAGGAGCATGCATAAAAATGGAACCAGTTTAAATTTAACTGAAAGAGAGGCAAATATTTTAATATTTTTAAATAATTCCAAAAAGCCTGTAAATATAAGTAAACTACAGACTGAGGTGTGGGGGCATAATTCAAAATTAGAAACCCACACAGTTGAAACACATATATATAGACTAAGAAAAAAAATTAATAATCTATTTAACGATAAATCTTTTATTAAAAGTTCAAAGTCTGGTTATATAATTTAATGAAAAAAAAAAATCTAATTGCAAAAGACTTATTATCACCAAAATATAAAAGTCGGGTTGTTAAACCTAAAAAAGGGAAAGGTAGTTTTAAAAGAAAAAAAAAATAATTTTTAAAGCCTTGCGCCTATCTGTTGTATAACTTTAGAAGACATTTCAGTCCCTTTGTCTAAACTTTCTTTCAAGGACATGTTATTTACATGCCCATGTAAAAAGCCAGCTGCAAAAAGATCTCCAGCACCAGTCAAATCAACAATTTTAAGACCTTCTTTTATTCCACATTCTACAACTTCATCTCCATTAATTGCAACTGCACCTTTTTCGCCTCTGGTTAAGACAATAATCTTACCAAGCGATTTTGCAAAACTTATTACTTCATCAAAAGATTTTGCATCTATCAACGACATTATCTCTTGTTCGTTTGCAAATGTGATGTCCAGTTTATTTTTAACTAATTCTAAAAAGTGAGGTTTGTGTCGATCTACACAAAATTGATCCGATAATGACATTGCAACTTTGTTTGCGCTTTGAATTGCTTTTTCAAAAGCTTTTTTGGGTTCTCCTTCGTCCCAAAGATAACCTTCTAGAAGTATTGTTTCACTTTGTTTTATTGCATCCGAACTAACGTCGTTTTCATTAATTTTACCTGCAGTTCCTAAAAAGGTACACATAGTCCTTTCAGAGTCAGGTGTAACTAATATTAGACATGTGCCAGTAGGCAACTCTTCTTTTTTTTTTGAGTAAATATATTTAACGTTCTCTTGCTTCAAACCATCTTCGTATTTACTGCCAAGATCATCATCATTTACTTTACCTATAAAACCTACTTCATTACCAAGTTGCGATAATCCAACTATTGAGTTAGCAACTGATCCCCCAGAAACCGTTTTTTCAATTTTAAGATTAGATAATAAGTCTTTAAATTCTTTATCATCAAAAATTAACTTCATAGTACTTTTAGTTAAATTATTTTTAGTTATAAAGTCGTCTTCTACCTTACAAATTACATCTACAATTGCGTTTCCAATTCCTAATATTTTCATTATTTATGCTTTCTTGGTTATAAGTGGTTTTTTTCTCTTAGGATAACAAGTAGTACAGATTTTACAAGATAAACCATAACATTCTCTTGCTTTACAGTATTCTCTTCCATAATAAATAATTTGAAGATGCAACTTATTCCAAAATTTTTCAGGAAAAAGTCTTTTAAGATCTTTTTCTGTTTGAACTACATTCTTACCATTGGTTAAACCCCATCTTTGTGCCAGTCTATGTATGTGAGTGTCCACCGGAAAAGCAGCATGTCCAAATCCTTGGGACATTACCACACTAGCAGTTTTGTGTCCAACTCCTGGTAATTCCTCTAGCTGTTCGAATGTTTTTGGGACTTTTCCATTGTATTTTTCTACTAAAGTTTTTGACAAGTTATAAATACTTTTTGCTTTAATTCTAAAAATACCAATACTTCTTATTAGTTTTTCAATTTTTTTTCTTCCTAATTTTACAAAATGTTCAGGCTTATTATATTTTGGATATATATTTTTAGTAACATTGTTAACATTTACGTCTGTACACTGTGCAGATAAAA
>CACLZS010000010.1 GCA_902611465.1 uncultured Pelagibacteraceae bacterium | reverse complement strand
AGGGCTCAATCAATATATGATTTTATAGAGTGGAGACATCTTCTTACATCAGGAAATAAAGCAACTTTTTCTGAATACAAAAGGTTTATCGAAAGAGTTAAAGATTATCCAAGATTTGATAGAATTAAATATCTTGCTGAACACAAAATAAACTTACAAAACCAGTCTCCTACAGAAATAATTAATTGGTTTCAAAGTAATAAGCCATTAAGTGGATATGGTAAAATGATGTTAGGAGAGAGTTTAATTAAGACTGGAAAGTCTGGTGATGGAATAAGATTAATTAAAGAGGGATTTATAAATGCAGATCTAAATACAAATAATTTAAAATATTTCAGAAAAAAATTTAAAAAAATTCTAGATACCTCTGATTATATAAATAGAGCTGATTATTATGCTTGGGAGGGTAAACACTGGGATCTTAAAAGGGTTATTAGATACCTTCCTAGTGAGTATCAATTACTTTATACAGCAAGACAAATATTAATAAGCAGAGGGTATGGGGTTGATGAAGCGATAAAAAAAGTACCAAAAAAATTTAAGAATGATGCTGGTTTAAATTATGATAGATTAAAATGGAGAAGAAAAAAAGGACGCGTAGATAGCTCGCTAGAAATTCTTAATAAAGTAAAAAACACCGAAGAATATTTAGTAAGACCAGATAAATGGTGGAAAGAAAGGTCAATAATTGGAAGATCCTTAATTTATAAAAAAAAATATAAAACTGCATATAAAATTGTTTCAAATCACGCAATGACAGAGGGTGCAGACTATGCGGAAGCTGAGTGGATTAGTGGCTGGATAGCACTCAGTTTTTTAAAAAATGCACAACAAGCAGAAAATCATTTTTTAAATTTTTACAGGAATGTTAGCTATCCAATCAGCTTATCTAGAGGTTCGTATTGGTTGGGAAAAACATATGAAAAAATTGGGGATATAGAAAACTCAAATAAATGGTTCTTGGAGGGATCAAAATATTTAACAACCTACTATGGTCAACTTTCACATATGAAAGTAAAACCACAAGAGAAATTTGAACTAGATAAATTAATGTTTGTAGATGATGATTATGAACAAGAGTTTTACTCAAAAAAACTTGTCGCAATTATTGATTTACTTGATTATTTAAATAAAGATAAATACACAAAACATATCTTAAGGTTTTTAGCAAATGATAATGTAGAAAAAGGCAGTGAGGCTTTAGCTGCTAAATTAGCTTCTGATATATCACGTTTTGATTTTGCTATACAAGTCTCTAAAATTGCCTCATATCAAAAAAGATTTCACAACCAATTTAATTATCCAATAATGAGTGTACCAAAATTTGTTGGTGGAAGAAAAATTCCTGATCCAGCATTAATTTTATCTATTATCAGACAAGAAAGTGAATTTGATACCTCTGCTAGGAGTAGAGTTGGAGCTCAAGGATTAATGCAACTTATGCCTTATACGGCTAAGACTGTATCGAAACAAGCTAAGTTAGGATACTCGAAGGCTAAATTAACAACTGACCCCGAATATAATATTAATTTAGGATCTCATTATATTGCTGGTTTAATCAATCAGTATAAAGGATCCTACCCTTTTGCTACAGCCGCTTACAATGCTGGTCCTAAGAGAGTAAAGTATTGGAAAAAAATTAATAAGGATCCTCAAAAAAAACAGATTGATTATGTTGATTGGGTTGAGCTTATTAAATTTAAAGAAACAAGAAATTATGTACAAAGAGTTTTAGAAAATTACAATGTTTACAGGTACATTTTGTCTCAAAAGCCAATATATCTAAAAGATTTCTTTAAAAATCAGAGCATGTATTAATGGCGGAAGAGAAGGGATTCGAACCCTTGGAAGGATTGCTCCTTCGGCAATTTAGCAAACTGCTGGTTTAAGCCAACTCACCCACTCTTCCGTAGATACATGTGTAACTTGAAATCATTGAATATTCAATATTAATCAAGTAATTTCTTGCAAATATGAAAAACAAATATTCAATTTTTTCACTGATAAAAAATGCTTTTTCGCAGCATGAAAACTGGAAACAAGCCTGGGGCGATCCTGAGCCTAAAAAAGAATATGAAGCAGTAATTGTTGGAGGTGGTGGGCATGGATTAGCAACAGCTTACTATCTTGCAAAAAAACATAACATGAAAAATATTGCGGTTTTAGAAAAAGGTTGGATTGGTGGAGGTAATACAGGGAGAAATACAACAATCATAAGATCAAATTATTTATGGGATGCTAGCGCTGGATTGTATGACCATGCTTTAAAAATTTGGGAAAATTTATCTCAAGAGTTAAATTATAATATAATGTTTAGTCAACGTGGAGTTATGAACTTAGCTCATAACCTTCAAGACGTTAGAGATTTAAAAAGAAGAACTCATGCAAATAGGTTAAATGGTATTGATGCTGTTTGGTTAGACACAAAACAAGTTAAGGAATTTTGTCCAATAATAAATATTTCTCAAGATATTAGATATCCTGTACTTGGTGGAACTTTACAAAGAAGAGCTGGAACTGCAAGACATGATGCTGTTGCATGGGGTTATGCAAGAGGTGCAGATGCAATGGGTGTAGATATAATTCAAAATTGTGAAGTTAAAGGAATAAAAAGAAATGGAGACCATGTTGAAGGACTTGATACTACAAAAGGATTTATCAAAACAAAAAAAATTGGTGTAGTAGCCGCAGGTCATTCAAGTGTAATTGCTAATATGGCAGGCTTAAAATTACCACTTGAAAGTAAACCATTACAGGCATTAGTCTCAGAACCAGTCAAACCAATAATAGATACAGTTGTAATGTCTAATGCTGTCCATGCATATGTTAGTCAATCTGATAAAGGTGAATTAGTAATTGGTGCTGGAACAGATGCTTACATATCTTATACACAAAGAGGAAGTCATGATGTAGTAGAAGGTACCTTAAAAGCTATATTAGAGCTGTACCCTATTTTTAGTAGAATGAAGATGTTAAGACAATGGGGTGGTATTGTTGATATTTGCCCGGATGCAAGTCCGATCATTAGCAAAACAAATATAAAAGGTCTTTATTTTAACTGTGGATGGGGAACAGGAGGTTTTAAAGCAACGCCTGGATCTGGTGATTTATTTGCTCACACAATTGCTAATGATGAGCCACATAAATTAAATGCAGCATTTAATCTGAACAGATTTGTAAGTGGAGATCTTGTTGATGAACATGGTGCAGCTGCTGTAGCACACTAATGTTTGTAATAAATTGCCCGTATTGTGGAGAAAGAGACCAAAGTGAGTTTTCATGTGGTGGTGAAGCTCACATTGTAAGACCAAAACAACCTACAGAGCTAAGTGATGATGAATGGGCAGAATATTTATTTATGAGAAAGAATATTAAAGGTGTTCAGTTTGAAAGATGGAACCATGCTCATGGATGTAGAAAATGGTTTAATATGGTTAGGGATACATCAAATGACAAAATACATGCAGTTTACAAAATGGGTGAAAAACCTCCTGTAATTTAAATGACCAAATATAGAATTAATAAAACAAGATTTGTTGATCAAACAAAAACTGTTTCATTTACTTTTGATGGTAAAAAATATCATGGTTTTGAGGGTGATACTTTAGCCTCAGCACTTCTTTCAAATGGCATTCATTTAATTGGCAGAAGTTTTAAATATCATCGTCCAAGAGGTATAATGTCATGTGGATCTGAAGAGCCAAACGCAATATGCCAAATAAATAATAATACTGATTTAACAGAGCCTAATGTAAGAGCTACAGAAATAGAACTTTATGAAGGATTGAAAGCATCTAGTCAAAATTGTTGGCCAAGTCTCAACTTTGATATAGGTGGAATTAATAACTTAATATCACCATTTATACCAGCAGGTTTTTATTATAAGACTTTTATGTGGCCTAAAAGTTTTTGGAAAAAAATTTATGAACCATTAATAAGATTGTCTGCAGGCCTTGGCAAATCACCCACACAACCAGATCCAGACATTTATGACCATAAACATGAACATTGTGATGTATTAGTTATTGGAGGTGGGATTTCAGGTATTATATCTGCTAAAATAGCAGCAAAAAATAATTTAAAGACAATATTAATCGAAGATAAAAATATACTTGGTGGATCCACAATTTATCAAAATAATAAAAATTTTATAATAGATAATCAAAAATCAAATGAATGGTTAATGAATGAAATATCAGAATTAGAAAAATTAGATAATTTAATAATAAAAACTAGAACAAGTTTGGCAGCTTTTCATAGTTATAACTACCTTTTGGCCAAAGAAAATATATCAGATCATTTACCATTAGATAAAAAAAATGGCAGTATAAGACAGAGATTATGGAAAATAAGAGCAGATAAAGTAATTGTTGCTGCAGGTGCAATAGAAAGACCTCTTATATTCAACAACAATGATAGACCAGGAATTATACTTGCTAACTCTGTCAAAAAATATTTAGATTTTTATGGTGTATCCACTGGATTAAATAATATTATTTTTACTAATAACGATAGTGCTTATGAAACTGCAGTGTCGTTATTTGAAAAGGGAATATCAGTAAAGATTGTTGATATTAGAAAAAAATCTTCATCAAATATTGTTAAAAATGCTGAAGACCTAGGAATTAAAATATATTGGAACTCTACAGTGGTTAATACTTTTGGCTACAAAAAGATAAAATCAATAGAAATTATGAATTTATCAGAAGATGGATCGAATGTTACTGGAAATAAACATAAAATTCAGTGTGATTGTTTATCAATAAGTGGAGGTTGGACACCTATGGTACATATGCATACTCAATCAGGAGGAAAATTAGATTTTAGAGAAATAGATCAAGTATTTGTTCCAACTGAAAAAAGTGAAAATCATATAAATGTTGGATCATGTAACGGTGATTTTGAACTAGAAGAAATAGTTAAAAATACAAATTATAAAGTTAAAAAATTTTTAAACATTAATGAAGGCGGTTTTGATAAAATTTCAGTTTTATGTTCAAAAGAGTCAGAGAAGAAAAACATATGGCTGTTACCAAATACTATCTCAGAGAGTAAGACTAAATCTTTTATAGATTTTCAAAATGACTCGACTGCGAAAGATATAAAGTTAGCACTTAGAGAAGGTTTTAAATCGATAGAACATGTAAAGAGATATACAACAACTGGAATGGCTACAGATCAAGGTAAATTATCGAATATGCATGCCTTGGGGATTATTGCTGACACAGCTGGAGTAAAAATGGGTACTTTAGGTACAACTACTTTTAGACCACCATTTACACCATTAACTTTTGGGGCAATTGTAGGAAGAAGTGTTGGAAAATTTTTTGATATTGTTAGAAAAACCTCAATTCATGAATGGCACGTTCAAAATAATGCAAAATTTGAAAATGTTGGGCAATGGAAAAGACCATGGTACTACCCTATTAATAATGAAAATCTTCATGAAGCAGTTCAAAGAGAAAGTAAAGCTGCAAGAGATAGTGCTGGAATTTTGGATGCCTCTACATTAGGAAAAATAGATATACAGGGATCTGATGCTTCTGAATTTTTAAACAGAGTTTATACAAATGCTTGGTCAAAATTAGGAATTGGGAAATGCCGATATGGTTTAATGTTAAATGAAGATGGTATGGTTTATGATGATGGTGTAACCACAAGATTGGGTGAAAATCATTATTTAATGACCACAACAACTGGTGGCGCAGCAAATGTACTTTCTAAACTTGAAGACTATTTACAAACAGAATGGCCAGAATTAGATGTTTTCTTAACCTCTGTTACTGATCACTATTCTACAGCAAGCATTTGTGGTCCAAATTCTAAAAAAATATTGAATAAATTATTTCCTAATAAAGATTTTAGTGATGAAGCCTTTCCTCATATGTCTTACCAAGATGCAATAATTGACAAAATTGAATGTAGAATAATGAGAATAAGTTTCACAGGAGAGCTTAGTTATGAAATTAATGTAGAGTCAAAATATGGTAAATCATTATGGGAAAACTGCATTGCAGCTGGAGAAGAATACAAAATTACTCCTTATGGAACAGAAACAATGCATTTATTAAGAGCTGAAAAGGGATTTATTATTGTTGGCCAGGATACAGATGGAACTATGACACCTATTGATCTTCAGATGGATTGGATAGTTAGTAAAAAAAAATATGACTTTATAGGTAAAAGATCACTTTATAGAAGTGATACAATGAGAGAAGACAGAAAACAGCTTGTTGGATTGCTTACGGATGACCCTAATGAAATATTAGAAGAAGGTGCTCAGATAGTCTCTGAATTAGATAAGAAACCTGTTGAAATGATTGGACATGTAACATCAAGCTATTTCAGCCCTAATTTAAATAAATCGATTGCACTAGCAGTTGTTAAAGGTGGAAAAAAGATGAATGGTCAAAAACTTTTTGTACCTATGGAAAATAAAAATATCAATGTAACAGTTTCAGATTTTATTTTTTTTGATAAAGAAAACAAGAGGATCAATGCTTAATTTAGAATATCCTAACTTTGAAAAAAAATCATTAGATGAACTAGAATTAAAGTTATCTGAACCAATTAAAAAAATAAATATTCGAGGGAAAAAAAAGGAGTTTTTTACAAAAGCAGGAAAGATTTTATCAATCATCTTACCAATTGAACCAAATACAGGTTCCTCAAATCAACAATTTAATGCTCTATGGCTAAGTCCAGATGAATGGTTAGTATATTTTAATGAAGATAACAATAATGTTTATAATGATCTTTATAACGAAATTTCTAAATTAAATTTTGGCTCAATAGTTGATGTTTCTAATCAATGGATATGTATTAATATAAAGGGTAAAAAGACTTTTGATCTACTTTCATCGGGATCTCCTTTTAACTACAATAATTTTAAAAATACTAAAAATTCTGTAACGCAAACATTACTCAATCATACAGATGTAATTATTCATCATACTGAAATAAATGAAATAAATCTTTTTGTGAGAAGATCATTCTCAGAAGATTTATGGTTGTGGATTAAGGATAGCGCTAGGTTTATCTAATTTTTTTTTTATATAATAACTCACATAACTAAATAATAGTATCGAAAGTGACCATTGAAAAATAAACCACAACCAGAAAAAACTATCAAAATCTGCAGATAGATATTTGGCTAAGTAAAAAACACATATAGGAACAAGAACATTTCGCAACATATTATTTATCATTGCATAATTAGATTTTTTTAAACCCATAAAAAAACCGTTTGATAAAAAGAAAATTGGATATGCAGGTAAAATAAATGCTGCAATTTTTAAGTATCTACTTCCATATTCTAAAACAGTTTCATCATTAGAGAAAAGTCTTGGTATTATATCTGCTGTGAAATAAACAAATATTCCAGAGAAAAACATTAATAAAAAGCCATATTTGACAGATATAAAATAAGTCTCTTTCACTCTATCAAAATGATTTGCACCATAATTTTGAGCTATAATTGAGATAATTGCAGTATTTATTCCTAATATAGGAAGTAAAACGACTTGCTCAATTCTCGTAGCTGCACCATAACCAGCTACAGCCAATTCACTAGTTTGACCAACATAAGTAAATATAAATGTAGCAGCAACTGCATATCCACATATAGCAATTGATATTGGCATTGATTGAAAAAATATATTTTTTAAAAATGTTAATTTAATTTTAAAAAATTCCTTGGTAATTTTTTTCACCCTTGGATTTTGCAAGACCTTATATAAAATAATCGCAAAAGCTATAAATTGAGCTATAATTGTTGATAGACCTATACCCATCATACCTAAAGCAGGTATGAATAGAAAACCAAATATTAAAATAGGATTTAAAATTATATTTAGTAGAAAACTTAAAACCAAAACATTTCTGTATGTTTTTGTATCTCCTTCTGCATGTAATAAAGAGTTAAGAGATACAACAAGGAAAAAAAGAAATGATCCATAAAACATAATATTTGTATATTGAAGTCCTAAATTTGTAATTTCTTCAGTTGAACCCATTATATTAAAAACTTTTTCAGCAAAATATAAACCTATGAATGTAATAAAAACTGATATGATGAGTCCATAGATAATAATATGGGTAAAATAATAAGAGACATTTTTTTCATTTTTTTCTCCAATACTATTCCCTATCAAGGAAGTTCCAGCAACTGTTACACCAATTGAGGTTGCTACAATAATAAAATATATTGGAAATGACTTACTGAGTGCAGAAAGTGCTTCAGGAGAGATTAATCCTGAATAAAAAGTATCAACAATATTGTATAAGGTTTGAAAAAGTGTACCAACACTTGCTGGTATTGCAAGTTTTCTAACAAGCAAAGGTATATTTTCTTTAAGCAAATCCATAAAAATTATAATTTAATTAATATTCTTTTTTAAAGATATGTCTCTTGCCAGTTTTTTTTGCAAGTATTATTTGCTTTTGTCTCATTGCAAATCTTGATTTTTGATCATCTGTTAAATAATCGTGACATTTTGGACAATGAATGCCTTCTAAATATTTAGAAGATTTTTTTTCTTTGATAGAAAGAGGTTTTCTGCAACCACTACAAATTGAATAACTGCCCTGCTTCAAGCCATGTTTTATTGAAACTCTATTATCAAAAACAAAACATTCACCGTTCCATTGACTATTTTTTTTATCAATATTATTCAGATAATTAATAATTCCACCTTTTAAAACATATACATTTTTAAATCCTTTTTTTTTCAAATAAATATTTGCTTTTTCACATCTAACGCCACCTGTACAAAACATTGCTATATTTTCACTATTTTTAAATTGATTTAAATATTTAGGAAATTGACGAAAGTTTTCTATATTTGGATTTAAAGATTTTTTAAAAGTACCCACATCATACTCAAAAGATTTCCGTGCATCTATCAAAATTGTATCCTTTTTTTTAATTATTTTATTCCATTGCCTTGGATTGAGGTTGTTGCTGGGATAGTTGTAGTTTCTAACTTTAAAACCCATTGGAACAACTTCTTTTTTAATTTTTACTTTAGGTTTATGAAATGGATTAAATTTACTATTTGAATTATTTTCTGAATTAAATTTTTTAATAAATAATATTTTTTTTAAAAGTTTATTGAATTTTAAAAGTTTATCTTTTTTAGCTGAAATCGTTCCATTAACACCCTCTGATGAAATTATTATTGTTCCACAAATTTCATATTCTTTAAGATTATGCTCTAATCTATTTTTTAATTTTTTTAAATTACTAAGTTTTTTAAATTTATAAAAACCAAAAATACTAAACATTATAAAACTCTACAAACAGTCATTCCATCTCCTAATGGGATAATTATTTGTTCTACCCTTTCATCACGTGAAATATGCTCGTTTAATTCTCTTATATTTAATGTATATTTATCCATTTTATCTTCATCTACGACTTCACCATGCCATAAAACATTATCTATTATGATCAAACCACCTTTATTTATTATCTGAAATGATTTTTCATAATATTCTTTATAATTTAGCTTATCAGCATCAATAAAAATCATATCAAATTTTTGATTTTTTAATTCATCTAAACTATTTAGTGCAGGTTTTATAATAGTTTGAATTTTTTTATCTTGATAAGCTTTCTTAAAAAAACTTACTGCAATCTTGTTTGTCTCTTTATCTTTATCAAGGGCTATAAGTTTTCCATCTTCAGGAAGTGCAAGAGAAATAGAAAGTGCACTTAAGCCAGTAAAAGTTCCAATCTCAAGCACATTTTTTATATTAGATATTTTTATTATTAAATGGAGAAAATGACATTGAGATATCGCTACTTGCATTCTCTTTTCATTTCCAAGTGTATTATTATAATCTATGATTTCTTTTTGAACTGGGCTTAGTTTTAAACTAAAATTATTAATATATTTTTCAATTTTTTCAGAAATTTCAATGTTCTTACCCATCTATTTTAACTATATAATGACTATAGGGTTCGTTAAAATTAAAGTTTCTTCTTTAATATTTCATTAATTAATTGAGGGTTAGCTTTTCCACCTGAAGCTTTCATTGCTTGCCCTACAAAAAAACCGAATAGCTTTTCTTTTCCTTGTTTATATTCAATAGCTTTTTCTCTGTTATCGTTGATTATTTTATCAATTAATGCCTCTAGTGCTATTGGATCACTTTGTTGCTTTAACCCTTTTTCCTCAACAATTATTTGAGGGTCTATGTCACCATCCATCATTAATTCAAATATTGTCTTAGCAATTTTGCCTGAAATAGTTCCGTTTTTAATTAAATTAATCAATTTTGCTAAATTTTTTGCACTTATTGGACTATGAGCGATTTCAATATTTTTATTATTTAAAACAGCAAATAATTCTCCTGTAATCCAATTTACAGCTAATTTCATATCACGGTTTTTGCCCATTTTAGCAACAACTTCTTCAAAATATTTAGCTGTATCAATATCAGAAACTAATATAGTTGCTTCATAAGGAGAAATTTTAAACTCATCAATAAACCTTTTCTTTTTGTCATCTGGTAATTCAGGGATTTCAGATTTTAATTGATCAATAAATTCATCCGTAATTTCTAGTGGAAGTAAATCTGGATCTGGAAAGTATCTATAATCATGAGCATCTTCTTTTGACCTCATTGATCTTGTTTCATTTTTTTTTGTATCAAAAAGTCTTGTTTCTTGATCTATTTCTTCACCTTCTTCTATTAAATCAACTTGTCTATTTGCTTCATAAATAATTGCCATTTGCATGAACTTTATAGAATTAACATTTTTTATTTCGCATCTTGTTCCTAATTCTTTTGAGCCTTTTATTCTCACAGATACATTAACATCTGCTCTTAATGATCCCTCTTGCATGTTACCATCGCAAGTTCCTAAATATCGCATAATAGATCTAAGTTTTTTTATATAAGCATTTACTTCATCTGGTGATCTTAGATCAGGCTTACTAACAATCTCCATTAAAGCTACACCCGATCTATTTAGATCAACTAGTGTGTTACTCGGGTCAATATCATGAATACTTTTTCCTGCATCTTGCTCTAAATGTAATCTTTCTATTCCAACGTATTTTTGACCTTCAGGCATATCCAAAATAACATTTCCCTCACCCACAATTGGGTATTTATATTGTGAAATTTGATACCCCTGAGGTAAATCAGCATAAAAATAATTCTTTCTATCGAAAACAGACTTATTATTGATCTTAGCTTTTAAACCAATACCAGTTTTTATAGCTTGTTTAACACAATATTCATTAATTACTGGAAGCATTCCTGGAAATGCTGCATCAACTAAACTTACTTGGGTGTTAGGTTCAGCACCAAATTTTGTAGAAGAAGATGAAAAAAGTTTTGAATTTGATGTTACTTGAGCATGAACTTCAAGTCCTATAACAACTTCATAAATATTATCATTTCTTTCTATTAAATATTCCGAATTATTTTTAGACATTATTCCATCCACCAATCAGTTATATTATTTTTATAATTGATTTTTTCCTCCATTGAATAAGCAATATTTAAAACTGTTTGTTCATCAAAAGGTTTACCTATTATTTGTAAACCTAATGGATAATTATTTTTATCCCTACCTGCTGGTATTGAAATCCCAGGTAATCCTGCAAGGTTTACTGGAACAGTAAATATATCATTTAAATACATTGAAACTGGATCATTAGATTTTTCTCCTATCTTAAATGCAGAACTAGGCGTTGAAGGTGTTAAAATAGCATCAACTTTATTATAAGCATCATCAAAATCTTTTTTAATTAACTGCCTTACTTTTTGGGCTTTGAGATAGTAAGCATCATAATATCCAGAAGACAAAACATATGTTCCTATCATTATCCTTCTCTTTACTTCTTCTCCGAAACCTTCTGATCTAGTTTTTTCATACATATGAATTAAACTTTCCCCAGAAGACCTTAAACCATATTTAACACCATCATATCTTGCTAAATTAGATGATGCTTCAGCTGGCGCTACAATATAATAAGTAGGCAAAGCATAACTTGTGTGAGGTAAAGAAATATCAATTATTTCAGCTCCACAATCTTTTGCATACTCAATTCCTTTTTTCCAAAGATTCTCAATTTCGCCTGGCATTCCATCAACTCTGTATTCTTTTGGGATTCCAATTTTTATACCTTTGATATTTCTAGTTAACTCTGATGAATAATTATTTCTTTTAAAATCTATTGAAGTTGAATCTTTTTTATCAAATGATGAGATCACTTCTAAAAGAATGGAGCTATCTTTGACATCTTTACTCATCGGACCTGCTTGATCTAGAGATGATGCAAAAGCAACAATTCCATATCTTGAACAACTTCCATAAGTAGGTTTTAACCCTACAGTTCCAGTAAAGGAAGCTGGCTGCCTAATAGATCCTCCAGTGTCAGTACCTATTGTTACAGGTGTTAAATTAGCTGCTAATGCCGATGAAGAACCACCAGATGACCCACCTGGAACTAGATTTTTTGCAATTGGATTTTGAACATTACCAAAAAAACTTGTTTCATTAGATGAGCCCATTGCAAATTCATCACAATTAAGTTTACCAAGCAATATTCCACCTTCATTCCATATGTTTTGCGTTACAGTAGATTCATAGCTTGGGACAAAATTATTTAAGATATTGCTTCCAGCTGTTGTTCTTACTTCATTTGTACAAAATAGATCTTTTACAGCAATTGGAATTCCTGGAAGTTTTAAATCAAAATTTGGTTTGTTATCAAACTCTTTTGAAAGTTTAAGACAATTTTCAAAATTTTCAGTTACATATGTATTTAGTTTTTTTGACTTTTCAGATCTATCAACAAAAGATTTTGCGGCTTCATTTGATGATATTTTCTTTTCTTTAATATTTTTAATTAATTCAAAAAGGCTTAAAGATGTTATTTCTGTCATTACTCAACTACTTTCGGCACAACAAAAAAATCATCATTTTTTTCAGGAGAATTTTTAAGAATCTTTTCTCTTATGTTATCACTAGTTATTTTGTCATCTCTGAACCTTAAAGTTGTTTCAGCTATAGAGGTTAATGGTTCAACATTCTCAGTTTTTAGTTCGTTTAATTTTTCAATAAATTCAAATATAGAATTCATATCATCTGCCAATTTTTCAGCTTTTTTCTCTTCAAGTGAGATCCTTGATAATTTTGATATGTGTTTTACAGTTTTAAGATCTATCGTCATATGGTAAAAAATAATGTCGCAAAGTACCACTTAAGTTAAAAATATACAATATGATCACAATTAATGAATTCAAAAACAAATTATCAAGTGGTTCAAGATTATTGGGTATAGATTTAGGCACAAAAAGGATTGGAATTGCAATAAGTGATTATAATCAAAAAATTGCCACTCCCCTTCAAACCCTAGATAAATCTAAACAAGTTAAATTAATTGATGAACTAGAAAGTATTATTACAGAATATGACATCAAAGGAATTATTATAGGTAATCCAATAAATATGGATGGCACCTACGGAAAATCTTCACAATCAGCAAAAGATATAGCAATCAATATTTCAAATAAAATTGATATTCCTGTGTCTTTGTGGGATGAAAGGTTATCTACTGTTGGTGCTTTCAATTTATCAAGTGAATTAGATATAAATGTCAGTAAAAGAGAGAAAGATATTGATAAGTTTGCAGCAGCTTTTATTTTACAAGGTGCTTTAGATTTTATTCAAAATTAATGGTTGCATAGTTAATCCTATATAGTTATAGAGTTAATTTTAATGGCAACTAAATCAAAAAAAGCTATTAAAATATCTCAAAAACATTTATTAGGTATTCAGGATTTATCCGTTAGCGATGTTACCACTATCCTGAATGAAGCCTCTAAATTCATAGAATTAAATAAAAGCAGAAATAAAAAAATTGATATTTTAAAAGGGAAAACTCAAATTAATTTATTTTTTGAACCATCAACAAGAACACAGAGCTCGTTCGAATTAGCAGGAAAAAGATTAGGTGCGGATGTAATGTCAATGAATATTACAAATTCTGCAATCAAAAAAGGTGAAACGTTAATAGACACTGCTATGACATTAAATGCAATGCATCCAGACATTATTGTAATAAGACATCAAGACTCAGGAGCTTGTAACCTTCTATCTCAAAAAGTTAATTGTGCAGTACTAAACGCAGGTGATGGTAGAAGAGAGCATCCAACGCAGGCATTATTAGATGCTTTAACAATTTTAAATAGAAGAAAAAAAATAGAAGGTCTTAAAATTGCAATATGTGGAGATATACTACATTCAAGAGTAGCAAGATCAAATATTTATCTTCTAAACATGTTGGGTGCAGAAGTAAATATCGTGGCACCAACAAACTTGATGCCAAATGAAATTGAAAAATTTGGTGTAAATATTTTTTCCGATATGAAAAAAGGTGTTAAAGATTGCGACATAGTAATGATGTTAAGATTACAAAATGAAAGAATGACAAGCTCGTTTCTATCGTCTAACAGAGAATACTATGAGTATTATGGCTTAACACCTGACAAAATTCAATATGCTAAAGAGGATGCTTTAATAATGCATCCAGGACCAATGAATAGAGGAATTGAAATTGATACGAACTTAGCAGACGATATAAACAAAAGTGTAATTAAAGAACAAGTTGAATTAGGCGTAGCAGTAAGGATGGCCTGCTTAAAGATTTTTTGTGAATAAATGAAAAAAAAATATTTTATAAATGCAAATATAATTGACCCTCATAATTCCTTAAATGAAATTGGAGGAATAATAATCGGAGAAAATGGAAAAATTGAAGCTGTCGGAAAAAAAGTAAATACCAACAACATTCCATCTAGAGAAAAAATAACAGATTTAAAAGGGAAATACATATTTCCAGGTATTGTAGATATGCGAGTTTTTGTTGGTGAACCAGGATATGAATATAAAGAAAATTTTAGAACGCTTAGTGAAGCTGCTTTGTCTGGTGGTGTAACATCAGTAGTTACAATGCCAAATACAAATCCAGTAATCGATAATGTTTCAATAGTTGATTTTCTTAAAAGAAGAGGAAGAGACAAATCAAAAATTAATATTTATCCAACAGCTGCATTAACAGTAAAAGCAGAAGGAGAAAATATGACTGAATTTGGATTATTACAGAGCAAAGGAATAATTGGTTTTACTGATGGAGTCAAAACAATTCAAAATCCCAGAATTATGAATAGGATTATGAATTCAGCGTCGGACTTAAAATCTTTAATAATACAACATGCTGAAGATGCAGAGTTATCAAAAGATGGAATGATTAATGATGGTATCATAGCTACAAAACTTGGTCTTCAAGGAATTCCAATAAGTGCTGAATTATTAATTATAGAGAGAGACCTAACATTGTTAGAATATAATAATTGTAGGTATCATATTGCCCAGATTTCATCCGCAAATTCTGTAGATATAATCAGAGAAAGAAAAAATAAAGTAAACTTCAGTTGCGGTGTTTCTATAAATAATTTATCATTAAATGAAAATGACATTGGTGATTTTAAAACTTTTTTAAAATTATCACCACCTTTAAGAACAGAAACTGATAGAAATGCTTTAGTTCAAGGATTAAATGATAAAACAATTGATGTTATTGTTTCTGATCACAAACCAGAAGATGAAGAAAATAAAAGATTAACTTTTGCTCAAGCAGAAACAGGTGCATCAGGTATAGAAACTTTATTACCATTAAGCTTAGAACTATATCATAATGGATCAGTGGACTTAGAAACTATAATAGAAGCCTTAACATCAAAACCAGCTGAAATACTTAAAATAAATAAAGGTAACTTATCGATAGGAAATGATGCTGATTTTTGTATCGTAGATATAAATAAACCTTGGGTTGTTAGAAAAGATAAATTGATATCAAAATCAAAAAATACCCCTATTGAGGATAAAAAACTTCAAGGCAAAGTATTAAATACATTTGTTAGTGGCGAAGAATTATTTAAATCTGAATAATGGATTATATAGTAACAGCTTTAATATCTTATCTATTTGGCTCTATTCCTTTCGGATATCTATTCACAAAAATTTTACTTAAAAAAGATATTAGAAGTGTAGGATCAGGAAATATTGGCGCTACAAATGTTTTAAGAACTGGAAATAAGTCATTGGGTTATCTAACTCTTATTTTAGATATAGCAAAAGCTGTTGTGCCTGTTATCTATATAAAGTTCAATTATCCTGATCTAGTTTATATATCAGCACTTTGTGCATTTTTAGGACATTTATTCCCAATTTGGCTAAAATTTAAAGGTGGCAAAGGTGTAGCAACTTTTGTTGGGATTTTAATTTCTATAAATATTTATTATGCACTAGTTTTTGGCATTGTTTGGACTTTAACTTTTTTAATATCAAGATATTCATCACTATCATCATTATTTGCTTCAATTTCAATTCCAATCTATATACTAATCATTAATCAAGGTAACATAATTTTTTTCATCATTATTTTTGTTTTAATTTTTTATACACATAGAGAAAATATAAAAAGATTAATAAACAAAGCAGAAACTAAGAGTAAAATTTATTAATTTGACAGATTAATAGTTATAAGTAGTTTGACTTATTATGAATCTTGTAATTGTTGAAAGTCCTGCAAAAGCTAAAACTATAAATAAATATCTAGGTTCAGATTACACAGTGTTGGCAAGTTATGGTCATATTAGAGACCTACCTTCAAAAAATGGTTCAGTTGATCCAGAAAATTCTTTTAAAATGATCTGGGAAATAGACAGTTTCTCAAAAAAATATTTAAAAGAAATCACAGATACTGCTAGAAACTCAGAAAGAATTATCCTTGCTACTGACCCTGATCGAGAGGGTGAGGCAATAGCTTGGCATGTAAAAGAGTTTTTAAATGAAAAAAAACTTCTTAAAGATAAAAAAGTGGAACGTGTAGTTTTTAATGAAATAACAAAAACAGCTGTAACAAGCGGTATAGACAATCCAAGGGATATAGAAAATGAACTTGTTGATGCCTATATGGCAAGAAGAGCGCTAGACTATTTAGTAGGTTTTAATATTTCACCGATTTTATGGACAAAATTACCAGGATCTAAGTCAGCTGGAAGAGTTCAATCTGTTGCTCTTAGACTATTAACTGAAAGAGAGCATGAAATTGAAGTTTTTAAACCAGATGAGTTTTGGACACTTAACTTAAATTTCTTAACAAAGGAAAATCTAAATATAAATACATCTATTACTCAACTAGATGATAAAAAAATTGAAAAATTCTCATTTAAAAATAAAGAAGATATTAATAATGCTTTAGATTTAATTAAAAATAAAAAATATAATATTACAGATATAATATCTAAAATTTATACACGAAACCCTTCTGGTCCTTTTACAACTTCTACTTTACAGCAAACTTCATCAAGTAAACTGGGTTTTGGAGCCTCTAGAACAATGCAAATCGCTCAAAGACTTTATCAAGGTATTGATATTGATGGAGAAACTGTTGGATTAATTACTTATATGCGTACAGATGGAACTAATATATCAAAAGATGCTGTAGCTACTTTTAGAGATTTCATTACTCAAAATTATGGTGAAACATATTTGCCACCTTCCCCTTTAAATTATTCAGGCAAAAAGGCAAAAAATGCGCAAGAAGCTCATGAAGCTATCAGACCAACAGAAATTGGTAGAGTCCCTGAGGATATGAAAAAATATTTAAGCACAGATCAATACAAACTTTACAACTTAATATGGTCAAGATCATTATCCTCACAAATGGAATCAGCTAAATTTGATAGAAAAACTATAACAATAACATCTGAAGATAATAAAAATATATGTAAAGCTAGTGGTTCAACTTTAAAATTTGACGGTTTTTTAAAGGTTTCAAGATTAGATGAAAATAAAGATGATGAAAATATATTACCAGAAGTTGGTAAAGGTGAAGTAGAGTTTAATGACTTTACGGATGAACAACATTTCACTCAGCCACCACCAAGATATTCAGAAGCAAGTCTTGTTAAAAAGTTAGAAGAATTAGGAATTGGACGACCTTCAACATATGCAAGTATAATTTCAGTTATTTCAAATAGAGGTTATGCAGACATAGAAAACAAAAGATTTTTTCCAACTGATAGAGGTAAGTTACTCTCTGCTTTTCTTGAAAAATTATTTTCAAAATATGTTGATTATGATTTTACTGCAAAATTGGAAGATCAATTAGACGATATTACAGCTGGCAAAGAAAATTGGATTAAAGTCTTGGAGGAATTTTGGAGAGATTTTAATTTGAATGTATCAGAAGTTAAAGAAAAACGTACTAGAGAAGTCTTAGATATGCTTAATGAGAGTTTAGGCTCATTAATATTTGAGGTCGATAAAGATGGAAAAATTAACAGAAAATGCAAATTATGTGATAGTGGTCAATTAAGTTTAAAAAATAGTTTTCGTGGTGGTGCTTTTATTGGATGTTCAAATTATCCAGATTGTAAATTTACACGACCTCTTTCAAAGTCAAAAGCAGCTCAACAATTAACTTTAGCTGAACCAAAATTAATTGGTCAAAATGATATAGGTAAAGACATATATTTAAAAAATGGAAGATTTGGTCCCTATCTACAATATGAAAAAAAAATTGATGTTGAAGAAGAAAAAAAGAAAAAGAAAAAAATAAAAAAAGAAGATAATAATATGAAAAATGTATCTATCCCTAAGGGAATTGATATTAAAAGTATAGATTTAGATAGAGCTAAGTATTTATGTTCACTTCCAATAAGTTTAGGTAAAAATCCAGAAAATGATAAAGATATTACTGTAAATGTTGGTCGCTTTGGGCCTTATTTAAAGTGTGAAAATAAATCTGCACGTTTAGAAAATGTTGAAGAAATATTTAGCATTGGTCTTAATAGAGCCGTAACTCTAATCGCTGAGGCAAAACCTGGAAGAATTTCATCATCTTTGATTAAAGATCTCGGTGAACATCCAGAGGATAAAAAACCAGTAAGAATTATGAAAGGTCAATATGGGCCTTATATTAAATACAAATCATTAAACGCTACTATACCTGAGGAAAAAGACCCAATTGAATTAACAATGGAAGAAGCTCTTATTTTAATTGAGAAAAGAAAAGAGTACGATAAGAATAAAAAGAAAAAGAAAGGTAAATAATGTCTATTGATACAAAATTAAAAGAAATGGGTTTAGTTTTACCTAAAGCAACTGATCCAGTTGGTTCATATGTTGCCACAAAAATTTCTGGCAATTTACTTTATATTTCAGGACAAATATCAATCGATGCAAATGGACAATTAATTAAAGGGAAAGTTGGAAAAGACTTTAATACGGAGGAGGCTTACAAAGCTGCACAAAGATGCGCTTTAAATATAGTTGCTCAAGCTAAAAAGGCCTGTTCAGATGATTTATCAAAAATTAAATCATGCGTTAAATTAACAGGTTTTGTTAATTCTACAGATGACTTTGTTGAACAACCAAAAGTAATAAATGGTGCATCAGATTTAATTAAAGATCTCTTTGGGGATAAGGGTGCTCATACACGTGCTGCTGTGAGTACTAATAGTTTGCCTTTAGGTGTTGCAGTTGAAGTTGACGCAATATTCGAGATTAAATAGTTATCTGCCTATACTATAATATTTGATATTTTTATTTTTCATTTTTGAAGGTGAATATAAATTTCTTAAATCGTAAATCTTAAATTTTTTCTTATTATTTAACTTATTAAAGTTAAGCTGTTTAAACTCATTCCATTCTGTATGAATAATTAAAAGGTCACTATTTTTACATGCATCTTTGATATTATTAAAATAAGATACTTTTTTCTTATCAAAATCATTTTTAATTCCTGTAGGTTCATAGTATGAAACTTTTGCACCTTTTTTAGTCAAATATGGTATTAATTTTAGAGATGCCGAGTCTCTCATATCATCAGTACCAGCCTTAAAAGTAACACCTAAAAATGTGATTTTCTTATTTTTAATCTTATTATTTAATATTTTCTTAATTTTATTTAATAAAAATTTATACCTATTATCGTTAGAATATATTGTTGATTTAACTATAGATAAATTAGTTTTAAATTTTTTTGAAGTAGAAATTAATGCAAGTGTATCTTTTGGAAAACAAGAACCACCGTAACCTGGTCCAGCTCTTAAAAATCTTCCTCCTATCCTCTCATCAGCTCCAATTCCTACCGAAACATCAGTTACATCAACGTTAAGTTTTTCACATAAATTTGAAATTTCATTAATAAATGTAATTTTTGTTGCTAGGAATGCATTAGCTGCATATTTTATAACTTCGGCAGCACGTCTTGATGTATTGAAATATCTACTCTTTTTTTTAACAATTGGAGAATATAAATTTTTTAAAATATTGTTAGCCTTTTTACTATTTGTTCCAACTACTACTCGATCAGGAAACATAAAATCTCTGATAGCCTCACCTTCTCTCAAAAATTCTGGATTGGAAATAACATCAAATAATTTTTTATTACTTTTAGTTGTTAATAGTTTTTGAATTTTGTCACAAGTGGTTACTGGAACTGTTGATTTTGTAATAATAATTTTGTATTTGTTTAAATTCTTTTTTATATCCTTTACAACTTGAAATACATATTTTAAATCTGCTTCGTTAGATTTTGTTTTAGCCGGAGTACCAACACATATAAATATAAGATCTGATTTTTTAATTGACTCTGATATATTTGAGGAAAATTGTAACCTTTTTTGCTTTAAGTTTCTTATAATTAATTCTTCTAAGCCTGGTTCATAGATTGGAATTACACCCTTTTTTAGATTGGATATTTTATTTATATTATTGTCGACACAAATAACATTGTTTCCAAGTTCAGCAAAACAAGTTCCACTGACTAGACCAACATAGCCAGAACCAATCATGCATATTTTCATAATTTTGCAATCTCCAATGTTGAATTTATGTAACCATTCATAGAACCACAATCTAAATATTTTCCTGAAAACTTATGTCCAATAAACAAAGATTTATTATCAATCATTGTTTTAATTGAGTCTGTAATATGTATCTCTCCCCCTTTTCCTTTTTTTTGTTTTTTAAGAATTTTAAATATATTCTTGTTTAATATATATCTTCCAATTACTGCATTATTTGATGGAGCTTCTTTAATATTTGGTTTTTCAATAACATCTGAAATAATAAAATTCTGATTATCAATTTTTTTAGATAAAGAATATATTCCCCATCGATTTACATTATTTTTTTTAACTGACATGCTAGCCATTACAGAAGCTTTGTATTTTTTATGTAATTTAATCATATCCTTTGAGCAATTTCTTTTCATTATTAAATCATCTGGAAGAAGCATTAAAAAATATTTATTTTTAATAAATTTTTTAGTTTTTAGAACAGCATCACCAGTTCCTAATGGTTTATTTTGATAAACAAATTTAATTTTTTTTTTATAATTTAAAATTTTTTTGTATTCTTTAATTATACGTGGATCTTTTTTCTTTTTAATTAATGATTTGTAAAATTTATCATTATAGAAATAATTCTTTATCATTTCTTTTTTTTTGGAAATAATAAAAATGATTTCTGTAATTCCAGCCTCGATGCATTCATCAAGAATATACTCAATTCCAGGCTTTCCATTTATAGGCAAAAGCTCTTTAGCAAAAACACTGGTTAATGGCAAAAGTCTTGTGCCTAAACCAGCAAGCGGAATAATGGCTTGTTTAATCATAAAGATAATTTATTTATAAACATATATTTAAAATATGAAAATAATTACAAGTATTTTTGATTTAAATAAAGAGATTAAAGACTATAAAAATATTGGATTTGTACCTACCATGGGTGGAATACATGCTGGTCATGTATCTTTAATAAAAGCTTCACAAAATAAAAAAAGTAAGACAATTGTCAGTATTTTTGTAAATCCTACTCAATTTAATAAAGAGGATGATTTTAAAAAATATCCAAGAAATATTCAGAAAGATATTGCTATACTAAGAAAATTAAATGTAGAATATCTATTCACACCTAATACCAAAGATATATACAAATTTAATGCTAAGAGATTTAATTTAAAAAAAAAAGACAAAATTTTGTGTGCAAAATATAGAATTGGTCATTTTGAAGGTGTTCTAAATGTTATGAACAGACTAATGACTATTATAAAATCTAAAGATTTGTATATGGGTGAAAAAGACTATCAGCAGTTATATCTAATAAAGAAATTCCTATCAAAAAAGTTTAAGGTGCGTATTAATTCATGTCCTACTATCAGAATAAATAATATTGCCTTATCAACACGAAACAAATTATTAAAAAAGAGATCCATTAAAAAAGCTTCAGAAATTGCATTGTTTTTAAAAAAGGTTAAGTATAAATCAAAATTCGAAGGTATTAAATTAGCCTCTGATTTACATAATTATAAAATAAAATTAGAAAAAAAATATAATATTAAAATAGATTATTTAGAATTTAGAGATGAAAAAAGTTTAAAGCTTAGTAATTTTAAAAATAAATATAGGCTTTTTGTGGCTTATGAAATAGACAATGTTAGATTAATTGATAATTATTAGTTATAAAAAATAAGCACCTACACCTAAGAAAGAAACAAAACCTATAACATCAGTTATTGTAGTAACAAAAACACTTGATGAAATAGCTGGATCTATATTCATTTTTTTTAGAGTTACAGGTATTAAAATTCCAAAAAGCCCAGCAACTATCATTGTTAAAACCATTGATATTGATATTATTAATGCAAGTTGAATGTCATTAAACCAGAAATAAACAATTACAGAACTTATAATTGCAAATATAATTCCATTTAAGATACCTATGTTAAATTCTTTAATTATGTTATTAGTAAAATTATTTTTTGTTAAATCTTGCGTAGCTAAAGATCTTACAGTTACGGCTAATGTTTGCATACCAGCATTACCACCCATTGATGCAACGATAGGCATTAAGAAAGCCAGAACAACCATTTGCTCAATAGTTGCACCAAATAGACTAATACAATAAGTGGCTAAGAATGCTGTAAATAAATTTAATAAAAGCCAATTAAATCTTCGCTTGGTTTTTGTAATTACACCATCTGTTATTTCTTCATCTCCTACTCCAGCAAGTCTTAATGCATCTTCCTCGGCTTCTTCTTTAAGAACTGTCAATACATCATCATAAGCAATCATTCCAACTAGTTTATCATTTTTGTCTGTCACAGCTGCTGAACTCAAATTATAATTTTCGAATAAGTTACCTACCTCTTCTTTATCCATATCTACAGGAATTAAAAGTTGAGACTCTGACATAATAGACATCATTTTTGTGTCTCTAGGTGTTCTTAAAACTTTTGATGATGGTACAGTACCAATTGGCTTGAAATCCTGGTCTACTATGAAAATTTCAAGAAATTCTTCAGGAAGATCTTTGTTTTCACGAAGATAATCAATTGTTTGACCAACAGACCAATTGCTTGGTATTGCTGTAAATTCTCTCTGCATAATTCGTGCAGCCGAGTCTTCTGGATAACTTAAACTTTCAAGTAAAGCAAACCTATCTTTGGGAGGAAGCGATCCTAAGATTGTATTTTTATCTTTTTCATCAACATTTTCTAAAATTTTAATTGCATCATCCGATTCTAAATTTTTTAAAATATTAACAATGGTATCTGACGATAAATAATTAATTAATTCAGATTGTATAGACTCATTTAATTCAATAAAAACTTCTGGATCAACTTTAAAATTATTTAATTTTATTAAATTCTCTCTATCATTTTCACTTAAATGTTCAATAATATCAGCCGCATCTGCGGGATGCATATCATTAAATGAATTTGTAATAAATTCTACATCATTATCGGAGATCTTACTTGTTACAACTTTGATGAATTCTTTATTAAATTCAAAGTTAACTTTTTTATCTTTAATTTTTTTTACCAAAGTCATAAATTTATCTATAAATTAGTTGGCACTATTAATACAAAATATTAATATTACAAATTTATAATGATGATTAGGATCAAAAAGTCAATAAAACCGATAAAATATGAAAATGCAATTTCTTTATTAGAAGAAAGATTGAATGAAATTATTGAAAAAAGGGGTGATGAGCTAATATGGATTTTAGAACATAAAGACGTTTATACGGCAGGTGTGAGTTATAAAAATAATGAATTATTAGATAAATCAATAAAGTTAGTTAAAACAAATAGAGGGGGAAAAATTACACATCATGGTCCTGGGCAACTGGTTTTTTATTTTGTTATTGATTTAAATAAAAGAGAAAAAAATATTCGAAAACTTATTACTTCAGTAGAAAATACAATAATTGATACTCTAAAAGAATTTAAAATTAATGTGTTTGCAGATAGAAAAAATATTGGTATTTGGTATAAAAGAAAATTAAATAATAGAATTAAATTTGAAAAAGTAGCAGCTATAGGAATAAAGGTAAAAAAATGGATTGCTTATCATGGTTTTTCAATAAATATATCAAATAATTTAGATGCTTATAAAAAAATAATCCCATGTGGTATAAAGGATAAAGAAGTCACAAATCTGATTAGTATAAAAAAACAAAAATATAATAATTTATCAGATATATTAATTAAAAAGTTTTTAAAAGAAATTAAAAATTAAGTCTTTTTGCTTTAAGCATATTCCTAAAATATTCAGGTGGTATAGCTCGAAATGTATATTTTTTTTTATTCATTTGAAATTTAATTTCATAAGAATGTAGCATAAGGTTTTTATTATTTTTTTGTATTTTAAAAGAATTGTATTTTTTATCGCCTATAATTGAATGACCTAAATCAAATAATTGCTTTCGTAACTGATGTTTTCTTCCTGTAATTGGCTTCAACTGAATGAAAGTAGAATTATTATTTTTATCTAAGATTTCATATTGTGTCTCAGCATTCTCTACTATCTTTTTTTTTTCATCATATCTTATAAGGTTATTTTTTATTGAACCTTTATCTTTAATTGTTATTTCTCCATGACAAATTGCAATATAGGTCTTATAAACTTTTCTTAATCTAAACAAAGTTGTGAGCAGTTGTGCAGTTGGTCTATTTTTAGCTATTAGAAACACTCCAGAGGTTTCTTTATCTAGCCTATGCACTGAATATGGCTTTTCATCTTTAAAAATTTCACTTTTAGAAAAAATATCTATAAGATTTTTTTTTGACTTTGTACCACCTTGAACAGATATACCTGCTTGCTTATTAAGAACAATAAAGTTGTCGTTATTTTCAATAATAAAATCCTCATTTTCCCTAATTATTGTATCTGAAGGTTTAAATTTGATCTTATTAGTAATAATTTTTTTTTTAATTTCAAAGTTGTGGAGTTCAATCAAATCGTTAATTTGAAGCTTGATTGAACTTTTGACTTTTTTTTTATTAAGTTTAATTTTTCCACCTCTAAGACTTTTCTCAATTAAACTTTGAGGTATTGATTCAAAATGTTTACGTAAGAATCTATCAATACGCATACCAGCGTACGTAGCATCTACGTTGATAGATTTTTTCATAATGAATGTTATTTAGGCTGTAGCTTCTTTGGGTGCTTCAACTCTTTTATCTGATGCTTTAGCTTTTTCAGTTTTCTTTTTATCTAATTTTTTTGCTTCTATATCACGATCAACAAATTCTATTACTGCCATAGGTGCGTTATCTCCATATCTAAATCCTGCTTTAATAATTCTTGTGTATCCACCTTTTCTATTTTGATACCTTTTTGATAAAGTTTTTCTAATTTTACTTGCTGATGCTTCATCTTGAAGTTTAGATATTAATGTTCTTGTATTTTGTAATGTATCTTTTTTCCCTAATGTAATTAGTTTATCAGCTTGTGGTTTTAAAACTTTAGCTTTCGGTAATGTTGTAGTGATTTGCTCATACTTAACAAGAGAATTAAGCATATTTTTTATTAGAGCTTTTCTATGTTCTGATGTTCTATTTAGTTTTTTGTAACCAAATTTATGTCTCATTAAATTGCTTCCTCAAGTTTTTTTGATAATTCAGCTATATTGTCTGGAGGCCAATTTGGTATCTCCATACCTAAATATAGCGACATACCTGTTAAAACTTCTTTTATCTCATTCAAAGATTTTCTTCCAAAATTTGGAGTTCTTAACATCTCTCCCTCTGATTTTTGAACTAAATCACCAATATAAATTATATTATCATTTTTCAGACAATTCATTGATCTTACTGAAAGTTCCAACTCATCAACCTTTCTAAGTAGATTTTTATTAAATTCTGGTTCAGTTGGTTGTTCTCTAACAATTACTTCTTGTGGTTCATCAAAGTTGACAAACATTCCTAGCTGATCTTGAAATATTCGAGCTGAGTAAGCCACAGCATCCTCAGCTGATATGGATCCATTTGTTTCAACTTCCATAGTTAGTTTGTCATAATCCAAGGCCTTACCTTCTCTTGCTGTACTTACTGAATATGAAACTTTTTTTACAGGACTGAATAATGAGTCTATAGAAATAAGTCCTAAAGGTGGTTCATCAGGTTTATTCATATCTGCTGAGACATAACCTTTACCATTACTTACTGTCATTTCCATGTGGAAATTTGTGTTTTCGTCTAGATTACATATTACTAAATCTGGGTTTAATATTTCAATATCTGCTGATGTTGTAATATTTGATGCTTTAATTTCACCTGGACCTTTCGCATCCAAGACTAGTTTATTTGTTGTTTCAGAATTACTTTTTAACGCTAAAGATTTAACATTTAAAACTATATCTGTTACGTCTTCTCTAACACCTTTAATTGAAGTAAATTCATGCAAAACACCGTCTATCTGTATAGCAGTAACTGCTGTTCCTCTAATTGATGATAAAAGAATTCTTCTTAATGAATTACCAAGTGTAAGACCATAGCCTTTTTCTAAAGGTTCTGCTACAATTTTGGCATAAGATTTATCATCACTTAAATTTACATCAAGTTTTGGTGGTTTAATAAGTGACTTCCAATTTTTTATATTTACCTCTGATGTTTCCATTTATACTCTCCTTTTTTTAGGTGGTCTTGCACCATTATGTGGCATTGGCGTTGTATCTTTTATTGATATAATTTTAAAACCTCTAGCCTGTAACGCTCTTAGAGCTGTTTCTCTTCCTGATCCAGGCCCTTTAACTTCTACTGATAGGATTTTCATTCCAACATCTAAAGCTTTTGCAGCTGCCGAGTCGGCTGCTACTTGAGCAGCATAAGGTGTTGACTTTCTAGAACCTTTAAAACCCTTCTGACCAGCAGATGCCCAAGAAATTACATTACCATTTGTATCTGCTATTGTAACAATAGTGTTGTTAAACGTTGATTGAACATATGCTATACCATTTAAAATATTTTTTTTATTTTTTTTCTTTTTTGAATACGAGCTTTTTTTTGATTTTTGCTGTGTTTCTTTTATTTGATCTTTATTGTCTGTATCTTTAACCATATTATTTTTTTAGTGGTGTTAATTTTTTACCAGCAATAGCTATTGCCTTACCTTTACGTGTCCTTGCGTTACATCTTGTTCTTTGCCCTCTAACAGGTAATTTTTTTCGATGTCTTGAGCCCCTGTACGATGCAAGGTCTATTAATCTTTTTATATTTAATGAAATATCTCTTCTCAGATCACCTTCAACAGTGAATTTCTGGTCGATAAACTCTCTAATTTTTAGAATCTCTTCATCAGTAAGTTCATTAACTCTTTTAGTTTTGGGTATATCTAATGACTTACAAATATCTTTAGAGTTCTTTTCACCAATTCCATAAATATAAGTTAGACCAATTCGAACTAATTTATTTTGTGGTATGTTAACACCTGCTATACGAGCCATAATACTGAGATAAAATTTAGCCTTTTATATAATAAGTTTTTTTAAAGTCAATGTCTTAAACTGATAGAATATGCTCTATTTTGCTTGATATTACATGGATTTCCTCATCACCATTAATTTCATAAAAATTTTTATTTTTATAATAGAAATCTAAGACAGGTTTAGTAGTTTCCATGTAGGTATCATATCTTTTAAGTATAGTATTGAGATTATCGTCAGATCTTTTTTCCAACACTTTTCTTTTCTCGATTCTTTTAATAATAGTATCTTTGTTTACATTAAGAAAAAAAATAAAATCTATTTTTTGATCAGAATTACTCAATAATAAGTTTAAATTTTTTGCCTGATTTAGTGATCTAGGATAGCCATCAAATATCAATTTATTTTTTTTATTAGGATCAAATATAGCCTTTTTAATTAGTTCATTTACTATTTCATCAGTTGCAAAATCTCCTTTTGAAATAATATTTTCAATATCTTTACCTAAGTCAGTTTGGTTTTTAACTTCACTCCTCAGAAGATCTCCAGTTGAAATTTGATATAGATTAAATTTTTTTACAATATTGTTAGATTGAGTGCCTTTACCTGCTCCCGGTGGTCCAAATATTATTACATTCACTTAAATTTATCTTCCAAATTTTGTTTTCTTAATCAATTGCTCATACTGGGAGCTCATTAACCTAGTTTGAACTTGTGTAACAGTATCAATAGCCACAACAACAACTATTAAAACTGAGGCTCCTCCTAAATAAAAGGGGATAGGATAATTTGCAATTAAAAATTCTGGCATTAAACAAACTAATGTAAGATATAAAGCTCCAATTGTAGTTAATCTGGTTAATATTGTGTCTATATAAAGAGCTGTGCTTTCTCCTGGTCTTATTCCTGGAATAAAACCACCATATTTTCTCAGATTTTCTGCTGTTTCGTTTGGATTAAATGTTATAGATGTGTAGAAAAAAGTAAAAAAAATTATACCTGATGCATACAAAAGCATATATAAAGGTTGTCCTTGAGAAAAATAAGAAGAAATATTTATAAAGGTTTCATTTTGTGAAACATTAAAATTTGAAAACGTTACTGGTAATAATAATAGTGCAGATGCAAAAATTGCTGGTATTACTCCAGCAGAATTAATTTTAAGAGGTAGATGTGAAGATTCTCCTCCATACATTTTGTTTCCCATTTGTCTTTTTGGATAATTAATAAGAATTTTTCTTAATGCTCTTTCCATAAAAACAATAAATAAAATTGTTAAGACCAATAGAATAAATATAAATATAATCATCAATGTTGAGATTGCACCTGTTCTACCTAATTCAAATGTTGTAACTAAAGCTCTTGGAATTTCTGCAACTATTCCAGAAAATATTATTAATGATATTCCATTACCAATACCTCTTTGTGTTATTTGCTCACCTAACCACATTAAAAATATAGTTCCTGCTACAATTGTCGTGACTGTTGAGACTTTAAAAAAAGCTCCAGGATTTATTACTAAGTCAGCTGAAGATTCTAGTCCTACTGCAAGGCCGTAACCCTGCACGGTAGCTAACAGCACTGTTCCATATCTTGTTATTTGTGTAATTTTTTGTCTACCAGTTTCACCTTGGGCTTTTAAATTCTTAAAATATTCGGTAACCCCTGTTAGTAGCTGTATAATAATTGACGATGATATGTAAGGCATTATTCCTAGAGCAAATATTGCCATTCTGCTGACTGCACCTCCAGCAAATACATTAAACATACCAAGCAATCCTTTTTGATTACTGTCCATCATAACCTGCAACTGTTCAGGATCTATCCCTGGTAATGGAACAAAAGTACCCAATCTATAAATTGCTAAAATGAATATGGTAAAAAGTATTCTATTTCTTAAATCATTTTTTTGAGATGATTCGCTCATTTTTATTTAAGATTTTTTAATTTTAAGTTACCACCTAATTTCTCAATTTTTTCTTTTGCTGAAGCAGAGGAGAAGTCAGCCAGTATATCAATTTTTGATTTTAGATTACCATTTCCTAGAATTTTATATTTTAAATATGATTTGTTAACTATCTTACTTTGTTTTAAAACATCTAAATTAATTTGAGTAGCTGAGTCAATTCTTTTTTTGTCTACAAATGTTTGTATTTGCTCAAGGTTAATTTTAGCCACTTTCATTTTTCTAATTGGATTAAAACCTCTTTTTGGAAGTCTTCTATATAAAGGCATTTGTCCACCTTCAAAACTTTTAATTGCTACACCAGATCTAGACTTTTGGCCTTTTACGCCTCTTCCTGACGTCTTTCCTTTCCCTGATCCAATACCACGACCAAGTTTTTTTTTTGAAATTTTAACTTTAGATGTATTATTTAAAATGTTCATTACCCTCTTTTCTCAATTATTTCTGAAATTTTTTTATTTCTTATTAATGAAATATTTTTTGGGGAGTTTTGTTTAATTAATGCTTTCATACAAGCTCTGATTACATTGTGAGGGTTTGCAGTTCCAAGTGATTTTGCAACAATATCTTTAATCCCGAGCACCTCGCATACTGCTCTTACAGCTCCTCCTGCTATAATACCTGTACCTTTTGGTGCAGCTCTTAGTTTAATTTTGCCAGCACCATCTTTTCCAAAAATATCATGATGAATTGTTCTTCCCTCTCTCAATGGGATTTGAACAAGGTTTCGTCTTGCAAGTTCATTAGCCTTTTTAATTGCATCTGGAACTTGTTTTGCTTTAGCATGTGCGACACCTATTTTACCATTTTGATTGCCAACAACTACTAATGCAGAAAAACCAAATCTTCTTCCGCCTTTAACTACTTTAGTTATCCTGTTTATATGAACTAATTTTTCAACAAATTCAGTATTTTTTTCCATTATTAAAATTCCATTCCATTCTTTCTCAATTCATCTGCTAGCAATTTTACTCTTCCATGATATTTGTATACACCTCTGTCAAAAAAAACTTTAGTGATTTTCATATCTTTAGCTTTTTTTGCAAGTTGTTCGGCAACTACAGCAGACAATTCTTTCTTACTTATTTTTTTAGATTTTATTTCTTTGGTATTAGATGTTGCTGAAACTAATGTAATTTTTTTTGCATCGTCAATTATTTGAGCACTAATATTTCTCGATGATCTACTAACGCTTAGTCTAAATCTTTCATTAGAAGAGACTTTTTTAACTTTATTTCTTATCCTAAATTTTTTTCTATTTGATTTTGATAACTTCATTATTTCTTTTTTCCCTCTTTTCTTAATATATATTGGCCTCTTTCTTTGATACCTTTTCCTTTATATGGCTCTGGAGGTCTAATCCTTTTTATTTCTGAAGCTATCATTCCAACTTGTTGCTTATCTGTTCCTGAAATTTTTAAAATAACTTGCTTTTCAACATTAATTTTTACACCATCTGGAATATCAAAATTAATGTCATGACTAAAACCTAGTTGAAGATTAAGCACATTTCCCTTTAATGCCGCTCTATAACCTACACCCGAAAGTTCGAGAATTTTTTCATATCCTTTGCTAGTGCCGATAATTGCATTATTTATTAGACTTCTATTCATTCCCCATAATCTTTTAGTATCTTGATTATTTTGCTTTGGTTTAATTGAAACATCTTTTCCGTCGTTAATTTTTAAATCAAAAAGATCTAAATCAATACTTAATGATTTTTTACCAAGTGGTCCTTCAATATTAATCATATTTCCACTCAATAACACTTTCACTTTTTCAGGTATAGATATATTTATTTTTCCAATCTTTGACATTAAAAAACCTTACAAATTATTTCACCACCAACTTTTTGCTTTCTAGCATCTATATCTGTCATAACTCCCTTAGGTGTAGAGATTATTGCAATGCCTAATCCATTATTTACTTTAGGCAAACTTTCTGCGCTAGAAAATATTCTTCTTCCAGGTTTTGAAACCCTTTCTATTGAACTTATCACTGGATTTCCTGAATTATATTTTAAATTTATATGTAAATTAGTTTTGTTTTGGTTTGATTTAATCTCATAATCAATTATGTAACCCTCTGATTTTAAAACTTGAGCAATTTTTGTTTTAAATTTTGATGAGGGTAGTTCTATTTTCTTGTGATTTCTCATTTGAGAATTCTTTAATCTTGCTAACATATCACCTATTGGATCACTTAAACTCATAATATCCTTTCTACCAACTTGATTTTACCAGCCCGGGAATTTTACCTTCAAGACCTAATTGTCTTAATGCAATTCTCGATATTTTTAATTTACGATAAACACCATGTGGTCTACCTGTTATTTGACATCTATTTCTTACCCTAATTTTCGAAGAATTTCTTGGCATTTTTGATAGTTTTTGCTGCGCATTAAATCTTTCTTCAAAGCTTAATTTTTTGTTCATTATTATTTTTTTTAAACTTTCTCTTTTTTTAAAAAATTTATCAGAAAGTTTTATTCTTCTGTTATTTTTCTTTATTGCGCTTAATTTAGCCATTAGTTGTTCCTGCTTTCTTTAAAGGGGAAATTTAATTTTTTAAGAAGTTCAAAACTATGTTTTTTGTCCATCGATTTAATAACAATGGTAATATCTAAACCTCTAATTTTATCAACTTTATCAAAATTTACTTCTGGAAAAACAATTTGCTCTTTAATACCAAAAGTATAATTACCAAATTTATCAAATGCATTTGCATTTAAACCTCTAAAATCTTTAATCCTTGGAAGTGCAATGTTTACGAGTCTGTCAATAAATTCATACATTTTATTTTTTCTAAGAGTAACTTTTAAGCCTGAGTTTGTGTTTTTTCTGGTTTTAAAATTTGCAATAGATTTTCTAAATTTTGTAACAATTGGTCTTTGACCACTTATACTTGCTAAATCATCTTGGCATGAGCTTACAATTTTTGTGTCACTACCATCTAAACCTAATCCCATGTTTAATACAACTTTTTCAATTCTTGGTCCCATATATAGACTTTTATATCCAAATTTTTCTTTTAAACTTGGGTTTATTTCATTCATTATTAAATTTTTAAGTCTTGGTTCCATTATTTTTTAGCCTCTAATTTTTTTTTGTCTTCTAAAATCATTAAATTAGATAAATGTATAAAATTTTCTTTAGAAACAATGCCGCCTTTTTTCTCTTTTGTTGTTTTTATATGTTTTTTTATAATATTTATTCCCTTAACTTTAGCTCTTTTATTTTTTCTATCAATTTCTATAACTTCACCTTCTTTTTCTTTGTCTTTTCCAACTAAAATTTTAACTTTTATTCCTTTTTTAATCATTACAAAACCTCCGGTGCTAATGAAATTATTTTCATCTGCCCCCTATTTCTTAATTCTCTAGTTACAGGACCAAATATTCTTGTTCCAATAGGTTCTCCCTTATCATCTGTTAAAACTGCTGCATTATTATCAAATCTTACTTTGGAACCATCATTCCTATGAATTCCTTTCTTTACTCTTACAACAACAGCTTTATGTACTGCACCTTTTTTAACTTTTCCTTTTGGTATTGCTTCTTTTACAGCAACAACGATTGTATCTCCAATGCTTGCATATCTTCTTTTTGAACCTCCTAAAACTTTAATACACTCAATTTTTTTTGCACCAGTGTTATCAGCTACCATTAATTCTGTTTGTACTTGGATCATTTTGCTTCCTCAATTACTTCAAATTTCTTATTTTTTGAAAATGGCCTACTTTCTATTATTGAAACTTTATCTCCTATTTTAAATTTATTATTTTCATCATGCGCATTATATTTTTTTCTAGCTTTCATTACTTTTTTTAGCATAGGATGTTGATATTTTCTCTCAACTAGAACTGTTATTGTTTTGTTTGGTTTATCGCTCACAACAACTCCACTTAATACTTTTTTAGGCATTTTTAGCTCCTATAAATGTTTTTAATCTAGCTATATTTTTTTTTGTTTCTGTAATTTTAGTTGGACTTTTTATTTGACCATTAACTTTTTGAAATCTAAAATTAAATAGATCTTTCTTTAGTTTTTCTAAATTTTCTAACATTTGTTTTTTTGTTAATTTTTTTATTTCTTTTTTTTTCATTTTAAATTCTTTTTATAAATTTACATTTAATTGGTAATTTTGCTGATGCTTTATAAAGTGCCTCTCTTGCTATTTCCTCTGAAACACCATCCACCTCAAATAGTATCCTGCCTGGCTTCACTCTACATGCCCAAAATTCAGGTGAACCTTTACCTTTTCCCATTCTAACTTCTGTTGGTTTTTTTGATACCGGTATATTTGGAAACATTCTTGTCCATACTCGGCCTTGTCTTTTCATATGTCTTGTTAATGCTACTCTCGCTGCCTCTATTTGCCTAGAGATTATTCTCTCAGGCTGAATTGCTTTTAAACCAAAAGAGCCATAATTCATTAAATTGCATCTAGAAGCATTTCCATGAATTCTTCCTTTGTGGGCTTTTCTAAATTTGGTTCTAGTTGGTTGTAACATTATTAAGATTTATTCCTTTCTTGACTGAATTCTTTTGTAAAAATTTCGCCTTTGTATATCCATATTTTAATACCGATAATTCCATATGTTGTTAAAGCTTCAGCCTCTGAATAGTCAATGTCTGCCCTAAGTGTATGTGATGGAATACTTCCCTCTCGCAACCATTCAGTTCTTGCAATTTCATTTCCACCTAATCTTCCACTTATAGAAACCTTTATTCCCTTTGCTCCTAATCTAAGAGCTGATTGCATTGCTCTTTTCATTGCTCTTCTGTATGAAACTCTTTTAACTAACTGTTGAGCAATATTTTCTGCAACTAAATAACTATTCGTTTCAGGTTTTTTAACCTCTTTAATATTAAGAACAACTTCATTAGAAGTAATTTTTGATAAATTGCCTTTTATTTTTTCAATATCTGATCCTTTTTTTCCAATCACAAAACCAGGTCTAGATGTGTAAATTGTTACAAAACATTTTTTAGAGGTTCTCTCAATCATTACTTTTGATACTCCTGAGTTCACTACATTTTTTTTTATATATTCTCTTATTCTAAAATCCTCGATTAAATTATTACCAAAATCTTTCTTTTTAGCATACCAGACGGAGTCCCATCCTCTATTAATTCCTAATCTTAAACCTATTGGATTAACTTTTTGTCCCATGTTTCTCCGTTTGTTTCTCTTTTTCAGTTAGTATTATTGTTAAATTTGAATATGGTTTCATAATTTCTGCAGCTCTTCCTTTTGCTCTTGCTCTAAATCTTTTCATAACTACTTGTTTTCCACAATAAGCCTCCTTAACAATTAATTTATCAATGTCATACTGATAATTATTTTCTGCATTTGCAATTGCTGAGGAAATAGTTTTTCTTATATCTTTTGATATTCTTTTGTCTGAAAAAGTTAAATCTCTTATTGCTATATCAACTTTCTTTCCAACAATTGATTTTAAAATCGGATTAAGTTTTCTTGTGCTTGATCTCACATTCTTGTTAACTGACTTGACTAATTTAGTATCTATTTCTTTTTTAATTTTTGACATTATTTTTTAGCTGCTCCACCTTCTACTTTAGCTTTTTTATCAGCTGGCGTGTGACCAAAAAATTGTCTAGTTGGAGCAAATTCTCCAAGCTTATGTCCCACCATATCTTCTGATATTGTTATTGGTATAAATTTTTTCCCATTGTAGATTAAGAAACTTATTCCAACAAAATCTGGAATAATTGTTGACTTACGTGACCAGGTTTTAATTGGTTTTTTCACTGATTCATTTTTCAATTTTTCTACTTTTTTAATCAAGCTTTCCTCTACAAATGGTCCCTTCCAAACTGATCTAGCCATATTTTATGCTCTCTTTTTCTTTTTTCTTCTTATTATAAATTTATCTGTTCTTTTATTGTCTCTAGTTTTTAATCCTTTAGCAGATTGACCTGTTGGTGAAACTGGATGTCTTCCACCTGCAGATTTTCCTTCACCACCACCATGTGGGTGGTCAACAGGATTTTTTACAACACCTCTTGTATGAGGTCTCCGTCCCAACCATCTTGATCTACCAGCTTTTCCTATTTTTATATTTTTTTGATCAGGGTTTGATAAAACACCAATGGTTGCTAGTGAATTAGAGTTAATTTTTCTAACCTCACCTGAGGTCATTTTTATTATTGAATAGTTTCCATCTATACCTGATATCGATACAGATGTTCCTGCTGATCTTGCAATTTTTCCTCCACCACCAGGATTAATTTCAACATTATGTATATCAACACCTACAGGTATGTCTTTCAAAGGTAGACAATTTCCAATTTTGATTTCTGAATTTGATCCGTTCTGAATTTGATCTCCAATTTTAATATCTTTAGGTGCTAAATAATAAAATCTTTCTCCATCCTCAAATTTAACTAACATTATATGACATGATCTATTTGGATCATATTCAATTCTCTCAACTTCAGCTATTGACGCTATTTTTTTTCTATGAAAATCAATCTGTCTATATTTATGCTTATGGCCTCCACCATGATTTCTAGATGTTATTCTTCCGTAATTATTCCTACCTTTAGAAGAATTATTTGGTTTAGTTAAATTTTTAAAAGGTTTCCCTTTCCAAAGGTCTTTTCTACTGACTAGAATTGTTCCCCTTGTAGATTTTGTATATGGTTTAAATGTTTTCAATGCCATTTTATTAAATCCCTGTTGTAAGATCTATATTTTGACCTTTTTTTAATGTTATTATTGCCTTTTTAAATCCTTTTACTCTAACTTTTTTTCCTCTTGTGGTCTTAGTTCTAGATTTTTTATTAATTATATTTATTTTTATTACATTAACTTTAAAAATTTTTTCAATGTTATTTTTTAAATTTTTTTTATTTGCGTTTTTGTTAACTTTAAATACAATCTTATTCTGATCTGAAAGATTTGTTGATTTTTCAGTTACTATTGGTGATAAAATTTTGTCGTATAAATGTAATTTTCCCATGATTAATATCTTTTTTCTAATTCCTTTATGGAAGTTTCAGTAAATATAATTTTTTTAAATTTAGCCAAGTCATATGCGCTAAAGTGATTTACATCTGTTAATTTAACATTGGGAATATTTCTTACAGATTTAATAATATTTTTTCTTGACTTTATATCAGCAATTATTATTGAATTTTTTGCTTCAAATTTAATTAATATATTATTCATCTCTTTTGTTTTTTGTATTTCTTTTTGAAAATCATCTATAATAATTAAATCATTTAATTTATTTTTTTTACTAATAAGGGATGCAATACTTAATTTCTTTTCACTTTTATTTAATTTTCTTTTTTTATAACTCAGTTCACCTTTTGGTCCATGCGCAACCCCACCTCCAACAAATATAGGAGCTTTTTTACTTGCATGTCTTGCATTTCCTGTACCTTTTTGTGCATATATTTTTGATGTAGATCCAGTAATTTCATTTTTTTGCTTAGTTTTTGCTTTCCTGCCCTTATAGTTAGCATTTGTTTTATATAATACATGGCTCACTAGTTTATTATTAATTTTAGCTCCAATTATTTTATCTGAAACTTCAATTGAATCTTTTTTTCCATCAAAATTAATTTTATTTATTTTCATCTTTTATTTTTTATCTTTTGCTTTTTTAGATTTTTGTAATATTTCTATTTTTTCTTTAATAGTCATTTTATTTATATTCTTTACAGCTTTTTTAAGTAAAACTTCAGAATTTTTAGATCCGGGTATCGATCCTTTTAAATATATAAGTTCATTATCTACATCAGTTTTTATAATCTCAAGATTTTGCATGGTTCTAATTTTATCACCCATATGACCAGCCATTTTTTTTCCTTTAAAAACTTTTCCTGGATCTTGATTTTGCCCTGTTGATCCATGTGCTCTATGAGATATTGATACACCATGTGATGCCCTCAGACCTCCAAAGTTATGTCTTTTCATGGCTCCAGCAAATCCTTTTCCAATAGTTTTTGATTTTACATCTAAAAATTTGATATCTTTAAAAATTTCAATTCCAAATTCGTTACCCTCTTTATACTGATCTATGTCTTTTACTCTGAATTCTTTTAAAGTTTTTTTTGCTTCTGTATTTTTTTTTGCAAAATATCCTTTCATTGATTTTGATAGTTTTGAATTCTTTATTTTGCCAAATCCTACTTGTATTGCATTATAGCCTCTTTGATCTTTGTCAATTATTTGTATAACTCTTCCTTTTTCAACTTTTAGAACAGTGACTGGCACAGACTGTCCTGTTTTAAAAAACTCTCTTGTCATACCTATTTTTTTTCCAATTAATGCAATTTCACTCATTATATTTTTATCTCCACATCTACGCCTGATGCTAAATCTAATTTCATCAAAGCCTCTACTGTGGCTGGTGTTGGTTCAATAATATCTATTAATCTTTTATGAGTTCTTGTTTCAAATTGTTCTCTACTTTTTTTGTCAATATGGGGTGATCTCAACACAGTATATCTTTCCTTTTTTGTTGGTAATGGTATTGGACCTTTAATATTTGCGCCTGTCCTTTTAACTGTATTAACAATTTCCTCTGTTGATTGGTCTAACACTTTATTGTCATAAGCCCTGAGTTTAATTCTAATATTTTGTTTTTCCATATTTATCCTGTTTTTTTTGTAACTTCGTCTTGAACATTTTGTGGTACTTTATCATAATGATCAAAAAACATTGAGTACTGTGCTCTGCCCTGTGACATAGATCTCAAACTGTTTATATATCCAAACATGTTTGCTAGAGGCACCATAGCCGTTATTACAGTTGCATTTCCTCTTTGCTCTTGAGTGTTAATTTGACCTCTTCTACTATTCAAATCTCCAATTACATCGCCCATATAGTCTTCTGGTGTAACTACTTCAACTCTCATAATAGGTTCTAGTAATTTTAGTGTAGCTTTAGTGCATGCTTCTTTAAAACATTGTCTAGATGCTAATTCGAATGCTAAAACACTTGAGTCTACATCATGATGTAATCCATCAATTATTGTTACTTTATAATCAATCAATGGGAATCCAGCCAAAATTCCTCCATCTGCAACTGTTTCCACTCCTTTTTCTACACCAGGTATAAACTCCTTTGGAATTGCACCTCCTTTAATTTTGCTTTCAATCTCTCTTCCCTTTCCAGGTTCAAGTGGTTCTACTGTCAATTTAACTCTTGCAAATTGTCCAGCACCTCCACTTTGCTTTTTATGAGTATAATCATTTTCTGCTGGAGATAATATTGTTTCTCTATATGCTACTTGAGGAGCTCCTACATTAGCTTCCACTTTAAATTCTCTTTTCATTCTATCAACAATTATATCTAAATGTAATTCTCCCATTCCTTTAATAATGGTTTGACCTGACTCTTCATCAGAAGTAACACGAAAAGATGGATCTTCTTTTGCTAATCTTCCTAAAGCTTCTCCCATTTTTTCTTGGTCTGCTTTAGTTTTGGGTTCAACTGCAATTTCAATTACAGGATCTGGAAATTCCATAGGTTCTAATAATACGGGTGTTTCTTTATCTGCAAGTGTATGTCCTGTAATAGTGTTTTTTAAACCTGCTAATGCAACTATATCTCCGGCATTTGCCTCCTTAATATCTTCTCTTGAATTAGCGTGCATCAATAACATACGTCCGACTCTTTCCTCTTTATCCTTAGATGTATTATATATTCCAGTACCAGACTTAACAGTGCCTGAATAAATTCTAATAAATGTTAGACTGCCAACGAATGGGTCATTAGCAACCTTGAAAGCTAAAGCTGAAAATGGAGCAGTATCATCAAATTTCATTTCAATTTCGTCCTCAGAACCAGGTTTTGTTCCTTTGATAGAACCAATATCTTTTGGACTTGGTAAATAGTTTACAACTGCATCTAACAATGGTTGAACCCCTTTATTTTTAAATGCTGATCCAGTTAAAACTGGGACAAAATCAAATCCTAAACAACCCTTTCTAATACATTTTTTTAGATCGTCTTCAGAAATGTCTTTTCCACCCAAATAATCTTCCATAAGTTTTTCATCTTGCTCTACAGCAGTTTCAACTAATTCTTGACGATACTTTAAAGAAATTTCTTTTAACTCTTCTGGTATGTCAGTAAGTTCCCATGCTGCCCCTAAATCCTCATTTTTCCAAACTATAGCTTTCATCTGCACAAGATCTACAACACCTTTTAAACTCGCTTCAATACCTATTGGAATTTGCATTACGAGAGGCTTGGCTCCTAGACGGTCTTTGATCATACTGACACATCTAAAAAAATCTGCACCAGTTCTATCTAATTTATTTACAAAACAGATTCTAGGTACCTTATATTTATCAGCTTGCCTCCAAACTGTCTCTGACTGAGGTTCAACACCAGCAACCCCATCAAATACAGCCACAGCACCATCAAGTACTTTTAAAGATCTTTCAACTTCAATAGTAAAATCAACATGTCCGGGAGTATCGATAATATTAATTCTATGATCATTCCAAAAACAAGTTGTTGCAGCAGAAGTAATAGTAATACCTCTCTCTTGCTCTTGCTCCATCCAGTCCATAGTTGCTGCTCCATCATGAACTTCTCCAATTTTGTGACTCTTGCCTGTATAATAAAGAATTCTCTCAGTGGTAGTAGTTTTTCCGGCATCAATGTGTGCCATGATGCCAATATTTCTATATTTATCTAATGTATGAGTTCTTGACATAATAAATTACCATCTAAAGTGAGCAAATGCTTTATTAGATTCAGCCATTTTATGAGTATCCTCTTTTTTTTTAATAGCTGAACCACGATTTTGATACGCATCATATATTTCATTAAATATTTTATCTGACATTTTTTTATCTTTACGCTTTCTTGATGCATCAACTAACCATCTTAATGCAAGAGCTTGTGATCTTTTTGATTTCACTTCGACCGGAACTTGATAGGTTGCACCTCCGACCCTTCTTGATCTAACTTCAACAGTAGGTCTTATATTATTAATTGCATCATTAAAAACATTTAAAGGTTCATCTTTTGATTTACTTTTGATTTTTTCAATAGCATCATAAATTATTTTTTCAGCAATAGTTTTTTTACCATCGTACATTATTGAATTTATCAATTTTGGTATTATTGTTGATTTATATTTTGGATCTATAACAGCTAATTTCTTTGGGGCTTTTCTTTTTCTTGACATTTTCTATTTTCCTTTTTTCGTTCCATATAGAGAACGTCTTTGTTTCCTATTTGCAACCCCTTGTGTATCTAGATTACCCCTAAGGATATGATAACGTACGCCTGGTAAATCCTTTACTCTTCCTCCTCTTATTAAAACTACAGAGTGTTCTTGCAAGTTATGACCTTCGCCTGGTATATAGGCAGTTACTTCAAAACCGTTTGACAGTCTAACTCTAGCAACTTTTCTTAAAGCTGAATTTGGTTTTTTTGGTGTAGTCGTATAAACTTTTACACATACACCTCTTTTTAAAGGTTGCTTTTGCAAAGCTGGAACCTTATTTCTAGTAACTTGTTTATCTCTACTTTTTCTAACTAACTGGTTAATCGTTGGCATAAAAATTTTGTATAAATTATATTTTTGATGAAAATAACTGACATGTTATTTGTGGCAGCGTTTAGTGAACTAGTCACTACATTCCAACCAAAAACATGGCCAAAATACATTAGAAATTGTATTTGTCAAACTAAATAAAGGAAAAAAAGGGTTAATTTTATTGGTTTATTTGAGCTTCAGATGAATCTGAACTTTCTTGCTCAGATAAAAATTTCTGGTCATCATCAATTGCTTTTTTATTCCAAGTATTTTTAATTGATCCTGTGCCTGCTGGAACTAGTCTACCAACAATAACATTTTCTTTAAGACCTGTTAATTTATCAACTTTACCTTTAATTGCAGCATCTGTTAGAACTCTTGTTGTTTCTTGGAATGAGGCCGCTGAAATAAATGACTCTGTTTGTAATGATGCTTTAGTTATACCCATTAACACTCTTTCACCTACTGCAGGTTTTTTTCCATCTGCAACTAATTCTTCATTCATTGTATCAAATTTTATTCTATCTACTACTTCACCTGGTAATAATTTACTATCACCTGGTTCTTTTACCTCTACTTTTTTCAACATTTGTCTTAAAATAGTTTCAATATGTTTATCATTAATTATAACTCCCTGAAGTCTATAAACATCTTGAACTTGATTTACAAAGTATTCAGTTAATTCCTCTATTCCTAAAATTCTTAAAATATCATGAGGTAAAGGTTGTCCATCAAGTAAATATTCACCTTTTTTAATTTTTTCACCTTGGTTAAAATTAATATGCTTTCCTTTTGGAATTAAATAACTTGAAGTGTCTCCATCTTCTGACTCTATTGTTACCCTCTGTTTTCCTCTAACTTCTTTTCCAAAAATAACGCTTCCATCATTTTCTGCAATAATTGCGCTATCTTTGGCTTTTCTTGCTTCAAATAATTCTGCTACTCTAGGTAATCCTCCAGTAATATCTTTTGTTTTTGTAGTTTCCTTAGGTAATCTAGCTATAACATCACCTGCAGAAATTTTCGCTCCATCTTTTACAGATAAAATAGAATCTGGTACAAGATAATATCTTGCTTCGTTATCGTCTGCTTTCTTGATTACATTTCCTTTTGAATCTCTTAGAGTTATTCTAGGCTTAAGATCAGTATTTTTAGATTGTGTTTTCCAATCAACAACTGCTTTTGTAGAAATACCAGTTGCATCATCAACAGTTTCGGCAATTGAAACACCATCTATTAAATCAACATAGTTAGCAATACCATCTTTTTCTGCAATTACTGGTGTAGTGTATGGATCCCACTCACAAATCTTTGCACCTTTTTTTACTTTTTGGTCATTTTCAAAATATAATTTAGACCCATATGGCACTTTGTAAGATGCAACTTGTAATCCATTATCATCTTCAATTGATATCTCTGTATTTCTTCCCATAACAATTTGATTGTTTTTTGAGTCTTTAATTAAATTTGTATTTACAATTTTAAGAGTTCCCTCAGAATTAGATACTATTTGTGACTCTTGCTTCACAGAAGCTGTACCACCTACGTGGAAAGTTCTCATAGTTAGCTGTGTCCCTGGCTCACCAATAGACTGAGCTGATATCATTCCAATAGCTTCACCTACGTGAACCATTTTTCCTCTTGATAAGTCTCTTCCATATGATGTAGCACAAACACCCTCTTTAGCACCACACGTCATTACTGAGTATACATTTATACTTTTAACTCCAGCTGCATCAATTTTTTCACAACCACCTTCATCAATCATTTCGTCTTTTTTGATTAAAATATCACCAGTTAATGGATTTTTTATTTCCTTTGCAGCAACCCTTCCTAACGCTCTCTCTGAAAGACTAACCATTATATTTCCACCTTCAAGTACTTCTGTGAGTTTTATAGAACCACAGTTCATATCGCATTTAGGTTTTGTTATTGTTAAATCCTGAGCAACATCACAAAGTCTTCTAGTTAAATAACCTGAACTAGCCGTTTTAAGTGCCGTATCAGCCAAACCTTTTCTAGCACCATGAGTTGAATTAAAGTATTCTAATGCTGTAAGGCCTTCTTTAAAGTTAGATGTGATTGGTGTCTCAATTATTTCACCTGATGGTTTTGCTATTAAACCTCTCATCCCAGCTAATTGTTTCATCTGTGCTGCTGATCCTCTGGCACCACTATCGGCCATCATAAATACTGAGTTAATTTTTAACCCCTCATCTGTAACTTCAGTTGCTGAAATTCTTTTCATCATTTCAGATGCAACTCTGTCTGTACATTTAGACCAAGCATCAATAACTTTATTATACTTTTCACCTCTTGTTATAAGTCCTTCAGCATACTGGCCTTCATAGTCAGCAATAAGTTTTTTAGTTTCATCAATTAATTGTTCTTTATTATCTGGTATTAAAAGATCGTCTTTTCCAAATGAAATTCCAGCTTTAAATGCATGTTTAAATCCAATATCTTTTAATTTATCACAAAATATTACAGTACTCTTTTGTCCTGAAAACCTGAATACATGGTCAATAACTTCAGAAACTATTTTTTTTGGTAGCAATCTATCTATTAAAGAAAATTTATTATTTACATTTTTTGGTATTATACTCGATAATAAAAATCTTCCAGCTGTGCTTATATGTTTTTCAAATTTAGCATTTCCTTTTTCATCAATAGTTTCAAATCTAGAAACAATTCTTGAATGCACTTTAATCTGCCCAGTTTCTAATGCGTGTTCTATTTCAGATGTGTTAATAAAATATCCTTCAACCCTCTCAGTTTGAACTGGCGGTTGAGATAAATAATATATCCCTAATATCATATCCTGACTTGGTACAATTATTGGTTTACCATTAGAAGGACTTAAGATGTTGTTTGTAGACATCATCAATACTCTAGCCTCTAATTGTGCCTCTAAACTTAATGGAACGTGTACTGCCATTTGATCTCCATCAAAATCAGCATTAAATGCAGCACATGTTAAGGGATGAAGCTCTATTGCATTACCTTCTATTAGTTTTGGTTCGAAAGCCTGAACACCTAGTCTGTGAAGTGTTGGTGCTCTATTTAATATTACTGGGTGTTCTCTCACTATAAGTTCTAGTGCGTCCCAAACTTCGGTTCTTTCCTTTTCAACTAATTTTTTTGCTTGTTTTATAGTAGATGCTAATCCTAATTTATTTAATCTAGCATATAAAAATGGTTTAAATAACTCTAAAGCCATTTTTTTTGGTAATCCACATTCATGTAATTTTAAATCTGGACCAACAACTATTACTGATCTCCCTGAATAATCTACTCTTTTTCCTAATAAATTTTGTCTAAACCTTCCTTGCTTTCCTTTTAGCATTTCCGCAAGTGATTTAAGGGGTCTCTTACTAGTTCCTGTTATAACTCTTCCTCTTCTACCATTATCAAACAGTGCATCTACAGACTCCTGCAACATTCTTTTCTCATTTCTTACAATTATGTCTGGAGCTTTTAAATCAATAAGTCTTTTTAATCTATTATTTCTATTTATTACTCTTCTATATAAATCATTTAAATCAGATGTAGCGAATCTGCCTCCATCTAATGGTACTAAAGGTCTTAATTCAGGTGGTATAACTGGTACAGTAGTTAATATCATCCACTCTGGTTTATTTCCAGTTTCAATGAAAGACTCGATTAGTTTTAGTCTTTTTATTGATCTTTCTTCTGATACTTTGGATTTAGTTTCTTTAATACTTTTTATAAGAGTTTCTCTCTCTTCTTCTAAGTTTATGGATTTTAAAATCTCTAATATTGCCTCTGCACCGATACCGGCAGTAAATGCCTCTTCACCATAATCATCTTGATATTTAATTAATTCTTCCTCACCTAACAATTGATTCTTTTTTAGACCTGTTAACCCAGGCTCAATAACTATAAAATTTTCAAAATACAAAACTCTTTCTACTTCCTTGAGCTTCATATCAATTGCTAATGAAATTCTACTAGGCAATGATTTTAAAAACCAAATATGGGCAACAGGTGTTGCAAGATTAATGTGACCCATTCTTTCTCTACGAACATTTGATTTTGTTACTTCTACTCCACATTTTTCACAAATTATTCCTCTGAATTTCATTCTTTTA
>CACLZS010000009.1 GCA_902611465.1 uncultured Pelagibacteraceae bacterium | reverse complement strand
TTGTTTTGCAAGATATTACCATCGTATTCAAAGCTCAGACATTCAAAGTTATAAATATTTATTACAACCAATTATACTTTTGTTGATACCTTGCTATTTAGTTATAACTCAACCTGACTTGGGAACAGCAATTTTAATAGCAGGAAGTGGGTTAGCTATTATTTGGTTAGCAGGACTTAATTTTAAATATTTTGTATATTCAGGTTTAATATTATTAGTCTCATTGCCTTTTGTAATTTCATTTTTAAAACCGTATCAAAAATCAAGAATATTAACTTTTTTTAATCCAGACAGAGACCCTTTGGGTGCAGGTTATCAAATAATTCAATCTAAAATAGCGATTGGTTCAGGAGGTTTGTTAGGCAAAGGTTTTTTACAAGGTACACAAAGTTATCTTGAATTCTTACCTGAAAAACACACTGACTTTATTTTTACTCTTTTCTCAGAAGAGTTTGGCTTTGTTGGTTCAATGGTACTAATTTTATTGTACGCTTTATTAATTTATAGAATAATAAGGATTGGCTTTTCTAGTAGATCTTTTTTTGCAAAACTATACTGTTTTGGTTTTGCATCTGGTTTATTCTTATATATTTTTGTAAATATAGCGATGGTTCTTGGACTATTACCAATAGTTGGAGCACCACTTCCTATCATGTCGTACGGAGGATCATCAATGTTATCAATAATGCTTGGTTTAAGTATCGTAATGAGCTGCAAAATTTACAGTCGAGACCCGATCGGCAGTTAAGATAATGCAGACAGTTATTCACCGCGATCAAATAACATCTATTATAATTTATCCCACCAACTATATTTTTTCTTGTGTCAGAAAAAATTTTAAAAGTTGGTATAATAGGAGCAGGAATACAAGGAGTATGTAATGCTCTTTTTCTTCAAAAAAAAGGCTATCAAGTAATTTTGTTTGATAGAGATGAACCTGGAAATGCAGCCTCTTATGGTAATGCAGGTCATTTTTCTCCTTATGCATCAGTTCCTTTAAACAGACCAGATATTGTAAGTGATGTTCCATCAATGCTTACGAGCTCAAGAGGACCTTTGGCACTTAAATGGAATTATGTTCCAAAAATGATCCCTTGGTTTTCAAAATTTTTAATGAATTGTACTAATGATAAAATGATGCATACCGCAAAAAATATGCATCAAATTTTAGATCAATCCCTATTGGCTTATGATGAATTATTTGAAGAGATAGATTTAGAAGGTTTAGTTGAAAATAATGGAATTTTATATGTTTGGAATGAAAAAAATTTAAAAAGTAGGGAACTAGAAATAAAAATTAGAGACGATTTAGGTGTTAAACAACAGGTGGTAAATAAAAAAGATATACATGATCTAGAGCCAAATTTAAAACCATTTTATCATGGAGGTGTTTTTTATGACTATGCAAGGCATGCAAGAAATCCAAAAAAAATATTATTAAAGTTATTTGAAAATTTTATACAAAAAGGTGGAAAGTTTTTAAAACTAAATATCCAAGATTTGAACTTTGATGAGGAAAAACCTGTTTTAAGATCGGAAACCCAGAGATTTGTTTTTGATAAATTGGTTATTGCATGTGGTGCGTTTTCAAAAAAACTTACTGATAAACTTCATGAAAATATTCCACTGGATACTGAAAGAGGGTATCACGTTCATTTTAAAGGTTTTGATCATTTGATTACTAGGCCAGTGGTTTATTCTAATAGAGGGTTTGGAATGTCACCAATGGATCAAGGGTTAAGAGTAGTTGGTACTGTGGAGTTTGGCGGACTAGAAAATGATTTATCAAAATCAAGGATCAAAAACTTAATTTTAAATGCAAGGGATATGCTTGACGGCTTACCTGAGCATAAAGATGAGTGGTTAGGGTTTAGACCAACGCTGCCAGATTTTTTACCAATAATTGGACCATCAAAAAATTATAAAAATGTTTTTTACTCATTTGGACATCATCATTTAGGATGGACTTTAGGGGCAATTTCTGGAAAAATAGTATCTGGTATGATTGCAAATGAAAATACAAATATGGATTTAAAACCCTACAGTTCAGTTAGATTTGCCTAATAAAGTTAAATAGTGTGGAAATTAAACTTGAAGACAAATATAAATTAAGTAAAGGCACTAGATTTTTAACTGGTGCCCAAGCTCTTGTTAGAGTTCCAATTGTTCAAGCAAGAAGAGATAAACAAAAAAACTTAAATACTGCATGTTATATCTCTGGTTATAGAGGATCTCCTCTAGGTGGTTATGATCAGCAGATTTTAAAAAACAAAAAATATTTAAATGAAAATAATATTTTTTTTCAACCAGGAATAAACGAAGAACTTGCAGCAACTTCTTTATGGGGCACACAGCAAGTTAATCTAAGAAAAAAAGATAAATATGATGGGGTTTTTGGCATATGGTATGGTAAAGGGCCAGGCGTAGATAGAGCGGGAGATGCTTTAAAACATGTAAACTTAGCTGGTACTTCAAAATTTGGTGGTGTCATTGCTTTAATGGGTGATGATCATATATGTGAGTCTTCAACAACTTCTCATCAAAGTGAATTTGCAATGATTGATGCGATGATACCTTTTTTTAATCCAAGTGGTGTTCAAGAAATACTAGATTATGGAATACTTGGAATTGAATTATCTAGAAAAAGTGGATGCTGGGTAGGAATAAAGTGTGTTCATGATAATGTGAGTTCTGGAGCGACAGTTGACTTGGATGAAAACAGATTAAAACTTAATGATGTTTTAAGTGATAACTATCCATCCGAAGGTTTAAATATAAGACTCAAAGACACTGCACAAGAAAAAGAATATCGGCTACACCACCATAAAATAAAATATGTAAAAGAATTTTGTAAAATAAATAATTTGAATAAAATTATTTTTGACTCAGAAAAGCCAAAAGTTGGAATAATTAGTACTGGAAAGTCTTTTTTAGATACAAAATTAGGGCTAGAAAAAATAGGAATAAATGAAGATATTGCTAACCAAGTAGGAATTAAATTTCTTAAAATTGCTATGCCTTGGCCATTAGAGGAAACAATAATTGAAAAATTTTCTGAAAATTTAGAAAAAATTATTGTTGTTGAAGAAAAAAGATCAATAATTGAAACACAAGTCAAAGAAATATTATTTAATAAAAATTTAAATGTAAAAGTTGTTGGAAAAAAAGATGAAAATAATAATGATTTATTTGTTTCATCTGGAGCTTTGGATCCAGGAGAAATTGGTTTAAAAATATCTGAAATAATTAATTACCTTAACTTACCGGATGAAGTAAATAATCTTTCAAAAAAATTAAACTCTTTGAAAGAAAAAACTAATTCAAATATTTCTTTAAAAAGAATCCCACATTTCTGTTCTGGGTGCCCTCATAATACTTCAACTAGAATACCTGAAGGTAGTAGAGCAATTACAGGTATTAGTTGTGCTTATCTTGTAGAACATATGGAGAGAAATAATGAGGGCTTTTCACAAATGGGATCAGAAGGTGCAACTTGGGTTGGTGAGTCTGTATTTAGTAATACAGACCATGTTTTTCAAAATATGGGAGATGGGACTTACATCCATTCAGGAATTCTCTCCATAAGACATGCAGTTGCAGCAAAAACTAAAATGACATTTAAGATTTTGTATAATGATGCCGTTGCTCTGACAGGAGGTCAAGCATTAGATGGATTACCAACAGTTGCTCAAATGTCTAAACAACTTGAAGCAGAAGGTGTCGAAGAAATTGCAATAATTACAGATGAAATTGAAAAATATAGTGACAGAGGAGGTTTTGCGAGAAATTCTAAAGTTTATGATAGAAAAAATATTATAGATGTTCAAATTGAACTGAGCAAAATTAATGGAACAACGGTAATAATTTATGATCAAACTTGTGCAGCTGAGAAAAGAAGGAGAAGAAAAAAAGGTATCTTGGAGGAGCCTAGGAAAAAAATTTTTATTAATAAAGACTTGTGTGAAGGTTGTGGAGATTGTGGAATCCAATCTAATTGTGTTTCTATTGCACCTGTCGAAACTGAGTATGGAAGAAAAAGACAAATTGACCAATCTTCTTGTAACAAAGATTACACATGCGTAGATGGGTTTTGTCCAAGTTTTGTAAGTCTTGAGGGAGATATAAGACTTAAGAAAAATTATGACGATAATTTAATTAATAAAATAAATTCAAAGATAGACGATCCAATATTACCTCAAATTGATAAATCTTTTGGAATAATGATTGCTGGAATTGGTGGTACAGGAGTTGTTACAATTGGAGCTGTCCTTGCAACCGCTGCCCAAATAGATGGAAAAGGATCAGGGGTTTTAGATATGACGGGATTAGCACAAAAAGGTGGAGCTGTTAAAAGTTTCTTGAGAATTTTTGAAAAACCAGAAAATGTTGGAGCAATAAGGTTATCTTATGGTGATACTAACTTGCTTCTAGGATTTGATTTACTTGTATCAAATGATTTAGAAATAATAAAAACCTTAGATAAAAAAATTTCAAAATTAATAATTAATACAGATGAGGTTATGCCTGGAGATTTTACAAGGGACAAAAATTTTTACTTACCATTTGATGAAATGAGAGATAATTTAATTAATATAGCAGGTCAAGAAAATATAAAGTTTATATCATCAAATAAAATTACATCAAAGATTTTAGGAAATTCAATTTTATCAAATATGTTTAATGTTGGAGTAGCATATCAATCAGGCTTAATACCAATTTCAGCTTCATCAATTGAAAAAGCAATTGAGTTAAATGGCGCAAGTGTAAAAGATAATATTGATGCATTCAGATTTGGAAGACATTATGAAAATTTAAAAGATGAAGTTTTAGATATAATTAAAGATGAGCCAGAATTATTAGAGGGTTTTGAGGAAAAATATAAGAATAGATTAAAATTTTTGGAAGATTATCAAAATATAAAATATGCTGAAAAATTTGGAGATCTTGTAAGTTATGCAAGAAAGATAGATAAAAACATAGGAAACGGCAGTCAATTCTCAACCGCAGTCTTAAAAAATTATTTCAAATTAATGGCATACAAAGATGAGTATGAAGTGTCGCGATTAATGACAAATAAAAAATTCGTAGACGATGTAAATAAAAACTTTGAGGGAAATTTTAATTATAACTTTTATTTAGCCCCTCCAATTTTTAGTAAAAAGAGCAAAGTTGATGGGAAATTGCTAAAAGTTAAATTTGGAGGATGGTTATTTAATGTGTTTAAAATACTATCTAAATTTAAATTTTTAAGAGGTACAAAGCTTGATCCATTTGGTTATCTAAACGAAAGAAAAAAAGAGAGAGAATTGATAAGAGATTACAAGGATACAATTACTGACATAGGAACAAAAATAAATAAATCAAACTACGAAACAGCAGTTAAAATAGCGTCAATACCAGATCAAATCAGAGGTTTTGGACATGTTAAAGAAAAGAATATAAAAGAAGCTATAAACTATAGAACAGATTTACTTAATTCTTTTCATGAAAACACTTAGCCCTTTATACTTAGCTTCTCTTTATTTAGTTTTAGCTTGTTTATTTTGGGCAGGCAACTTTATAGTAGGAAAAGCTGCAAGCATTATTGATATTCCTCCGATATCTTTAAATTTTTATAGATGGTTTTTGGCTTGGTTAATTTTACTTCCATTCACTTATAAAGAATTATTAAATAACAAAAAAATTATAATAGATAATATTTTTTTATTTTCATTGTTGGGAATTTTAGCTGTGACAGTTTTTAATTCAGCTCTTTTTTACTCACTCAGACATACCCAAGTTATTACTGGAGTACTTATGATTTCAACAGTACCAGTTATGATTATATTATTTTCATCTTTACTTAGAATTGAGAAAACTAATTCATTTCAAATAATAGGAGTATTTCTCTCGCTTACAGGTGTTTTGTTTATAATAACTAAAGCAAATTTAAATAATTTATTAAATTTATCATTTAACAAAGGAGACATTTTTGCATTAATTGCAATGTTCGCATGGTCTCTTTATTCAGCTCTTTTGAAAAAAAAGGAATTCAATCTATCTCCAATTTCTCTATTGCAGGCTGTTATAACTTTTGGAGTTATTTTTCTAATTCCTATGTATTTTATTGATTATAGTTTGGGAAGTGTAATCAAATTACAATCCTCTTTTTATTTAGTTTTATTCTATGTTGTTTTTTTCCCTGGTCTAATCTCATTTCTGTTTTGGATAAAAGGTGTAAAACTTATTGGAGCTAATAGATCTGGAGTTTTTCTTCATTTGATGCCAATTCTAGGTGCAATAATGGCTATGATAATTTTCAATGAAAAAATTTTATTTTATCATTTCTTAGGTGCAATTTTTATAATTGCTGGTATTACAATCTCGAACAAAAAAACTCAAAATGCTTAAAGTAGCAATTTTAGACGACTATCAAAACGTTGCCCAAGAATTTATAGATTTGAAAAATCTTTCATCAAAGTTTGATATTGAGATTTTTAGTGAACCTTTTGAAAATGAAGATGACACAATTGAAAAATTAAAAGAATTCGAAGCCTTACTTATCATGAGAGAGAGAACTTTAATAAGTTCAAATCTCATTAAAAATTTAAAAAAACTAAAATATATTTCAACAAGTGGAATGAGAAATAAAGCAATAGATTTAGATGCAGCAAAAAAGGCAAAAATTATTGTTACTGGAACTGAAATTAATTCAAATCCAACATGTGAGTTAACATGGGCTTTAATCCTAGGTCTTGCCAGGAATATTAAAGTTGAGGTTGATAATATGTATCAAGGTTATTGGCAGACAACAGTAGGAATTGAATTAAAGGGTAAAATTTTAGGACTTATTGGTTTAGGAAAAGTTGGATCTCAAGTTGCCAAAATAGGAAAAGCATTTGGTATGCAAGTTATGGCTTGGAGTGAAAACTTAAGTCTAGATAAGTGTAAGGAACTTGATGTTTTACCATCTAGTAAAGAGGATCTTATTCAAAACTCTGACTTTATATCTATTCATGTCCAAGGAGGAGAAAGATACAAAGATTGTATTAAGCTTGCTGAATTTGACAAAATGAAAAAAACTGCTTTTATAATTAATACTTCACGAGGTCCAATTGTAAATGAAGACGATTTAATTATAGCTCTTTCAACTAATGTAATTGCTGGAGCTGGTATCGATGTTTATGATAAAGAACCTCTACCCAGTGGTCATAAATTGAGATTTGTGCCTAACGCACTTTTGCTTCCACACTTAGGCTATGTCACAGCTGAAAATTATTCTATTTTCTACACACAAATGATTGAGAATTTAGAAGCCTGTGTTGCTGGTAAGCCTATTCGAGAAATAAAGTAAAGTGGAATTACCAGTTGTTAATCACCCTGATTATGAAGCAAAAATTGGTGATGATAATAAATTTCCAATTAAAAAGTTTGGTGAATTAGCAAGTTTTCTTAAAAAAGAAAAGGTAGTAAAGAAGTTTTATAAACCTGATCCATGCTCAGTAGATACACTAAAAGAAGTTCACTCTGAGGATTATATTTTAAAAATTAAAAATAAAACTTTAGAGGAAAAATTAGTAAAAAAAATAGGGTTTCCGTTAGTTGATAGTGTGGTCAGAAGATCTTTAGTTGCAACAGGCGGAACTGTATTGGCTTCTAAATTAGCAATTAATTATGGTATAGCTTGTAATACAGCTGGTGGAAGTCATCATGCTATCTATGACGAGGGAGCTGGTTTTTGTGTTTTTAACGATGTGGCCGTTGCTGCTAAATATCTTTTGAATAGAGGGCTCGCTAATAAAATCCTTATAGTTGATTTAGATGTTCACCAGGGTAACGGAAATTCAGAAATATTTAAAAATGAAAATAACGTTTTTACATTTAGTATGCACACAAAAGTAAATTATCCACCGATTAAATCAAAAAGTGATCTGGACATTGAGCTTGAGCAAAACATGAAAGATGATGAGTATTTAGATATTTTAAAACAAAATTTAATTTTTCTAAGCGATTTTAATTTTGATTTTGTTTTTTATATCGCAGGAGTTGATATTCATTTAGATGATAGATTAGGTAAGCTTAAAATTACTGACAAAGGGATTTATAAAAGAGACGAGATGGTTATTAGAAACTTTTTTAATAAAAGAATTCCTATTTGTGGAGTTTTAGGTGGTGGTTACAATAAAGACTTTAAAAAACTTATTGAATTACATGCAAGTTTACATAAAAATTGTGCTAAATATTTAAATGACAAAAAATAATCCAAATTTAACTCATCAACAAAATAAAGTATTATTTGAAGAAGCAACAGAGCCTCCAGGTTCAAGTGAACTTAATTCTGAAAAGAGAGAGGGCAGTTACCATTGTGCAAACTGTGGAGTGAAATTGTTTGACTCTAAAACTAAGTATGAAAGTGGCTCTGGTTGGCCATCATTTTATGAGTCTCTACCTGATGCATTTGAAACTACAACAGATTATCATATAGGTTATGCCAGAACTGAGTATCATTGCAAGAATTGTGGAGGTCATCACGGTCATATATTTGATGATGGCCCAAAACCAACAGGAAAAAGATACTGTAATAATGGGGTTTGCTTAGTTTTTAAACCTAAATAATTGATTTCAAATTATGAATATAATTGAAATACAAAAAAAGATCATCTCCGAAAAAATCAAGTTAAAAAATAAGTCGAAAAATTATTTAAGTAACTTTAAAAATATTGAGAAATATATCATAAAAGAAGTTGAGATAATTAAACGTTTTGAGAATTCGATTATCCCAGAAATAGAATTTAAAAATATTTTAATTGAAAATGAAAGGACTATTAATGAGAAAGTTCTGAAACGTGGTTGTGTAATAATTAGAAATGTTTTTGGTGATAAAAAAATGAAAGATCTGAATAAAAATCTAGATCAATATGTTTTAGAAAACAATTATTTTGAAGATCAAAAAAAAAAGATAGGTATAGATAAATATTTCAGTGAACTTAAATCAGGAAAACCTCAAATTTTTGGATTGTATTGGTCTAAAGCACAATCAGAAATTAGACACTCTCAAGAAATGGAAAAGGTTAAAAAATGGCTAAATAATCTTTGGAATTATAAGTATAAAGATAAGAGCGTTTTTGATCCAAATAAAGAACTTGTATACGCAGATAGAGTAAGAAGAAGAGAACCAGGAGACGATACTCTGGGGTTATCACCACATTGTGATGCTGGATCGATTGAAAGATGGACTGATAATGCATATCAAAAAATTTATAATGATATTTTTTCAGATAATTTTGAAAATTATAATCCATTTGATGCTAAATATAGAGATGAAACAATTGAATTTGAGTCACCTGCGGTAGCGCATGTATTTAGAACATTCCAAGGATGGACCGCTTTAACAGAGCAAGGTCCAAATGATGGAACTTTACAATTAATTCCTATCGCTAAAGGAATGGCATATGTGTTAACAAGAGCTTTACTAGATGATGTGCCTGAAAATGAGTTATGTGGTTCAAAAGCAGGAAAAGCTTTATCGATAAATGAAAAATATCATAGCTTATTGTTAAAAGGTTTAATTTCAATTCCAAAAATGTATCCTGGAGATACTATCTGGTGGCACCCTGACGTTGTGCACGCTGTTGAAGAAAAACATTTGGGTAAAACTTTTTCAAATGTTATTTATGTAGGGGCAACTCCATATTGTAAAAAAAATATTAATTACATAAAAAAACAATCAAAAAAATTTATCGAAGGTAAAAGTCCACCAGATTTTGCCGCTGAGGACTACGAAGTTAATTATAAAGGAAGAACTAAAATTAATGATTTAAGTGAATTAGCAAAAAAACAACTAGGTTTGATAGATTGGAATTAATTTACTTTAAAGATGCTTCTAAAGTACCATTTTTTTCTAGATCTCTAAGTTCTTGATAACCACCAATATGTTCATCATTAAAAAAGATTTGAGGAATTGTACGTTTTCCATTTGCTTTTTTAATCATTTCATCTCTTAAATCTGGAGCAGTTGATACATCAATCACTTTGTATTCAAGATTATTTCTATTCAACAATCTTTTTGCAGCATCACAAAAGGCGCACATCGGGCCTGAATATATAGTTATATTTTTCATACTTTAGATATAATTATATTTTGCTAATTTACCAGTTAAGAATTTCATTTTTCTTAATTTTTACTCTTATTTGTTTTCTTGAATATTCAAATTTTTTTCTATGTTTAATACTTTGTGAATTTACTCTTTTTCTCCATAACCTGAAAGATGAGGGTTTGAGATTTCTTCTCATTAACTTAATTACATCGGCTTCAGTTTTGCCTGTTTTCTTTTCTATTTCCTCGAATGTTATTCTGTCAGCCCATGCTGCCCAGATAACCCAGTCTGGACTTCCTGGTTTTGGCTCAGGATTTTTGACTTTGGTTGTAGGCCTGTGACTTTTTTTCATAGATTTTTCAGCAAAACTCTAAATAAATTTTAATGCAAATATTAATGCCTATGATAATATCACTTTTAGATAGTCCTATCTAGCCATCTTTAGCTCCCGGTTTTTTAGGACTATCCTTAAATGCTCCCATTAAATTATTTCCTATTTCTTCAAATCATTCTTTTCATGTTTATAACTCCTGGAACACCTAGAATTGTAATCATTTCGTACTCAATGAATTATGGTGTTAAGAAATGTGTGTGGACCGCACTGGGCGATGTTACTGCAAATATAATTCAAGCAACACTTGTTATATTTGTTATTGGTTCATTTATCTCTGATAATCCTAAATTATTAAATATATTTAAGTGGGTTGGAATATTTTATATTTTATATCTTGCTTACGATATTTATAAATCTAGACCAAAAAATATAAATGCTGATGAGAAATCAGGAAAAAGTTTTTTATCTTTTTTCAAAGATGGTTTTTTAGTTGCTGGCACAAGCCCTAAGGCTTGGATGTTTTTTCCATTTATCTTTCCACAATTTATTGATTTTAACTCTAATTATGTTGCTCAATTTATTATCTTAATAACCACATACGTGATTTTAGATTTTTTATCTTTAATTGGTTACGCTATTCTAGCAAATAAAATGATTACTTGGGTTAAAGCTAACGCAAAGGTTATAAACACAATTTCTGCGTGCGTTTTAATTGTAATAGCAGCTATAATTGCATTTATGCAACAATATTAGGCGTTAATGCGATACTACTGTTACTTGCAAAAGAATTAATTTCTTTGTTAAATAAGACTTAAATTAATTAATTAATAATAAAAGAGGAGAGAAATGAAAATTAAAAACATTATAATTACATTTGTTTCTGCAATAGCAATTTTATTTTCAACTTCAGTTGTTTCATTAGCAAAAGTTGTTGGTGATAAAATTATATTAGGTGCTGCAATTTCTTTAACCGGAAAATATTCATCTAATGGTGTTCATACTCAAAACGGTTATAACATGGCCGTTGACAGAATTAACAGCATGGGTGGTGTTAAAGTTGGAGGAAAAACTTACATGTTTGATATTATCTACTACGATGATGAGTCAAACCCTAAAAGAGCAGCGCAACTTGCAGAAAGATTGATTTCACAAGATGGTGTTGAGTTTATGCTTGGACCTTACAGTTCTGGTTTGACTAAAGCGATTGCACCAGTAACAGAGAAATATGGTGTTCCAATGGTAGAAGCTAACGGTGCATCAAGATCTTTGTTTACAAAAGGTTACAAATACTTATTTGCGGTGCTGGCACCAGCGAACTTATATTTGGATGTTGCAATCAGAACAGCAGTTGAGCTTAATGGTGGAAAAGGTGTAAGAATTGCACAAGCTTTTGAGCAAGACGCATTCTCACAAGACGTTAGATTAGGTATTTTAGATGCTGCAAAAGAAACAGGATCAAAAATTATAATCGATGACAAACTTCCAAAAGAGCTTAATGATATGGCGGCAACTTTAGCAAAAGTTAAAGCAACTAAACCAGATGTTCTTGTTGTTTCAGGGCACACAAAAGGTGCGTTAACAGCTATCAGACAAATTGCTGAAATGAAGGTTGATGTTCCAATGTTAGCAATGACACACTGTGATGCTGCAAAACTATCTAAGCAACATGGTGCAAATTCACAATACGCTTTGTGTGCATCTCAATGGCATAAAACATTAACTTATAAAGATGATTTCTTTAAAGATGGTATGACATATGCTGCAGACTTTGAAGCATTGTTCGGATATGATCCACCATACCAATCTGCCGAGTCATCAGCAGCTTTATTGGTTTTCAAAGACGCTTTTGAAAGAGCAAATTCGTTCGATCAAAAGAAAGTAAGAGATGCTCTTGCTGCTACTAACATGCAAACTTTTTATGGAAACATAAAATTTGCTGAAGGTGGTCAAAATGTTGATAAGCCAATGGTTTTATTTCAAGTTATGTGTGATGATGCAGGAAAATGTGAAAATAAAGTTGTAGCTCCATTAAAATGGGCTTCAGCGGAATTAATTCACCCAATTCCTAAGTGGTCAGACAGATAATATAAAAAAAAATAAAAGCCCCCTAGCCTTAGGGGGCTTTTTTTTATAAGCATTTAAAAATTTATGGATTTTTTAATATTTCAAGTTCCAATGTTAACTGTTCAAGCTGTCCTTGACGGACTGTTACTTGGAATATTATTTGCACTTATTGCATATGGAATGGCTCTTCAATGGGGAGTTATGAATATTATTAATATTGCTCAAGGTGATCTTGTTATATTAGGTGGATACATTGCATACTTTATGTATCTTTATGGAATTCACCCAGCATGGGGTGTAATAGTCTCGCCAATTATAATGTATTTTGTTGGGGTTATTATTTACAAGTTAGTTATAAATAAAGTTGTTGATAGAGATTTGTTTATCTCAATTCTTGCAACGTTTGGAATAAGTATTTTATTTATGCAATTAATGAATTTTGCATTTGGAGCAGATGTTGTTCTTGCAAATTCAGGTTATGGAACAACTATGTTATTTGATAATTCTGTAACATTGCCAAACTCTAAGATTTTTTCAGCATTTATAAGCATATTATTTGCTATTGGATTAGTGATTTACATGAAAAAATCAAAACTAGGACGAGCTATTAGAGCAACTGCTCAAAATGCAAGAGCTGCAAAGATATTGGGTGTAGATACAGAAAAAGTTTATGCAGCGACTTTTGGAATTAACGCAGCATTATGTGGAGTTGCTGGTGCACTAATATCGATTACATTTACAATTCATCCCTATATGGGGTTACCTTACACAATTAGATCTTTTATGATTGTAATTGTTGCAGGATTAGGAAATTTACCTGGAGTAGCCATGTCAGGAATGGGTCTGGGTGTATTTGAGGAATTTGCAGATTATATTTTAGGTACAGAATTTAGAATAGGATCTGTATTTTTATTACTAGTTTTAATTTTAGTTTATAGAAGATTTAAACTTTCTAAAAAAAGAGAATACTTAAAGTAATGAATAAAAACATAATTTTATACGCTGCTATTTTAATATTTGGTATTGCTGCTCCTTTTGTCTTTCCAGCATTTAAAGTTCAATTGTCTATTCTTTGTATCTTAATCATTTTAGCAATTACATGGAATGTCCAGGGTGGAGAAATGGGCTATAACACTTTTGGTAATATTCTTTTTTATGGACTTGGAATGTATCTCTGTGCCTCGGTTCAAGTTGGGATGTTCTTTCCTTTAGCTGAATGGACAGAAGGTGGTGGAGAAAAAACATTTGTCCATACTCCTGCACAATTTTTTCAAGGGTTTGCAGTAGGACTTGCTGTAGCTGCAATTGTTCCTGCAATAGTAGCAGGTTTAATTGACTACTCAATTTTAGGACTTAGAGGACATTATTTTGCGATTTGCACATTAGGTTTAGGTGTTGCTGCTGGAGAAATTTCAGGAGGAATAGAAATAATTGGAGCGGGTCAAGGATTTACCACTCCTCCTTTTCCGAAAGTTGGAAGTTTAGAAGCAAGAGGAGAATTTTTTTATTTTTGTAGCTTTGCAGTTTTAATTTTTACATTTCTTGCCGTTAAAGCAATTTACTCAACCAGATTTAAATTAGTTCTGAATGCAATAAGAGATAATGAAGATAAGGCAGAAGCCATGGGTATCCAAACTATGAAGTATAAAATTATTGGTTGGATGATATCTGCTTTTTTCTGTGGTCTAGCTGGAGGTATCATGGGTGGACTTGTTGGATATATAGATTCAACCGATGTTGCTTTTGATGGAAGAGAAATGGGAGTGTTTATGGTATTGATGGCAATATTAGGTGGTAAAGGAACTTTGTGGGGACCCGTTATTGGAGCTACCGTTTTTCATATATTTAAAGAGGGTTTTTGGACATTCTTCCTTGGATGGCAGTATGTAGCGCTTGGAGTACTAATAGTTGTCATTGTTATTTATTTCCCAGAGGGAATTATGGGATGGTTAAGAGAAAAGTATCCTGAAAGATTTGGAGAAGTGGTTGATGAGGCTGACCGGAAAGCTCAGGTTGAACTCAAATGAGTATACTAGAAGTAAATAATGTAAGTAAATCTTTTGGCGGTGTTAAGGCCAATGTTGATATTTCTATGGCAGTAGAAAAAGGAAAAATTGTTGGACTTATTGGTCCAAATGGATCTGGAAAAACGACGTTATTTAATTCTATAGTAGGAACTTATCCCATAGATCAAGGTTCAATAAAATTTAATGGTAAAGAGGTTTCAGAATTACCAGTTCCAATTATTGCAAAACTTGGTCTTCTAAGAACATTTCAACAAACAAGAATATATGGAAAACTAAATTGTGTAGATAATATGCTTATAAGTCACAAAGCTAGTGATGAAAGTTTAGTTTCTATTTTTTCGAAAATTCCTAAAGACTTAACAGATAAAGCAGAAAATTTACTTAACTTTGTTGGACTATATCAAAAGAGAAATTTAAGAGCAGGAGATTTGTCATTTGGTCAACAAAAACTTTTAGAACTAGCTATGGCATTAATGAATGAACCAGAAATGCTACTTTTAGATGAACCAACTGCAGGTATTAACCCAACTTTAATAAATGGAATTATAGATAGATTAATAAAAGTAAATCAAGATTTTGGAATTACTTTATTAGTCATTGAACACAATATGAGAGTAATTATGCAATTGGCAGAAAGTATTTTTTGCTTAGCACATGGAAAAATGCTTGCCAATGGAACACCAGATGAAATTAAAAATGATAAGCGAGTCATAGATGCTTATTTAGGAGCGCAATAATGGCTAATCAATATGAAGTATTAGGTAAAGCACCTGGTGCTGACGATCTAAAAAAGCTTTCAGAGGATAATATTCACCTAACAATTAAAGGTTTATCAGCTGGCTATGGTAAAATGGAAATTCTTCATAATTTAGATTTGTTTGTCAGCAAGGCACAATCATTATGTTTGATTGGTCCTAATGGAGCAGGGAAATCGACAATCCTTCATTCAATATATGGTTTTACGAATATTTTTTCTGGTAAAATCGAAGTTGATGGCAAAGAAATTACAAATCTTACGCCTGCAGAGAAACTAAAATCTCAAGGAATAGCTTATATACTTCAAGATAATTCTGTTTTTCCAGACATGACTGTGGAAGAAAACCTTTTAATGGGTGGATATATAAAAGATAAAACTGAAGAATCATTTGAAGAAGCAGAGAGAGTTCTTCAGAAATATGAGAGATTAAGAAATAGAAGAAACCAACCAGCCAAAGTTTTATCTGGTGGTGAGAGAAGGTTGTTAGAAATATCTAGAGCTTTAGTAATGAAACCATCTATTTTATTAGTTGATGAACCTTCAATTGGATTAGAACCAAGATATATTCAAATGGTATTTGAAATCTTAGATGATCTTCAAAAAAATGAGAAAAAAACAATTATATTGGTTGAACAAAATGCCAAAAAGGGTTTAGAGTTTGCTGACATTGGATATGTTTTAGTTTCTGGACAAACTGCTATTGCAGGTAAAGGAGATGAACTTCTAAATAATCCAGATGTAGGTCGTCTATTTTTAGGCGGTTGATGATCAGCTCCAAATATTTTCTTCAAGGAATAATTGCATCAAAAAAGTTTGATAGCCCAGCCATTGCCTTAGGTGCGAGCTTTGTTGCAATCGGTGCTTTGCTTAAAAATTTAGGTTTTACTATTCAAGAAAGTATTTTTTCAACTTTGTTAACTTATGCTCTTCCAGGATCTTTAGTCATGGCAGAGTCTATGTTAATTGGTGCCTCGCTTGTAAATATTTTTCTTGCAGTATGGTTGGTTAACTCAAGACTTTATCCAATGACGGTTTCAATTATGCCATTATTAAAACATGAAAGCCAACCAAGATGGAAATATTACTTATCATGTCATTTTGTTGCTGTTTCATCGTGGTTGATCTTAAAAAGTAACTATGAGGAAATAGAAAGGAAATACAGAATAGATTTTTGGATTGGTATAGGAACAGCTACATGGTTGGTTGCAATTTTTTCAACGATTATTGGTTATTATGCTTCTGATTTTTTAAATAGAGATATGATTATTGCTCTAGCGATAATAAACCCAATTTATTTTATGTGTGCAATGATAGGTGTAATGAAGACAGTACAACTTACATCTGCAATTTTACTTGGTGCATTATTAGGACCTATTTTTTATTTTATTTCTCCCGAGTGGAGTGTACTTATCGGTGGGTTGGTTGCTGGGACAATTTCTTATTTTATTGGAGAAAAATATGGCAGTTAATATAATTTTAGCAATAATAGTAACTTCTTTAGCAACTTATTTATCGAGATTTCTTGGAGCATTTACCTCAGAAAAAATTAGTGAAAAATCTAAAATTTATAGATGGTTTAATTGTATAGCATATTCAACTTTAGCTGCCTTAATTTCAAGAATACTGATATTTCCGTCAGGAGATCTTTCTGAAGTCAACTATATTTCAAGGATAATTGTAATTTTAATATCAATATTAATTTTTTATGTCACAAAAAGAAATTTAGTTTATCCAACAGTATTATCTGCTATAATTTTGGCTGCATTAAATAGTTTTGCGGTATGAAAAAACTTATTTTTATTATATTTTTTTTGATTTTAAGCAGTAATGTAAACGCTGGTTGTGATGATCCTATAACCGATGGTGTAGATTACACAAAATGCAAATTTTCAGATGGTCAAGATTTACAAGGTAGTTACCTTCCTAATTCAAATCTGTCTTTTGCAAGTTTTATCCAAGTAAATTTTGACAAAAGCATAATGATGAATTCAAATCTCTCATTTGGTACATTTTCTGAGTCATCGTTTATTAGAGCGAATTTGTATGAGTCAATTTTAACAGGTGCGAACCTTGAACTTTCAAATTTCTCGAGTGCTAATTTAACAAGAGTGGACTTCATGGGATCTACATTGATTGATACAAATTTTCAAAATTCAAACTTAATGGAAGCAAATTTTACGTCTTCAAATATTTTGAATGCAAATTTTGATGGAGCTAACCTTATAGGTGCGACCTGGACTAATGGTGAAATTTGTGGACCAGACTCAATAGGAATTTGCAATAAAATAAATTAATGCAAGATTTAAAACAAATAGATGGATTTGATATATCCTTTCATGAAAAATCAAAAAGAATTATAAATATTAAAATTGATGACGAAATAATTGAAAGACTTATATTTCCGTTTAAAAAATTTGATATTACGGCACTCGAATATAAACCTTTTACACGTTTCACAATTGCAAAAAGTTTAGATGAGACTACATCTCATGAGCTGGGTAAACTTTTAAACCATATATTAAAAAATAGAAATACAGGATGTTTCATAATTGGACCAAAAAATATTTCATCTAAAATTGATCAAACATTTTTAATTAAATTATCTACAGCAATTACTCATTTAATTGGTAACCCTAATCACGACTCAATGGCAGGAAAATATTATGCGAGATTTCATGTAAAGCATGAGGATAATAGCGACTCTTATTTAAGAAAAGCATATATAAACATGGATCTTCATACTGACGGCACTTATGTAAAAGAGACCACTGATTGGATATTGATGTCAAAATTAGAGGAAGAAAATGTAGATGGTGGAGAAACTGCTTTATTGCATCTTGATGATTGGGAACATTTATCAGATTTAGCAAATGATGAAATTGGTAAGCAAGATTTTATTTGGGGTTCACCTAAGAGTAAAAATGTAGGTTATAAAGTTGAACATCCAGTTTTTTCAAAAGATCAAAACGGAGAAGCTACAATCTCCTATATAGACCAATTTCCAGAACCAAAAAATATGAAGCAGGGTTTATTTCTTCAAAAATTATCAGATTCACTAGAGGGAAGCCAAAATAAAATTGTAACCTCTCTACCCGTGGGCAGTGCTATAGTTGCAAATAATTACTTTTGGCTACATGGAAGAAAACCATTCAAAGAAAACAAAAAATTATCAAGGGAATTGCTTAGAATTAGAGGTTCCTTTTTTAATAATTAAGTATAGTAATTACTTCTATGAAACTGGGTTTTATAGGAACTGGAAAAATAACTGAATCAGTAGTTACTGGTATTTCTTCGTCAAAAATTAAATATTCCAAGATTTTAGTTTCACCTAGAAATCTTTATATCGCAAAAAAATTATCAAAAAAAATTAAAAAAGTAAGTATTGGCAAGTCAAATCAAGAAATTATTAATAGTTGTGATTGGATTTTTCTTGCTGTTACTCCTACAGTAGGTGAAAAAATTATCAAAACGTTAAAATTTAAATCTAACCAAATAATAATAAGTTTTATTTCAACAATTACTTTGCCAAGGTTAAAAAAATTAATTAATGTAAAAGCAAAAATTTTTAGAGCTATACCACTTCCACCAATATCATTAAGAAAAGGGCCAGTTCCAGTTTTTCCTCCAAATAAAACATTAAAAAACTTTTTTAATAAACTTGGAACAACAGTTGAAATAAATAATGAAAAGTTATCTAAAAATTTTTGGTCGACATCAGGTATGATGGCTCCATTTTATGAATTATTAAATACTATGTCTAATTGGCTTGTACAACGTGGTGTTAAAAAAGATAAAGCTCAAAAATATATAACTTCATTGTTTGTTGCATTGTCTGAAGATGCATTAAGAAACTCTGATAAGGACCTAAAATTTTTAGTTAAAGAATCTCAAACTCCCAAAGGATTAAATGAACAAGGAGTTCAAGAACTTAGAAAAGCAGGCTTTTATAAGTCTACAGAGAAAACATTAAATAGTATTCTTAAAAGACTTAACAAAGTATAATTCTCTATGTCATCAGATTTAAATATTCTGAAAATAGAAAATATCTCAAAATATTTTGGAGGACTTGCAGCTGTATCAAATTGTTCATTAACCATTAAAAGAGGAACAATTACGGGAATTATTGGCCCAAATGGATCTGGAAAAACCACGCTATTTAATCTTATTGCAGGAAATTTAAAATCCTCAAAAGGAAAAGTTTTTTTTAATAATGAAAACATAACAGATATACCATCTCATGAATTATTTTCAAAAGGTCTTCTAAGAACTTTTCAAATTGCACATGAATTCTCTAATCTTACTGTCTTAGAAAATTTAATGATGGTTCCAGGAAACCAAACTGGAGAAATACTCTTAAATGCATTTATAAAGCCTAAACTTATTAAAGAAGAGGAAGAACAAATTAGACTTAAAGCCTATGATGTAGCAGAATTTTTAAATTTAAAGCACTTAGCTAATGAAAGAGCAGGAAATTTGTCAGGAGGTCAAAAAAAATTACTAGAATTAGGCAGAACTATGATGGTAGATGCCAAATTAGTTTTATTAGATGAAGTAGGAGCGGGTGTTAATAGAACACTATTAAAAGAACTGGGAACTGCAATTTTAAGACTTAATAAAGAAAAAAATTATACATTTTGTATGATTGAACACGATATGGATTTCATTAGTAGGATGTGCGACCCAGTAATTGTAATGTCAGAGGGTGCAGTTCTATTTGAAGGAACCTCTGATGAAGTAAAAAAAAATGAGCAAGTTATAGAAAGCTATCTCGGTAGAGGAAAAAAAATTAATGGAGAAAACAGCTGATGGCATTTTTTGAGGGAAATAATATGACAGGTGGTTATGGTGATGGTCCAGATATTATTAATTCTTGTTCTATTAATGTTGACAAAGGGGAAATTGTTGCAATCCTAGGTCCAAATGGTGCTGGAAAATCTACTGCCATGAAAGCAATGTTAGGTTTATTAAATTTAAAATCTGGAAGTGTAGTTATAGAAGATCAAGACATATCCAAATTTTCCCCACAAGAGAGAGTTCAAAGAGGAATCTCTTTTGTGCCACAGACAAAAAATGTTTTTTCAGAATTGACAGTAAGAGAAAATCTTGAAATAGGTGGATTTCTTAGAAAAGATGATATCGATATAGTCATTAATCAAATCTACGAATTATTTCCAATTTTAGCAGAAAAAAGAGACCAAGTTGTTGGACAATTATCTGGTGGTCAAAGACAACAAGTAGCCTTAGGGAGAGCTTTAATGATACAGCCATCAGTTTTAATGTTAGATGAACCAACTGCTGGTGTTTCACCAATTGTGATGGATGAACTGTTCGAACATATAGTTAAAGTTAAAAAAACCGGAGTGGCAATAATTATGGTAGAGCAGAATGCAAAACAAGCACTTAGCATATCAGACCGTGGTTATGTTTTAGTGACTGGTGAAAATAAATTTGAAGGTTCTGGAAAGGAATTGTTAAATGATCCAGAAGTAAGAAGGTCATTTTTAGGAGCTTAGTTATGGATTTTATCAATGCAATCATTGTATTATTGAATTACACAATATTACCTGCCTTAACCTATGGGTCTCAATTAGCTTTGGGAGCAATATTTGTTACCCTTATTTATGGAATTTTGAGATTTGCTAATTTTGCAACAGGAGACATGATGTCTTTTGGTACTATGTTCGCAGTTTTATTTACTTATTATCTGCAATCAAAAGGAATAAGTTTTGGTTTTTTACCGACAGCTTTACTTACTATACCTTTTGCCGTTGCAATGATGATATTCTATATGCTCATCATAGATAAAACAGTTTTTAGTTATTATAGAATAAATAAAAGTCCCCCAGTGCAATTAGCAATGGTTAGTATTGGTGTAATGTTCGTAACCCAAGCAATTATTAGAATAATTATTGGTCCCACTGATAGAAGATTTATGGATGGGGAAAAATTTATCTTAAAAGCGTCAGAATTTAAAGATATGACAGGACTAGCTGAAGGGTTAACAATCAAATCAACACAAATTATTACTATTGTAGTAACCATTATATTAGTTGCGATCTTATTTTGGTTTTTAAATAAAACAAAAACAGGAACAAGTATGAGAGCTTATTCAGATAACGAGGATTTAGCATTGCTCTCAGGAATAGATCCAAAAAAAGTAGTTCTTATAACTTGGATAATTGCAGGAATTTTAGCTACTATAGGAGGCGTATTATATGGCTTAGATAAAAGCTACAGACCTTTTGTTTATTTTAATAATATGCTTCCTATATTTGCTGCAGCTATAGCTGGAGGTATTGGTAATCCTTATGGTGCTTTTCTTGGTGGGTATTTAATTGCATTCGCAGAAATATTTCTCACGTATGCATATAAAAGATTTTTCATTTATATTTTACCAGAACAACTGGAACCAAACTCTTTGATGCAACTTTTATCTACAGATTACAAGTTTGCAATATCATTCTCAATTTTGGTCATTGTTTTGGTATTTAGACCATCAGGGATTTTTGAAGGAAAGAAAATATGAAGAATTACTTAAATATAATTATTGCTTACTCAATTATGTTAGGGTTAATAATTTTAGTAGGTATTTTTCAGTCCTGGTCTATTGCTTTGACAATTTTTAATTATTGTATGATTTCAGCTGTAATGACTATGGGTGCAAATATTCAATGGGGATATGCAGGTCTTATAAACTTTGGAATAATGGGCTATACAGCTTTAGGGGGGTTAGCAGTAGTACTTGTTTCTGTTGCTCCAGTTTCTGAAGCATGGAGTGTTGGAGGAGTAAACATGCTGATGTGTCTTCTTCTTATAGTTTTAATGATATTTTCTATAAGATATGTTCTCAAAAACATAGATAAATCAAAGAAAAGAAACTACTTAGTTGCAGGAATAATTATAGTTGGGCTTTTGCTTATCAAAATAATTTCAGGACCAGCCATCGAATTAATAGAGGCTGTTGAGCCAGCTAAAACTGGTTTTTTAGGTGGATTAGGAATGCCAGTTTTATTCTCTTGGATTGTTGGTGGTTTTTTTGCAGCTGGTTTAGCATTTATAGTTGGAAAAGTTGCATTAGGTTTAAGAGCAGATTATCTAGCCATAGCAACCTTATTAATAGCAGAAATAGTTGTTTCAATTATTAAACATGAGGATTGGTTAGCGAGGGGTGTAAAAAATGTTATAGGATTAAAGAGACCTGCTCCTTATGAGATAGATTTACAGACATCACCATGGTTTATAAACCTAGTTGAAAAACTTCATAATACAAAATTATCATTAACCAACTCACTTACGGAAAGACAAGACCTTTTAAACCAATTAGTAATAGATGCGTCTTCAATTTATGTAAAACTTTGTTTTGCTGGGTTATTTTTAGTAGTAGTTATTATTTTATTGTTAGTTACTCAAAAAGCACTTTATTCACCCTGGGGAAGAATGATGAGAGCCATAAGAGACAATGAAGAAGCGGCAAGTGCAATGGGAAAGAATGTTGTTAAACAGCATTTATTTATATTTATCTTAGGTTCAGCCATTGTTGGAATAGCGGGAGCAATGATGGTAACTAATGATGGATTATTTACACCGGGAAGTTACCGACCTATGAGATATACATTTGTTATATGGGTGATGGTAATTGTAGGTGGAACAGGTAATAATTTTGGAGCAATTCTTGGTGGTTTTGTAGTTTGGTTTTTATGGGTAGAAGCTGCACCAATTGCATTATTTTTTATAAATCTATTTACCGCACATCTTCCAGAAACAAATGAGATAAAAATTCATTTAATAAATAGTGCACCGTATTTTAGATTTTTATTAGTTGGAATAGGTCTTCTTTTAATAATGAGATTTAGACCTCAGGGCATAATTCCTGAAAAGATTATTAAACAATAATCTTGAAAAGTGAGCTATTTAATTTTTGGTTTTCTTTCAGGTCTTAGTTTAATCCTAGCAATTGGAGCACAAAATATATTTGTAATTGAACAAGGTCTTAAAAAGAAACATGTATTTATTGTTTGCTTAATTTGTTCATTATCTGATTTTATACTTATTTTTTTAGGAATATTTCTATTTCATCATTTCCAGAGTTTTTTTTCACCATTAATAGAACTCATATTAAATCTTCTCCTTCTTTTGTTTTTAATAAATTTTATCTGGAGGAAATTAAAGTCGATTAATAATCAAATTTCGATTAATAAAAATTCTGATAGAAATACTTTTATCTCTACAGTTCTTAAAACACTTGGTTTTACTTACTTAAATCCACATGTGTATTCAGATACGGTATTTTTTTTAGGTAACTTTTCTAAAGATTTTTTAATAACTCAAAAATACCTTTTTGGTATTGGAGCATCATTTTCATCATTTCTTTTCTTTTTTATACTAGGATATCTCTCAAAATTCTTATCTAATTATATAAGTAGTGAAAGACTATGGAAAACAATTAATTATTCTATAGTCCTCTTCATGTCCTTGCTATCAGTTTATGTTTTTATGAGTATTCTAAAATAAAAAAAACTCCAGCAGCTTTAACCGCTGGAGTTAAATTTAACAAATATTATCTTTGTTGTTTATCTTTAAACTTACCACCTATAATCTCTTTTTCAATAAAGGCACCTGATGCTTCTCCAACATCAGTAAATTCAACACTAGATGCACCTTCGTAGTTAACTGCTTTACCGCTAGCAAGTAAATCTAATGCTTTTTTTAATTCTCCTGGATATATTTTTTCTCCTGGAGCATTTGCAACTGACATTACATTTGCTTGAACAGTAGCTCGATCAGCTTTACCACCTGCTTGCATAGCTAAAACTATTAATGCTGCAGCATCATAAGACTCTGATGTATAAGGTCCAGATGAATCGATTCCTGCTCCACCAGCTACACCTTTAAATATTGTAGCACCTTTACCCATTGATCCTGGCAAAGATCCAAATGATTTGTTAAGATCATTTCCAAATCTGTCAGTTAAAGAGTCACCAATCATTCCATCAGATAGAACAAATACGTCAAACGCACCTGAGTCTAATGAACCATCAATGATACTTCCACCAGCTTGGTCTAAGTAACCTAACACAGCTAAAGCATCGCCACCTGCTGCTGCTAATGTAGCAGCTTCAGCAGCATAGTCTCCTTTACCTTCTTCGTGAGCTGTAACAACTGTTACATTTATTCCATGAGCTTTAACAGCTGCAACATATACATCTGCTAAACCTTTTCCATAGTCGTTATTTGTGTGAGTTACAGCTATACTTTTTACACCTCTATCTTTAGTTATGTCTGCTAATACTTGACCACCTCTAGCATCTGATGGCGCAGTTCTAAAGAAAAGTCCATTATCATTAAGATCAGTTAATCCAGGAGAAGTAGCTGATGGTGATATCATAACTACACCATTAGGAACTGCTACATTAGTTGCTATTGCTCCTGTAACACCTGAGCAATCTGCACCCATAATAGCTACAACTCCCCCTGATACCAAACCTTCAGCAGCTGCTGTTGCTGCAGCCGAGTCTACACATGTAGAGTCTGCTCTTTCAGCTTTAATAGTAGATCCACCAAGTAATGAACCTGAATCAGATGCTTCTTTAAATGCAAGTTCAGCCGATGCTGCCATTGCAGGAGTTAAAGACTCAATAGGTCCAGTAAAACCTAATATAATCCCCATTTTAATTTCTTCTTTTTCGACAACTACCTCTTTAGGTTTTTGTTGAGTAAAATAAACTATTGCTGCAATCACAATAATTGCGACAGCAATCATTATCCCTATATTTTTATTTTTTGTTTCAGCCATTCTTTCCTCGTTAATTATTTGATTTATATAAATGCAAGTAAATCCTATTGGTTTTTATTTTCAATGAAAAATTATCTCATTTTTTGAGCAAAAAACACTGAAGTAATAACAATTATTCCTCCAATGACTGTTATTATAGATGGAATTTCTCCAAAAATAAAAAAAGTAAGGATTAAACCAAATACAGGAAATAAAGCATAGAATGGTAATACCCTATCTAGAGGATAAAATTTATAAAGATAGAACATCATTAAGTGACCGAGTAAAGAAATAATTGCTCCAGCATATAAAACTGTAAACCAACTCCCTAAACTGATATTTTTTATTGTTTGGAAAGTATTACCTTCAAATATTGCAGATAATATTATTAAAATTATAAACCCTGTAAAGCTCATTATAGTATTTGTAAATTTAACATCTAATTCTTTTAAATATCTAGAAAATACTTGGGATAGTCCGTAGAAAAAAGCCATACCACAAATAAGAAGTGACCCTATTAATTCCTCAACTACTTTTGGATCAAATGCAAGTATCACAATGCCAAAAAAAGATATCATAATTAATATCCATTTTTTATAACTTATTTTTTCATTTAAAAATATTGAGCTTAATATAATCCCAAATGGAATTGAAAGTTGAGCCCCTATTGTAATTGGTGCAAGTATACTTGATGCATTTATAGACAAATATAAAAACATATTTACTGCAACACCAAAACATAATGAAAAACCAATTAAAGGAACAATATATTTTTTATCTATTATTTGAATTTTAAAAAATGGAATTAAACAAATAAAAACAACAGCCATTCTTAATGAGCCAAAAAGAATTGGTGGAATAGTGTCGTTTAATCCAAGCTTACCAGTTGGATATGCACTTCCTAATAAAAATACAACAAATAAAATAATTAAATTATGTTTTGCAGACAAAAATTATCTTATAGAGAAAGGATCTAAAGTTGGTTCATCAGATGTGTAATACCAAGTTGTCTTAACTCTAGTATAATCTTTAATTGAGTCCATTCCCGCTTCCTTTCCATATCCACTATCTTTAATTCCACCAAAAGGTGCTGAAGGAGAAATCAATCGATAAGTATTTACAAATGTTATACCTGCTCTTATTGCATTAGAAACTCTTAGACCTCTCGAGAAGTCACTTGTATACACTCCAGAAGATAATCCATATTGATTATCGTTCATTTTCTCTATTACCTCTTTTTCTGTATCAAATTTCATAACAGATAAAACTGGCCCAAAAAGCTCATTTTCTGCGGTTGGAAGATTATGATTATCACATTCAATTATTGTAGGAGGAAAGTAGTATCCTTCATTTGAAAATGGATGCCTTTCACCACCACACTTTATTTTTCCACCTTGTTCTGTGGTTTTTTTTATGTTTTTTTCAATAATTTCTAATTGTTTATAATTACTTAATGGTCCCATTTCTGTATCTGGATCCATAGGAGCGCCAATTTTTATTTTTTCAGCTCTTTTTGTGAGTTTATCAAGGAACTCATCGTAAATTCCTTTTTGTAGATATAACCTTGAACCAGCAATACAACTCTGTCCGCTAGCTCCAAATATTCCTGCAGTAATTCCATTAATAGCATTTTCTTGATGAGCATCATCAAATACTGCAACAGGACTTTTTCCTCCAAGTTCTAAGCTTACTTCTGATAAATTTTCTGCTGAATTTCTAATTATATGTCTTGCAGTTTCGGGTCCTCCTGTAAAAGCAACTTTTTCAACTAAATTATGTGTAGTTAAAGCCTTTCCACATGGGTCTCCAAATCCTGTAATAACATTAACAACTCCTTTAGGAATACCAGTTTCTTCAATAAGTTTTGCAAATTCAAACATTACTGCTGGAGCAAGTTCTGAGGATTTAATAACCACCGTGTTTCCCATAGCTAAAGCAGGCGCAAGTTTTGTAGCTGTTAAAAACATTTGAGAATTCCATGGAACAATCGCAGCTATAACTCCAATAGGTATTCTTGAAGTTATGGCTTGAATATTCGGTTTATCTATTGGCAGAACTGTGCCTTCGACCTTGTCTGCCATACCTGCATAATAATCATAATACTCAGCAATATAATTTGCTTGTTTATTTGTTTCTCTATAAAGTTTTCCAGTATCTATAGTTTCAATTTTTCCAAGTAATTCTGCGTTATCTCTAAGCTTATTTCCAATAGCTCTTAGAAACTTTGCTCTTTCACGCGGTAATATTTTAGGCCAATCTCCTTCAAAGGCTTTTTGAGCTGCTTGAACTGCTTTATCTACGTCAGAAGCACTTGCCTCAGGAACAACTGCCCAGGGTTTATTATCCTCCGGATTTAAAGTTTCAAAAGTTTTTTTAGTATCAGAGTCAACCCATTGTCCCCCTATAAACATTTTATATTTTTTTAATTCAGGCATTTTGTATATGATCTTTAATTGCTTTATTTACATCATATGAGCATTCAATACTACATAGATGTTTGCCCACAGGTATTATTTTTACTTCAGAGTTTTTAATTTTTTTACTCAGATTATCAGACATTTCTGGAGTTGAGCCTACATCACCTTCTCCAGTCATCACAAGTGTTTTGACATTAATATTTTCAAATTTTTCGTTATCTTTGTGATTTACAAACAAGGAGTAAACTTTAATAAAGTTGTCCATATTATTATTGTTAAGTATTGAGAAAATTTTATCTGAAATTAGAGGATTTTTCACAATAAAATCCTTATTAAACCATCTATTGAGTGCGTCTTTTGTCAGTTTTTTATCTTTTTTTGTCTGTTCAAACCTTTCATTTACTATCTTCTGTTCATTATCAGATCTATTAAATATTGAGCACAACAATGTTAGGGATTTCAATCTATTACTAAATCTCGTTGCAAAGTTTCTTGCAATTAAAGAGCCTATTGAAAATCCAATAAGGTGAATTTTACTAAATTTTAATTCATCAATAAGATCAATAATTTGATCTGAAAAATCATCAAAACTTATTTTTTCTTTATTTAAAGGTGTTCTACCGTGTCCAAGGATATCATAAATTAAAACTGTATTATCAAATTCATTAATTTGTGGATCCCATATATTATGATCAAGGCCTACACCATGAATAAATACTATTGGAATTCCTTCTTTTTGATTTAGTTTATAGAATGTACCTTGAGAGTCTGTTGCATTGATCATTATTATTTTGGATCAATGCCCATCTCCTTCATATCTTGGTATCTATCACCTGTTCTTGCATGAGCTCTACCTGTCGAAGCGCCACCAATTGCAATAACAATTTCATCATCAAATGGAGCATCATGAATTGTAAACTCATGTGTAAGATAATATGGTCTTAAACCAGAGTCGGTTTTGTGCATCATTGGAATAGATATTTTTGATCCAGCCGGACCTCTTGTATTCGTAAAACTTAAATAAGAAGTTCCTCCAACAGCATCTCTGAACTTATTACCAAATCTTAATGTATGAATAAATGCTGATGCATGTTCTATTTCTCCATTTAGTCCAACCACACCTGCTTTCCCATACGCTAATATTTTATCAGGAGAGCCTATTTCTTTTATAAGTTCAGGAACCAATAAATCTCCGAGTTTAGGAGCTAGATCTAAAATAATGGGTTTTAAGTCTTCCACAAAACCTTTTCCATCCCAAGGATTTTTAAAAACTGCAGCAACAGAAACCATCAAAACTGGTTCTTTAGCTTCTTTTCCACCTTCAATAAAAGTCTTATCTACAAATTTAGTAAACTTACGTAACTCTAATTTCATTTTTTAATTCTATGTGTAAAGCTATCTCTTCTAAAACTGTATAACGCTTTTGGATCTACATCAACATCTATAACAACTGGTTTATTTACTTTTAATGCACTTTTTACTGCCTCATTAACTTCTGATAATTTTTTAACTTTAATTCCTTTAGCACCATATAGTTTCGCAACTTCATCAAAAGGAGGACTTTGAATATCAGCTCCTAAATATCTTTCACCATAGAAATCTTTTTGATAAGCTTTTTCTGCCCCCCAGCTTTTATTATTCATTACAATTGTAATTGTGTTAATGCCATGCTCTACAGCTGTACTTAATTCAGAAATAGTCATTCCAAATCCACCATCACCCATTAAACTAACAACTGTTTTATTAGGTTTTGCAACCTTTATTCCCAAACCACATGCAAATGAGAAGCCTACTAAACCAAAATCAAGGGGTGTAAAAAGGGAAGGAGGATTGTAATATTCTAAAGCATCTGTTGCTTGAAGACAAAGTGTTCCAGCATCAAGTGTTATTGCAGTATTTTTCGGTAGCACTTTTCTTAATTCTCTGAATAGACCGTTCGGTTGGATTGGAAAATTTTTTGACTTCATATTATCTCTATCTTTAAGAAATTTTGATCTCTCTAATAAAAAGCTATTTGTCCATTCTTTGTAATTGAAAATTTTCTTTTGTTTTCTTAATTCAGCTAAAATTTGATCTGTCACAAGTGCAGCATCGCCGTGAATACCTACATTAATTGGAAAGTATCTTCCTATCATTGTTTTTTCTAACTCAATTTGTACAATTTTTGCGTTTTTATTTATATTGTCGTACGAATAGAAAGTGGAATTGAAACCAAGTCTTGTACCAATTGCAATAATTAGCTCTGCCTCTTTGACTAATCTTGATGCAACAATATTTCCTCTAGGTCCCATTTGTCCGGCATTTAACTTATGACTAAAGGGAATTGCATCTCCATGTCCCGCTGCAGTTACAATTGGAATATTTAAAAATTCAGCAAGCTTTGTTACAGACTTAAATTTCGAATTATATTTTATTCCTCCTCCAGCAACAATTACTGTTTTTTTTGAGTTTAGAATAAGTTTTATAGTTCTATCAATTGAATTCTTTTTACTTTTTAAGTCACTTTCAGCTTTATAGGATTTTTTATTTTCATTAATCTTAAACTTTGAAGTATCAGAAAGAACATTTCTTGGAAGGTTTATACAAACTGGTCCTCTGCGTGGTGACATTGCAAGGTTAAAAGCATCTCTAAAGGCCGTTGGTATATGACTTGCCTTTTTTACTGTCCATGTTTTTTTTGTTATAGGATCAAAAAGTGATTGTTGATCAAGTCCTTGAAAGGCATCCTCCATCTTATCTTTAGTAGAATATAAACCTGCAATAGATACTACAGGAGAAAATGCTGCTTTTGCTTGAGCAATACCTGTAACTAAATTAGTTGCTCCTGGACCGTTTTGACCAGCAATTATTACACCTGGTTGATTAGAGGCTCTTGCATATCCATCTGCCATATGCGTTCCAGTTCTTTCGTCTCTTACACCTATAAACTTGATTTTCTTTTCATGATATAATGCATCAAACATCTCCATTGTAGCTGAACCAATTAAACCAAATACGTGTTTAACTTTTTCTTTTTTTAAGGATTTCACTGCCGCTTGACCACCGGTCAAGGTATTCTTGGTCTTGATCACGATACTTTTTTAACTTCAGTATCTAGATCATCTTTAAAGTTAGGCATTACTTTTTCAGTGAATAGCTTAATACTTTTCATACAATCTTCATGTTTAACACCAGGAAAGTTAGACCAAACTTGAAGATTTTGAAGATTAAGCTCTGATTGAAGTTCTTTAATCTTATCTGTTACATATTCAGGAGTACCAAATAACATATTTCGCTTATGTAAAAACTCGTAATTAAGAAGATCTAATTTACCCTTTGTTTCTGGAAGCTCTTCACCAGGATCCATATGATTACCAAGACCTCTCCAATGACAAACCCATTTCATATAATTTACCATATGTTGCCCAGCTTTCTCTTTGGCCTCCTCCATAGTGTCAGCGACAAACATATCTCTGACGAGAGTAACGCCTTCACCTAAAGGAACATTTTTTTTAGTAACTTCAGATCTTTTATTTTTGTATGCTTCAAATCTTATTTTCAATGCTTTGACTGTAGGTATCCACATAATTACATTTATATTATTTTCTGCTGCCCACTCTATAGATCTTATACCATCGACAACCTGATGTATTGGAGGGTATGGATTTTGATAAGGCTTTGGAAGAACACTAATTTTTTTCATAGTATTATCACTCATATTCATAAATTCTTCACTTGGCGGGCTCATGTCATGCTGCCAAACATAATTTGGTGATGGGTAAGTATAAAATTCTCCATCATGATTAAAAAATTTCTCTGACCATGCTTTTTTTAAAATTTCTAATGTTTCAGCAAATAATCTAAAATTTTTTGCCTGATCTTTTAAATCTGCTTCTTTGTTTAAATTAATTGCTTCTCTCCCATAAACTCCTCTTGCAACACCAACTTCTACTCTTCCTTTTGAAAGTTGATCAAGTGTAGCAATATCTTCTGCTAATCTTATAGGGTTATGAAAAGTAATTACATTTGCTGCTTGTCCTATTCTTATATTTTTTGTTCTTGCTGCAGCATCTGCTCCTAGCATTAAGGGATTAGTACACGACTCCATTCCCTCATGATTAAAATGATGTTCGGTAAACCAAATTGAATTCCAATTGTTTTGATCACAATATTCAGTGATCTGTTTAGTTTCATCTAATAGTTTGTGATATGGTTTGTGTGTCCAATTTGTAGTATTACAAAAATAACCAAACTTCATTAAAGCCTCCTTTAAAAATTAATTTAAAGACGACCGATCCCACTTTCGTATATGAAATTACGACGAGTTATGTATCGCTTTATGAGATAATATTATTATTCTTATCTTTGATATTCAATGAATTTTTTAAGGGATTTATTCAGAAATTTGTCGTATCTGAGACCGCTATTAGTTAGTTTTTTCTTATTTAAAAATGAAAGATTCATTTTAAAGTCGTATGAGGGTTCAAAAAAGAAAGGAACTGAAAGCCTTTTTTGCTTGTTCCATAATACCCTATGATTAGTTGCTTTATACCTTCCCTTACTTAAATATTCAAGCGCTCTTCCAGTATTTACAACTAAAGCATTTTTATCAAAGGGAACATCGTGCCATTTTTTTTGTTTTACGGTTTTGAACTTGCAAGCCGCCCTTTTTGTTTTGATATAAAACTGTGAAAATACCACTGTCTACATGTGTTTCACATCCAAGAGCAACTCCATCTTGCTTAGAAATTTCAACAGGCTTTGATTGATTAGGGTAATAATTAAAACGTAATGTACTTAAAGTTTTTAATCTTGAAAATGCTTTTTTTGATATATCAGTATTCTTATTATAGATTTTACTAATACTTTTAAAAAGAGTTTCACTTAAGTTAAATATATCTTCATAATAATCAGATAATTTAGAAATATTATTTCTGGTAAATGACCGCTTAATATTTAAATATTCTATGTACTGATTTTTAATTTTTTTTGAATATTTCTTAGTTACTTTTAAATCCCCTAAGTCTAATCCTTCTTTACCATTTACGTCATTAGGAAAGTAACCTCTATAAACATTTTTATTTCTTTTATTCCATTTTTTTGGAGCTAATTTAAGTTTATTTTTTATATTTAATTTGAAAAAATTTTCTCCAACCTTGCAAATTTTATTGATATTTTTTAATTTAATACCATGACCTGTAATTTGAAAAAAACCAACATCTAAACAAGCTTTCTCAATTTCTTTAACTATTTTAAGTGCAGGTTTTGTATCAAAACCTTTTTCAAGCAGAGAAGAAATATTTATTGTTGGAATATAGTTTTTTTTTATCATCTATTAGGTGTATCTGATGCAATCATTTGTCCTCGAACTTTTTCTCTAAAATAAATATATACACCCGCACCAATAATTATTGCGGCTCCTAGAAAAGTTCTAGGTACTGGTATAGTTTCAAATAATATGTAACCGGCTATCATTGCAAAAACTATATACGAATATTCAAACAGAGACACCACAGACGGGGAAGCTATACTATATGCAGTGAACACACAAAAAAATGAAATTGATGCAACAATACCCATTACAAAAACGTAAGGCCAAGATACAGCTGGATTTACAAACCATTCTCTAAAAATAAATTGCATTGTAGGATCAGAAAAATCATTAAACTTTCCATCACCACTTATTAAAAAAATTATAACACTCGCAATTACTGCAAAAATATAAAGTAAAGTTAACTGAGTATAAATATTATCCTTTTCCGATGTATATTTTGTAATTGTCATGGAGCATGCATAACAAAGTGAGCATGCAACTGGTGCCAATTTAAAAAAGTTAAAGTCCTCTAAAGTTGGATTTAATACGACTAAAACACCAATAAAACCTACAGTTATAGCGCTCCATCTTCTAATTCCAATTTGTTCTTTTAAAAATACTTTAGCAAATATTGACATGAAAAAAGGACATGAAAAGAATAATGCGCTGACCATAGCTAAAGACATAAATGTAAGTGAAATGTAAAAGAAACTAAAACCAAAGAAAAAACAAATTACTCTTAATAAAGTTAAAAAAGGATAATGTGTTTTTAATGTAAATTTTTTCTTAGTTATTAAGAATATAGATATAAGCACTGTTGCTTGAACAATAGTTCTACCAAGATATAATTCAAACAAAGCAATTTCTTCAAATATATATTTTATAAGCGAGTCTTGGATTGAAAAAAAAGCCATTCCTATCATAATAAATAGGATACCTTTAGTATTATTATTTGCTTCCATATGCTAATTCAAAATAAAGTCAGCAGCTCTCTCACCTATCATTAGAGTTGGTGCATTTAGATTTCCACTTGTAATTTCTGGCATTACTGATGCATCTGCTACTCTTATATTCTGAAGACCATGAATTTTTAATTTTTCATCTACTACTGCCATATCATCTATACCCATCTTTAAAGTACATGATGGGTGATATGCTGTTTCTGCTTTTGATCTTATATATTCTTCAATTTCTTCATCTGAATTTGCATTATCACCTGGTCCAATTTCTTTACCAGCAAATGGTTTCATAGAATTCTGACTTAAAATTTTTCTTGCTACTCGAACACATTTTATTGTTTCTTTAAGGTCATAATCATCCTCCAAATAATTAAATTGTATTTTTGGATAATCGTAAGGGTTTGAACTTTTCAAAGTAATTTCCCCTCTACTTTTAGGTTGGTTTAAACTTGCATGTAATTGGTATCCGTGTCTGTCAGGATCTACCAAACCATGGTCTATTACAAATGCTGGAAAAAAATGAAATTGTATATTTGGATATTGTTTATCCGGAGATGATTTGCTAAATCCACCAGCCTCTAAAAAAGAGGTAGAGCAGGGGCCACTTTTATTTAAGAACCATTGGATACCCACCTTTACCATGTTAAATTTGTTAACATAAGAATATAGTGTATCTGGAGTTTTACATTCTTGTTGAATATAAGTTTCTAAATGATCTTGTAAATTTTTTCCAACTCCTTTAGAATCGTGAATAACCTCAATTCCTTTTTCTTTAAGATGATTGCTTGGACCAACGCCCGATAACATTAATAATTGTGGAGAATTAATTGATCCACCACTTAAAATTATTTCTTTATTTGCGTAAATAGTTTTCGTTTCATTTTTGATTTTAACTTTAATTCCTATTGCTTTTTTGCCATCAAAAATAATCTTTTCTACAAATGACTCAGTAAATACTTTTAAATTTTCCCTGCTTTTAGCTGGTTTTAAATAGTATTTTGAAGCACTTGCTCTCTCTCCTTTATGAATAGTAACATCGTACATTCCAAAGCCTTCTTGGTCTTCTCCATTCATATCACTATTTATTTTATGTCCTGCCTCTTTCGCCGAGTCCAAAAAAGCTTTAAAAAGGGGATTTTTGTTATTTGATTGATTTACAGGCAGTATACCTTTTCCACCTCTATAATTATTTTCTCCACCTGACCATGTCTCAATTTTTTTAAAAAAAGGTAAAACATTTTCGTAAGACCAATTTTTTAACCCAAATGAAGCCCATCTCTCATAATCATTTTTATTTCCTCTGACATAAACCATTCCATTATGCGCTGAACAACCACCAATCATTTTTCCCCTAGGACAAAATAATTTTCTATTGTTTAAGTGTGGCTCAGGTTCAGAATAATATTTATAATTATATTTTGGGTCATGCATTGCATAAAGTATTGCAAGGGGCATGTTTACTTTCCATATATCACTATCTTTACCAGCTTCGAAAATTGCTACGTTATTTTTACTTTGCTCACTTAATCTATTAGCAAGAACACATCCTGCTGTACCTGCTCCAATTATTAAATAATCAAATTTCAAGGTATTTATTGTGGGTGGTCACCTTCAATAGCAATTCTATCCATTACTCTTTCATATCCTAACCCTCTACCTGGATAAAAATCTGCAATTGCAAAGTGAATAACACTTCTATTATCCCATATACAGACTGTATTTTCAGTCCAGCTAAATCTACAGGTTAATTCAAGTCGTGCTTGGTGTTCAAATATTTTTTTTAAAATTTCGTCGCTTTCTTCTTGTTCAAGTCCAATTATTTTTTTTGTGTATGTCCAATTGACAAATAGGATTTTTTTTCCAGTCTCAGGATGTGTTCTTACTATTGGATGTTCATTAGAATATTCATCAAAATTTCTTTTTTCATTTCCCTCCATTTTTTTATATTTTTCAATAAAAAATTCTGCACCAAGAGAACTATGGATTGCTTTTTTATCTTTTATCTTTTCTTTTGTTTCTTCATCTAATGTTTCCCATGCAAGCTCCATGTTTGCAAAGCATGTATCACCACCAACAGGAGGAATTTTAATTGATTTTAATATTACTGCTTTCGTCGGTTTTTCATTATAACTAACATCACTATGCCAATTCTCACCCCATTGGTTTTTTTCATCTTCTGCTTTAATTATTCTTACTATTTCGGGATGTTTACTTAATCCTTTTACATATGCATGTGTTTCTAATGGTCCAAATTTTTCAGCTAAGGCTATATGTTGTTCAGCATTAATTTTTTGGTCTCTAAAGAAAATAACTTTGTGTTCTAATAATAAATTATTAATTTCCTTGATATTTTGATCAGATGTATCTTTAAGATCTATCCCTGTTATTTCTGCACCTAGTGCTCCTGACAAAAGTTTAATTTCCATAACTTATTTTTTTAGCTTACCAGAAAACACTAGATTTTCTGAGTTAAAAGAAACCTTATTTTTATTTATAAAGTCATCCATTATTTGGATTTTATCTTGTTCAAATTCTGTGACCTTTCTTTTATCCAGATCAATATAAAGCGACAGGCTTTCAATGGTTGCTGCTAGTTTTTTTGATTTCTTTTCGTACATTTCACATTTTAAATGTAATCTTTTTTTATCATGATCAAAGAAAGTACAATACACATCTACTTCGTCATTTTCTTTCACTTCATTGTCATAAGTCGTTCTTGTGTCTACAACCATAGTGCTTCTTTTATTAATTTGTGCGTTTGAACCACCCATATGAAACTTATTAAGCATTGTTTCCCATGCTTGATCAAAAATTAGAACATAGTATGCCATATTCATATGTTCATTGTAGTCTGTCCATTCCTTAATAACTTTTCTAGTGGCAAGATGAAATGACATAATTTAATTTAAATTTTATTTATTTTATCTGCTATCAATATTTTCCTTTTCATTTCTCGAAGGACAGGTTTTTCTATTAGTTTACCGTCTATGACTACCAGACCTGTATTTGAATTATTAAATTCCTCTAAAATTTTTTTAGCTTTGATAATTTCATCTTGAGGTGGTGTGAATACTTCATTTAAAATTTTAATTTGTTTTGGATGAATAGAGCCTTTTCCAGTAAAACCTAGGTTTCTTACTTGTTCAGCCTCTTTCCTCATTCCTTCCATATTCTCTAAGTCTAAATAAGGTACATCTATTACATCTACACCAACACTTGCACCTGCATGAACTAATTTAGATCTCGCATGGACAAGATTTTCCCATTTATTTTCAACTCTAAGCTCAGCTGCCATATCAACTCCACCAAAATATAGAGCAACTATTCTTTTACTGGCATGTGCAATATTATAAATACTTTCTAAAGCCTCATTTGTTTCCATAATTACGTGAAGATCCGTATCTAAATTACAGTCTGTCAAAAGATCATCTATAAACGTAATTTCGTCTGGAGTTTTAACTTTTGGTAACATAATAGCCTTTAAATTTATTTTGCTAGATATGAAAGCTTCTAAATCTAAAAGACCAAATTTTGTTCTTTGATTATTAAATCTGACAACTAGCTCTACATCATTTTTAACTTCAAGAGTTTTAAGTGCCTCTATTGTATTTTTTCTAGCCTCTGTTTTATCATTAATTGCTATTCCATCTTCTAATTCAATACAAACCATGTCTGCACCTGATTCAATTGCTTTAGGAAACATTTCAGGATGAAGTCCAGGTGTAAAAATAAAACTTCGTCTAACTTTTAATTTGTTCAAGTCCATTTAATTTTTGTAATCAGGTTCTTCTTTATCTAAAATTAATCTTATTTGAGATAGGAATAGATTTGCAAAATCAGTTGGAAAGTTTGCATGTTCTTCTGCAGTTTTCTCTGCAACTTCATGGCTGACCACATTAAGTTCATGGTTAGTTGAAAGAGCTGTAAGATATGTTTGTGCCGCTCTTTCAAAATAATAAAGTGAATTAAAACCTTCAGCAACAGTTTCTCCTGTTGTTAAAATTCCATGATTTGCGAGTAACATGTGCTGTTTATTCCCAAGGGAATTTGCCATTTTTATGGACTCGTCTTCAAGACCTAAACCTCCAAATTCAGTATATGTAGATACTCTATTATAAAACATCATTGTATTTTGATCTATTGGTTTTAAGACTGGGTCTTTTAGAGTAGAAAGGGCTGTTGCATATTTAGAATGGACATGAAAAATACATCTTGCGTGTGGAGCTTTTTCGTGAATTGCACCATGGATATACAAGGCTGTCGGATCAATAACGTCTGGCTTATTCTTTAGTTCTTCTTTGTTATCCTTAGTTACTAAGATTAGATCACTAGCCTTAATTCTACTAAAATGAATACCTGCTTTATTGCAGTAAAAATCAGATGTACCTGGTATGCATGCACTAAAATGGTTTGCAACTCCCTCATGCATATTAAGTCTAGCCGTCCATCTAAAAGTTGCAGCTAAATCCTTCTGTAATTCTGATATTTCCATTTGCATGATTTTAAAATATAGTTGAAAAATAAATTATGAACAACAACGTTTTTGTATCATGTGCTGTAACAGGGTCAGGCGATACTGCAAGCAAACACCCTGACTTACCAAAAACTCCAGAACAAATAGCTAAATCAGCAATAGAGGCAGCAAAAGCTGGAGCAGCAATTGCACACATTCATGTTAGAGAAGAGGACGGAACACCAAGTAGAAGATTAGAATTATATAAAGAAGTGGTAGATAGAATTAGATCAAGTGAAACAGATGTCATTTTAAATTTAACAACAGGAATGGGCGGTGATTTGGACATTGGACAAGGAAAAAACCCTTTAGACTTTGGTCCCATGACTGACATGGCAAATGTTATGGAAAGAATTGCTAATGCTGAACAATTCTTACCTGAAATTTGTACATTAGATGCTGGAACATTAAACTTTGGTGATGGATCGGTAATTACGGTTAATACTCCAAATGATTTAAGAAAAGCTGCAAAAAAATTACAAGAAATTAAAGTAAAACCAGAGATAGAAGCATTCGATTTAGGGAATATGTGGTTTGGCTCTCAACTATACAAAGAAGGTTTGTTAGATGATCCTCCAATGTTTCAAATGTGTTTAGGTATTCCTTGGGGGGCTCCAGCTACTCCCTTAGCAATGCAAGCAATGAAAGATATAATGCCAGAACAAGGAGTGTGGTCAGGCTTTGCAATATCAAAAAATGAAATGCCTTTTGTGGCACAAACAGTTGTTATGGGTGGAAACCCAAGAGTTGGTTTAGAAGATAATTTGTATATATCAAAAGGTAAACTTGCAACCAATGCTCAGTTAGTTGAAAAAGCGATTAGAATTGTAACTGATCTTGGAGCATCAATAATGACTGCAGATGAAACAAGGAAAAAATTAAAGCTTGTAAAACACAAGTAATGTCCAAAATTAAAAAAGTTGCAGTAATTGGAACAGGAGTAATTGGAGTAGGGTGGACAATAAGATTCTTGGCTCACAACATAAAAGTTTTAGCATATGATAAAAATTTAATTCAAAGGAATAGCTTAATCCAAGAAATAAAAAGAGCCGTACCTTTTGTAAAAAAACTATTTAAGAAAAAAAAGATAAATTTAAATAATTTAAAGTTTTTTTCTTCTTTAGAGAGTGCCGTTAAAGATGCAGATCTAATCCAAGAATGTGCTCCTGAAAATTATATACTTAAAACTCAACTAATAAGTCAAATTTCAAATAATTGTAAACCTGAGGCCTTGATATCTTCTAGCTCATCTGGATTACTTCCCTCTAGGATTTTCTCAAAATGTAAAAATAACAAAAGAGGTATCATTGCCCATCCATTTAATCCTGTTTATTTACTACCATTAGTTGAAATTGTTCCAGGAAAAAAAACAAGTTCTAAATCATTAAATGAAGCAAATAAATTTTATAAATCAATCTCCATGAACCCAATTACCCTTAAAAAGGAGCTGCCAGGATATCTATCTGATAGACTGCAAGAAGCTTTATGGAGAGAAGCACTTCATATTATAAATGAAGGGTATGCCTCAACAGAGGATTTAGATAGAGCTATTGAGGACGGTCCAGGCTTAAGATACTCATTAATGGGAACATTTTTAACTTTTCATTTAGCAGGAGGAAAAGCCGGAATGAAGCATATGCTTGAACAATTTGGGCCTACATTAAAACTCCCATGGACTAAGCTTAAAGCACCAAAATTATCAAAAAAACTCTTAGAAAGGTTGATTTCTGGTACAAAAAAACAAGCAAAAGGAAAGTCAATCAATCAATTAGCAAATATAAGAGATGAGTACTTAGTCAACTTACAAAACCTTAGAAAAAAATATGAAAATAAAATTAGAAAATAGATATCTAAAAAAAACTTAAAATGGTAATTTAGTTGTATGGATTTTAATCATTTTTTAACAAGTTACATGCCAGATACAAGTATTGGTTCAAGGCAGCATTTTAAAAATATGCTTGAAGAATGTGTAACTGCTGAAAAACTTGGTTATGCAACGGTATCAATACCAGAGCATCATTTAATTAACTTACTAATGATGCCATCACCATTGCAGATGGCTGTAAAGATTGCATCAGTTACAAAAAATATTAAAATAACAACAGGGATAGTTGTTTTGCCTCTACACGATATGAGAACATATGCTGGTGAAGTAGCTACTGCCGATATTTTAACTGATGGAAGATTAATCTTAGGTGTAGGAAGAGGAGCATTTCCATGGGAAATGAAAAGACTAGGTACCCCAATAGAACAATCAAAAGAAAAATTTGTAGAATCTTTAGAGGTTCTACAATTGTTATTAAAAAATAAAGAAGTTTCGTATAAAGGCAAATACTATGACTTCGAGCCATTAACTATAATGCCTCGACCCATAAGCAATCCAATACCAATGATGGTTGCCGCAATGAATTTAGAAAGTATAAAAGATGCAGCTTCAAGAGGATTTCACGTTCAATCAACAGTATTATCAGGAACAAAAGATCTTTTATTAAGTAGAGTTAACGCATTTAAAGAAGGTTGCGCTCAGTTAGGTGAAAATGGCAAGTTACTCAAACTTTCAATGCAAAGAATGGCTTATCTAGCAAAAGATGAAAATGAAGCTAAAGAAAAAACAAAACTTGCTTACGAATATTATAAAAGATTTGATAATATGTTTACAGGACCAGGAAAAGTAAAAGAGGGAAATATTGAAGCTTTGCCAAGAAAACAAACTTTAGAAGAATTAAAAGAAAATCTTTTAATTTGTCCTTTAAATGAAATGATCGATAAACTTAGCGTTTATGCTGAAGCAGGAGTTGATGAGGTAATTCTTAGTTCAAGTTTTGGACAATCACAAGAAGACCTAATAGAGTCAATGTATAGAATTGGTGAAAACGTAATCCCATATTTCAAAAAATCTAATATACAAGTAGCTTAAATATCTATGAGTATCATAGATTGTAATTACTCAGTTACAGGATCAGGACCTGCAATATTTTTAACTCATGGAGTTGGAGGTGCAGAAGATGCATGGAGATTTATTACTCCAAAACTTAAAAGCATGTTCACAGTTGTGACATATGATTTAAGAGGTCACGGAAAATCACCTGTAGATAATAAAGATTTTAATTTAGATGATCTTGTATTAGATCTTGAAAGAGTAAGAGAAAAGACAAACATCCAAAAAGCCCATTTTATGGGACATTCTTTAGGGGGCATGATTGCTCCTGCTTATGCTAAAAAGTTTCCTGAAAGAGTTTTGTCAGTAGGCCTATTATCAACAGTTGCAGGAAGATCTAATGAAGATAAACAAAAAGTTTGGAATGTAATTTCAGATCTAAAAAATAAGGGAGTTGAACAAACATTAAAAAATCTGACTAACAGATGGTTCACAGATAAGTTTATAGAAAGAAATCCAGATCTAGTATCTAGAAGATTAAAACAGGTAATAGATACTGATAAAGATGTGTTTATTAATGTTTTTAAAATTTATGCAGAAACTGAGATGATTTCTTGGTTAAAAGATATAAAGAAACCCTGTCTATTTATGACAGGAGAAAATGATGGTGGATGCACTCCTTTCCATAACAAAAAAATGTCAAATGAGATAAAAGATTCTAAATTAGTTATTGTACCAGATGTTAAACACTCTTTTTTGATAGAGGCTCCTGAGCAAATAGCAAATAACTTAATAGAATTTATTGAAAATATCTAAAGCTCTAATGCATTCTTAAAGTGTTCCCATCAACGCCAACTACTTGACCAGAAATTCTAGAAGACTCGTCAGAAATTAAATAGCAACACATTTTACCAATATCTTTCTCGTAAACCCAAGTATTAAGAGATGTCATAGAAACAAATTCACTCTCCACAGCTTTTTTTGAAATTTTCAAAAATTTAGCTTTATCTCTAATAACTCTTCCCATTCTATCTCCTTTGACAGTTCCAGGACATATTGCGTTTACTCTAATTTTAAACTTGCCTAATTCCATTGCTAAAGTTTTAGTCATTCCAACTACCGCCCATTTGCTTGCTGAGTAAGGAGATCTTAATGGAAACCCAAATATACCTGCTGTAGAAGACAGATTGACTATTGAGCCACCTTTATTTTTTTTTAACATTGGGATTGCTAATTTTGAAAAAATAAAATGACTAATTACATTTATCTTTAAAGTTTGTTCCCAATCTTTTGTTTTAAGTTTATCCATAGTCCCTGTTGGGCCTGCAACTCCAACATTATTAATTAGTGCATCAATCTTTTGTGTTTTCTTTTTAATTTCTTTAAAAAAATTTATTACATCGTTTTCATTTGAAGCATCGCAATGAAAAGAAAACAACCTTTTATTATTCAAAGGATTTTTTTTTAATTTATTTATAGATTTTTTATCAACGTCACAAACGAATACCCTTGCACCTTTTTCAAGACACTCTTTTGCCGTTGCCCATCCAATACCTGATGCCCCAGCTGATATAATAATTTTTTTGTTTTTGAAATTGTATGACATTAATCTGTTAATCCATCGGATCTAACTTTATTTCTTTCTAAATGTATGGGCAATACTTTTCCGTAAATTGCTTTTGAGTGTTCAGGTGTGTTTACTCTCCATGGATCCAATACATAGGCAGGTATACACATAAATCGCGATGTTTTTCCTATAACTTTAGTTACTCTATGCATAGTAAATCTACCTTTAAATATTTGTAAATCACCAGGTTCTAGCTCAAGTCTTTTTACTCTTGATCGATCTCCATCAAGTACTTTCTTCACCTCATCAAATTTTTCGTTACCTGGTTCTCTTATGTTAGGGCAATATTCAAATATTCCTCCTTTTTCAGGTTTCTGAATCATTAAACTCAAAGTAAATTCACAACTATCAAAATGCCAAGGCAATATTCCATTAGGTTCCATAACATTATATGCATGACAGGCTAAAGGATCAGCCCATCTATATATAGGTGCAATACCTAAGCATGCAGATACAAATTTTAATAATTCCTCAGTTTCATAAAGAAATTTCATCTCCGAATTTTTTGCAAAACAATCAGAATTTAAATATCCATTAAATCTATCCATAAATATTCTTTTTGGGTGATCTTTGGGAAGAGCAGGATCGTCTTTTGCATAAAGATATGCGTTTATACTTTCTTTAGACATATAAACTTCATTAAGCTGTTGCTCTAATTCTTTTTTCATTACATTTAAAGAATTTGGTAAAATAAAATTAGGAATTACCGAACAACTATCGCTATCTAATTCAGTTTTACATTTTTCAATTATTTTCTTGATCTTTGGTGATTGTAAATCATGAATTGGATATTTAACTAAATCAACGATGTTACTTAAACTTTTTTTCATAACTATTTAATCTAATTATGAGTTTGAAAGTGATTCTTGCAATTCTTTATTAGAAATATAGCCTTTAGCATTTCCATGTTTATCAACTACTTCACAATTAGAGTTACTACAAACAACTTGAGGTAGAAATTCCTCTATAAATTGATCTTCTTCTACTTTTATCAAGTTTGATTTGTCAATATCATCTGATTGATTTACTGGTTTCATGATAATCTTTGCTTTAATAACCTTAGTTCTATTTACGTCTTTAACAAATGCCTCAACGTATTCATCAGCAGGGTTCATTATAATTTCTACAGGTGTTCCAACTTGAACTAGTTTTCCTGCATTCAAAATTCCAATATGATCTCCTAACCTTAATGACTCATCAAGATCATGAGTAATAAATACTATTGTTTTTTTTAATTCTGATTGGAGGTCTATTAGTTGTTTTTGCATATCACTTCTAATTAAAGGATCTAATGCAGAAAAAGCTTCATCCATTAACATAATATCTGTGTCAGTAGCCAGAGCTCTTGCAAGACCTACTCGCTGTTGCATACCTCCAGAAAGTTGTGCAGGATATTGATTTTCAAATCCAGTCAATCCGACAGACTCAATTTTTTCCATTGCAACAGAATTTCTTTTTTCAATCTCCATACCTTGCATCTCGAGTCCATACCCAACATTTTGTAAAACTGTTTTGTGTGGGAATAGTCCAAATCGTTGAAATACCATACTCATTTTCTGTCGTCTAAATTCAATTAATTGTTCTTTGTTTAGAGTGGTAACATCTTTGCCTTCTACTAAAATTTCTCCAGAGGTTGGGTCTATTAATCTATTTAAATGTCTAATTAGTGTTGATTTTCCTGATCCAGACAAACCCATGCAAACAAATGTTTCTCCTTCTTCAATTTTTAAGGATACATTATCTAATCCAACTGTATGTCCAGTTTTTTCTAGAACATCTTCTTTTGTAGCTCCTTCTTGCACCATTTTAAGAACGCTATCAGGTTTTGGTCCAAAAATTTTGTATACGTTATTGATTTCGATTTTAGACATTTATTTCAAGTTTAGTTCTTTTAGTACATCAAAGCAAATCAACAATAAAATAACTTTATTTGATTCAACTATTAATTGAATTGAAATTTTTTTGGTTTTATATAATAATTTATTATGAATTCGATTTCTAAAATCGCAAAAAACAGCACTTATTTACAAATTACTTGGAATGATGGTGAAGAAAGTAAATTTAATTACATGTGGTTAAGAGACAATTGTCCTACAGCACATGATAAAGATTCAAGACATAGAATGTTTAACATCTTAGAGGTATCAAAAGAAATAAATCCCAAAAAATATTCTTTAAATGGCGATGGCAAATTAGAAATAGAGTGGAGTGAGGGTGACCACACAAGTTATTATGATCCTAAGTGGTTGAGAGATAATTGTTATACTATTAAAAATAAACAAGAATATGTTTCACCATATCAACTTTGGGATAATAACTTAGAAAAAGATTTTGAATCTATATGTATTGAGCACGATGAAGTGATAGACTCTGATGAAGGACTGATAAAATGGTTAGAGCTATTGCACCACAAAGGTATAGCAATAGTTAAAAATTCACCAACAGAAAAAAAATCAGGTTTTGAAATTCTTCATAGAATAAGTCATGTAAGGGAAACCTTTTTTAAAACCCCCTTTGAAGTAATCAATATTCCAAAACCAAATAATTCCGCTTACACAGCTCATGCATTAAGAAACCACATGGATTTACCTTGGTTTGAATTACCACCTGGTTATCAGTTTTTACACTGTTTGGTAAATGATGCAAAGGGTGGAGACTCCTCTGCAATAGATGGCTTTGCTGTTGCTGATTATTTGAGGAAAAATGAAAAAGAAATTTTTGAAACATTAATCTCTGTGCCACTAAAGTTTAGAGATAAAGATTATACTCAAGAATCTCACCGAAGCTTTCACGCCCCAGCAATTAGTTTAACAAAAGATAAAGATTTTCATGATATTAGGTTTAGTGTAGCAACAATGGATGCTCTAGACTGTCATCCTGACAAAATGCACCAAGTTTATAAAGCTCATCACAGATTTGGCAATCTTTTACATGATGACAAATTTCAAATTAAATTCCGACTAGGACCAGGAGACATATTTTCTTTTAATAATAGACGTGTTTTGCATGGCAGAACAGCTTTTGATCCAAATTCAGGTCATCGTCATCTTCAAGGCTATTATTTAGATAGAGATGAGATAATTGGCAGATTAGAATATCTAAAACAATATAAATCTTAAATTTTTTTAAGGATGCTCTAAAAAGATTTTAGACAGTTTTCTTTTTAATTCTTATTAACAATTCCTTTATGAATTATATGCATGTAAAAAAAAAGGGCTCTGTTTTCACAAAGCCCTTAATTATTTTTTAAAGTTTAATTTTTAGTTAGGTAACCAACTTTTCCATTTATCTGGATTGTTGTCTAACCACTCATTTACAACTTCTTTTACATCTCTTTTTTTGATATCAACTTCAACAAGCATCTTAGCTTGGTCTAAGTTGTCTAACTTCATTCTTTCAAAAAAAGCTTTTGCTTTAGCATGTTCTGGTTTTGCAAATGTATCAGGATTTCCGTAGTTCATAGTGTAATCTTTATCCCAACCAGTTGCTGGCCATCCGTCTGTACCACAAGTCTTCCAGTTATTTGCTTCAGTAAATGTATCTCCTGCACAAGTTTTGTAGTCAGGAAGACCTACTCCTACCATATCAAACTCACCAAAGAACCAGTGTGGTGACCATAGGTATAATAAGAATGGCTCTTTTCTCATGTAAGCAGCTTTAGCTTCTGCAACAGCAGCAGCCTCTGTTCCTAGCTCATCTGCTTGAAAGTCAATTCCTAAAAGATCTAATCTTTTTTGGTCATGACAGTTCCAACCAGCTACAGGACATCCAATTAATCTTCCTTTGCCGCCTGTTTCAATAGTAGCAAACTCTTTTTTATGTTTGTTTAAATCTCTCCAAGATTTAATTCCAAATTTTTCAGCTGCATATCTTGGGATCCAGTAATCAGACATACCGATAATTCCAGTTGTGCCTAAAAGATCAACTGTTCCATCACCCTTATATGATTTTACAACTTTACCATCATAAATTAAATCTTCATTAAACATAACGTCATCTGCTTCTGCATAACTTGGCCAGCTTTCACAAGCAAAATCAAGTTCACCAGCAGCAATTGCTTCCCATAATCCTGTTCCTGAAGGGAATACTGTTTGTTTAATTTTATAGCCCATTTCTCTTTCAAGAATTCCTACTGCAACTTCACAGGTAATAATTCCACCTGTCCAGTCAGCAATAGCAGCATGTAATCTTTTTGCATTTGCCTGAGTAAGACTAGCAAATAAAATTACGAAAGATAAAAATAGAGCTGATATTGTTTTTGATAACCTCATTTATTTCCTCTCTTTTAATTAATTAAAGACTCATTTTAAAACAAAAAATACCAGTTTGTAAACTGTGAATAATGATGCTTTTACTTGACTTATAAACCTAGAGCTTCTCTCTGTTTTTTAGTCCATGCAAGTGAAATTCTGTCTATAATTATTGCTAATAATACAATTCCTATGCCTGCGGCCAAACCTCTGCCTGTATCTGATCTAGCCAATCCGTTAAATACTTCTAAACCTAGTCCCTTTCCACCAATCAAGGGTGTAACAATTTGCATAGCGAAAGCCATAATTACTGTTTGATTAAATCCAATCACTAAACTTGGTACCGCTAATGGGAATTTAATTTTGTTTAAAGTTTGCAATAAAGTACCACCAAATGAACGTGAAACCTCTGAGTAGGTTCCAGATACTTGAGTTAAACCTAAAGAAGTTAATCTAATAATAGGTGGTATGGAGTATATAACTGTTGCTAATATAGCTGAAACAACACCTCCTCCAAAAAACATTAACACAGGAATTAAATAACAGAAGTAAGGCAATGTCTGCATAGCATCTAAAACAACGTTTTGAACATTTCTAAATCTCTCATTGTAAGAAGCAATTATTCCAAGAGGAACTCCAATGATAAAACATAAAGCTACAGACACTAAAACAGATGATAGTGTTATCATTGATTGAGGCCATATCCCGCAAGCACCGATAAATAGTAATAACAAAGCAGTGATAATTGCAAATCTTATACCAACAGTGAAATATCCAATCGCAGAAAATACACCTAGTGTGTACCACCATGGCACATGAGTTAAGAAAATATCAAGTGGGCGTAAAAGCTTAAGATAAACAAATCCTCTTAGAGCTTTAGTAAATGCAATAAAGCCAGGATTTACTGTTAAAGAATCTACAGCGCTAGAAATTGGTTGTCTAATTGACAATCTCCATTCTTCAGGAAAAGATCCTATACTAATCATGTAAGAGTCAATGAAGGAAATTGCCAGAATAAGTATAAATGAAGGTATGATATAATATCTTCTTGTTATAGCTTCACCTATATCTTTTGCAGTATTTTTATTTGATAATGAAATACAAAATTCAAATACATAAGCAATTGATCTCGTTAAATTAATGCAGACAAAATTTGTTAATCCACTTAAAAACTCTAAAGGTTTTTCTATAAGTCTTGCAATTAAATATTTTTCCCAAGATTGAGGTAGTAAATAAAATTTTTGAATATTAGAAGGTAGAGACTGCTCTGTTTTGCTGAAAGACATACTAAATCTATCAAACATTATTGCCATAAAAAGAATACAAAGTCCGCCTTCCATTGCCCATCCAACATCAAGTCTTCTAATTGCTTGCCACACTTGACCACCAATTCCTTCAGCTCCAATAAAACATGCAAGAACAACAAGTGCTAAAGCCATCATTATAACTTGGTTAATACCCATCATTATACTTGGTAACGAAAGTGGAATTTTAATTTTAAACAAAAGCTGTAATTTACTTGAGCCAAATGAAGTTGCAGATTCTATTGTCTCCGCTGAAACTTGTCTTATACCTGTATTTGTTAATCTTATTATTGGAGGCATAGAATAAATCATAGTAGCTAATATTGCAGGCGCTCCTCCAATTCCAAAAAAGAATAAAGCAGGAAAAAGATAAACAAAAGCCGGCATCACCTGCATTGTATCTAAAATAGGTTTCATAAAATTTTCAAATCGATCACTTTGAGAGCACATAACACCTAAGGTTACACCCACAACTACACACATTAGTACAGATAGACCCATCAATGCTACGGTTTGAAGAGATGGTTCCCACATACCAGTTGCACCCCAAAAATAAATTACGAATAAAGAATACAGACCCAATCTTAGGCCACCTGCAATTAAACAAGGTAAAAATATTAATGCTGCAATTAAAAGCCATGGAGAATCGAGAAGAAAGTCTTCAACAAAATAATAAATATTTTTAATATAACTAGCTATTATTTTCGTAATCCATCTATAATTTTTCT
>CACLZS010000008.1 GCA_902611465.1 uncultured Pelagibacteraceae bacterium | reverse complement strand
ATGGATTCATTGCTTTAGGATGTGTGATTAAAGGTCAAACACCTCATTTTGATTTAATATCAAAAGCAACTACTGATGCATTAATGACATTATCAATTACATCTAAGAAACCTGTAGGGAATGGTGTAATTACCTGCTTAAACAAAAAACAAGCATTTGCGCGTGGAAGGAAAGGTTCAGAGGCTGCGGAGGCAGTTTTGTCTGTCCTATCCCAATAAATTATGTCAGTTCAATTTTCACCACAAAGAAATCCTAGAGTAATAATTATACAAAAACTTTATGGGAAACTTTTTAATAATGAGGAAAATATAACTTTTCCTAAACATAGATTTAAAAAATTTATAAAAGATATAGTGAACGGAACTTTAGAAAGAGAAGAGTTAATTAATACAGAAATTAATAATCATTTAGAGCAAGATTTAAAAATTAAAAATATGGATAAAGTTTTTCAAATTATAATTAAAAGTGCAATTTTTGAGTTCTTGTATAAACCAAATACTTCAATCAAAATTATTATTAACGAATATTTGAAAGCGTCAAATTTTTTTATTGATGACTCACAAACTAAATATTTAAATGCATTATTAGATAAAATTTCAAAAAAAATTAGAATTAGTAATGAATGAATTTGATCTAATTCAAAAGTACTTTAAAAAATTAACTTATAACAACCCATCTGCATTAGAACTAAATGATGACGTTTTTTTTGATAAAAAACGTAATGTTGTTGTTTCCACTGATACTTATGTGGAAGGTGTTCATTTTCTAAATTTTAAAAATCCTGATTTAGTTATTAAAAAAATAGTAAGATCTTCAATATCAGATTTATATTGCAAGGGTGTAAAACCAAAATTCATTTTTATAGGTGCTAGTGGAAACAATAATTCTTTTTCAAAAAAAAATCTCAATATTATTTCTAAAAGTCTTAAAGAAGAACAAAAGAAATATGATATTAAAGTATCTGGTGGTGATACCACAAAGTCAATAAGAACAATTTTTACAATAATGTCATTAGGTTATTCAAAAAAAATAGTTCAAAGAAATAAATGTAATAATGGTGATGATATATATGTAACTGGCAACATTGGTGATAGCTACTTGGGATTACAAATTTTAAAAAGAAATATTTTATTAAATAGAAAAAATTATAATTATTTTATTAAAAAATATTATTTACCTGACTTACCTGTTAAGATCTGCTCAAATCTTTTAAACTTTGCAAATTCCTCAATTGACATTTCTGATGGCTTATTTGGAGATTTGAGTAAATTAATCAATAAAAGTGAATTATTTTATAAAGTAGAGCTAAATAAAATTCCAATTTCAATAAACATGAAAAGATATCTTTCTAAATCAAAAAAAAAGAAGATCAACTTCATTTCAAAGGGCGATGACTATCAAATTATATTTACATCTCCAAAATCAAAGAGAGATTATATTCAAAAATTTTTCAAAAAGATGAATCAGAAAGTAACACTAATTGGCAATTTAACTAAAGATGCAAAAAATAATGAAATTATTGATGGCAATAAACGAATAAAACATGCATATAATGAGGGATATTTGCATAATTTCTAACAAAGTTAAATATTGCGTTTTATATCATATTTTGTATTACATATTTTTCATAAATTTAATTAACAAAGGAACCAATGAACACATCAACTGAAACAATAATGTTTTATATTATAGCTGCTGGAATATTATCAATCGTTTACGGTTTTATAACAGGAAGAAATATTTTAAATTCAAGCTCAGGTAATGCTAAAATGCTAGAAATCGCATCTGCAATTCAGGAGGGTGCTAGAGCATATTTAAATAGACAATATAAAACTATTGCAATTGTTGGTGTTGTAGTCCTAATAATTATAACAATTTTATTTAGTCCATTGGTTGGTTTAGGTTATTTAATAGGAGCTACTTTATCTGGGATTGCAGGTTATGTTGGAATGCTTGTTTCTGTTCAAGCTAATGTAAGAACAGCTGAAGCCTCAAGAAAAAGTTTAGCAAGTGGTTTATCAATAGCATTTAAATCTGGCGCAGTAACTGGAATGCTTGTTGCTGGTTTAGCATTACTTTCTATTGCAGTTTATTATTATTTTTTGGTTAAAACTGGAGTTGATGAAAGAGAAATTGTTAATGCACTTGTTGCATTAGGGTTTGGCGCATCGTTAATTTCTATTTTTGCAAGACTTGGTGGAGGAATTTTTACAAAAGGTGCAGATGTTGGTGCAGATTTAGTTGGTAAAGTTGAAGCTGGAATTCCAGAAGATGACCCAAGGAATCCCGCAGTTATAGCTGATAATGTTGGTGATAATGTTGGAGATTGTGCTGGTATGGCAGCTGATCTTTTTGAAACTTATGCTGTAACTATTGTTGCTACAATGGTTCTTTCATCTATTTTCTTTGTAAATGATTTTAATATGATGATCTATCCTTTAGCAATTGGCGGTGTTTGTATATTAACGTCAATTCTTGGAACTTTTTTTGTTACTCTTGGCAGTGATAAAAATATTATGAAAGCAATGTATAAAGGATTTGTAATAACAGCTATTAGTTCATTGGTAATTTTATTTCCAATTACGAAGCATGTTATAGGCTTTACGACAGAATATGTGGCTAATGGAAAATCATTCAATGGTTTAAGTCTTTATTTTTGTGGAATTATCGGTTTAGTTATTACAGGATTAATAATTTGGATTACAGAATATTATACAGGGACTGATTACAGACCTGTTAAAAGTGTGGCTCAATCATCAACAACAGGCCATGGTACAAATGTTATTCAAGGTTTAGCGGTTTCCATGGAGGCTACAGCTTTTCCAGCATTGATAATTGTTGGAGGAATCTTATGGACTAATCATATAGCAGGACTTTATGGTATTGCTATAGCTGTCACAACAATGCTGGCGCTAGCTGGCATGGTTGTTGCTTTAGATGCTTATGGACCTGTTACAGACAATGCTGGTGGTATCGCTGAAATGTCAAATCTTCCAAAAAATGTTCGTAAAACGACTGATGCTCTTGATGCGGTTGGAAATACAACCAAAGCTGTAACTAAAGGTTATGCAATAGGTTCTGCAGGCCTTGGTGCATTGGTTCTTTTTGCGGCATACACTGAAGATATAAAACATTTTTCAAAAGTTGCAGGGTCAAATTTAGAAGGTATAGCTGTTAGTTTTGATTTGTCTAATCCATACGTAGTTGTCGGACTTCTTATTGGTGGTATGCTCCCTTATCTATTTGGATCAATGGGTATGCAAGCAGTAGGTAGAGCAGGTGGTGCTGTTGTGATTGAAGTAAGAAGACAATTTAAAAAAATACCTGGTATTATGAAGAGAAAAGCTAAACCTGATTATGGTAAGCTCGTTGATTTATTAACTAGAGCTGCAATCAAGGAAATGATAATTCCATCGTTATTACCAATTTTATCCCCTATTGTTTTATACGTAGTAATTTATTTTATAGGTGGACAAGTTGCTGCATTATCATCACTTGGTGCAATGTTATTAGGTGTCATTATAACAGGTCTGTTCGTTGCAGTTTCTATGACTGCAGGTGGTGGTGCGTGGGATAATGCAAAAAAATATATTGAAGATGGAAAATTTGGCGGTAAGGGCTCAGAAGCTCATAAAGCAGCTGTAACAGGTGATACTGTTGGTGATCCTTATAAAGATACTGCAGGTCCAGCTGTTAATCCAATGATTAAAATCACAAATATAGTAGCTTTACTTTTACTTGCTGTTATTGCTGGTTAAAAAGTTTAGCTATCAAATTTTATTTGGTTATTGTTCCATAGCTTTATCCAATCTTCAGTTGTAGCAGGTTGACCTCTTGAAATATGATATGATAAAGAATCAATAGGGGATAGGCATGGATTTATTTTATAAATTTCGTGTAGTGGTTTTTCAAAAGGATAATTTTCTTTTTCACCGACTAGTCTAATTTTTTCTTTATATTTATCATATAAATTCTTAGACATCATAAATGTAAGCAAAGTTTCTTCAACTGTTCTCCATTTATATTTGTTACCAATATAAAGAGAAGTTTTATAACTCGAGTCATAATAGAATGGGTAGTCACATGGGCATAGAAATACATCTTCTTTAAAAATTGTCGATAATCTAGAAAATGTAATTATCATTTCTTCGATACAATTTTCTTCAAATATATAGTCATCTTCTATAAAGAATATTAAATCCTCAGAATTTTCAGCTTGGTCACAACATTCCATGTACGAACCTCTATTTCCTATAATTTTAGAATCTACAAATTTAATACTGAATAGATCGTTATTTAATAATTTATTTATGTAGTCATCAAAATTTTTATCTGAACTATCAGATATTAGATTAACAGTAATTTTTAATTTATTATCTTTAGAAAACTTCAAAATACTTTTCTTCAGACTATTTAAACTTGTTAATATAAGGTCTCTTTTAGTAATATTTGGAATTATTCTTTTCCATCTAGCTGATGAATTCCACATTAGATTATTAGGTGCATACCTATAAAAAATATCTAAGCTTTTAATTTTTCTATCTAATTTTAAGACTCCTCTAGATAAAACTATTGTTTCCTTATTTATTTTAAAAACATTATTTCCAAAATTTTTATAATTTGGGTTAACTAGATTTAATGTTTCTTTATCCAAAGCATAAACATTTAATAGTTTTAGAATAAATCTCTTAAAACTACTTAATTTTTTATATTTTCTAGGAAACATTATTTATATATTTAATTAACAGTATTTACGCTGTATATAAAACAAAATGGTATATTATGTATATCTAATATTATCAAAAAAACTCAACAAATATAGATCTTATGTGGGGTATACGAATAGTATTCAAAAAAGATTGTATCTTCACAATAATTCTAAAGGAGCAAAATTTACAAGAGGAAATACTTGGAAAATAATATATTTCAAAAAATATAATGATAAAATTACAGCCATGAAAGAAGAATACAAATTAAAAAAAAATTATAAATTACGAAATACAATAAAAAAACAATATTTAAAAAAATAAAATGAAAATCGCAATTTTATTACCTTATAAAGAAGATTATACACCAAAATATTCAGGCGCTGTATCAATTCATGTTTCAAATCTAATTAAATATTCCAAATATAAAAAAACAACTACTGTTTTTGGCAACACCTTAAAAAAAAAATATTTATCAAAAAACTTTTCTAATATTAAAATTAATAAAAGTTTATTTTCTAGTAATAATAAAAAATATTTGGAAAAATTTATTGAAACTAATAAAAGAATACAACAAGATCTTATAGAAATACATAACAGGCCATCATATGTAAAAGCTATTTCTGAAAATCTAAAATCAAATATTATGCTTTATTTTCATAATAACCCATTGACTCTGTCAGGTTCAAAAACTTTGTCAGACAGGTTAGAATTGTTAGATAGATGCGATTATATTTTTTTTAATAGCCATTGGACTAAAAATAAATTTTTTACCAACATTGATGAAAATAAATATATTTCAAGATTTGGTATTTGTTACCAATCTACAAAAAAAAATAAAGTTAATATAAATAGAAAAAAAAATATTATTTCATTTGTAGGTAAGCTTAATACCGCAAAGGGTTATGACATATTTGGTAACGCAGTTCTAAAAATTCTTAATGAATACCCGAATTGGAAATCTATTGTAATAGGTGATGAACCTAGAGAGAGACATGTGTTTAGACACAAGAATCTTAAAGTCTTAAACTTTAAAGAAAATTCATATGTGTTAAATACTCTGAAGTATACCAGTATATTTATAGCCTGTTCAAGGTGGGAAGAACCTTTTGGTAGATCTAGCCTAGAGGCTTCAAGCATGGCTTGTGCTACAATAATTACTGAAAGAGGTGGATTACCAGAAACTACCAAACATCCAATTTTATTAAAAAAACTAGATTCAAATTCCTTATACATAGAAATAAAAAAACTTATAAATTCACCAAAACAAAGATCTAAATTTCAAAAATTAAATTATGAATCATTTTATCTTACTCATGAATATGTTTCAGATATTATAGATAAGGCTAGATCAAAGATCTCAGCTGATAGTAAAATCAACAAATTTAACATCAATAAAAATAGTAAGTTAAAAATTATTCACATAACTAATTTTAATCAAAGATATTATGGAAGACTACAATACAATACGGGTATCAGACTTAATAATGGATTAATAAGACTTGGACATAATGTAATCAGCATATCTGATAGAGATTTAATAAATATATCAAAATCTTTTAAAGATCCCACTGGCTCTAAATACCTAAATAATTTGGTTTCACAGACAATTAATAATTTCAAGCCTGATTTATTAATTCTTGGTCATGCTGATAGAGTCGAAAATGAAATGTTAATAGATTCTAAAGAAAAATTTAAAAATCTAAGAGTTTCTCAGTGGTTTCTAGATCCTTTATCACATCAAGGTCCTGACTATATGAGGAATAAATCCAGAATACTTAATAAAATAGACGCAATGGACTGCACATTTACAACAACAAGTCCAAGCGCTTTAGACTTCAAAATTAAAAATTCTCACTTTATGCCAAATCCATGTGATAAATCTCTAGATAATCTACAAAATTATAACCAAACACCACATAATGATATTTTCTACGCAATTAGCCATGGTGTTCATAGGGGAGTATTAAGAACTGGAAAAAAAGATGAAAGAGAAGTTTTTATTAGTAAATTAAAAAACAAATGTAAAGACATAAAAATTGATACATATGGCATGTTTGGAAAGCAACCAATATGGGGAGATAATTTTCTAAATGAACTTGCAAAATCGAAAATGGGTCTAAATCTAAGTAGAGGTAAACCAACTAAATATTATAGTAGCGATAGACTTGCTCAACTAATGGGGAACGGACTCCTTACATTTATTGATAAAAAAACTTGTTACAATGACTTCTTTAAAAAAGATGAAATGATATTTTATAATGATTTAGATGATCTTTCTGAAAAAATTTATAAATATAAAAAAGATGATAAATTAAGACGTAAAATTTCTAAGAAAGGTAGTTTGAAATATCACAAATATTTTAATTCAAACAAGGTAGCACAATTTATTATTGAAAAAACATTAGCTATTAAGTCTAAATTTTACTGGGAAAATTAGCTATGAAAGTATGTTTTATTGATAAAACAGAATTTCAGTATAATTATCAAGATATTAATAAACCTTTCATACGGGGTGCTGAAAATATCTTAATTAATTTATCATTAGGTATTAGTGAGCTAGGTCATGAGGTTGTAGTTTTTAACAATTGTTCAAATGAATATAAATCTATAAATTATTCATGGTTAAATATTAAAAGAATTGATTATAATAATATTTATTTTGATATAGCAATATCAAATAATGATACAAGATTGCTTGATAAAATAAATTCAACAAAAAAATACGTAATATCTCATAGTCTACAAAATATCGAAAAGTTTATTAGAAAAAAACAATTTAAGTCATATTTTAAAAATAAGCCCATTTATTTATTGCTTGGAAAATATCATGAATCAAAAATGTCAAAATTATTTTCTATTTATGGAACTAAAACAATAGACTATGGTTTAGATAAAGCTTTTCTTGATAAAACTGTTGAAAATAATATTGAAAATAATTTAGCAATGTTTACGTCAAGAACAGATAGAAATTTAGATTTATTAATAGATGTTTGGAAATCAAACATCATTACAAAAAATAATGAATTAAAACTTTATGTAACTCCAGTCAATAATAATCTAGAAAAATTTGGAATTTTTAATAGAAATTTTGTTGATAAAAATGAATTTATTAATCAATTAGTAAAATCAAGAGTTATTCTATTGCCTGGACATAAAGCAGAATTATACTGTCTTGCTGCATCAGAAGCACAAGAATTATGTATACCTATAGTTACAATGGGTATTGGATCTCTATCTGAAAGAGTTGAGCACAATATCACAGGTTTAATTGCAAAAAATAAAAAACAATTTAGTGACTATATAATTGAAATTTTTTCTAATAATGAATTGTGGCTAACTTTTAGAAATAATCTGTTATCTAAAAGAGGTCAAAAAACATGGTTTAATGCAACAAAAAATTTTTTAAAAATTATTAAGATTAATGAGTGATAAAATTTTAATATTAAAAAATGATAGAGCTGGTGATTTGTTTACTTCCCTAACTTTAATTTCTTCACTAATTCATAGATATAAAGACATAAAAATATATTTGTCTGAATTAAACTCTGGCTTTTCTTTTTTTTTTAAAGGTAAAAAAATTAATAAAGTGAATTTTAACTTATCTTTAAGTGATAAATTTTCAATTTTTTATGATATTTTAGTTAATGATTATAAAAAAATTTATATTTTAACTCCAAAAAGTTTTTATTTTATCTTACCTTTTATTTTTAGAAATATTAAATTTTATGCAATAGTTTATGATGGATTTGAGAGATCTCGACCCTCTAATTATCTTAGAAACTATCTATTTAAATATAAGGTTATTTATAGAAATAAAATTAATCAAAAAAGCTATCGTCAATTACAAAATGATTTGTTAGATGATGATATTGTCTTAGATACTAATCATAATGCTTTGTTTGTACCTAAAATTACAAAAAGTTTAAAAAATTTATTACCCAATAAATATATTTTGTTTCAATTTAGATACCTTTTTTTTGAACAGCTAGGGTGGGGTATTGATGAGTTTGATTATCTCATTTCTCAATTAAGTAAAAAATATAAATATATTCTATTTTCTTCAGATATTGAAAATAATAAAAAAACTAATAATTATAATGAATATTTTATCAAAAATTATTCTGTAATTGATTTTACAATTAAAGCAAAAAATCAAAACCAAAAGAATCCAAATATATATTATTTAAAAAATATTAATTCTGAAAATCTATTTTATGTTTTGAATGAGTCTATAATGAATCTTGGAAAGGAAGGTTTGTATAGCCATGTTTCTTTTTTTCTTAAAAAAAAATGTCACAATTTGTTTAATTTTAAAATACTTAAAAAAGACGATATTATTCATGAAAAAATTAGTTACTCTGAATGGTGCACAGGCATGCACTTTGGTTTTTCTTTTTTAAACAGTGATATAAAAAAAGCGACTAGAAAAATTATTAAAAATATTTAAATTTTTATCTTATTTAATGCATTATTTTTAAACAAGTTTGCTTCTTGAATGTATCTTCTAACCATCTGAGTAGTTTTATGTCCAGTCATAGCCATAATATTACGCTCTTCTGCACCTGCCTCTGCTGCAGAAGTTGCAAATCCAGATCTTAAACTATGTCCTCCATATAAATTTGGATCTAATCCTGCTAATGATGCATACTTTTTAATTGTCAGAGAAACTGATTTATCTGAAATATTATAAATTTTACCCTCTCTAATGTTACGATATCTTATCCAATCTTTTATTTTTATAACTGGGCAATATTCCTCATTACTGAAATAGGGGATTGCTTTTATACTTCCTTGACCTGCTTGATCTGTTTTGGACCTTTTAATGAATATTTTTAAACCCTCATTTACGAATTCTAAATCATCATAATCTAAATTAACTAGTTCTGATCTTCTAAAACCTCCAGAAAATCCTAATAAAATTAATGATTTGTTCCTAATTCTTTTTGTTTCATTTTTTTCTTTCTCATCTATTACTTTAATAATTGTTTTTAAATGATTGATTAATAATGGTTTTTTTGACTTTTGATATGCTCCATTTACTCTTTTAATTCCTAATAGATTTTCCATTATAATTGGGTGATTCGAATCTAAATAATGACCTTTCATTTTGTGTATTACTTTAATAGAGGCTATACGTCTCTTTAAAGTGCTAAATTTACTAGTTTTTGATAAATGTGTTAAATAAAGTGATAAAATTTTTGGCTCAGTTGGTAGGTGTTTTAATCCATTCTTAATGCAAAACAGTGAGAAGTCCTTAAAGTCTGATTCATAAGCTCTAACTGTATTATTTGCCTTTGAGTTTTTAAGATTTTTAATTGTTTCTAATTCAAGAGTTTTTATGTCTGTAACAATATCATTCATAATAAATTCCGATAACCATTAATTATCGGAAACATAATATAACACATTTTACAAGTCAAGCATTTAATGTAAAAGAATCTAAATGCCTAAATACGTCTTAATTGGTCTAATTGTTGTTATTGGAACATTCCTTATTATGAATTATTGGCCAAAACTAAAAGAACAAACAAAAAATAGAATATTAATGGTTATTTTTGGCATATTTTTTATAAGCATATTTGTTTTACTATTTTTATTAATGTTTTGAGGTTATTTGATAGATATAATTAGTATTTTAGTTGCTGGAATATTTTCGTGCATAATACTTGATATTCTAGGTTATTTACTAAAATTGATAGGTATTCCAGAACCATCTTGGGGAATTGTTGGAAGATGGACTTACTATATGCTTAAAAATGCTAGTTTTTATAACCCAAATATTGCCCAAATGCCAAATTTTAGATATGAGGTCTTACTTGGCTGGATTTTTCACTATTATGTATCGATTTGTTGGGCTGTTATCTATTATTTTTGTTTTTTAACAGTTGGTCTAAAAATGACATATTTTTCAGGCTTTATATTCGGAGCTCTTACAACATTAGCTCCATTATTGATATTTTTACCATTTACAGGACAGGGCATGTTTGCAAATAAGACAGGAATACCCATTAAAACATCAATTATGTTTCTAATCAGACACTCAATTTACGGAATTGCAATGTATGAGGGTTTTAGATGGTTTACTTAAAGCTTTAAATTAAGTTATCCCCACTATTCGTCCCTGTTAAAAACTCAGTAAATTCAACGATAAAGTGATACATACAACCTACTCTATCTGATATTGTTTAAAATGAATTAAGAGGCAACTCTTAACTGACCAGCTAGGGAAAAACCGAGAGGTTCAAGCCTAGAGGGCAGAAAGCTCTGCAGAGTAGCGCTAAAATTGTAGGGTGGAAGGCATGGCGGTAGCGCATACAACGACGTGCCAAAAACTACTGTTCTTTGTGCCTGAAAAGGTGCAAGGAAACAGGGTTTTATCCTTTATGATCCTTAGAGGCACAAAATTTCAAATAAAGGTTTGGAAATATTTAAAAACAATTCCAAAAGGACAATTAAGAACCTATTCTCAGGTTGCAAAAGCAATTAAAAAACCTAAAGCAATAAGAGCTGTGGCAAATGCTATAGGAAAAAATCCTTATGCACCAAAAATACCCTGTCACAGAGTAATACGGTCAGATGGTTCTCTAGGTGGTTATTCTGGCAAAGGTGGGATAAATACTAAGAGAAAACTACTTAAATTAGAGGGTATTTTGCTCTAAAAACTTTTAATATCAACATTTTTTGATTAATATACAATATTTGGTATTTATTTTTTAATATCACCTATAAGTTGCACCATTAAATTATAAATACTTAAAATAGACCCAATTTTGGGCTTTTAAATGGTATATTCGAATATTGCAGAGCTAATTAGAAATTGGGTTTTTTTTTAACCCAAAACTTTAATTTTAATTGGTTGAAATATTTTAAATATAAATACTTGGATTATCTCATCATCAAGAAATTGGCTTATTTGCTTGCTTTTTAAGTTATTTATAATCTATATAATTAGGAACTATAATTCTAATGATAGACTTGCACTCCTTCCCTGCTCTCTTTTTATAAAATCTTGATTGATTTAGGAATATTTATAAAATTGATTACTTTAAAAAAAGACTTTATATTGATTTTAACAGAGTATAAAATAATCTATTTCAAATTAAAAAAATATTTTATAAAAAGAAAAACTATTAATATCAATAGTTTAGAGTATATAATTAATGTATCATATTAATATTTAAGTAAGTTCTACTTACCTATAAAAACTTTATATAAATAATACTCTCTTCTAGATATATAAAAACCACAAAGGACGATTATAGAAAGACCTAAATAAGTCCAATTATCAGGTAATTCTTTGAAAATATAATAACTAATAAGAATATTGGTAATAATTTCAGTATACCCAAGAGGGGCTAATTTAGATGCATCTGCGTATTTAAGTGACAAAATAATAAAAAAGTGAGCGATAGCAGCTATAAAGCCAATTAAAGACATCATAATCCACTGATTGTTTGAAGGCTGGATCCAGACCCCAGGCATAAAAAATGACATGACTATAGTCCCTACTGTGCCAGCAAATAATAATGTTAACAGAGAGTTATCAGATGTGCTTAATTTTCTTGTAATAATTAAATAAAAACCATAGCAAATACCATTACCCAAGGCTGCTAATGTAGCTAAATTAATCTCTATAAATCCAGGTCTAATAACAATTAAGGTACCAATAAATCCCATGGATACAGCTGTCCACCTTCTTAAGCCTACTTTTTCGTTTAAAAAAAAGGGGGACATTGCGGTTACACAAATTGGGGCTACAAATGCTAGTGTTAAGGCCTTAGGTAAAGAAATCTCAGATATTGCAAAAAAAAATAAATATGTTGAAAATACAAAAATTAATCCTCTTATCAATTGAAGCATAGGTTTTTTACTCCAAACCATGGATTTTCTATCAAAAAAAAGCATTATTGAGAGTGCAAAAACAACTGTGAAAAAATATCTAGCCCAAGTAATTTGCAAAACATCCATAGATGAACTTAAATATTTTGCCAAAGCATCCATAAATGGAACAATCATCCAAGCTGAAGCATTGAGAATAACAGCCTTCATATGAAAATCCTATCTCTTAATTAAAGTATTTTAAAGCAAAGAATACTGTTATAGGTACAGTTACAAGAGACATTAAGGTTGAAACAACTATTGTGCTAGATATGTTATCAACAATTTCCTTAGGCGAATACATTGAAGCTACAAGATAACAAAGTATTGCACTCGGCATAGATGACTGGATTAAAAGAACACCAGCAGCAAACCCAGATAGATTAAAAAAAGAGATCAGTGCAAAGCCAATTAATGGTCCTATAATTACTCTTCCAGTAGATGTGATCAAAGCATCCTTAAAAGAAAAAACTCTCATTTGTGTCAATGAAACACCTAAAGACATTAAAATCATTACAATCATTCCATAAGCTAGGAGCATGACAGTATTTAAAACAAAAGTTGGCAAAGGTATTTCGTAATAAAGAAAAATAATCGTTGCAATTATCGCATAAAATGATGGACTTTTAATTATTACTTTTAAGTCGAACTCGCGTTTAGCTAAGAAAATATTCAGTGTAAAATGAAGAAGTACTACCAAAGAAGATATAGCTGCCGCAATACCCATACCCAATTTACCATATGCAAACAAACAAATTGGAATGCCCATGTTGCCTGTATTTGGTAAAAAAAATGTTGGTAATTCTCTTAAATAATCTTTTTTCATTAAAATTAAAAAAATCAGACCAACTATTAAAAAGGAGGATAATAGGATTACTGCATATATAAAATACTCAGAAAACATTGCAAAAGTTACACCACTTGCAGATATAGAGAATATTACTATAGATGGTGTTCCAAAATTAGCAGAATAAGTGGTTATAAATGATGTATCGAAATTTGGATTTTTTTTACCTAAAAAATATCCAATACCAACTATAAAAAAAACTGGAAAAAGAACTTCAAATAATTTTATATAAAGTCCCATTAAAATAATCGAATAAGAACAGGATTTTTAATAATATTTTTATTTGATTTAAATGTTTTAATACATCTTTTAGCGTCTAATTCATTTGCATTATGAGTAATAAGAACAATTGAGGCTGTCTTACTTTTGTGATCAGGTATTTGTATTAGTCTTTGAATAGAAATTTTATACTTCGCCAGAATCTTTGTTATAGATGATAAAACACCTGGTTTATCTTTAACTTCTAATCTTAAATATAGAGAATTTGATGATTGGTCTTTATTAAATATTATAGGTTTTAATCTTTTATTTTTAGATATACCAAAAGGATATTTTATATTTCCTCTCAATATAGATAATAAATCAGACATCAAAGCAGAGGATGTTGGTCCTGGACCAGCCCCCTCCCCTTGCAATACAGATTCTCCAATAGGTGAACCATTTAATATAACAGCATTCATTACACCATCTACATTTCCTATATAAGAATCTTTTTTAACTAAACACGGATGAACTCTCTCAAAAATACTATTATTTATAACCTCAGTTATACCTAACAATTTTATTCTAAAATCTAACTGATCAGCAATTTTAATATCTGAATAATCTATGTTTTCAATACCTTCCATTAAACATTCAGATTTTGAAATTTTCTTATTGAAAGCTAATGATGTCAAAATTTTTATTTTAGCTAACGCATCGTAACCGTTAAGATCTAATTTTGGATTTCCAGGTTCAGCATAACCAAGTTTCTGTGCCATCTTTAGAACATTTTTGAAACTATCTTTAGTTCTCTCCATTTCTGACATGATGTAGTTACAAGTACCGTTAAGTATGCCATAAACTTTTGTGATTTTATTTGTAGCCAAACCTTCCTTAATTGTTCTTACAATAGGAATACCACCTGCAACAGATGCCTCAAATTCTAAATTAACTTTATTTTTTTCAGCTAGTTCTCCCAGTTTATCACCATGTTTTGAAATTAATGCTTTATTTGGAGTTATAACATGAATTTTATTATTAAGAGCTGTCTCAATAATTTTTTTTGATATACCATCTGATAAACCTATAGCTTCGATTACTATATCTAAGTTTTTAATCTTCAAAATATCTAGAGGATTTGAATAAAAAATTTTCTTATTAATTTTAAATTTTCTTTTCTTATTTTTATTTTTAGCCGATATAGCTATAACCTTAATTCTCTTTCCAGTTTTAGTTTCAATATCTTTCTTTTTTGTATTTAACTCATTTAAAACATATGATCCAATTTGACCAAGTCCAATAACAGCAATATTTATATTTTTATTCATTAAATTAATCTAATTTAGGAAAATCGCTGAACTTACCATATTTAATAACATTTTTTTTAAATTCTTCAAAAGATGTATCATTTTCAAAGTTTAATTTCGGAATATCTTTGTCAGTACTGTTTTTTTCAATATTCCACATAGAAACAGGATGATTTAGTGAACAATGTGATAATGAAAATATTAATAAAATTACAAAGATATATTTAAACATTTAGACCTTCGCTCTGATTAAAGCCATAATAAATATTCATATTTTGTACAGCTTGACCTCCACCACCTTTAATCAAATTATCAATTGCAGACAATATTATTATTTTATCTTTATATTTGCTTTTACATACAGAAATAAAGCAATTATTAGTGTTGATAACATCATTAGTACTTAAGAAAGAATTTATTTTACAGATTTTTATAAATTTATGATTCTTATATTGGACATTTAGAACATTAATTATTTTGTTTATGTTAATGCCCTTTTTTAAATCAACATAAATAGTGCTTAAAATTCCTCTAAACATCGGTGTAAGATGAGGTGTAAAATGAAATTTATTTTTTTTGCCAGTTTTATGATCAAGCTCTTGTTGAATTTCAGAATTATGTCTATGATTTGCTAATCCATAAGCACTCAAAGACTCATATAAATTTTTATCTTTATATTTTTTATGTACTCCTCTACCTGCTCCTGAATAACCAGATTTCGAGTCAATAATAATTGTTTGATTATTAATCAAGTTTTTTTTTATTAACGGGATTAATGGAATTAATACAGATGTAGGATAGCATCCAGGACAAGATACTATTGAAAATTTTTTTATTAATTGTCCACTAATTTCGGGTATAGAGTAAATACTTTTTTTTATTTGATTTAAAGCTTTATGTTTAATTTTGTACCACTTTTCATAATCCTTTTTATTATTAAGTCTAAAATCAGCTGCTAGATCTATTAGTAAGTTATTTTTGTTTAAAAATTTTGAAATAGATTGTGCCTCACCATTTGGTAATGCTGTAAATATTATATCAACATCTGATAAATATTCTTTTTTAAATTTTGAAATTTTTGGTAATTTATATTTTTTTAATTCTTGTTCAAAGGAATCTATTTTTTTTCCAACAGAAGTACTTCCACATAAATATTTAATATTTATTTTTTTATGTGTACATAGAAGTTTAGTTAATTGTAACCCTATATATCCAGTAGCACCACATATAAGAACATTTTTCTTACCCATAATTTAATATAACAGTTGAAATTTAAAAAGAAATTATCTTTTAGAAAACTGGTAACTTTTTCTAGCTTTTGCTCTACCAGGTTTTTTTCTCTCTACAGATCTTGAATCTCTTGTCGTAAGTTTTTCTTTACGTAACGTTGATTTTAATGTTTCATCAAATTTAAGTAAAGCTCTTGAAATACCATGTACTAAGGCTCCAGCTTGACCAGTTTGTCCTCCACCTACAACTTGAGATCTAACATCGTAATCAGTTGATTGATTAATTATTTCAAAAGGTCTTAAAATTTGCATTACATGATTAGCTCTTGGAAAATAGTCGTTTAAAGATTTACCATTTACATAAAATTTACCCGAACCTTTTTTTAACCAGACTTTAGCTACAGATTTTTTTCTTCTTCCTGTAGCGTATTTACTATCTTTAAAGTCTAATTTTATTTTTGGTGAAGATGTTTGGGGAGTTTCCATATTAATTTCTTACAACATTTTTTTGATTAAGCTTACCGATTTCAATTATTTTTGGATTTTGAGCAGTGTGAGGGTGTTCTTCTCCGGAATAAATCTTTAGTTTAGTTAATTGTTTTTTCCCTAGAGCACCTGAGGGCAACATTCTTTTAACAGCTAACTTTAATACCTCACCAGGTTTTTTTTCACTCAATTTTTCAGGTGTTATTTCTTTAATACCACCAGGGTATCCAGTGTGTCTGTAATATTTTTTATTTTGAAATTTATTTCCCGTAAATTTAATTTGGTCTACATTTTTGATTACAACAAAATCTCCATGGTCCATATGAGGAGTATATGTTGTTTTGTTCTTCCCTCTTATAATTTTTGATACAACTGTTGCTAGTCTGCCTACAACGGCACCTGTGGCATCGATTTCAAACCACTCGCTATTTATCTCATCTTTTTTAACAAACTTTGTCATGAATGCGGGATTAATACTTATAATTACTTATATTGTCAAATTATTATATTTTGGTTGGACTGAATGGTTGATTGAATTATGAGCATTTATTAGTAATAATAGACCCTATAAAAACGAATTCATAAAATTATAAATTAAAGGAGCCTAATGAGTGATAAAAAAAAAGAATTAAAACCTAATACATATAAATTTGATACTCTGAGTCTGCACGCAGGTTATCAGCCTCACAAAAATGCAGGTTCAAGACAAGTTCCAATTTACCAAACAACTTCTTACTTATTTGATGATGTTGATCATGCAGCAGCTCTATTTAATTTGGAAAGAGGTGGGCACATTTATAGTAGAATTTCAAATCCTACAGTAGGAGTATTAGAGGAAAGAGTTGCATCACTTGAGGGTGGTACAGCAGCATTAGCTACATCTTCAGGAATGAGTGCAATATTTTTGACAGTTATGACATTATGTGAAGCAGGAGACCATTTAGTTGTATCATCTCAACTTTATGGAGGTACTGTAAACTTATTTAGATTAACTTTACCTAAATTTGGAATTAAATGTACATTTGTTAAACCGAGAGATACTGAAGGATTTAAAAAAGCAATTCAAAAGAATACAAAAGGTATTTTTGGAGAACTTGTTGGAAATCCAGGCAATGAAATAATGAACATGCCTGAAATTGCAAAAATTGCTCATGACGCTGGAATTCCATTGATGGTTGATGCAACTTATCAAACTCCTTATTTATGTAAACCGTTTGAGCATGGCGCTGATATAGTAATTCATTCACTAACAAAATGGATGGCAGGTCATGGATCTTCTATGGCGGGAATATTAGTTGAAGGTGGAAAATTTGATTGGATGCAAAATGATAAATTTCCAACAATGACAAAACCTTATGAGGGATATCATGGATTATCTTTTGCAGAGGAATTTGGCCCAACTGCTTTTACAATGAAAGCTAGAGCTGAGGGTATGAGAGATTTTGGTCCTTGTTTAAGTCCTCAAAATGCATGGAATGTTTTACAAGGTATAGAAACTTTGTCAGTAAGAATGAAAAAACATTGTTCAAATGCAGAAGAAATGGTTAAATATTTATCAAACCATGAAAGTGTTGCTTGGGTATCACATCCAAGTGCACCTAATCATCCAGATGCAGAGCTTGCTAACAAGTTACTTCCTAATGGTAAAGGTTCTATGATTGCATTTGGTATTAAAGGTGGAAAAGATGCTGGTGTTGCATTTATTAATAACGTAAAATTAGCATCACATTTGGCAAATGTAGGCGATACAAGGACTTTAGTTATCCATCCTGCATCTGGAACCCATTCACAAATGGATGAGGCAACTTTGAAGTTTGCTGGTTTGTCCCACGATATGATTAGATTATCAGTAGGTATAGAAGACATTGATGATATAAAAAATGATTTCGAGATTGGTTTTAGAGCAGCTAGAAAACCAAGGCTTGTTTCAAATCAATGAAATTCAAAGTAAACGGGCATGAGGTTTTCGCCTCTACTGGTGGAAGACCATTTGATAAAAAAAAACCATTAATTATATTTGTTCATGGAAGTGGTTTAACCCATATGACCTGGGTACTTCAAACAAGGTACTTTGCTTTTCATGGATATAACTCTTTAGCAGTTGATCTGCCCGGTCATGGCTTATCTAGTGGTAAAAGTCTTAAATCAATTGAGGAAATGGCAGATTGGGTAAGTGATGTAATTGATGCTGTTGGTCATAAAGAAGCTTCCTTGGTAGGACATTCACAAGGATGCTTAGTAACAGTAGAATGTACATCAAGATATCCTAATAAAATTAAAACCTTGAGTTTGATGGGTGGAGCTGGTGCTATACCAATGAACCCAGAGTTACTATCATTAGCTGAAAATAATGATCCTAAAGCAGTAGATTTAATGATGGATTGGGCGCACGGTCCAGCAGGTCACTTTGGTGGTCATCCAGTTCCTGGTCTTTATCATATAAACACAGGAACAATGCTTGCAAAATCTAGAACAATAGAGAATACATTAGGAGTAGATTTTAGAGCTTGTGATAATTACAAAAATGGATTTGAGGCAGCTAAAAAAATTAAATGTCCTACTCTATCAATTTTAGCAACTGATGATAAAATGTGCCCTGTCAAAGAAGGGAAAAAATTAGCTTCATTAATAGATGGTAGTCAAGTTGATATAATTGATAACTGTGGTCACATGATGTTATTAGAAGAAGCAGATAGAGTATTAACTGTACTTAAAAAATTTATAACCACAAATTACCCCCCATTATCAGCTTAAATTTAAGCTTGATTGTGTTTTTTCATTTTAGTTTAATACACTTTTAAACAGAAGGGAAAATATGAGTAAAAATAAACATCCAGAAACAATTGCTTTACATGGTGGAGATTACAGAAGTGATCCAGCTACAACAGCAGTAGCAGTACCACTCTATAGAACAACATCTTATCAATTTAATGATACAGATCATGCTGCAAATTTATTTGCACTAAAAGAATTTGGAAACATATACACAAGAATTATGAATCCAACTAATGACGTACTTGAAAAAAGAGTTGCGGCACTTGAAGGTGGGCTTGCAGCTGTAACTGTTGGTTCAGGACAAGCTGCATCAACATTCGCTATAATGAACGTGTGTCAATCAGGAGATAACTTTGTTAGTTCAACTGATTTATATGGCGGAACAGTAAATCTATTCACTCACACACTTAAAAAATTAGGTATTGAATGTAGATATGCAGATCCATCAGATCCAAGTAATTTTGAAAAATTAATTGATGATAGAACAAGATGTTTTTATGCAGAAACTTTGCCTAATCCATATTTAAGAGTATTTCCAATAAAAGAGGTATCTGACATAGGCAGAAAGTACAGTATTCCATTAATTATGGATAATACTGCAGCACCAGTAATTTGTAAGCCTTTAGAACATGGAGCTGCTGTAGTAGTTCATTCACTTACTAAATTTATTGGTGGTCATGGTACGGTAATAGGAGGATGTCTTGTTGATGGAGGTAATTTTGACTGGACCAAGGATCCAAAAAGACAGCCTTTATTTAACGAGCCAGATGCTAGTTATGGTGGCGCGCAATGGGGTGTTGTTGTTCCACAATTGACAGGAGCAAATGTCTCATACGCAGTAAGAGCACGTGTTGTACTATTAAGAGATCTAGGGGCACCATTAGCACCTGATAATGCATGGGGAATAATTCAAGGTTTAGAAACTGTTCCCTTAAGAATGAAACAACATTGTTCTAATGCCGAGAAAGCTGTTGCATTTTTACAAAAACATAAGAATGTAGAGAGAGTTATCTACCCTACTCTTCATAAAGGAGAAATTGGTGAAAGATCCAAAAAATATATGAAGGGTGGAAATGGAGCACTTATAGGTATCGAAGTTAAAGGTGGTGTTGAAGCAGGTAAAAAATTTATAGAATCATTAAAGATGTTTTACCATGTTGCAAATATTGGAGATGCCAGAAGTTTAGCTATACATCCTGCAACTACTACTCACAGCCAATTAACTGAAGAGGAACTTTTAGCTGCAGGTGTAACACCTGGATATGTAAGGTTGTCTATAGGTATTGAACATCCAGACGATATTATAGCTGATCTAGATCAAGCTTTAGGAGCTTCTGGAAAACCTAGCTTGAAAGCTGTAAGTTAGATCTTCTATTTATGAATAAAAAATAGATACAAGAAGCTACTAAAAATATAGAACTTATTTGGTGCATAGATGCAATCAATATCTGTGCACCATATAATAAAGTAAATATTCCTAAGACAATCTGCAAAATTATAAAAATTCCTAAAACGTTAACTGATTTATATAAATCAGTTTTTTTATTCCTGTAAATATAAAATAATAAATAAAGATAAAATAATCCTATTAAATAAGCTAATTTTCTATGTATAAATTGAACCAAAGAAGGGTCGCTAAAAGCAGATAATTTAAATAAATTAATAACACTATTATCATTTGGAAAAAATGAGTCACCCATCAATGGCCAGGAATTATAAATTTTACCTGCATCCATTCCTGAGACAAATGCACCAATAGAAATTTGTAAAAAGACTAAAAAAAGAAAACTCAATGGGAATATTATATTTATAGTATTTTGAAAGTTGTTTTTAACTTTTATTTTTAAATAATTCCAAAAAATTAAAGATAAAATAAGAAAGGCTACTAATAAATGTATAGATAATCTAAAATGGCTAACATCTACTCTATCGATAAGACCACTGCTTACCATATACCATCCTATAAATCCTTGAAAACATATTAAAGCAAAAATGAAATAAAGGCTTATTAATTTTTTAAATTTAATTTTAAATGAGAAATATACTAGTGGTATTAGAAAAGCTAAACCTATTAATCTTCCCATAAATCTATGAGCCCATTCCCACCAAAAGATTACTTTAAATTCTTGCATGGTCATATCATAATTTTGTAATTTAAATTCAGGTATCTCTTTGTATAAATCAAAATACATAATCCATTGAGAGTTATTAAGTGGTGGAAAGAAACCAGAGAATAATTGCCATTCGGTTATTGATAAACCAGAATCAGTTAGTCTTGTTAAACCTCCAACCACAATCATCGCTGAAATTATCCAAAACATGCTCATAAGCCATATTGATATTTGATTATTAACCTTTAGATTTTCAGTATACATAAAGGGATAAATATAATAATTTTTGAATTATCCAAATATATAAATGTCGCCATTAAAAAAACAAAAACTCAGTAAAATAAGAAAAGAACTGGATAAATTAGACAATTCATTAATAAAAATAATTAAGAAAAGAACTAACTTGGTTAAGAAAGTTTTAGCAATTAAAGAAAAGAAAAACCAAATTGTTGATCAAAAAAGAATTACTTTAATCCTTAAAAATATTAAAAATAAATCAATCAAAAACAAAATTGATCCAAAGATTACACATAAAATTTGGAAGAATATGATTTATGCATATATTGATTTTGAGCGTAGGAATTTTAATAAAAAAAAATAGATTATTTACTGTGTGGTGGTAATTTTTTTTCCACGAAAACTTCATGTTTTCTAGTTGCTGGATTATATTTTTTAGCTTTTAATTTAACTTTAGCTTTTTCTCCCCCAGCAGGTTTTTTTACATAATAAAAAAAAGGACTATCTGGTTTAGCTTCTGGAACAAGTCTAACTTTTACATGTGTTTTTTTAGCCATTATTTTTTTTTATTGTAGTTAAAATATTTTTAATATTATGTACTTTAGATTTAATAAATTGTTTTTGTTTTATAGTGGTATTATATAATTCGTCAATATCTGAATTATCAGAATTTAAAGCTTTTTTTGCTCCATTTAATGTCATGCCTTTATCTTTTAGCAAAAATTTTATTTTTTTTAGAATATTTATTGTTTTATCATCATAATATCTTCTATTACCATTAAAGATTATTGGCTTTATCTGCTTAAATTCTTTCTCCCAAAATCTAATTGTATGAGTTGATAAAGATCCATTTCTTTTATTTATTAAATTAAGTATTTTAGTCACTTCACCAATAGTTTTGTATTTACTATTAGCTTTAAAGTTAGTCATTTTTATTAATTAATTTTTTGAATTCTTTTGATGCTTTAAATAAAATTACATTTCTTTCTGAAATTATTTTTTCTTGTTTTGTTTTTGGATTTCTTCCAACTCTCTGTTTCTTAGTTCTTAACTCAAAAGTTCCAAATTTTGCAATCTTTACTCTTTTATGTTTGATAATATTCTGCAAAATAATTTCAAAGATATCAGAAAATAAAGTTTCACTTATAACTTTAGAAAATCCAATTTGCATATAGATTGAATTAATTATATCTTTTTTTGTTAAATTTATTCTTTTCATTTAATTAATATTAAGTTTGATTTGCTCTATTAAATTTCCTCTTATAGTTTGTTCACAGACTTTTAGAGAATTAGCAAATCCTATAGCATCAGTTGAGCCATGGCTTTTAATAACAGGCTTATTTAAACCTAGCAAGATAGCTCCGTTGTAAAGTCTTGGATCAAGTTTGTTTTTAAATTCTTTTAAATTTTTATAATTGATCGTAGATGAAATTTTACCAATTATATTTGATGTTAAAGCATTTTTTAATTCGCTTATTATAAAATTAGATGTACCTTCGGCAGTTTTTAGAGCTATATTACCTGTAAAACCATCTGCAACAATTACATTTACTGCACCGTCCATAATATTATTACCTTCTATGTATCCAACAAAATCAAATAAAGTATTTTTATTGTCTGTTAGTGATTGATATGTGTCTTTTATCACCGCATTTCCTTTTAATTCTTCAGATCCTATATTTAATAAGGCAACTTTTGGTTTCTCCGTATTAAATAAAACTTTATGTAATGCCCCTCCCATTATTGAAAAATCAATTAAATTTTTTGAATTGCATTCTATATTTGCGCCTAAATCTAAAACTACGCTCATTCCTTTTTTGCTTGGCCATAAAGCAGATAAGGCTGGTTTGTCGATATTTTCTATCATTTTTAAATTTAATTTTGAAATTAGGAAAAGCGCACCTGTATTACCAGCAGATACTATAGCATGGGCTTCGTTTTTTTTTAAGGAGTCAATGGCAAGCCACAGACTTGTATCCTTACCTTTTTTAGCAGCACTAAGAGCTGTGTCCTTTTCCTCAACAAGTTTATCTGTGTGAATAACATCATATCTGTCTGATGAAATTTTATTTCTTTTAATGATTGGATTTATTAAATTTTCGTTACCAAAAATTTTATAAAATATATTTTGTGATTTATTTGAATGAATATTTATACCATCTATTACTTTATTGGGAGAGTCGTCACCACCCATTGCGTCAACAGCAATAATTAGTGGGTTGTTCATAATACTTAATCTTTTTTGTCTAAAACTTGTCTGCCTTTGTATAAACCTGTTTTCAAATCTAAATGATGAGATAATCTGTATTCACCAGATTTTTTATCCTCTATTATATTTTTTGAGGAAAATTTTATATGAGATCGTCTTTTTCCCGCTCTAGATCTCGATGTTTTTCGTTTTGGTACAGCCATAATTAAAATTTAAATTCTAATATATCTTTTGTAAAGATTTTTAAAGAGTTTTTTACTAGAAATTCTCGAAATTTATCAAAATACTTAACAATTAAATCATTATGTATATCTATATTAATATAATCAGCAATTAAAGATATCTTTTTGGCATTTTGCAGTGTATCCCAAGTGTCTACAATTTCTATAATCGAAAAAAGTAGATTTACGTAATCTTTCATTTTTTTGTTTACAGAAACATCTCCATAACCAATCTCTCTTATTGATAATTCTATTTGTCTGATTACAAAATCAAAAATATCTTGTACCTCCTTTTTAGAAACTTCCTCTTTATAAACTTTTAGAAAGAAGGCAAAGTGAAACAAAAGTATTATAAGTCTATCAGAAAATGTATCCTTATTTTTTAAAGTTTTATAAAGATTTTTATTTCTAGTTAATCTAACTAAATTATTGTAAATATTTATATAATTTATACGCATATGAGAAATTTATTTCTTCTTATTATATTTTTTTTTACACTTAATTGCTCAATAAATAAAGTTTCAAATCTTCACGGATTTAGATTTGTAGACACAAAAATTGATAAAATAGAACTTAATAAAAGCAACAAAAATGATGTGAGAAAAATAATAGGTCCAGCATCTTCTAAGAGTACTTTTAATGATACATGGCTTTATTTTGAAAGAAAAAAAACTAATCAATCATTATTTAAATTGGGTAAAAAAAATATTTCGACAAATAATATTTTAATTATTGAATTTAATAATATGGGTTTAGTTAAAGATAAGACATTATTAGATCTTAATGATATGAATGATATTAAAATAGCGGAGAAAAAAACCAAGAAAAAATTTGCACAGGACAATTTTGTTTATAATCTATTGTCAACATTGAGAAACAAAATTAATGCTCCAACTAGAAGAAAAAAATAATGGCGGTCCCTAGGGGAATCGAACCCCTCTTTCATGGATGAAAACCATGTGTCCTAACCGATAGACGAAGGGACCATTGGTGGATCTTTTATTGTAATTTTTTCAATTAATCAAGTAAGTGAAATCTTTTTTTTTATAACTTTTAAAGCAGATTTATTATAAGTAAAAATTGTCTCAGTTATATAATTATTGTCTTCCTTAATTACACCATTCATTAATTCTCCTGAGGTAATTCCTGTTGCACAAAAAAAACTTTCTCCACTCACTATTTCATTAATTTCATATTTTTTATTTAAATCTTCTATGCCCATATCTTTTGCTCTTTTTATGTCAGTATCAGTTTTAAATAAAAATCTACCTTGAAAATTACAATTTAATGAGTCTAATGCGGCGGCTGCTATTACGCCTTCTGGGCCACCACCAATACCCATGAAAATATCAACATTATATTTTTTATCAGAAACAAGTAAAGCGCCAGATACATCTCCATCGGTAATAGGTTTTACATTAACATCTAACCTTTTTAATTCGCTTATAATTTTACTATGTCTTGGTCTATTAAGAATGCAAACTGTAATCTCTGATTTTTTTTTATTTGTTATATCAGAATAAATATTAATATTTTTTTCAACAGTAAAATCAATATCCATGCTACCTTTAGGTACATGACTACCAGTAGCAATTTTTTCCATATAAGTTTCAGGTGCATTTAATAATTTCCCTTTTTCTGCTACGGCTAGAACTGACATTGAACCGGGTAGATTTTTTGCAACAAAATTAGTACCCTCAACTGGGTCAACTGCAATATCTATCTCTGGTCCATTTCCTCTTCCTAGTTCTTCACCAATATAAAGCATTGGTGCTTCATCAAGTTCACCTTCACCTATCACAACTTTACCTTTAATATTTAATTTATTAAATTGCTCTCTCATTACATCTGTTGCAGCTTTATCTGCTAATATCTTTTCATTCTTTCCAATATACGGAAAACAAGCAATTGCAGAATTTGAGGTTATTTCTATAAGATTATTTAATAATTCCTTAGTTAACTTCATTAATTATGTTTTATATTCACTCTCACTTATTTTATCTTCAATTTGTAACTTATATTCAAACTCTCTTAGTCTTTTGTAAACACTTGCCAGTTCAATAATTGTTGGCCATGCTTTTAAGATATACTGCATAGATCCTTCTACACGACCAAATGCTCTTATGATCTGTTGCATTACTCCAAGAGTAACAACACCTGCAACTATAGCAGGTGCAAGAAAGACATATGCAGATAATACATTAGCTTGCAAGTATGCAATTCTTCCAATATTAAAATATAAATATCTAATATAACTTAAAAAATGAATGCTTCTAACATCATCGAATAATTCATCTATTGTCTTTGGTCTTACAGTACCATCATCCTCAGCAATAACTAAGATTTTTCTATAAGCAGCCTCTTTTTTTTGAAGATCATATTCAACACCGACTAATCTTAATATTAATCCTAAAATAATTAAAAAAATTGTACCACCTATGGACCATAGAAGAGCTCCCACAATTAAACCATACTCCCAATCTCCAAAAAAGAATATTGGTATTCCAATACTTAAACCAAATAAAATTGGCATGAATTCAACTAATATCATTATTGCTTCTATTAAACTTGTTCCTAAAGACTCCATTATTCTTGAAAATTTAATAGTGTCCTCTTGAACTCTCTGTGAGGCCCCTTCAATTTTTCGAGCTTTTTCATAAACGCTATGATAATATTCAACCATAGCAGTTCTCCATCTAAACAAATAATGTGAAGTAAAATAACTTACAATAACAGCAACTCCCACATACATAGCTGCAAGTATAATAAATGAAAATAAACTAGCCCAATATTCTTCAATTGTAATAGCATTAGGCGCACCTAGTGCCTTTTGGATCATGTCATAAAATTCACCAAACCACTCGTTTATTTTAACATCAATTTTTACCTGTACCCATAAAGAGGACAAAATTACAAATGATCCAACCCATGACCATAAATACCATTTTTTTATTGTAAAAAACCTGAACATTATTTTATAAAATTATCTGCGTAGGATTTTTTAGTTAATTTTCTTTTTTGTGGCTCAATGACTTCAAAATCAATATTATTTTTTTTAGCATACTCAATAGCCAAATCTTTAGATTTAAATTCTAAATTTAATTCTGAATATGTATCCGAAGAACTTTCCCAACCCATAAGTGGGTTTTTACCAGGATCTTTAGTAATAAATTCTATAATCCATTTATTAAACTTTTTCATACCTGACTGCATAGCAGTTTTAGATGGTTTGTAGATTTTTGCTTTTTTCATAAACAGTGGTCGGGGCGGCAGGATTTGAACCTGCGACCCTCTGGTCCCAAACCAGATGCGCTACCAGGCTGCGCTACGCCCCGATTGCTGTACTAATACAGCAGATAAAACAAAATTCAAAGGTTATATTAGTTACAAATTTATAATAAATTTGATATTTAATGCTATAAGAGATCATATGATCATAGAATGTCCCAATTGTAATAAAAAATTCAACCTTGATGGAAAATTAATACCTGAAAATGGTAGAATACTTAAGTGTGGTAATTGTGATCATATCTGGCACTATAAAATTACTTTAAATAAAAATTCTGATGTACAAAAATTATCTGAAGACAAAAACTCTGAAATAGATATTAATACTTCTAAAAATGATAATGAAATTAAGGAAAAAGTTAATGATGAGGACATTTCAGATATAAATAAAAAAGCCATATCAGGAATAAAAGTTGATGACTCAGAAACTGAAAAAGATAATGAAAGAGTTGATTATGAGAAAGGTGTCAAACTTAAGGTGATATTTATATATTTTGTAATTTTTGTAATATCTTTATTAGGTCTAATTTTTTTATTAGATACGTTTAAATATAATTTATCAAATGTATTTCCTGGTATAGTTCCTTTATTTGATAGTTTTTACGAAACTCTGCTGGATTTAAAACTCTTTATTAAAGATCTTGTAAACTAAATATGTTTCAAAAAATTACAAAAGGTTTTGTATCATTTTTTAAACTTGAAGCCGCAAGTGGGATAGTTCTTTTTTTTGCAGCAATTATTGCCTTGATTATTAGTAATTCTGAATTGTCGACGTTATATTTCTCAACATTAGAAAAGTATTTATTTATTGGAATAAATAATTTCGGTATTAAGCTTTCAGTTTTGCATTGGATAAATGATGCATTAATGGCAATATTTTTCTTTTTCGTAACACTTGAAATTAAAAGAGAATTTTTACAGGGTGAATTGTCGAATATTAAACAAGCCCTACTTCCAATAATTGCAGCGATAGGAGGAATGTTAATTCCTGCACTAATATATGTTTTTATAAATCTAGGAGATGGAGAAACATTAAAAGGTTGGGCGATACCTTCAGCTACAGATATTGCTTTCTCTTTAGGTGTATTATCATTATTAGGAAGTAGAGTACCTCTTTCTTTAAAAGTATTTTTAACGGCCTTAGCAATTATTGATGATCTTGGAGCAATAGTTATAATAGCTTTGTTTTACTCTGGTGATTTAAGCATTAAATATTTATCTTTGATGCTTTTAGCATTTATTATTCTATTAGTTATAAATAAATTTAATGTAAAAAAATTTCTACCTTATTTAATAGTTGGAATTTTCTTATGGGATTTTACTCATAATTCAGGAATACACGCAACTATCGCTGGTGTATTACTAGCGATGACAATTCCTCATAGAAAAAAAGATAAAGATTTTTCACTTTTGATTAAGGTAGAGCATGCAATAAGTCCTTATGTTGCATTTGGAATAATGCCTATTTTTGCTTTTGCAAATGCAGGTGTGTCATTAGAGGGTTTATCCTTTTCATCTTTACTAGATAAAGTCCCTTTAGGAATAGTTCTTGGATTGTTTGTTGGAAAACAATTGGGTGTATTTGCATTTTCATATGTGTCGATTAAATTAAAAATTGCTCAAATGCCAAGTAATACAAGTTGGTATAATTTTTATGGAGTCGGAGTTTTAACAGGAATTGGTTTTACAATGAGTTTATTTGTTGGAAATTTGGCATTTGCAGATAATTTGCAATATATGGATGGTGTAAAGATTGGAGTTTTGACTGGGTCATTATTATCCACTTTATTTGGATACTTTTTAATACTACTTACACCAAATAGATAATTTAAATAATGAAAAACTTATTAATAATTGGGCTTACTATAATTATGTTTTTTTTTAAAAGTACATCGCATGCTGAGTATGAAAAAATCTTTTTTGATTTTAAAATCAACAGTATCACAGGGGACGTAATAGATTTTAAAGATTTTAAAGGTAAACCTGTTCTGATTGTAAATACAGCAAGTTATTGTGGATTTACAAAACAATATGCTGACATGCAAGAATTATGGAATAAATATAGAGATAAAGGTTTAATTGTACTAGGCATACCGTCAAATTCATTTAATCAGGAGAAGAAAAATAATAATGATATTAAAGAGTTTTGTGAGATTAATTTTAATATTGACTTTCCACTTGCAGAAATAACTGATGTAAAAGGTGAAAATGCTCATGAAATTTATAAATGGGCTAAAGCTAACCATGGAAAATCTGCTGTTCCAAAATGGAATTTTTATAAAATATTAGTAAATAAAGAGGGTAAAATTGAAGATACATATGCATCTTTAACAAAGCCAACATCAAATAAAATAACAAAAAAAATAGAAAGCCTGTTAAATTAATATAGTCAAGCCATCATGAGCAGGAGTTACATTTTTAGGTAGCAATTTTTTTATTTCACTATAGTCAATTTCGTTACTTAAATTTGTTAGAATTGTTTTCTTTGGCTTAATTTTATTAATTAATTTCAAAACATCCTCTAAATTAAAATGGGTTGGATGAAAATTATATCTTAAACAATCTACAATAAGGTATTTTAAATTTTTAAGATATTTTAAATCTTTGTTATCAATTTTGTTCACATCAGGTGCATAAGCACATTTGCCATTAATTATATAACAAATACTTTTTATTGAACCATGATGAACCTTTAAGGATTTAATAATAATTTGTTTTTTTGAGTCTTTAAGCAAATGTTTTTTCTTTAATATTCTGGCATCAAGTATAGATGGATAATTTTTATAATCTTTGAAACAATAACCAAAAGTATTTTTAAGATTTTCCTTTGTAATTGTATCTGCATAAATTGGTATTTTTTTTCTATTTTTTAAAGAAAAAACCCTAAGCTCATTAATTCCATGTGTTTGATCAGCATGAGAATGAGTATAAAAAACTGTATCAATATTTTTAACTTTATTTTTTAATAATTGAGATTTTAAATCTGGAGATGTATCAATTAGAATGTTTAAGTTTTTAGAGCTTACAAGAGCTGAACATCTTGTTCGTATATTTTTTTTATTCTTCGGATCACAACTTCCATAGTATCCATCAATTCGTGGTATGCCTAATGAGCTTCCACAACCTAAAATGGTAAATTTTAAGCTCATTTATTTAAGAATAATCTATTAAAATTTTCAGTAGTAACTTTATCCAGCTCTCCCATATCAACATTTTTTAATTCTGATAATTTTTTTAATGTGTAACGAACAAAAGATGGTTCATTTTTCTTACCTCTCATTGGTTCAGGTGCTAAAAAAGGACTGTCTGTTTCTATTAGCAATCTTTCTAATGGTAATTCTTTAAAAGTATTTTGAAGATCAGTGCTATTCTTAAATGTAATAATACCACTTGCCGAAAAGTAGGTGTTTAGTTCCATTAATTTCAATGCAAATGATAAGGATCCTGTAAAACAATGCATAAGTATTTTTAAATTCTTGTTAGAATTTTTTAATATTTCATATGTTTCAACTTCGGCATTTCTAGAATGAACAATTAAAGGTATGTCTAATTCTAATGCTGCATCTATATGATTTTTAAAACTAGCTATTTGTTTATCTTTGTCACTATTATTATAATAAAAATCTAAACCTGACTCACCTACTCCAATTATTTTATCATTTGATTTAATTTTTTTAATTATTTCATCTTTTGATACTTGATCATTGTTAGTTTCATGGGGATGTATACCAAAAGTTCCAAATATCATTTCATCTTTGTCTACAATCTCTAAAATTTTAGAAAACCCATTTAATGTTGTTGATATTGTTAATACTTTTAAAACACCTTCCTTTTTGCATTTTGCTAAAATATCCTCAATATTTTGAACTAAAGGTTCGTGATCTAGGTGACAATGTGAGTCAATCATGTTTTTCAATCTTTTTGAATAATATATCTAATTTACTTAATTTAAGTCCTTTCTTTAAGTAATTGTTATCTTTAATTGTCTCAAATTTAATTTTATCCTCCTTTATACCAAAAATTTCTAAAACTTTGAGAGTAGAACTTGGTATTATTGGATATAGCAATATAGTGACTTTTCTTATGAGCTCCAATGCAACATAAATAATAGTATTCATCCTTAATTTATCATTCTTCTTTTTCCAAGGTTCTTGGTCATTAAAATACTTATTTGCTGCAAACAACTGTTCAACAATAAAATTTATATATAAATTTACATCCTGATTATCAGAATATTTTATTAAATTTTCAAAATGTTTAGTGTATTGATCCAAGATCAATATATCATCTGCATTAAAAATATTGTTTTCAGGAACTTCAAAATTAGAATTTTTATCACAAAAAGCTAAAACCCTTTGGCACAGATTTCCATAATTGTTAGCCAAATCACTATTAATACAAGACTCTAATTTTTCTTGTGAAATATTTCCATCATTACCAAAAGAAACTTCTTTAATTAAATAATATCTCAAAGGATCTAAACCATAAGTGTCTATAATTTCAAGCGGGTCTAAAATATTACCTTTAGATTTTGACATTTTTTCATCACCTGAGAGTATCCATCCATGACCAAAAACTCTTTTTGGTGGTTTTATATCAGCAGCTAACAAAAAAGCTGGCCAGTAAATTGCATGGAATCTTAATATATCTTTACCTATTAAGTGAAGATCTGCAGGCCAAAAAGATTTATACAAATCATCATTTTCATTTGGATAATTCAAAGCACTTAAATAATTTGTTAAAGCATCTAACCAAACATATATAACGTGGTGTTTATTAGAAGGAACTTTTATACCCCAATTGAAAGATTTTCTACTGACAGATAAATCTTTTAATCCTGATTTTACAAAACTAACAACTTCATTTCTTCTTGTTTCAGGTAATATAAAATCTGGATTCTTATCATAAAATTCAATCAATTTATCTTGCCAATTAGATAATCTAAAAAAGTAAGACTCTTCTTCTACCCACTCTACTTTGGATCCTGAAGTGATTGCTTTTTTTGTGCCATCCAAATCCTCAATTTCACTTTCTGTGTAAAACGCTTCATCTGAGACAGAATACCAACCTGAATACTTTGATAAGTAAATTTCACCTTTTTTTTCTAGAACGTTCCAAAGATTTTCAACAGATTTAGCATGTCTAGACTCTGTAGTTCTTATAAAATCGTTATTTGATAGGTTTAATGTGTCAGAAAGATCTCTAAAAGTTTTACTTATTTCATCACAAAACAATAATGGATCCATTTTTTTTTCTTCAGCAGCACGTTGTATTTTCTGTCCATGCTCATCCGTACCAGTTAAAAAATAAACATTAAAACCCTGTATTTTTTTTAATCTTGCAAAAAAATCAGCAATAATACTTGAATAAGCATGACCCATATGAGGCTTTGCAGATGGATAATATATTGGTGTTGTAATGTAGTAATTTTTATTCACTTAATAATTTATCATTAAATTCCAGAAAAAATGATTCAAAATCTAAATTATATTTTTTAACAAAAGAAAGTTTAAGATAAAAATACTTTTTAATTTTGAATGAAATATTCTTGGATTTATTTATATTTTTGTAGAAAAAAAGTTCAATAAATAAATTCAAATATTCTTTAATAAATTCATCCGAATTATATAGTTTATTTTTAATAATATAGGCCAATAAATCTTCAATATTACACTCTTTTAAAGATAAATCATTAGTTTCTAGAAAATTTACCAATGATATTAAAAATGATGGAGAATTATAATTGTTTATAAAGTCTAAGTTTATATCATTATACTTATCACTATTAAAATAATGATTCACAATCTCAATTGCTTCTGAATTCATTAAACTTAATTTAAATTCTAAACATCTTGATTTAATTGTGTCTAAAACTCTAAATTGAGAATTATTTATTAAAATATAATGTATTTTGTCATTAGGTTCTTCGATAGATTTTAATAGAGCATTTGCAGAATTAATACTCAATAAGTTTATGTACTCAATTATTATAAATTTCCTTTCGTTATTAAAAGAAGTTTGATTGGTAAACTGAATCATCTCTCTAATTTGATCAATATCAATTATTTTTTTATCTTTTTTTTTCTGAACTTTGAAAATATTAGGATGAGAATTATTGGAAATAAGTAAAGATAAGTTATTATTTATTTTATATTCATTATTCTTTAGATCATAAAATTGTTCATTATTTTTAGAATAAAGATAATTTAAAAGATGATTTACTAAAATTTTTTTACCTATACCTTTAGAGCCATTTAATAAAATCTTATTTGGTAATTTTTCTATTTGGTCTAAATAAATTAAATTACTAAACAAAGTTTTATGACCAAAAAGTTTGCTTGATTCAATCATTTATTTTAAAATTTTATTTATTTTGTTAATTAATTTATTTTCAATAATTTTTAAACTATCCTTGTTGCTATCTAATATTAAATATTTAGACCTATTTTTAAGCGCAATTTTTAAAAATCCATTTTGAACTTTGTTATAAAAATTATAATTAAAATTATCGTATTTATTTTTATTTTTTCTCAATTTAAGCCTTTTTTGCATATTTTTTTTATTTACAACACTTAAGAAGGTAAAACTTGGTTTAAAGTTACCTAATAAAAATTTGTTCATTCTTAAAATTAAATTTTTATTTAATCCCATACCATAATGTTGATAAGCTAATGTCGAGTCCACAAACCTATCAATCAATATAACTTTTTTTTTATAATTCTCTTTTAAAATTTTATCAACATTTTCTGATCTAGATGCCATAAGCAAAAATAAATCAGTTTTATTATTTAATTTTGATTTTTTATTCAACATTAATTGTCTTAATTTCTCAGAAAGATTAGTGCCACCAGGTTCTCTAAAACTAGTGTATATAATTTTGTTTTTTTTAAAATATTTTATTGCTTTTTTTAGATTGGTGGATTTTCCAGAGGTCTCTACACCTTCGAAGACTATTATAGGGTTTTTAGACATCGCCCCAGATTAGGAAATTTATTGAGGAAATAAATCTAGAAAATATATTTTGTCTTTTTACATTTTCAAAAGCTAATAAATCATATTCTCCTATTTGTTCATCTTTATAGGTAATTTTAACTTTACCAATTATGTCATTTTTTAATATTGGAGCTTTTAACGGCCCTTGATAATCAATTGAAACTTTTAGGTATTTTTTTTTTGCTTTTGGAATTGTTTTATAAACGTCTTCACTTATATAGGATTTAACTGTTTTTTGAGTCCCTTGCCAAACCTCTAACTCATCAAATATTTCATCTTTCTTAGCAATTTTAATTGTGTCGAAGTTAGTTAATCCATATGTTAGCAGTTTAAGCGACTCTTTTGATCTTGAATTTTTTGACACAAAACCACTTCCAACTGCAATTATTCTTCTTTCATTTCTTTTTATGGTTGAAGCAAGTGAATATTTTTCATACGCAAGATACCCTGTCTTTATTCCATCAACTCCAATATTTTTATAAAGCAGAGGATTACGATTACCTTGTTTAATAGGATCTCCGCCAGTTCTATTCCATGTAAATTCAGTTTCTTTGTAATATTCATAATATTTAGGATAATTTTTTATTAAATAATTGGACATGATTAATATATCTCTAACAGTTGATAAATTGTCTGGAGAATTTATTCCAGAAGAATTAGAAAAGTTAGTATTTTCCATACCAATTTCTCTTGCTTTTTCAGTCATCATAATTGCAAACTCTTCTTCTGTTCCAGCAATACCTTCAGCAAGTGCAATACAAGCATCATTGCCTGATGAAACAATGATACCTCTTAATAAATTTTCAACGCTTATTTCATCTCCAACCATAATAAACATTGAAGAATAACCTGCTTGAGACAATCTCCATGCATTTTCGGACACTAAAAATTTATCGTCTAAAGACAATTCACCGCTTTTAAGTAAATCAAAAGCTATGATTGTAGTCATAATTTTTGTCATTGAAGCTGGAAATATTTGTCTATCGGAATCTTTTTCAAACAATATCTTGCCTGACAAATAATCTTGAACAATAGCAGTTCTTGCATTTACATCAAAGTTAGCAAAAACTGGCTTTATCAGGAATACAAAAAGTATTAAAATTAACAATAAATTTTTAATTCTCATAATTTAATTATTTCAATACTATCAAAGCTGAGATTTTCGATATTATGAAATCCTTTCTTTAATTTTTCAAAATCTTTATAAGGTCCTTTATAAACTCTAAAATTATTTTGTGACAATTTTTTGATTAAAATATTTTCAATTTTATACTCTTCAAACAACCTATTTTTTAACATAATAGCAGAATCTTCAAAATAAAAATCTGCAAATTTAATAATGTAATTAAAATTTGTTACAAAATTTTCAGTCTTAGATACTTTTTCTTCAGTTTCAAGGCTTATACTCTGAACCATTATATCTTCAACCGGAGCTTTATTGGCGACTTCTTTTTCTTCCTCAAATGTTTTTACGTCATTTGCAACATATAATTTATTAGAATTGATAGTTTCAATGTACACATAAGGTTCGTTTGGATTTATTAATAATTCACTTACAATTCTATTTGTAATTACTGAATTGTAATAGATAGGTAAAACAGTTTTGTTTTTGACAACAGTTAATAAGGATTTTCCATTAATTATATTTGTTATTCTAACTGGTGTTCCATTAGGTAAATTAGGACTTAATATATTAATAGATGTATCATCTAATTTATATTCTAATGAATTATTTGTATCATCACTGTATATTAAAGCAAAACCTTTGTTAGAATAAACAATATTAACTAATTTTTTTTTTTCAATTTTTTGTATTTCTTTAATTTCTTTTTTTTTAACTATGGATTTTGTCTCTTCTGGTTTGTTCTTAATATTAATATTTGAAGAATGATGTTCACAAGCAAATAGAGATAAAAATATAAGATATAAAATATATTTAAATTGCATTTTCAAACTTACTTTTCAATGTACAAACAGCTAATGCAAATCTTAAAGATCTATTCCATTTTAAAATTAATTCGTAATTATCAAAAACTACATATGCTGGAGTTAGTTTTTTTGCATCTGGAATAATATCATAATCAGGGGTTACAAGTGCAGCCTCTAAACCATCAAGTTGTTTAAGAATTTCACTATTCTTAATATATTTTTTTAAATAAGATATTTTATTTTTATGTTTAATTTGTTTTGCTGATGTATTTAAATATTTATGGGGTGTTTCATTAATAAGTTCAACTTTATAAAAACATGGAGTATTATTATCCCATCCTATTTTACTTAAATAATTTGCTGCAGATGCAAATGAGTCCTCTATGCTCTTTAAATTAATGGTTTCATCTCTATTATAATCAATTGCATAATTTTTAATAGTAGATGGCATAAATTGAAAATTACCAAATGCTCCTGCCCATGATCCTAAATAATTATTTGGTTTTATAATTCCATTATCGAACAAGATTAGAAGAGTTATGAGTTCAGATGTAAAAAATTCGCTTCTTCTTTTATCATAACTTAGTGTTGCCAAGGATGAAACTATATCCATTTTCCCTAGATAATTGCCAAAATTAGTTTCAATTCCCATTAGGGACAAAAGTAAGTCTCTATCTACAGAAAATTCATTAGTAATTTTATCAATTACTTTTTTGTTTGTGTTATAGATTTTTATTCCAGAATTAACTTTTTTAATATTAGCTCTTTTAGAAACGTATGTTTTAGTATCCTCATAAAATTCTGGTTGGTATCTATCATATTTAATAACATTTTTTAAAAAAGAAGATTTACCTACAGTATTTTCAATTGTATTCAAACTAACGCCTCTTTCTAGAGCAATTAATTTAAACTTCTCTTTCCATTTCTCAAATTCAAGGTCATTAGCGTGAGCATTAAAATTTATGATAACAAAAAGAAAAAAAACATAGGTTTTAATTTTTTTCATAAATATCTTTCAAATATATAAATACAGCAATCCATATTAAAATAAAACTAACTAACTGATTTATATTAAATTGCTCATTATAAATGAAAAAACCAAGTATAAATTGCAAAGTAGGAGTAATATAAAAAATCATTCCTGCTGGTCCAAGTCCTGCTAATTCTACTCCCCTCACATATAAGAAAAGGGGAATCACAGTCATTGGTCCTGCTAACATTAATAATGGCATTAAAGATGGATTTGATAAACTGAAATCGTTATAATTATTTATACTTATAAAATAAAATGCAACTAATGCAAAAGGAAGTATATACAAACTTTCAATGAGAAGACCTATATCGGTCTCAACATTAATTTTTTTTCTCAACAGATTATAAAAACTCCAACTCAAAGCTACGATTAATCCTACCCATGGAATCGAACTAAAATCCAATAATAGTAAATAGCTAACTGAAATAACCACTAAAAAAATTGAAATTTTGCCTTTTGTTGTGATTGTTTCTTTAAAAAAAAAATAACCCAAGAAAACGCTTATGATTGGCATTATAAAATAGCCAAAACTAGCATCAATTATTTTATCTACACTGACTGCATAAATCCAAACACCCCAATTAATAAATATTAAGAAGCCAGAAGTAAAGAGTATAATTAATTTTTTTTTATCTTTAAGGATATTTTTGAAAATACTCCATTTAGAAAATATAAAAGTTGTGATGATTAATAAAAAGGCTGTCCAAACACTTCTATGAATTAATACTTCTAGATGACCTGCAAAAGAAATATATTTAAAGTATATAACTCCAAAAAAACCCCACCAAAATGAACCAAAGGATGTTAACAAAACTCCTTTATTAAATTTTTTTTTGTTCATTTTTTATTATTTGAATAGTTAAAGTAACTACTTAAGTCATTTTATTCTTGAAATATATATTAATAATAATAAAACCTTGCTCACGGAGAGATGGCTGAGCGGTTGAAAGCATCGGTCTTGAAAACCGACAAAGGGGCAACTCTTTCCTGGGTTCGAATCCCAGTCTCTCCGCCATTCATTTAAAATCAATTAACAATCTTGATAATTTATTATTCTCAAAACTCATTTCATTTTTTGAAATTTTTGAAATATCTTCGTCATTCATGTTAACCAATGTATCTAAATCTTTTAAATCATCTATTGATAATGAATCAACAATGGATTTAACAAAACTACTGACAAATATGTCCATTTCTTTTGTACCTCGATATTGAGATCTATAAATAATTTTATTAATTAAATTTTGTTTATTTGAATTCATTACTTATACCCATATATATATATTTAATGAGTAATTTTGAATATTTATTGTCACCTATAGATAATATTAAAGGTGTGGGCAAAAAAACATTAAATTCATTTAAAAAGAAAAAAATATTCACAATTTTTGACCTTCTGTGGCATTTACCTATATCAAAAATAGAAACTGCTGAAGACACAGAGATTAATCACTTACAAGTGGGAAAAAATTATAATATTAAAGTTACACCTATTAAATATATTTTTCCAAGAATTAGAAATTTACCTAATAAAGTAATATGTGAAAAAAATGGTGTAAAATTGGATTGTATTTTTTTTAATAGTTATGAGGGTTATATCAAAAAATTATTACCCTTAAATGAAGAAATAATAATACATGGGAAGGCAAATAGCTTTAGAAATAAATTTCAATTTGTTAATCCAACAACAAAAAATTCAACTAATTTAAATATTATAAATAATGAAAGTAAATATAGTCTTTCTGATGGTTTAACATTGAATAAGTATAATCAAGTAATAAATAATGTTTTTCAAAACTTGCCAGAATTAGAGGAGTGGTTACCACAAACAATATCAAGTTTATTTAATCATATTACGTGGAAGGAATGTGTTATTAAAATTCATAAAGAAGAAATAACAAAAATTCGAAGTACAAAATATTTTAAAAGACTAGTTTTTGATGAAATTTTTGCAAATTTTTTACTTTCTTCAAATATAAGAAGTAAAATTAAAAAAATAAAAAAAAAGAATAAAATTATTAATTATCAGCATCAAAGTAAAATAATTAATAGCTTGAGATTTAAACTTACAATTGATCAAATATCCTCATTAAAAAGCATAAATAAAGATATGGGGTCAAAACAAAAAATGTTTAGATTGCTACAAGGAGATGTTGGATCAGGAAAAACAATAGTCTCAGTAATTGCTGCATTAAATGCTACAAAAGCAGGTTATCAAGTTGCAATAATGGCTCCAACTGAAATATTAGCTATTCAGCATTATAAATTTATATTAGAAAATTTTAATAAATATTGTAATCCCGAAATATTAACCGGGAAAACAGAATATAAAAAAAGAAAAAAAATTTTAAACGATCTCTTAAATAATAAAATTGATATTTTGATAGGTACTCATTCTCTTTTTCAAGAAAAAATTACTTATTTTAATTTGGGTTTAATAATAATTGATGAGCAACATAAATTTGGGGTGAATCAAAGAAAAAAACTATCAGATAAAGGTGGCAAAGATTGTGATGTACTTGTGATGTCAGCAACCCCTATTCCAAGAACAATGATGATGACAATTTATGGTGATATGGACATTTCTTTAATTAAATCAAAACCCAAAAATAGATTACCGATAAAAACATATAGTAAAAATGAGACAAAAATTAATGAAGTTATTAGTTTTATTAAACGTGAAATTGCAAAAAAAAATCAAGTTTTTTGGGTTTGTCCTCTTATAAAAGAGTCAAAAAAAATGGACCATCAATCGGCTACAGAAAAATATAAATATTTAAGTAAAATTTTTAAAGATAAAGTTGATATTGTTCATGGATCAATGATTAAGGAAGAAAAAGATAAAGTTTTAAACAAGTTTAATGATAGAAAGATAGATATATTGGTTTCAACGACTGTAATAGAAGTTGGAATTGATTTTCCAAATGCAAACGTAATCGTGATTGAAAATTCGAATAAATATGGATTATCACAACTTCATCAATTAAGAGGACGCGTTGGCAGGGGCAATAAAGAAGCATCGTGTATACTCATGTTTAAAACAGGGCTTAGTGAAAACGCTCGCAAGAGAATAACAATTCTAAAAAATAGTAATGATGGTTTCAAAATCGCTGAGGAAGATTTAAAAATCAGAGGATACGGAGATATATTGGGATTTAAGCAAAGTGGCTTAAAAAAATATAACCTTGCAGACCCTATTCAACATGAAGATCTTTTTAATATAGCGGAAAAAGAAATCAAAAAAATTGAAAAAAATAACATCAAAACAAACAGTTTTAACAAGCTTATAAGGCTTTACGATAAAGTTGCTGTTATTAATGAGACTATTTAGTTTTAGTATCTGAAGTACCAGCTGAAACTATAAACTTTGAAGCTTCCTCAAATGTCATGTCTAGATATACAATTTCACTTTTGGGAAACATTAGTAAGAAACCACTTGTCGGATTTGGTGTTGTAGGAACAAAAACATTCACTAATTCTGTACTAGTTTTTTTTGATATTTCACCCTTATTCTCTTTTGTAGCAAAACCAACTGCCCAAGTGCCCTTTCTTGGATATTGAATTAGAACTACACTTTTTTTTGATCCTTTTTTTGGCGCAAAAGTTTCTGTCATTTGTCCAATAGCTGAGTATATGGTTCTTAAAATTGGTATTTTTTTTAACAAATCATTAAATAATTGTAAAATTTTTTTACCAATAAATGAAAGTGATAATCCACCTACAAGAGTAATAAAAATTACCGAAAGTAATATTTCTAAACCTGGTATAGCAAATGGTAGATAGCTATTTGGATTTATTCCTTGTGGGATTAAGTTCGATGAAATTGATATAAAAAAAGTTGTGAGATATAATGTGATTCCAATAGGTACTAAAACAACAATTCCTGTTATAAAATAGTTTCTTAGTCTTGCTATAAATGAAATTTTTTTTTTTTTAATTTTCGACATAACTTTAATTGATTATAAATTACATGTAATATAAATATTAAGAAAAGTGAATAGAAGAAATTTTATATATTTGATGGGTTGTGGCTGCCTTTCGGCTGGTTTACACGCATGTACTACCGCTCCAATAACAGATAGAAGACAACTAAAATTAATTCCAGAATCAAAGTTAAATGCACAAGCTGCTGATTTGTATGAAAAAGTAAAACAAAAAGCTAAATTAAGTGACGATAAAGAAAGTTTAGATAAAATTATTGGAATTGGATCAAAAATAGAAACATCGATATCTGAATATTTTTATAAAAATAACATGGATGACCCGACTGTAAACTTTTCTTGGGAATATATATTAATAGATAATAAAAAAGTTAAAAATGCATGGTGTATGCCTGGAGGAAAAATTGCTGTTTATACTGGTATGTTAGATATAACCAAAAATGACGATGGCTTAGCAGCTGTAATGGGTCATGAAATCGCTCATGCAGTAGCGAAACATTCAGTTGAAAGAGCAAGTAGAACAGTACTATTAAACACAACTACTGGAATAATAGATATTGCTACTGGAGGAAAATTATCTCAGGTAAATAGAACTACAGGAATGAATACTGTTGGCTTGTTATCTCAAATTGGAATAATGAACCCCTTTACAAGAAAACAAGAGAGTGAAGCTGATTATTTAGGATTAATTTTTTCCTCGTTATCTGGTTACGATATAAGAGAAACTACCAAAATATGGGAAAGAATGAAGAAAGCAAATAAAGGCAAAGAACCACCTGAATTTATGAGCACACATCCCTCAAATGATAGGAGAATTGACCAGATTAGTAATTGGATTAACGAGATAATTTTAAAGTACCCACCAATTGCCTGACATGTTGGTGAGCCCTGATGGACTCGAACCATCGACCCATTCCTTAAAAGGGAATTGCTCTACCAACTGAGCTAAGGGCCCAACACGAAAATTCTTATATTGATTTTTTTATATTTGGCAATGGTAAAAATTTACAGAATATTAATATACTTATCATGAAATTGTTCAAAAGTTCCCATTTTAATATTTTTTCTAATCTCATACATTAGTTCTTGATAAAAATTTATATTATTTAGGGTCAAAATCATTGAAGCTAACATTTCATTAGTATTGTGTAAGTGATTCAAATAATTTTTTGAATACTTGTTTAAGTCAAATTTTGTCACATTACTATCTAGAGGTGTATTGTCAAATTTATTTTCAGAGTTTCTAATTTGAATTCTTCCATCCCACGTGAAAGCCAATCCTGTTCTTCCTGATCTAGTTGGCAAAACACAATCGAACATATCAACACCTCTTTTTACTGCTCCCAATATATCTGATGGGGTTCCTACACCCATTAAATATCTTGGTTTATCTTCAGGTAAATAATCTTTAATACCATCTAAAACATTAAACATTTCTTTTTGAGTTTCTCCAACAGCTAACCCACCAATTGCATATCCGTCAAATTTTATATTAATTAATTTTTTTAAAGACTCAATTCTAAGATCATTAAACAAACCTCCTTGTACAATACCAAACAAAGCTTTATGTGGATTATTTCCAAATTCATCCTTGGATCTTTTTGCCCATTCTGTGGATAATTCCATAGAATTTTTGATTTTATTGTAATCTTTGGTATTTTTTGGACATTCATCCATAACCATAACAATATCTGAATTAAGTTTTTTTTGAATTTTGATACTTTCCTCAGGACTTAAGATGAAAGTTTTTCCGTCTATATGAGATTGAAAAATTGCTCCTTTGTCTCTATCGATTTTGTTAAATTTTGATAAAGACATAACCTGATAACCTCCAGAGTCGGTTAGAATAGGAAGTTTGCAATTCATAAATTTATGAAGACCACCAACAGCCTCGACTCTTTTTGTGCCAGGTCTAATCATTAAGTGGTAAGTATTTGAAAGAATAATTTGACTACCAGTCTTTATAATATCATCAATAAACACACCTTTTACAGTAGCCTGAGTTCCTACAGGCATAAAAGCAGGTGTATCTATTTCTCCACGATGTGTTTGAATTAATCCAACACGATAATTTTTGTTTTGATGTTTTACGCTAAAAGAGAAATTCTTTTTTATATCTTCCATCCATTAAATTTTACTCAGATTTAAAGCTAATTATTTTATCTGGGTTAGAAACAGAACCATTGGGTCCATCACCTTTGGTTATCATGTCTACAAACTCCATGCCTTCAATTACTTTTCCAAATACAGTATATTGTCTGTCAAGATGCGGTGTTGGACCAAAACAAATGAAGAACTGGCTGTTTGCACTATTTGGATCTGAAGATCTGGCCATTGATAATGTTCCTCTTTCATGTGGCAAATCATTAAACTCCTCTTTTAGATCAGGCATATCTGATCCACCCATGCCAGCTCTGCTTAGATTAAAATTATTAGATGATGAATTTCCAAATTGGACATCACCAGTTTGGGCCATAAAACCATCGATTACTCTGTGAAAAACTACTCCGTCATATTTTCCATTGTTTGCTAATTCGGTTATTCTTTTTACATGATTTGGTGCCACATCTGGAAATAATTCTATTTTTACGTCTCCGTCTTTTAATTTAAGTATCATTGTATTCTCCTTTGCATTTAATGCTGTTGTTAATAATAATATTGATAAAAATAAAATAAAAATTTTTTTAAGCATAAGCTTCTTTCAGTGACTTAATAGTACTTTTGGTTGTAAATTTCTTTAAATCGCCTTTGTGTAGAGCTATTTCTTTAACAAATCTGGATGAAATAATCTGATTTTCAACGTCAGACATGAGAAAGACTGTTTCTACTTTATTGTTTAATTTTCTATTCATTCCTGCCAGTTGGAACTCATATTCAAAATCTGACACTGCTCGCAAGCCCCTAAGAATTAGATTTGATTTATATTTTTTGCATAATTCAGTTGTTAAGGAATTGAATTTAATTACTTGGATTTTATTTTTTGGAAATTTTAAATCATCATATAAAGCTTTTTTAACAATTTTAAGTCTTTCGTCTATTGGAAATAAAAAATTTTTTTCATTTCCATCAGATATACCAACAATTATTTTATCTGCCAATTTTAGAGCTTTTTTAATCACATCAATGTGACCGTTTGTTATTGGATCAAATGTCCCTGGATATATAGCAATATTTTTCATTAAACCAAATTATCATCTAATTTAATTGAAGAGACAACCTTTTCATCTCCAGTTAATTTAATAATTCTTACTCCTTGGGTATTTCTTCCAGCAATTCTTATTTCCTTTACTGCAGTTCTTATAACTCTACCTTTATTGGTAGAAATTAAAATTTGATCTCCCTCAAAAACAGGGAAAGATGAGGAGACATTACCATTTCTTGGAGAATTAACTATACCAATTATTCCCTTTCCTCCTCGATTTGTAACTCTAAAATCGTAATGAGAGGTTCTTTTACCATAACCATTTTCTGTTATTGATAAGACAAATTTTTCTTTAGCTTTAACCTCAGATTTTTCATCTTTAGTTTTACTTTTACTTTTTTTAATATCATCTTTATCAATTATAGATAATGAAACAATTGTATCCTTTTCTGAAAGATTAATACCTCTTATACCTTTAGAAGATCTTCCTTTAAAAACTCTAAGTTTTTGTGAGTCAAATCTTATGCATTTACCAAATTTTGTATTTAACATTATATCTTGATCATCGGTACATATCTTCACTCCAATAATCTTGTCATCAGAGTCAAGTTTCATAGCAATTTTACCAGAAGCATTAATAGATGAGAAATCTTCTAGGTTATTCTTTCTAATTTTTCCTTTGCTTGTAGCAAATATAATATGCATGTTTTTCTTATCAACATCTTCGTCTGGAAAAGGCATGATCGAACTTATTGATTGATGGTTTTTAAGAGGTAAAATATTAAAGAGAGATTTACCTTTAGATGTAGCTGAACCTTCAGGTATTTTCCAAGCTTTAACTTTATAGGCTAAACCCTCTGTTGAAAAAAATAACAATGACGTATGTGTATCGACAGACAATGTTTGAACAACTGAGTCTTCTTCTCGGGTTTTAATTCCTGTTTTTCCTTTTCCACCTCTTTTTTGTTGTTTTACTCCACTTAAAGCACCTCTCTTGATATAACCTTGAAGTGTTATTGTTATAATTACAGACTCTTTTTGAATAGTTTCCTCTATGTCATAATTTAGAACAGCATCTATAATTTTTGTTCTTCTCGGAACTGAGAATTTTTCTTTTATCATCTGCAAATCATTGCTTATTACTCTTAATAATTCGTTTTTAGAATTTATAATTTTTTTATACTTAAATATCTCTTCAGATAATTTTTTGATTTCTATCTCTATTTCATTAATTCCTATTGCAGTTAATTTTTGAAGTCTAAGTTCCAATATTGAAGTTACTTGATCATTAGAGAGAACATATTTTCCTTTATAATTTTTACTATCAATTAATTTAATAAGTTTTGATGCTTGGTTTATTTTCCAAGTTGATTTTAAAAGTGAATTTTTTGCTTCTTCTGGATTTTTTGATGATCTGATAATTTTAATGACTTTATCTATATTTTCAACACTGACAGATAATCCTAATAAAATGTGAACTCTCTCTTCTGCTTTTTTAAGATCAAATTTAGTTCTTTTTACAACTACATCTTCTCTAAATTTTAAAAAATTTTCTAAAAAATCTTTTAAATTACAAATCTTAGGTTTTTGATCAACAATTGCCAAAGAATTAAAACCAAAAGATGATTCTATTGTGGTGTACTTATATAACTGTCTTTTAACTGTTTCTGGTTCAACATTTCTTCTAAGATCAATTGATACTCTTATACCTTCACTATTTGACTCATCTCTAATATCACTTATACCATCAATTTTTTTATCTCTTACTAGTTCTGCAATTCTTTCATTTAAATTAGATTTGTTAATTTGGTAAGGTATTGATGAAACTACAAGTCTATCTTTTCCATTTTTTAAATTTTCTACTGAAATTTCTCCACGTATCTTAAAAGATCCCCTTCCAGTTTTGTATCCTTGCTTAATTATATCTTTTCCAATTATTAACCCTCCTGTTGGAAAATCTGGTCCAGGAATATGTTTCATTAACTCATTAATTTTAATATCTTTGTTTTTAATTAAGGCTAAAGTTCCATCTATAACCTCACCTAAATTATGTGGAGGTATACTTGTCGCCATTCCAACTGCAATTCCACCAGCGCCATTCACTAGAAGGTTTGGATATTGAGCAGGTAAAACGATAGGTTCTTGCTCTGTTTCATCGTAATTACTTTTAAAAGATACAGTGTTTTTTTCTATATCATCAATCAAAAACTGTGAAACTTTTGCAAGTTTAGTTTCTGTATATCTCATTGCAGCTGGTGGATCTCCATCTATAGAACCGAAATTACCTTGTCCATCAACAAGAGGTAAGCTCATTGAAAATTCTTGAACCATTCTAACAAGAGCGTCATAAACAGCTTGATCACCATGAGGGTGGTATTTACCTATTACATCTCCAACAATTCTTGCAGATTTTCTAAATTGTTTTGACCAATCAAAGCCACCTTTATGCATTGCATATATAATTCTTCTGTGAACAGGTTTTAATCCATCTCTGATATCAGGTAATGCCCTACTTACTATAACACTCATAGCGTAGGACAGATATGATGAGCTCATCTCATCATACATTGAGATTGGTTTTATATTATTATTTATTTTTGGAATTTCGTTTTTTTCCATATTAATTAAAATGGAATATCGTCGTCTAAACCACTTTGATCTGGTGCAGGTGCATCATCAAAATTTTGTTTACTATCTTGTGATGCAATATTATTTTGATTACCACCACCGAGCATTGTTAATGATGAATTATAACCTTGGATTAAAATTTCAGTTGAGTATTTATCTTGTCCACTTTGTTCGTCTTTCCATTTTCTTGTTGATAGCTGTCCTTCAACGTACACTTGTGCACCTTTTTTTAAATACTGTTGAACGACATTTACCAAACCTTCATTAAAAACCACTACTCTATGCCATTCAGTTTTTTCTTTTTTTTCTCCAGTATTTTTATCTTTCCAGGATTGGCTAGTAGCAAGGCTAAGTCTTGCAACGCTTTTGCCATTCACCATTTGCTTGACTTCTGGGTCTGCGCCCAAACGACCAATTAATAATACTTTATTTAAACTTCCAGCCATAATATTTTAATATTTAAGAATGTTTATTATATCACTTATTAACTTGAATATTAATTATATTAATCTAAAGCAACAAAAATTATGCTTAAAAAGATAGTTATTAAGGGTGCAAAAGAGCACAATTTAAAGAATATTACACTAGAGATTCCAAAAGAAAAATTTGTTGTCATCACTGGCCTATCAGGATCTGGAAAATCATCCTTAGCTTTTGATACTGTATATGCTGAAGGACAGAGACGTTATGTTGAAAGCTTATCAGCTTATGCAAGGCAGTTTCTGGATAAGATGAAAAAACCAAATGTTGATTTAATTGAAGGACTAAGTCCAGCAATCTCAATTGAACAGAAAAATACATCAAAAAATCCAAGATCTACAGTTGCAACTGTTACTGAAATTTATGATTACATGAGGGTTCTTTATGCAAGAGCCGGCATCCCTTATTCACCATTCACAGGGCTGCCAATAACTTCTCAAACTATAAGTCAAATTGTTGATAAAATTAAAACACTCCCAAAAAAATCAACAATTTTTTTATATGCGCCAGTTGTTAGAGGAAGAAAAGGAGAATATAGAAAAGATATTCTTGGCTATAAGAAAAGAGGTTTTAGAAAAATTAAAGTTGATAATAAACTTTATGATATAGACGAAGTCCCAGAGCTGAATAAAAAATTAAAACACGATATAGCAGTTCTAGTTGATAGAATTGTTTTAAACGCTTCATTAGGAAATAGATTGGCTGAAAGTGTTGAAACTGCTGTTAATCTAGCAAATGGACTAATGTTTGTAGAATATGAAGATGAAACGCTTCCAAAAAAATTTAGAAAAACTGAAAATTTAATCTTTTCAACTAAATTTGCTTGTCCTGAAAGTGGTTTTACAATTGAAGAAATAGAACCGAGACTTTTTTCTTTTAATAGTCCATATGGTGCATGTGAAGAGTGTGAAGGTATAGGTGTTAAATTAAATGTAGATCCAAAATTAGTTGTGCCCGATGAAAAGAAAACTATTGCAGATGGAGCTATAGAGCCGTGGTCAAAATCATCCTCACTATATTATGCACAAACTTTAGCTTCTATAGCAAAACATTATGGTTTTTCATTGAATGATAGATGGTCAAGACTTTCAAAAAAAATTAAAGATGTAATATTATTTGGATCAGATGAAGAAGAAATCAAATTTTCATATGATGATGGATATGAAAAATATTCACATAAAAAAACATTCGAAGGAGTTGTAAATAATTTAGAAAGAAGATTTTTAGAAACTGATAGTGATTGGAAAAGAGAAGAAATATCTCAGTACCAATCAGATACAAAATGCGAAAGATGCAACGGACACAGATTAAAAGATGAAGCACTTTGTGTTAAAATTAATGACCTTAATATAAGTGAAGTAACTGAAAAATCTATATTTGATGCAAAAGAATGGTTTAAATCACTAGAGACAAAATTAGATAAACGTCAACTTAAAATAGCTCAGCACATATTAAAAGAAATTAATGAGAGATTAAATTTTCTACTTAATGTCGGTCTTGATTACTTAACTTTATCAAGAGAGTCTGGAACTTTATCAGGTGGTGAAGCACAAAGAATAAGACTAGCTTCGCAGATAGGTTCGGGATTAACGGGAGTATTGTATGTGCTTGATGAACCATCTATTGGTTTACATCAAAAAGATAACGTAAAATTAATAAATGCATTAAAAAGACTTAGAGACTTAGGTAATACAGTCATTGTTGTAGAACATGATACAGAGACAATGGAAAATGCAGATCACATAATCGATCTTGGGCCAGAGGCTGGAAATAAAGGAGGTGAGGTAATAGCACAAGGATCATACAAAGATATATTAAATAATAACGATAGTATCACAGGAAGATACTTGTCAAACAAAAGCTACATACCAATACCAAGAACAAGAAGATTGGCAAAAAATGGAAGATTTTTAGAAATTAATGGAGCAAGTGGAAATAATTTAAACAACGTAAATCTTAAAATTCCACTTGGAAGTTTTACTTGTGTAACAGGTGTTTCTGGAAGTGGTAAATCTACACTAATACTTCAAACTCTTTATAACGCTTTAAACCTTACACTTAACAATAATAAATCGAGAAAAATTCCAAAACCATTTAGAGGTTTTAAAGGCATTGAATTGGTAGATAAAATAATAGATATAGATCAATCACCTATTGGTAGAACTCCAAGGTCTAACCCAGCAACTTATACAGGCGCATTCGGTCCAATAAGAGACTGGTTTACAAATTTACCAGAGTCAAAAAGTAGAGGCTATAAGCCGGGAAGGTTTTCATTTAATGTTAAAGGTGGAAGATGCGAAGCTTGTGAAGGTGATGGGGTAATAACATATGAAATGCATTTTTTACCTGATGTTTATATAACTTGTGATGAATGCAAAGGAACTAGATATAATAGAGAAACGCTAGAAATTAAATTTAAAGATAAGAGCATTGCGGATGTTTTAAATATGACCGTTGACGAAGGTTGTGAGTATTTTGAAAACATATCTAATATAAAAACAAAATTGCTTACACTTAAGAAAGTTGGATTAGGGTATATAAAAATTGGTCAACAAGCTACTACACTATCAGGTGGTGAAGCTCAAAGAATAAAGTTGGCAAAAGAATTATCTAAAAGATCAACAGGAAGAACAATATATATATTGGATGAACCAACAACAGGACTGCATCAACACGATATTAAAAAATTATTGGAAATTTTACATACCTTTGTTGCAACTGGAAATACTGTTGTTGTTATAGAACATAATTTAGATGTTATAAAAACTGCTGATTATATAGTCGATATGGGTCCAGATGGTGGTGTAAAGGGTGGTAATATAATAGCAGAAGGTAAACCTGAGGAAATTATCAATGTTAAAGATAGTTATACAGGTAAATTTTTAAAACCGATGTTGGACAATAAGTTCAAAAAAACTGCTTAAATTTTAATTAAAAATGTTATAAATTAAAGAAATTATGACAACGATTCTTCAATCATTATCTAAAACTATTCATTTCTCTTTAGTATTGTCCATTTTACTATTTTTAGGTTTATACTTTGGAAATGATGGTTTTGATATCGACATTGTTTTTTGGAGTTGGTTATTTAGATACATACATGTCATTGTTGCAATAATGTGGATTGGTTTACTTTGGTATTTTAATTTCGTTCAAATACCAAACATGGCAAAAATACCTGATGAGCAAAAACCAGCGATTGGAAAAGTTATAGCTCCTGCAGCACTGTTTTGGTTTAGATGGGCAGCTTTAGTTACAGTAATTTCAGGACTTATCTTAGCTTATTTAAACGGTTATGTTCATCAAGCTATGACATTAGGAATTGGATCAGGCGGTGGAAAAGCTACAGCTATCGGTATTGGTATGTGGCTGGGTATTATAATGGCATTTAATGTATGGTTTGTAATATGGCCAAATCAGAAAAAAGCATTAGGTATTATTGAGGTTGAAGCTGATGTTAAAGCTAAATCTGCAAAAACTGCGATGCTATTTTCTAGAACAAATACACTTCTATCGTTGCCAATGCTTCTGACGATGGTAATTGCTCAAAACCTATACTAATCTTTTTCTTCTTTAACTATTGTTCTTTGGCTGACATTCAGTGCAACTAAAATAGGATTTGCGATATATATTGATGAGTAAGTTCCAAAAA
>CACLZS010000007.1 GCA_902611465.1 uncultured Pelagibacteraceae bacterium | reverse complement strand
TTGGATGTTTTGTTGTTTGGAGAAGATTATCATATTTTGGGGATACTCTCGCCCACTCTGCTTTACTAGGTGTAACAATTGCATACACTCTAGATTTTAATATTGCTGTTGCAATTTTTATTACTTCATCAATTATTGCATTAATTTTAGTAAAGCTTGAGAGAAAAACTAATTTACCTGGTGATGCTTTGCTAGGGCTACTAGCTCACTCATCACTTGCCGTTGGTTTAGTTTTTATCGGTTTTTTAACATTTATTAGATTTGATATCATGGGGTTGTTATTTGGAGATATATTAGCTGTAACAACTGATGATTTGCTTATAATTTGGATTGGTGGAGCGATAATATTATTGGTTTTAAAATTAATATGGAAACCTTTGTTTGCATCAACAGTAAACTACGAATTAGCTGAAGCGGAAGGTCTAAATCCTAACAGGGCTAAAGCAATATTTACAATATTAATAGCTGCAATTATTGCAATTTCTATCAAAATGGTTGGATTATTACTTATTACAGGATTATTAATTATCCCAACCGCAATGGCTAGAAACATATCTGATAACCCTCAGAAGATGGTTATATTTTCAATAATTGGAGGGTTGTTGTCAGTATTTTTAGGATTATTTTCGTCGTTAGAATTTAATACGCCATCAGGGCCCTCAATCGTGGCAGCTGCTTTGATTTTATTTATTATTTCATTATTCAAAATTAAACAAACGATACAATTGAAAAACTAATGATCAATTGATAAAAATAGAAAATGCAAAATCAACAAGTATTAACAAAAAATCAAAAAATAGTTTTAGATATAATTGAAAAATCTTCTCAACCATTAAAAGCATATTCAATTTTATTTGATGTTAAAAAAAAAGGAATTAATGCTCCTTTACAAGTCTATAGAGCTTTGAACAAATTGGTAGAGATTGGAAAAATACATAAAATAGAAAGTAGGAATGCTTTTATAGCTTGCAAGAATTCAAAATGTCAAATTACCAAAGCAACAGTTTTTTCAATTTGTGAAAACTGTGAGGATGTAAAAGAAATTCATGATCATAAATTATCTGAGCATTTGAAACATTATAAAGACAATAAGGGCATGAAATATAGCAAATATAATTTAGAATTTTTTGGTTTGTGTAAGAACTGCATTAAAAATTAGATTTTTTTGGGGTCAAGATAGATTAGATTATCTTGAAGATGCATTAAATAAATAAGTAAATATTACTTAATTTCATAAATCCTTAACAAAACTGACATAAACAAAAATCAAGGAGTGATTATGTTTATAAAAAAATATCTAAAATGGATAAGTACATTTTTAGTCTTAACTGGAATTTTACTTACTAATCTTAATATCTACCCTATAAATATTTATTTTCATGGACTGGGTGTTGTGGGGTGGACTATTGCTGGATTTATTTCAAAAGATAAGGCTATATTAACAAATTTTGGATTACAAATACCTCTTTTTGTAATTGGAATTTATAAAGTTATATTCTAATGAAAAGAGTTTTATTTGTCTGCACAGGTAATTCAGCTAGAAGCATTATAGCTGAGAGCATAATTAATAACTTATATTATGATAAATTTATTGGTTATAGTGCAGGTAGTAATCCTTCAGGACAAATTAGATTATGTAATTACAGTGTGTAACAATGCTAACAATGAAGTTTGCCCTATTTGGCCTAATAAAAATAAAATTATTCATTGGGATATTGAAGATCCAGTAAAAAAATTTAATGTAGATAATGATGCAACAAATTAAAAAAAAAGTATTTAGTGATACATATCAAACAATATTTAAGAAAATAGAAAATTGGATTAACAATGAAATATAGTAAGTTTTTTCTTGGAGAGTTTATTGGTAGTTGTTTCCTTGTAATGATTATTGTCGGCTCAGGAATAATGGCTGAAAATCTTACAGATGATACGGGTATTATGCTTTTAGCCAATACGATAGCAACTGGCGCAGGACTTTTTGTGCTAATAACTGTTTTTAGTGATATTTCAGGAGCACATTTTAATCCATTTGTGAGTCTAGCAATGTTTCTTACAAAAAAATTAAAAGGAAATTTATTACCCACATATATATCTGCACAAATTTTAGGTTGTTTGTTAGGTGTAGCACTTGCTAATTTCTTTTTTGAACATCAAATTTTTGAATTATCAACAAAATCAAGGGACGGAATACATATATTTACATCTGAAATTGTAGCAACATTTGGATTAATTCTCATAATTTTTGGATCTTTAAAAAAAGGAAGTGTGGTAGTAGCCTCATGTGTAGCCTTTTATATCACTGCTGGTTATTGGTTTACATCGTCTACATCATTTGCAAATCCTGCTGTAGCAATAGCGAGAACATTTACAGAAAGTTTTACTGGAATTAATTATATGTATACTCCAGTTTATATATTAGCAGAAATTATCGGTGCACTTTTTGCTGTATTTGTGGTTAAAAAAATGCTTTTCAATAACAGGACAAGAGATAAAACTATCTCGTAGAAAAATTGAACCTATAAGATTTAAGGTCAATTTTCTAAATCAGTTTTTAAAAAATTTATTGAAAATCAAAGATTAAAATAATAATGAAGAATATCTATAAGTAAAAACTATTACAGGCTAGAAGGATTAATACTTTCAAACTCCAGCATGTTTTTAAAGGTACACATTTCAGGTTTTGTGAAAGTAATTTTTGGAATTTTTTTATTAAAATCAGAGGATAATTGTTTATTAAATTTAGTTAAATTTTTTATTTCAGTTTCATTAAGTTGTCTCAAGATATAAGCTAATGTAACATGGAAAGTATATCTTTGATGATTTTCAAATTTAATTTTCAATAAATTACTTAGTTCATCTCTACAATTTCTTAAAATTTTTTCGTCCTCCTCAGAAAAGGGTGCTAAAACAATGCTGTAACCACCAAAAAATGTTTTTAGTTTTAAATTGATTTCTTTTGGAAAATTATAGTTTTCAATTCTTTTATTTAATTGAATAGCTATATCTTTGTAATCCATATCAAGATCTATATCTGTTGGCCAATAATAAGTATTTTTTGTATTTAAATTACAACAGTCAAATAATGTCATATGAAAACTTGATGGAGGTAAATAGGAATAAGTTTTTTCAGGATTAAAATTTTCTAATTTTTTTTGAAAACCAATAATTTGATCGGATAAATATGTATTAAGAGGAATATTACAAATTATTGTGCACCCTGGAAATGGTAAAGGTTTTCCTTTATCGTCAAATTTATTTTCTGCACCTTTTAAAGTATACCCTCTAAGTTTACCTGCTAAAAATTGTTCTTGGTTATTAACTATATTTAAATCCATTAAAATAAACTAAAACCAGTTTATATTTTCTTTATCACAAAGTTCTTTCAGTCTTAATGGATAGTCTGTCATGATACCATCTACACCATACTCAATCATTTTTAACATATCGTACTCTTCATTAACTGTCCAAACGTTCACTGGCAAATCTTCCTGATGAGAAATATCTACTAGTTTTTTTGTAATATCTTTATGGTATGGATGCCAAGCCTTTCCACCTTGTGATTTTATAATTTTTGGTAATTCATATGTTTCAAAAAAAGGTAAGTAACTCATCCATGGAGATCTATTGTAAATTGTATTTTTAATTTTAATTCCTGTCTGTTGCTGAAAACTTAAATAAGCTCTTGAAATTTCAGGGTAAAGATTTTTGATTTCTGTCAGTGTTCTCCAATCAAATGAAGAAATGATTATTTTATTTTGTAAATTTGATTTATTTACTTCTTGCATAACAAGTTTTACCATTTCCTCAGGGGTTGGAGTTAAATTTTCCTCGTCAGGTGTAGATTTAATTTCTAAATTTATTAATAAATTTTCAGATTTGTTTTTTGAAGATAATTCTAATAACTCAGAAAGTTTTGGTATCTTTTGATTTTCTAAAGTTTTTTGATTAACAAATCTTCTTCCATATCTAGATAATTTATTTAAAGACCCAACATCAAATTCTAAAAGCTCATCGTAACTTAAGTCAAATATTATTATATTTTCATCCGTTATCCAATTTCCCTCATTATCTTTTGTAAAACTTGGATCTAATCTAAAGTCATGTGTAATCACAGGAATAAGATCTTTGGAAATCAAAATATCTGTTTCGTATGCATTAATATTGTTTTTAAATAAATATTTAAAACTTTCTAGAGTATTTTCAGGAAGATCTCCTCTAGCGCCTCTATGGCCGTAAATTTTAATATAATTTGGCTTTGATAAAATCAAAATTAATTTACTCGATTACCATTAGATTTATCAAAAACATAATAATTGTTATCATTTATGTTCAAAGATAATTTACTTCCTTTTTTAATAATTTGACTTCCAGGACATCTAAAACAAAAATCTTTTTTATTTTTTATTTCTCCATAAATCAAATTATCTGAACCTAATTGTTCTACCAGATCTACAGATAAATTTATTAAACCTTTATCAGTTTGCGACATATGCTCTGGTCTAATTCCTAATATAACTGGTCCATTAAAATCACTTGTAACATTATTAATTTCAAAACCTTCTGAAGTAAGAGTTTTATTTTTTAATTCTCCTTCAAGAAAATTCATCTGTGGCGAACCTATAAATCCTGCGACAAACATAGATTTAGGATTATTATAAATTTCTATCGGTGTTCCAAGCTGCTCAATAAGGCCATTATTTATTACTGCCAGTCTATCAGCTAAGGTCATAGCTTCTACTTGGTCATGAGTTACAAATATACTTGTAACTCCAACTTTTTGCTGAAGTTTTTTTATTTCAAGCCTCATTTGTATTCTTAGTTTTGCATCTAAATTAGATAATGGCTCATCAAATAAAAATATTTTAGGATTTCTTACAATAGCTCTTCCCATGGCAACTCTCTGCCTTTGACCTCCTGACAACATGGATGGTTTTCTTTGCAAGTATTCAGAAATTTGTAATAGCTTTGCTGCCTCATTAACTTTTTTTTCAATATCTTCTTTTGAAATACCTCTATTTTTTAATCCGTAAGCCAAATTGTTGTAAACATTCATATGAGGATAGAGTGCATAATTCTGAAAAACCATCGCAACATCTCTCTCTGAGGGGTCAACTTTATTAATTAATATTCCATCAAGATTTATATAACCTTCAGTTATGTCTTCTAACCCGGCAATCATTCTTAAAAGAGTAGATTTTCCACATCCGCTTGGTCCAACAAAAACCATGAATTCACCATTTTCTACATTCATACTTGTCTCATGAACAGCTTTAGTTCCGTTTGGATAGATTTTAGTAACTTTATTTAATTCTAAAAAACTCATTTATTTCTCTGTTTGAATTAATCCTTTTATGAACCATTTTTGCAAAAATACTACCACTAAAACTGGGGGGATCATTGATAAAATAATATAAGCAAATCTCTCTGCTGTTCTTGGTAAAGCAACTCCCTCATAACTTTCAGTAAATATAATTTTCATTCCCATAACTACAGTCCAATATTCCTCACTTGTAGTCATTATTAACGGCCATAAATATTGACTATATCCATATACAAACATGAATATAAACATCGCTGCAATCATTGTTTTAGATAATGGAACTAGAAAATCTATAAAAAATCTCCAACTATTTGCACCATCTAATTTTGCTGATTCAAGTAATTCATCAGGAATAGTTTTATAAAACTGTCTAAAAAAAAACGTAGCGGTGGCTGATGCAACCAATGGAAGAACAAGACCTGTGTAAGAATTAGTTAAACCTAAATCTGATACAATCTTATAACTTGGAAAAATCCTAACCTCCAGAGGCACAAGTAAAGTAATAAAGATTAACCAAAAAATCGGTACAGCAAATTTGAATCTAAAATAAACTAAAGCATAAGCTGACATTGCTGAGATAATTACTTTAAGAGTTGCAATTCCCAAAGCCATTATAAAGCTATTTATAAACATTTTTGCAGCAGTCACTTCCTCTGACCAACCACCCTTCTCATTTAAAACTTCGTTATAATTTCTTGTTAATTGATCGCCAAGACCAAATTGCATTCCCTCTTTTAAAATAGTTATAGTATCGTGGGTAGAGCTAGCAAATGATAACCAAATCGGAATTACCATTAATAAAACACCTAGTATAAGTACAATGTGTGCTAAAATTTGTGAAAATTTAATTTTCATTTGTCCTGAAAGATCCCTTTAATAAAATATTTTTGTAATACAATTATGATTAATACTGGTGGTATCATTGACATGATGACAAATGCAAATTTGTTAACGATTGATCCAGACATCATCTTTAATCCCATGACAACAGTCCAATATTGTTCAGAAGAAGTTACTAATATCGGCCATAAATATTGATTATAACCGAATACAAACATAAATATGAACATTGCAACAATCATTGTTTTTGACAATGGCACTAAAAAGTCAATAAAAAATCTCCAAGTATTTGCGCCATCTAATTTTGCTGATTCAAGTAATTCATCAGGTATAGTTTTATAAAACTGCCTAAAAAATAAAGTAGCTATAGCAGAAGCTGAAATTGGAATAATTAGTCCCCAATATGAGTTTACTAAGTTAAGTGTAGACATAACAGAATAGGTAGGAAAAATTCTTAACTCCAGAGGGACTAGTATAGTAATAAAAATTATCCAAAATAATAATGTTGCATATTTCACTCTAAAATAAACTAAGACATATGCAGTCATAAGAGATGAAATAACTGATAAAAACGCAACTCCAGTTGCCATTAAAAAACTATTTAAAAACATCTTTAATGCAGTAATTTCTTTAAAAAAACCACCCTCATATAATAAAACTTTTGTATAATTCTCTAAAAACTTATCTCCTAAAAAAAATTGAAGACCTTGGGTATTAATAATCAAAGCTGTATGAGTTGAGCTTGCAAAAATTAACCACACAGGGATTATCATAATAAAAATGCCTATCAAAAGAATTAAATGAGAAAAGTTTGACGAAAAATATCTAATCATTTTAATTGTAATGTATTTTCCCTTCTATGTATCTAAATTGAAAAATTGTAATAACTAAAACAATCAACATCATCATAATTGATTGAGCACCAGCACTTCCTAAGTCTAACCCCCTAAATCCGTCCATGTAGGCTTTATAAACAAGAGTTCTTGTTTCACCTGAGGGTGCGCCAATTGTTGTAGTGTCAATTATTCCAAAAGTATCAAAAAAAGCATAAGTTATATTGATAATGATTAAAAAGAAAGTTGTGGGCATCAATAGAGGGAAAGTGATTGTCCAAAATCTTCTGAAACTACTTTTACAATCAATTATCGATGCTTCAATGACAGATTTTTGTATTGCTTGAAGACCGGCTAAGAAGAAAATAAAATTAGCACTTATTTGTTTCCATGATCCTGCTATTATTAAGTAGATATAAGAATCAAAAACACTTTCATACCAATTAAAACCCCATAAATCATTAAATAGATGATACAATAATCCAAATCTTTCACTAAAAAAATAATTTGCCATAACACCCACCACAGCTGGCGCAATAGCATAAGGCCAAATCAAAAGAGTTTTGTAGGCACTTTTTCCATGCATTACATTATTAGCATTTACAGCAAGTAACAATCCAATGGCTCCTGTGACAAGTGTTATCACAAAGCTATAAATAATAGTAAACTTAAAAGCTATAAAATAAGCCGGGTCATCAAAAATAAATAAAAAATTATCAAACCATACAAATTGTCTTCCAAATCCAAATGCATCTTGCATGGTAAATGCATCTCTAAAAGTTTGTATTATTGGCCAATATAAAAATATTAATAAAATACCTAGCTGTGGTGCTAAAAAAAAATACTGTGAATAGTTTGATTTAAACTGAACTTTTTTCATATAATAAATAAGGAGGTTATATTAATACCCTCCTTATTTATATTATTTTTTAAAGAGTCTTAGCAAATTGTTTTAACAATTTAGCTGCACCCTTATCCATGTTCTTTAATCCTTTTTCGATTGATATTTTGCCATTTAACATTGGCTCAACATTTTCGTAAATTACTTCACGAATTTGAGGCCAGTTACCAGCTCTATATCCACCAGGAATAGTTGAACCTTCTAAGCTTAATTGTTCACCAACAGCTTTGTGATATGGAGAAGCTCTATAAAAGTTTATAGTTTCAGCTAATTCTATACCACCTTTAGTTACAGCAGAATAACCTGTCATGTTGTGATAGTATAAATCCATTTCAGGAGAACCCATAAATTCGATGAATTTAGCAAGTCCTTTATACTCTTCCTCTGTATGACCATTTAAGATCCAGTTTGCTGCGCCACCAATAAATGTTGGATACTCTTTGCCACCAGTTACTGAATCCCAATAAGGAATATGATTAACTGTAAAATTTGGAACAACACCTTTCATTCCACCAAATGATGCAGCAGATCCAAACCAAAAAGCAGCCTCACCTGCTATAAATGGTGCTTGATTATCTCCCCAAGCTCTTCCTTTATAGGCGTAGAGACCTTTTTCGTACCATTCTTTTACTTTTTTCCAATGATAAACAAATGCATCTGTTTCAGCAAATAAAGTTTTTGTCGGAACAGCATCGTAACCATTGTTTCCATCTGTCATAAGTAGATTATGTCTTGAAAAGAAATTTTCTGTCCAGATCCAAGGAGAGTGACTTTGAACTAAAGGAATATATCCAGCAGCTTTAATTTTTGGAGCCATAGCCTCAAATTCTTCATAAGTTTTTGGAACTGATTCTATTCCTACTTCTTTCAATATGTCCATATTTGCATACATTAAGCAAGTTGAACTATTAAAAGGAACACCTATCATTTTTCCATCAGAGTCAGCATAGAAGTTTTTAATTCCAGGAATATAATTATCTGCATCTACTTTAATTCCATATTTCTCAGCCATATCTTCAAAACCAATAACAACGCCATTTTTAACTTGGGCTACCATAATTGCAGCACCAGCATCGTAAACCTGTGAATAATGTGGTTGGTCTCCTGCTCTAAATGCAGCTATAGTTGCCGCCATGTTATCTTCATAACTTCCTTTACCTGTAGGAATGACGGTGTATTCATCTTGTGAAGCATTAAATCTATTTGCAATTTCAATAATTACATCACCAAGAAATCCACTATTTCCATACCACCAATGAATTTCTGTCTTTGAATAACTGTGTGATGTAAAGGAGAAAGTAAATAAAATTGTTAAAACACTCAATATTTTTTTCATTGTACCCCTTTTGTTAATTTATAATTTTTTAATGAATAAATTATTTATGTTAAAGTATCGTTAAATTTTGATTACTTAAATGTAAAAATATATAATGTTTCTAAAAGAGGTTGTATATTTTAAAACAAATCATAATTTAAATGTCTAAAATATTCGATTTATTCATAATAGGTGGCGGTATAAACGGTGCAGGTATTGCAAGGGATGCTGCGGGTAGAGGTTTATCAGTTTGTTTAGCTGACAAAGGTGAGATTGGTGGAGCAACTTCATCCTGGTCAACGAAATTAATACATGGTGGTCTTCGTTATTTAGAAAATTATGAATTCAAATTAGTTAGAGAATCTTTAAAAGAAAGAGAAATTGTTTATAAAATTGCTAAACATATTTCAAAACCCATTCCTTTTATAATTCCTTATGCAGATAAAATTCGACCAGCCTGGTTAATTAAAATTGGTTTATTTTTGTACGATAATTTAGGTGGCAAAAGTAATATACCAAAATCAAAAACATTTGATCTTAGAAAAAAATTTTCAAATATTCTTAAAGAAAAATACAAAACCGGTTTTCAATATTTTGATATACAAATTGACGATAAAAAATTAACGAAATTAAATACCAAAGATGCAAAAAGAAATAACGCTAAAATACTAGAATACAACAAAGTTAAAAAAGCTGAAATTATTGACAATGAATGGATTATTAGTCTTGAAAATGGTGAAAAAGTAAAGTCAAAAATTTTGATTAATGCATCTGGACCATGGATAAATGAAACCTTAAATAAAAATATAAAAATTAAATCTAAGAAAAAAATTAGATTGGTTAAAGGAAGTCATATTATTACAAAAAAATTGTACAAAGAAAATGTTGCGTTCACATTTCAAAATACTGATAAAAGAATAATATTTGTAATACCTTACAAAGGGAAGTTTTCTTTAATTGGAACAACTGAAGAAGAGGTGAAATCACCTGAAAATAAAGGAATATCAAAAAAAGAAATTAGATATTTAATTAGTTCAGTAAATAATTACTTAAAAAAACAAATAACATCAAAGGACATCATAGATACATATTCTGGGATAAGACCTCTAATTGAAGATTTTAAAACAGCCTCAAAAGTCACAAGAGACTATGTTTTTGATCTAAAAATTATAAAAAAATTACCTTTATTGAATATTTATGGAGGAAAACTTACCACCTACAGAAAATTGTCTGAAAAAGTCCTTATTGATCTTGAAAAATTTTTACCTAAAACAAAAAAAGGTCCATGGACACACAAAAAGAAGCTTTTTTAATTTCCACAGTCTTAAAAAATGCTTTTCATTAAGTAATTTTATTTAATTCTGGTTTGAATTATTTTGATAATTTTAGGTAAATCTTTAATTGTATCTATTACATAGTGAGCGCCTACTTTCTTAAATTTATTCTTGATCTTTTTTCTAAATTTAGTTTTATCTTTAAAAGAAAGTCTATTAAATTCGACTTCTGTTTTACCAAATTCATTACCTGAAAATATAACACCCACTACCCACATCCCAGCATTTACTCCCTCTAACAATCCAGGAATAGTGTCATCAACTTTTATACAATTTGATCCCTTGGTAATATTTAATTCAGAAAAAATTTTATATATTATTTCAGCTGAGGGTCTTCCAATTTTTGTGTATGAAGAACTATATGACACATCAGGTATAAATCTTTGTTTTTTTAGTTCTGGCAATATAACATTTAGAATTTCTTCCGAATATCCGGTATTGATTCCTATTTTTATTTTTTTGTTTTTTATAAAATCTAAAGTTTTTTTACTCCCTGATATAAATTTTGAATGTTTATTAATTATTTTTTTTAATTCTGGATTAAAAAGTTTAAACAATTTATCAATATCTTTATCTGTTGGTTTTGATTTAAATTTTTTTTTCCACTGCGAATTAATTTTTCTTGTTGTCAGTAATGCTTTTATATGGGCTCGTTTTTCGATACCCATTGGTCCTATGGCTTGTTTTCGTGTAATTTTAATTCCAAACCTATCAAATAATTCTATAAGAACTTGAGATGGCGCAAGGCTTCCAAAATCTATTAATGTACCAGCTAAATCAAATACAATTCCTTCTATATTGGAATTTTTCATATGTTTTTTTTCGAATCTTTTAATTAAAATTTAATATTTGAAATTAATCATATCTTTAATTGAATAATAATACTGATTTTATTGCTGTTTATTTTGATTTTAACTTGTTTTATTAATGTTACAAAAATATTACAGATTTATTACATATGCTGAAAATACTAAATTTCTTATTGATAATTGCAACAGTATGTTTGACTTCTGCAGCAAAAACAGATGAGTTAGATTTAAACAAACTTTTGAGTAAGTTAAAAGATTGTAATACACAAAGTGAAGCAAAAATTTTAGAAAAAAGCATATGGAATTTGTGGGAAACACATCCATCTAATTTTCAATTAACTATTGATTTAAAAGAAGGTTCAAGACTAGTTCAAAATGGAAATTATATAAGGGCATATAGGATTTTTAGTAAAATTATAGAAAAAGATCCTAATTGGGCTGAAGCTTGGAATAGACGTGCAACATCTTTATATTTTATGGGTAAGTATAAAAAATCACTTAGAGATATTGATATGGTCTTAAAACTTGAAAGCAGGCATTTCGGTGCTCTAATTGGAAAAGGACAAGTATACATGGAAATGAAAGATTACGAAAAAGCCTACACTAGTTATTTAGAAGCTTCATATATAAACCCAATGAATACTGATACAATAAATCAAATAAACAAAGTCTCTAAATTAATTAAAGAAAAAACAATATAATTACTTTATCTGTAAAATATCTTTAATATTATTAAAATATAATAACTTATGAATTATTTGAAAAATATTAAGCTTACAAATAATATAACTTTAATTAATAAGCCATTCAAAAAAAAAGAATATTATCATTTCTTAAAAACCTCTGATTTATCTTTGGTAGTTGCGGAAATTAAGAAAAACGTTTTTGTTCTAGTTAGTCAAAAAAGAATTCCAGTTAATAAAATCAACTATGAATTTCCATCTGGTATGATTGATAAAGGAGAAAATTCTATAAGTGCTGCTTGTAGAGAATTTTATGAGGAAACAGGATATAAAATATTAGGAAGACCAAAAAAATTATTTACAATTAATTGTGAGCCAGGAAGGTTAACAACTAAAATTTACTGCTATTATTCAAATAGAATAATTAAAAAAAAAAGACCTGAGAAAGCTATTAAAATTCATTTTCTGTCTAAAGAAGAAATAAACAAATTAATTTTAAATGAAAAATTTTGTAATGCCTCTCATGTGGCTTCATTTTTTAAAGTTATAAAGGTGCCTACAAAGTAAGCACCTTTTATAAGAGAAGAATAATGATTTCATTAATGTAATTAATGATGAAATATTACTGATAAATTAATAAAATATTAAATCTAATTTAAATTAATATTAAATTAATTTGAATAAATTACCCTAGGATCTAAAAATAATTCTCTTGCTAAAGCTTTGAATTTTTTCGTAACTTGTTTTGAGATTATCTCTTGATGCTGCGAAGGTATTTTTAAAAAAACAGCATTTCCTCTTTTATAAAGTTTAAATTCTTCTAAAAAAATTGTAGATATTGATGTAAGAGAATTAGCAAATCTTAAGGCTGCACCAACTTGTTTGCAAGAATATATCTCGTTGTTATTTAAAAACGTTAAGTATTCTATCTTTGGGTTGTATTTTATACTACAATATCTCCAGTAACAAGAAAGTGCCAATTGTATTCTTTCTTTATGTGAAAGTTTTAATAAAGGCGTATTTAATGTTTCTTGAAAAACCAACTCTGCTTTTTGGAATGCTCCCAAACCCCAATCCATATGACTTAGTACGCAAGATAGATGAAGCAATTTTTGATTAAAATGCTCATTTCCCTCAAATATAGGTTTTATAAAATCAAAATATTTCTTATATGTAGACCCTAAATCGCCTCTTTTTTTTGAAATATGCTCTAATGATTTATTAAAAACAAAATTACTATCTGAGTTTTTAAATAAATCTTTGGCAAGAGATCCTTCTCTAATACCGCTAATTGAGCAAATAACATTTTTTGGATTTGCTATGTTCATAATTTCTTCTAGAATTATTGAGCTATAAGGAAGATAAGGCGTTCTAGACTTTGATATGTATTCAACTGATTTCAATTTAGATTTATTAAATGAAGAAATTTTTTCTAAAAATTTTGTAAGTTTTTCATTTTCAATTGAGTATTGATGAATAATATGGACTGGATATTCATTTTGAAATAAGTGTAATTTAAACAAAGCTCTCCACGTACCTCCCACCAAATATAAATTATTAAATTTTTTTTTAGATAACCATTTTTCATCTCTTAAAAGATTTTTGAGATATTTAGGTAAATTTCTTTTTTTTACAATAGGATTGTTGATTAACCTTAAAACACCAACTGGAAGTGATGTTTTATTTGTTACAACATTGTTTTCAACTCTAGCAAGCTCTAAACTTCCACCACCTAAATCAGCAACAAGTCCATTCACATTCTCAAATCCAATTTTAACTCCTTCAGCTGATGATTCAGCTTCTTCTTCACCAGTTAAAATATTTATATTTTTTTTAAATAAGTATTCTACTTCTTCAATAAAGGGCTTTGCGTCTGTAGCTTCTCTTAATACAGCTGTTGCAATAATTTTAAGGTTATTAATTTTTGAAACATTAAGAATTTCTGAAAATCTTTTTAAGACTTTTAAAGCATATATCTTGCCTGATTTATGAAGTTTTTTTGATTTATCTAAGTTTTTACCAAGTTCACAAACTGCTTTTTCGTTAAAAAAAGGTACTCTAGATGATATAAAATCATCGTAAATTAACATTCTTATAGAATTTGAACCTATATCAATAATAGCTAATTTTGATTGTCTTAATTTTAAATTTTGCTTATTTTTAATTACTTTAAGTTCCATCTTTAACCAACCTTAAGTTTAATTTTTTAGGTTTAATTTTTAGTTTTGCCTTTCCTCTTCCTGATAAACTTGGATTATTCATGAAATAATCATGTGCAGAAAAAGAATCTTTTCGACTATATTTAATTTTTTGATAATTTCCATTAGGATAAAGTTGCCAGCTCTGATTCGTGTCTAGATAATTGGCCATCATTATTTGGTCTAAAACCTGTTCATGCACAGTTTGATTTTCAATTGGCACGAGAAGTTCGACTCTTCTATCTAGATTTCTTGGCATCAAATCTGCAGATGAAATATAAACTTTTGCATTTCTGTTGGGCATTAATTTTCCATTTGCAAAACAATATATTCTTGAGTGTTCAAGAAATCTTCCAATGATACTTTTTACAATAATATTTTCCGATTTATTTTTAATACCAGGTCTTAAACAACATACACCTCTTACAAATAAAGAGACTTTAACACCGACACTAGAAGCCTCATAAAATTTATCAATTATTTGTGGATCAACTAATGAATTCATTTTAGCCCAAATCTCAGCGTGTTTCCCTTTTTTTGCATTACTTATTTCCTTATCTATATTCTGATTTAAAGTTTTTCTTAAATTTACAGGTGAAATGGAAATTTTATTTAAATTTCTTGGTTTAGAATATCCAGTCACGTAATTGTAGAATTTTTCTACATCTGCAGCCATTTTTTTATCAGAGCTAAATAGAGATAAGTCTGTGTATATTTTTGCATTTACAGGATGATAATTGCCAGTACCTAAATGGAAATATGTTTGAATTTTACCACCCTCACGTCGATGTATTAGTGATGATTTAGCATGTGTTTTGTATTTTGCAAAACCATAAACAATTTGAACTCCAGCTTTTTCAAGACTTCTTGCCAGCTGTATATTTGCTTCTTCATCAAATCTAGCTTTGATTTCAATTAAAGCAGTAACTGTTTTGCCATTTTCGGAAGCACTAATTAATGCTTTAACAATTGGTGAATCTAAAGTAGTTCTGTACAATGTTTGTTTAATAGCAATTACTTTTTTATCCATAGCAGCTTGATTTAAAAATTCAATTACAGCATCAAAAGTCTCAAATGGATGATGAACTATTAGGTCTTTTTTCTTAATTGTCTCAAAAAAATTATTATTGTATTCTTTTAATCTTTCTACGTCTCTTGGTGTAAAGTTTTTAAATTTTAATTTAGAATTTTTAATTTTACAAATTTGGTCTATATCCTGGATTCCAACTAAACCTGCTACTTCATAAATATAATTTGGATTAATTTCTAATTTATTTGTTATAAATTTTACAAGTTCTTTGTCGCTTTTTTCTAAAATTTCTAATCTAACAATATCACCAGTTCTTCTTCGCTTTAATGCTAGTTCAAATGATCTGACTAAATCCTCAGCCTCTTCTCGAATTTCTACATCACTATCTCTTATTACTCTAAATATCATTTTCTTTTCTAATAAATGATCTGGAAAAATTTCAGAGGCAAAGTAACCAATAACATCGTCTAGAACTAAAAATTTCTTAAATGATTTTCCTCCATCTATTTCAATAAATCTTGATAAAGCCTTAGGAATTACGATAATTGAATTAAGAATTCTCTTTTTTTTCTTTTTCTTCAGCTTCATAACTAAAGCTCTACCTTGATTAATAATAAATGGAAAAGGATGAGAAGGATCAATGGCTGATGGTGTAAGTAGAGGATAAATTTCTTCGTTAAATATTTCTAATAATTTCTTTTTTTCTTTTGTGTTAAGGTTTTCTGGCTTAGTCAATAAAATATTATTTCTCTTCAGCTGATTTGATAGATTATTAAATATGGTATTTTGTTTATTTAATAGATTTTTTGTATCATTAATAACCATCTCCATCTGTTCTTCAGGTGTTAGCCCATCTGAACTTAGTGAGTCGACTTCTTGTTTAATTTGACTGTATAGTCCAGCAACTCGAACCATAAAAAATTCATCTAAATTAGAGCCTGCAATAGATAAAAATTTTACTCTCTCATAAAGAGGATTTTCAATATTTTGCGCCTCTAACAGAACTCTATCGTTGAATTTTAACCATGATAATTCTCTATTTATATAATTGGATTTAAGCTCTTCTTTGTCTTGTTTTTTTAATGCAGTCATATATTTAGAATTAATGCGAGAACTATATGTCATGAGACATGCAAAATCTAGTTGGGAAGACCCAAATTTAACTGATTTTGAAAGACCGTTAAATAAAAGAGGCATCAAAAGTGCAAAAATTATAAGTGAATTTTTTGTTAAAAAAAAATACTCCTTTGACTACGTGCTTTTATCTTCATCAAAAAGAACAAAAAAAACTCTAAATTTAATACTGAATAAAATAAATAAACCAAAAAAAATTAAAAGTTCCTCAAAACTCTATTTGGTTAATGAAAATGAAATAATAGCTAATATAAAAAATATTCATAAAAGGTTTAAGAAAGTATTGATAATAAATCATGAACCTGCTCTTAAAAATTTAGTTATAAAATTAACTAAAAATAAAGATAATAGTAATTTTAAACTATTAAATTATAAATTCCCAACTTGTGCATTTGCTAAAATAGTTTTCGATACGAATGATTGGATAAATATTGAAGAAAAAGGAATTATTTCTGAATTTGTAAGGCCTAAAGATTTAGTTATCTAACGAATAGCCTGCAGATCTCACTGTGCGAATTAAATTTTCTAATCCACTTAGATTTAAAACTTTCCTCAATCTTCTTATGTGAACGTCAACCGTTCTACTTTCTACATAAATATTTTCACCCCAAACATTATTTAATAATTGTTCTCTTGAATAAACTCTTTTTGGATTTTTAATAAAAAAATCTAATAATTTAAATTCTGTGGGTCCCAAAATTATTTCCTTATCATTTCTATAAACTCTTTTTGCTAATCTATCAATTTTAAGGTCTTTAAATTCCACAACATCAGTTGATGACAAAGGTTTAGCCCTTCTTAACAAAGATTTAATTCTTGCATTTAATTCTTTTTGGCTAAATGGTTTAGTGACGTAATCATCGGCTCCAGTTTCAAATGCTTTTAATTTATCTTCCTCCTCTCCTTTTGCAGTAAGCATAATAATTGGAATGTCATTATATTTTTTATCCCTTTTTAACTGTTTACATATTTCGACACCTGATAAATCTGGCAACATCCAATCTAATAAGATTAAGTCTGGCATTTTTTGTTTTATTGATTTTAAAGAGTCCTCTCCATTTTCACTTGAAGAAACCTTATGACCTTCTTTTTCTAAATTATATTTTAATAAGGTTGAAATTGCCGCCTCATCTTCTGCAATAAATATGTGTGCACTCATTACTTTGTTAATTCTGAATCGCTACCCTTGGGTCTTTCACCCTCTAAATAATCACCTGTAACTAAATAAAATACTTGCTCAGCAATGTTTGTTGTATGATCTCCTATCCTTTCAAGGTTTTTAGTAACAAATAAAAGATGTGAGCCATATTCAATATTTTCCATATTTGATTTAATTAATGAGATGACTTCTTCCATACATTTATTTGTTAAATCATCAACTTGTTCATCACTCTCCCATACTGTTTGAGCTACATCGCTTGATCTACTTAGATAAGAGTCTAAAACAATTTTTAATTGTTTTTGAACCAAAATGCAGATTCTATTCATTGCTTCAATTAAATTATTTGGCAAATGCGTATTTATAAGTTTTGTTCTTTTTGCAATATTTTTGGCAAGATCACCTATTCTTTCTAAGTCTGAAGACATCTTTAGAGCTGCAACTGTTTCTCTAAGATCAACAGCCATTGGTTGTCTTAAAGCAATTAAATTTACTACCTCATTCTCTATCTGAGACTCAAAATTATCTATAACCGCATCTGAATTTATAACATCATCAGCAAGATTATGATCATTTGTTGATATTGCTTTCATTGCATTACCTAAAGAGGTTTCGCAATTTGCCCCCATTTCAACTAAATCATTGTTTAATTTTTTTAATTGGTCTTCGTAAGATTTTACTGTGTGTGGTTTTTCGTTCATTATCCAAACCTTCCTGTTATGTAATCCTGCGTTTGTTGTTGAGTCGGATTCTTAAATATCTTATCAGTAGAACCTACTTCAATCAATTTACCAAGGTGAAAAAAACCAGTATTTTGAGAAACTCTGGCAGCTTGGGACATTGAGTGAGTAACAATTATTATAGTATGTTCCTTTCTTAATTCATCAATTAGCTCCTCTATTTGTGCTGTCGCAATGGGATCAAGAGCTGAACATGGCTCATCCATGAGTATTACCTCGGGCTTAATTGATATTGTTCTTGCAATACAAAGTCTTTGTTGTTGTCCACCTGATAAACCAGTACCTGGTTCGTGAATTCTGTCTTTTACCTCTTCCCAAAGTGCTGCTTTTCTCAAACTCTCTTCAACAATATTATCCATTTCACTTTTAGATTGAGCTACCCCATGTATCTCAGGTCCATAAGAAATATTCTCATAAATGGTTTTTGGAAAAGGATTTGGTTTTTGAAAAATCATTCCAACTTTTTCTCTAAGCCTTACAACATCTGTATCTTTTTGATTTATGTCATAGTCATTAATTTTTACGACACCACTGACTTTACAAATATCGATCACATCATTCATCCTATTTAAACATCTTAAGAATGTTGATTTACCACAACCAGAAGGTCCAATAAGAGCAGTTACTTTATTTGCTTCGATATCCATATTGATATCAAATAAAGCTTGTTTCGCTCCATAATAGACATCAACATTTTTTGCTTCTATTTTATTCATATTTTAGTTCCATTTCTTTTCAAATTTATGTCTAATTAATTGTGCTCCTAAATTCATAAATATTAGGAAAAATAATAATACCATTATGCAAGCAGACACTTTTTCTACAAATCCTCTTTCGGCACTCTCCGCCCATATATAGATTTGAACAGGCAAGCTAGCTGCTGGATCCATAGGGGTTCCTGGTATTGTGTTAACAAAAGCAACCATTCCAATTAATATTAAAGGCGCTGTTTCACCTAATGCTTGAGCTAAGCCAATTATAGTACCTGATAAAGTTCCAGGTAAAGCCAAAGGCACGGTATGATGCATCGTCGTTTGCATTTTGCTAGCTCCCATTGCTAAAGCTGCTTCTCTTATACTGGGTGGAACAGCCTTCAATGATGCTCTGGCTGCTATTATAATTGTTGGAAGAGTCATTAATGAAAGGGTTATACCTCCAACTAAGGGTGTTGATCTAGGTAAACCAAATACAGCCAATAAAACACCTAATCCTAACAATCCAAAAACAATTGAAGGAACTGCTGCTAGATTATTGATATTTACTTCAATAAAATCTGTAAATCTATTTTTTGGTGCAAATTCTTCTAGATACACTGCAGCTAGTAAGGCAACAGGAAAGGCAATTGACAGACAGACAAGTATGGAAAATAATGAACCCATAAATGAGCTTGCTATACCCGCTAACTCAGCTTCTCTAGAATCAGCATTTGTAAAAAAACTGGCATTAAATTCACTTATAACTCTTCCATCTTCATTTAATTTATCAAAAATTTTTAATTGATAATCAGATGCTCTTCTTCTATTTTCAGGTATATCTCTTGGATAATTTCCTTTAAATACTTGGTCTAAGTCGTCAGAGGCTGTTAATTTTACATCAACTGTTTTTCCAAAGCTATCAGGATTGTCTAGAAGATAATATTTTAATTCTCTCTCAAAAGTAAATGCAAACATTTTTTTTAATTCCATAATTTGATCCTCACTTGCGTCTGGATCGAGAGTGATAAATGTTTCTATCCCAAACTCATAAAAGTCTGCATCATTAATATCTTCGGTTGTTGGTTTTTTATCTGGATCCAAATATAATAAATCTGCATTATAATTGACTGGTATTACCAACCATGTTTTTTGAAATGCTGTGTAACCAGTAGAAAATATCTTTGTTATAAATACCACTAGAAATAATAAAGCCATAAATATTGCAGCTTTACCGTAAAATTGAAATCTTTTTTCAGCTTTGTATCTTTTAATTAAACGTTCTTCTTTATTCATATTTCTCTCTATATTTTTTCACAACAGATAAGGCAACAATATTTAAAACTAAAGTAACTATAAATAAACTTAATCCCAATGCAAAAGCTGCTTGGGTTTTCGGATCCCCAAATTGTTGATCACCAATTAAGATAACAACAATTTGAGCAGTTATTGTTGAAGTGGACTCTAATGGATTTAGAGTTAGGTTTGCTGCCAACCCTGATGCCATTACAACAATCATTGTTTCACCAATAGCTCTAGAAACACCTAATAAAATAGATCCAACAATTCCAGGTAAAGCAGCTGGAATAATTACTCTTTTTATTGTTTCAGATTTTGTTGCTCCCATAGCATAGCTACCATCTCTAAGATTTTGAGGAACACTTGTAATCACATCGTCACTTAAGCTTGATATAAATGGAATAATCATAATTCCCATAACACCACCGGCAGCCAGTGCGCTTTCTGCTGACACCTCTAGTCCTAATGATAATCCAAGGTCTTTTAAAAAAGGTCCAACTGTTAAAGCAGCAAAAAAACCATAAACAACAGTTGGAATTCCCGCTAAAATTTCAATGACAGGTTTGGCATACTGTCTTAAACGTTTGCTCGCATATTCCGCCATATAAATACCACTTAACAAACCAATTGGTATTGCAACACACATTGCAATCAAAGCTATAAAAAAGGTACCTGCAAATATAGGAACCGCACCAAAAGTATCACTATACATTGATGGATCAAGTGCTTCACTTGCATCTCTAACAAAAGCTTTTGCAGGATACCAGTGCATTCCAAATACAAAATCAAATAGTGGGATAACTTGAAAAAATTCTATTGTTTGAAACAAAAGAGAAAAAATAATACCAATGGTTGTTAATATCGCTGCCAGTGATGATAAAAAAAATACTCCTTTAAGAAATATTTCAACTGGTTCTCTTGTTTTAGTGTTGTTTGAAATCTTTGTATACGCATAACCTGTTGATGCAATTAGTAATGATAAAACTATAACAACCTTAGACCATTTTGCTATGTCTCTAAAGTTTAAATATTTTTCTGCTGATCTTTGTAACTCTGCAGTAAGTTCTCCTGAATACTGGTTTCGAGAAAGTGATTTTACTTTTTCATAAAATAAATTCAACTCTCCTTCTAGAAGTCCTTGCGAAGAATAATCACTAAGTATAAAAAATCTTACTATGCTAGGTTCAAATATCGACCATAAAGCATACAAAAGAAAAGCAGGTGCGCCACACCATATAGCAAGATAGTATCCATAAAATTTTGGAAGAGCTGTTAACCGTTTGTTAGATTGAATTAAAATAGCTTTTTTTCTTCCAAAGAAGTAACTGGATAAAGCTAAAAGAACGATTGTTAAAAATATTACTGAATTCAATTATTGGCTCCTTTAGATTTATACAAAAAAAAGGGCCCAATTAATAGGGCCCCTTTTGAGTTTGTTAACAAATATTATATTACTCCATTGACATTGCAGTAAGAGATTTCGAATTATCTCTAACTGTTCTGTAAGTTGCAGCATCAAGTGGAACAAGTCCTATTTCCGCTAAGTAACCTCTTTTACCAATAGCTTTAGTTGTAGTGAATTCTTTTACAAATTCATGTAATCCTGGAATTACACCAACATGAGCTTTTTTTACGTAAAAGAATAATGGTCTAGCAACAGCATAACTATAGTCTTGGATAGATTCTAATGATGGTTGACCACCTTCTATACTTGCAGCTTGCAATTTATCTCTTGCAGCTAAGAAGTAACTAAATCCAAAGAAACCAAACATTTCTTTGTCTTCAGATAATTTTTGAATAATTAAACTATCATTCTCTCCAACTTCAATAGCAGCACCATCTTCTCTGTAAAGTTTTTGTGGTTTTTTGTATTTTTTATTTCCAGCTTCGAAACCTGCTTTATATAATGCTTTAGCATCTTTAGGCATACCTTTTTTCATTACTAACGAATTCCAAGCATCTCTTGTTCCTGATGTTCCTGGGGGAATCATAACTGAAATCTTTTGTTTTGGTAAACTTGGGTCTATTTGATCCCATGTTTTGTATATGTTGTCTACTAATTTACCATCAACAACTGAGTGTTTTGCTAAAGCTTTCCAAAGATGTTCTTTAGTGAAGTTTACTGGTTCAGCATCAACACTGTATGCTAAAGTAATACCATCGTTACCGATAATAACTTCAACAATGTCATTAACACCATTTTTTTTGCAAAGAGCTTTTTCTTTATCTTTCATTGCTCTTGATGCATTTGTTATATCAGGGTGAGCTTCTCCTACACCTGCACAAAATAATTTTGCACCACCACCTGTACCAGTTGACTCGATTACTGGTGTTTTAAATCCAGTTTGCCCGAATCTTTCAGCAACTATTGTTGCGTAAGGGAATACAGTAGATGATCCAACTATTTTGATTTGATCTCTTGCTTGAGCAATAGTGGCAACAGAAATGGCAACTATTGAAGCAAGAACTATAGTTAGTTTTTTCATTTTTAATATCCTTTCGTGAATTAAAGTTAATTAACGACTCGCTTAATAAATTTTATTGAGGACTCTAGTATTACAAATTTGTTACAGTTATGTTAAAAAGGTAACTTTTTAGTTGTATTTTTTAGAGATGATTAAGGTATCATTATCTGCAGCTAAATCTCCTCTACAACGAATTGGGCTAACATTTTCACTTAGTGCTAGGCTCTTTGTTGGTCTTAAAGTAACTTCTAGTTGTATCATTGATATAAGGTCTTTTACTTGTTTTTGATCATATTTCCATGAAGGCCAACTTGTGGGGGTAGAAAAAGTAGTAATTATATAACTTGAGGCTCTATTAAAATTATAATTACTCTCATTTTGTTTTCTTAACAAATGATCTCTTACAGAAAAGAAAATATTTTTACATCTATGCATGTCAGACATATAATTTTCTTTTTTTAAGTTTTTGTTCATTGGGATTGATACAATCAAATCAATTGTATCTCTCCAGAATGAAGTTATAACCTCGGTATAGATATTACCAACATTTACTTTGTCAGATGGAAAATGTTTATTGATAGTGCTTTTGGTATTTTCTAAGTCATTTTTCATTCTAAAAATACCAATATCAAATACAGTAAGTTGTTGGTTTCTTAAAAGTGTTGTAATGTCTTTTTTATTAGAGTCTTCAGAGTAAGAATTTGATATAAAGTTAAAGAATAAGAAAGAAAAAATAAAAAAATTTATTATTATTTTTTTCATTTAACAACTTTATTGAAAAAATCCGTTATTTACAAATTAAATTATATTGTGAAAATTGTTAAATTATATAAAGTTTATAATTCACTAGGTAAATGAATGTTAATTTCGGTTCCTTTACCATTAAGATTTTTTATTTCGTAATCACCTCTATGTTGAGAAATTATATGTTTGACAATTGCAAGACCTAAACCTGTTCCACCAACTTTCCTGCTCTCTTGAACATCTACTCTATAAAATCTTTCAGTTACTCTGTTAATTTGATCCTCAGGAATTCCAATACCTTGATCAGATACAGATATTTTAATTCCTTTTGTTATGAGTTTCCCTTTGCTTGGAGAAGCTAATATATTTATAGTTGATTTTTCTTTTGAGTATTTAATAGCATTGTCTAATAAATTAGAAAAAACAGTTATTAATTTATCTTCATCACCAATTACATTACTTACATTATCTAAATTAATTTTAAGATTAATATTTTTTTCTTTTAAGCTAGTAAAATGAATATCTTTTACTTTTGTGAATACATTCTTCAAATTAACTAACTTATCAGGTCTTATATGCTCCTGGAGTTCAATTCTGCTTAATATTAATAGATCACTTATTAAATTTTCCATTCTTTTGCTTTGTGAAGAGATTATTTTAAGAAACTTTATCTTTGCTATTTCGTCATCTTTAGCAGGGCCCTCTATTGTCTCTATAGCGCCTTTAATTGAAACAAGAGGAGTTTTTAACTCATGGCTAACATTAGCAACAAAGTCAGTTCTAAATTTTTGTGTTTTTGAAATTTCAGTAAGATCTTTTAAAAATAAAACAACAGAGTCTTTTTCTGTAAAAATTACAGTTGGTCCAGGAATCACATAAATTCTGTAATACTGATATGAAGGCAAATTTATTTCTAAATCTAAATTACTGGTTTTTTTTGAAGACTTAACTTCTCTGATTTTTTCATCTAGATTAGGATTTCTTAAAATTGTGCCGAGATGTGTATTTAAAATATTTTTACCAAATCTTTTTTCGGCACTTGGATTGACATATTTTATAATATTTAATTTATCTAATGCTATAAATTGATCCTCTAATTCATCTATTATAAATGTTTTGCTATCATCCTTTTCATACTTTGAGATAATAATTTTATCATCAGTATTTTTTTTGTTTCCGTTTGAATAAATTATTATTAGTAGAAATATAATTACACAGATTAATAGTATTTCGAAAAGGCCAATCATGATGTTCTAAAAGTTAAGTATATAATTAACATATTAAAAATTTAATATGCAATTATTTAAAATTTAGTTACTTAATTAGGGGAGATATTATTAATAAAAATTTCTGCGGTTTTATCCCAAGTAAAGTTTTTAGAGTATTCTAGGCACTTTTCTCTTTCAATTTTTAGAGCTTTCATTGCAGATTTTTCTAAATCCTCATCTAAACAATTAATTTCACTATCTTTGAAAATATCTTTAGGACCAGGAACTGGAAATGCTGCAACTGGTGTACCACAACTGAGGGATTCACATATTACAATTGCAAAAGTATCTGTTTTGCTTGGAAAGACAAAAACATCAGATGATGTAAAATATGAAGCTAATTCACCGTTAGTTTTTTCACCTAAGAAGTGAGCATCTGGAAATTCTTTTTTTAACTTTTTAATATCTGGTCCTTTACCAACAAGAAGTTTTGTTCCTTCTAATTTTAGATTTAAAAAAGCACGAATATTTTTTTCAATAGCTACTCGACCTACATATATCCATATAGGCCTTTTATATTCTAAATTGATTTTTTTTGGATTTTTAAACGATCCATGATCAGCACCTCTTGTCCAAACAACCATTTTACTTTCATCTACTCCAATTTGAATTAGTTCTTTTTTCATAGATTCGGTTGTAACCAAAATTTTTTCTGCTTTGTTATGAAAGTTGCTTAGGAATTTCTGTGATAATTTTTCAGGAACCCAAGGTAAATATAACTTCATATATTTATCAAATCTTGTGTGAAAACTTGTGGTAAACTTTAGATTATTTTTAAGACAATATCTTCTTGCCATAAATCCTAAAGGACCTTCGGTAGCTATATGTATGGCTGAAGGATTTATTTTTTTTATTAAATGGCTCACTCTTGGCCAAATATTCACAGAAAGTCTTATTTCATTGTATTTAGGCATTGGTACAGTGAAGAAAAGTTGGGGATTTAAATACTCAACTTCGTGACCCATTGCTTCAAGTTTTTTTCCTGTTTCATTTAAAGTTCTTACCACACCATTTACTTGTGGAAAATAAGCGTCTGTAACAATTAATATTTTCATTAAGATGCTTTTTTTAGATCTTGCGCTTCAATTACTTCTTTATCTGAATTATTATGATTATCTAAAAATTCTTCTCTTAACTTATCCCAATAAATTATTTCAAACGTTCCATCAAAGTTTTCAACTAAAGCAGTACAAGACTCAACCCAGTCTCCGCAATTTAAATAATTAACACCATCATAATTTTCATTTTGGGCATGATGAATATGCCCACAGATTATTCCATCAAATTTTTTTTTCTTTCCATATTCTGCAATTGTTTTTTCGTATTCTCCCATATATTTAACTGCATTTTTTACCTTATATTTAAGAAACTTTGCTAAAGACCACTGGCCTTTACCTCTTAGACGTCTAAAAAAGTTAATCACTACATTTAATTTCAATAGCATTTCATAGGCTATTGCGCCTAACTTCGACAACCATTTGGCATATCTCATAACACCATCCCAAGCATCGCCGTGAACAACTAAATATTTTTTATTTAAAACAGACTGATGAATTACTCTATTGATCATTTTTATCTGTCCAAAATGCATAGGAATAAATTTTCGAAACACTTCATCATGATTACCTATAACGTAGTAAACTTCTGTTCCATGTCTTGCTTTTCTTAATATTTTTTGAATTACGTCATTATGTTCTTGTGGCCAATAAAAATTTTTTTGAAGTGCCCAAACATCTATTATATCACCTACACAATAAAGTTTTTCTGATCTTGTATTTTTAAAAAATTCAAGCAATTTATCTGCTTGGCAACCTTTAGTACCAAGATGCACATCTGAAATGAATATACTTTTGTATTTTAATATAGGTTTCATTAAATCCTTTTTTTTTAATTCAATTTGCACTAGAATCGTTTAATTCTTTGTGCCATAGTAATGTTAAGGAAATATTAAAATTTATTATGAAATATTGCATTATTTACAACAAAAACGCTTCTTCTGGCAGAAAATCTAAATTTATAAAAAAAATTTCAGATAAACTTTCGAAGTATAATGATGTTCTTTTTTTTGAAACTGAGAGCGTAGATAAAGCAGAGGCAGTATTTAAAAATATTTCTAAGTTAAATATAGATAGACTTGTAGTTGCTGGAGGCGATGGTTCAGTATCATTTGCAATAAACAAACTTATTAAAAATAATTTTGTTCCAAAAAAAGATTTTGCTATTGGTTATATACCAGCTGGAACTGCTAATTTACTTCAAGCTGAACTAAATATGAGTAAAAAAATAAGTAAAATTGTTCAAATTTTACAATCAAACAATTTAAAACAAACTAATTTAGTAAAAATTAATAATGATTATTTTATTTTAATGGCAGGTATAGGTTGGGATGCAACGATAGTCCATTCAATTAATAGTTCTCTAAAAAAACTGTTAGGTAAAATTATTTTTGGATATAAGGGATTGCAAAAATTTTTGTTAATGAAAAATCAAAAATTAAAAGTTAACATAGATGGTGAAAATCATATAGCTGACTGGGTGTTATGTTCTAATACCAATTATTATGCGGGACACTACAAAATTAATAAAACAAATATATTTGATAACAAAATTATTACTTATGTATTCAAAGACCTTACTAGAATAAAAATACTTTATTATATTTATTTGATTATTTTTTTTGGAGATTTATCGAAGTCTACGAGTGTTATAACATCTTATTCCAGTGAGCTAAAAATTGATGGACAAGGGGAAAAAATTCCAATTCAAATTGATGGTGATAAATATCAATATTGTGATAACGTAGAATTAAGGAAATCAGGAAAATATTTTAACATATTAACAGCATAACTTTTAAATAAGAGAATTTATCAAAAAATCATTTTACTAAGATATTTAATTTAAATATAATTATTATAAAATTACACAGGAGGTCATTATGAGTAAAAAGTTAAAGAAAAATGAAAAAAGAAAAAAAAAGGTTATCAAGTTAATAGAAAAACTTAAAAATAAGATCAATTTAAAAGAAAAAAAATTATCTAAAATTAATATTAAAATTGCAAGTATTGAAAAAAGAGTTGCTGCAAAAAAAACAAAAAAACTAGCTAAAAAGAAGACTAGCGACAGTCCTGCATCTATAAATAATTAATTTCTAAATCTTCTTTCCCCTTTTGTAATTAAAAAAGGGGAAAGTAGTTAATCAACAAAATTTTAAAATTAAGGGGAAATAAAGATGTTTTAAAATTTATAATTTTATTAGGGTTTTATAATTAATGGTGATGACAAAAATATTTATAGATTATTACAATTTAATTAAAGTTTATTTGCTCTACCATAAATGTCTTGATATCTAACAATATCAGTCTCTTTTAGAATTGAACCAACTTGAGCTTCCATAATTTTTACAGGTTTTTTTCCAGGATTTTGTATTCTATGAATTGCTCCTAATGGAATAAATATATGTTCATTAGGTTTTTTATTAATGATATTTTTATTTAAAGTTATTCGTGGATTACCTTTGGTAACCAACCAATGTTCTGCTCTGTGATGATGTTTTTGAAGACTTAATATACCTTTAGATTTTACTGATAATTCTTTAATTAAAAACTCTTTTCCTTCAAATAAATTTAAATAACTCCCCCATGGTCTATAAAAAACATTCTTTTTGTTAAAGTGTTTTCTTTTATTTTTATCATATATCTTAAGTATCTCTTTCCAACTACCAAGATCAGACCAAGGTATATCTAATTTAATAGCATTAATTTTTTTTGTTTTCTCAAGTATTGCATAATCAAAAGATTTCTCGATTGATTTTTCAAAAGCTCTTATATTTAAGTAGTAAGTATTATTTTTATATTTGCCTTTTTTAATAGCCTCAACACAACTTTTGTAAGTTTTATTTTGATATTTTTTAAAATTATTGATTATTGAGTCTTTCCTTAAATAAAACATACCAGAATTCCAATAACCTTTTTTCATAATTACTTCTTTCGCTTTTGATAATTTTGGTTTTTCAATAAATTTTGTAACTTTATTTATAGATTTAATTTTTTTAGTTAAAAAATATCCATATTCACTTGATGGGCTTGTAGGTTTTATTCCAAAAATAAATAGATTTTGATTATCTAAATTTGATTTATTTTTTAATAAAGATTTATTTAAAATATTTGACTTTTCAATTAAATGATCTGCTGCAAAAAACATTAATGGTTGCTCTAATGGAATGTCTTTTATTAAGGCTGAAGCAAGGATTGCTGGTGCAGTATTTTTTTTAGCTGGTTCTAAAACTATTTTAAACTTTTTAATTTTACTTTTTTTTAAAGCTAATTTTACTTGCTTTAAGTATTTTAAATTTGTGCTGATTATTGGAAAATCAAAAATTGGTTTATTTACTCTTTCTAAAGTTTTTTGAATTAAACTCCATCCACCAAAATCAATAAATTGTTTTGCTTGATGTTTTTTTTTATCTGGCCAAAGTCTTGTTCCTGCGCCACCACAAAGTATTACAGGTCTAATTTTCATTAAATATCTGCGTAAGTTCTAACCTCGTTTTTACCACCTGGATGAGTTGGTGCACCTTTATAAGCTGGTCCAACCGTTTGTGCATATTTCCATAATGTACCATTACCAAAATTCATCTTTCTTGGTTTCCATTTTTTACGTCTTGCACTCAATTCCTTCTTTGTAAGCCTTACGTTAATTGTGCCCTTTTTAGCATCTATATCGATGATATCCCCATTCCTTAAAAGGGCTATAGGACCGCCTACAGAGGCCTCAGGGCCCACGTGACCGATACAAAAGCCTCTAGTAGCCCCAGAGAACCTACCATCTGTTATAAGTGCTACTTTCTCCCCTTTTCCTTGACCGTATATTGCTGCAGTTGTTTGAAGCATTTCTCTCATTCCTGGACCTCCTATTGGCCCCTCATATCTAATTATAATGATGTCTCCATCTTTGTATTTTCTGTTTATTACTGATTTATACGCAGACTCTTCATTATCAAAACATCTGGCTCTTCCTGTAAATTGTAATTTTTTTAAACCAGCTATTTTTACAATTCCGCCTTCTGGAGCTAAATTTCCTTTTAATCCAACAACGCCTCCTGTTGGAGAAATAGGATTTTTATAAGATCTCATTACTTTTTGATTAGTTCTAAATTTAACATTTTTTAAATTTTCTCTCATGGTTTTACCTGTCACTGTCATACAGTCTCCGTGAATGTAACCACCATCCATTAATGTCTTTAATAACATTGGAACTCCTCCTGCTTCCCACATATCTTTTGCAACATATTTTCCACCTGGTTTTAAATCAGCGAGATAAGGAGTTTTCTTAAATATTTTTGCAACATCCATTAAATCAAATTTAATTCCTATTTCATTTGCTATAGCTGGTAAGTGTAAACCTGCATTTGTTGATCCACCAGTTGCCGCAACAATGGTAGCTGCATTTTCGAGAGCTTTTCTTGTTACTATGTCTCTAGGTCTAATATTTTTTGCTAATAAATTCATTACAGCTTTTCCACTATCAACTGCATACTTATTTCTTTCAGCATAAGGCGCAGGTGTACCAGCTGAAAAAGGTAATGCTAAACCAATTGCCTCTGAAACACATGCCATTGTATTTGCTGTAAATTGACCACCACAAGCTCCTGCACTTGGACAAGCTTTAAGTTCTAATTTTCTTAATGCATGAGCTGTCATTTTTTTTGAAGTATATTTTCCAACACCTTCAAATACATCAACTACTGTTACATCTTTACCTTCAAATCTACCTGGTAAAATAGAACCGCCATAAATAAAAACACTTGGAACATTTAATCTAACCATAGCCATCATTAAACCTGGTAATGATTTATCACATCCAGCTAATCCAACTAATGCATCATAACAATGACCTCTAACTGTAAGCTCTGTTGAGTCTGCTATTACGTCTCTTGAAATCAAAGATGATTTCATTCCTTCATGACCCATTGCAATTCCATCTGTTACAGTAATAGTACAAAATTCTCTTGGTGTTCCACCGGTTGCTTGAACACCTTTTTTAACTGATTGTGCTTGTTTCATTAAATTAATGTTACATGGAGCAGCTTCATTCCATGTTGATACAACTCCAACAAATGGCTTAGCAACGTCCTTTTCTGTTAAATCCATTGCATAATAAAATGATCTTTGGGGAGCTTTATCAGCACCTATTGTTGTATGTCTACTTGGTAATTTTTTCTTATTAAATTTTTTCATTATAAACCTTTTAGGGTTAGTTCTATTTTTTTAACATCTTTTTCTAAATTAGCAAAGTTGCTTTTCTCTTGATCTACTATATTTTGTGGCGCACGGTCTATAAAGGATTTATTTGACAATCTTGTATCTATTTTTTTCATTTCTTCATTAATTTTTGTAATTTTCTTCTCTAGGGTTGTTTTAATCATATTCAGATCAACATCTTGGTCAAAATATAGTTTGAATAGCTCTCCGTTAATAACAATACTTGCGGATGATTTTTTTAAATCATTTTCATGAAAGTTTTTAATTCTTCCATTTTTTTTTAATATATTTTCATTAGCTGATAAAAAGTTTTTATATTCTTTGTTTGTATTTGCTGTTGAAATTTCAATAAATGACCCTGGACTGATATTTAATTCATTTTTAAATGATCTTATGGATGTAATAAAATTAATAATATTATTAATTTCATCATAAGATTTTTTTTCATGATAATCACCTTCTAACCAATTAGCATGCATTAAAAATTCACCTCCATTTTTATCTAACTTGTTATTCAACCAAATCTCCTCTGTAACAAATGGAATAAATGGATGAAGTATTATTAAAATTTCTCTAAATATATAAGATGAAGTTTGTCTTAACTCCTTAATATCTTCCTCATTATTAGAATTAAATACAGTTTTAGATAGCTCTAAATACCAATCACAAAATGAATGCCATACAAATTGATAAATAGTCTTAGATGCTTCATCAAACCTATAATTTTTTAAACTATTTTCTGTGTCGTTTTTAACTTTTACAAGCTCAGATAGTATCCACTTATTGATTGTTAATTTTATATTTTCAGGTTTTTTTACATCACCAAAGTCACACTTATTTTGTGACAAAAAATTGTTAGCGTTCCATATTTTATTTAAAAAATTTCTATAACCTTTAACTCTGTCTTCAGATAATTTTACGTCTCGACCTGGTGATGCCATTGATAATAGAGTAAATCTTAAGGCGTCTGCACTATATTTTTCGATAAGTTCTAATGGATCAATAACATTGCCCTTTGATTTGGACATTTTTTGACCCTTTTCATCTCTAACTAAAGCATGAACATAAATATTTTTAAAAGGTTCCTTATCTAAAAACTGAGTTCCCATCATTATCATTCTAGCAACCCAGAAAAATATGATATCAAAACCAGTGACTAGAACACTTGTTGGATAAAATTTTTCAACTTCTGGAGTTTTTTCTGGCCAACCTAAAGTAGCAAATGGCCATAGACCTGACGAAAACCAAGTGTCTAGAACATCTTCATCTCTTTTTAATTCCACATCTTTTGAATAGAATTCTTTTGCCTGTTTTTTACATTCGTCTTCATTTTCAGCTACAAATATTTTTCCATCAGGCCCGTACCATGCTGGAATTTGATGCCCCCACCATAATTGACGGGAAATACACCAAGGTTCAATATTATTCATCCATTGAAAATAAGTTTTTGACCAATTTTCAGGAAAAAATTTAGTCTTACCACTATCTACTACCTCTTTTGCTTTAATGGCTAAAGTTTTTGCATCAACAAACCATTGCTCTGTTAAGTAAGGTTCAATAATAGAATTAGATCTATCACCGTAAGGAACTTTATTTACTAACTTTTCTATTTTTTCTAAAAATTTTCCTTCTTCAAGATGTTCTAAGATTAATTTTCTTGCTGCAAATCTATCTAAACCTTTATATGGGTTAGGCGCATTGTCATTTATTTTTCCATCAGGCGTAAATATATTAATTACTTCTAACTTGTTTCTTATACCTACATCATAGTCATTAAAATCATGAGCTGGAGTAATTTTAACTGCACCAGTTCCTTGTTCAGGATCAGCATAGTCATCTGTTATTATTTTTATTTTTCTATTTGCTAAAGGTATTGTAACTAACTTTCCAACAATATCTTTAAATCTATCATCTTTTGGATTTACAGCTATTGCGCTATCTCCCAACATAGTTTCAGGCCTTGTTGTGGCAATTGTTATAAATTTATCAGAATTTTCTATAGGATAATTTATATAATATAGTTTTGAATTTACCTCTCTTTGATCAACTTCTAAATCAGATATTGCTGTTTTTAAAACTACATCCCAGTTGACAAGTTTTTTTGATTTATAGATTAACTTCTTATTATAAAGATCAACAAATACTTTTATCACTGACTTAGATAAATTTTCGTCCATTGTAAAAGCATTACGGGACCAATCACAAGAGCATCCAAGTTTTTTCAGTTGGTTTATTATAATATCTCCATACTCATTTTTCCATTCCCAAACTTTTTCAATAAATTTTTCTCTGCCTAAATCATTTTTTTTAACACCATCTATTGCAAGTTTTTTTTCAACTAATGCTTGGGTTGCTATACCAGCATGATCAGTTCCTGGTTGCCATAAAGTTTCATAATTATTCATTCTATGAAATCTAGTTAAAACATCTTGAATAGAGTTATTTAAAGCATGCCCCATGTGGAGGCTTCCAGTTACATTTGGTGGAGGAATTACAATTGAGAATTTTTTTGAATTTTCTTTAGGTTTAAATAATTTATTTTTTTCCCAATAATCATAGATTTTATTCTCAACAATATTGTGCTCATATTTATCAAAACTCATTGATTTGTTTTATAAATTAATCAAATTAATAAACAATAATGAAAATCATTGCTAAATTTATAGACTAATCATCAAAATGAATTATACAAATGTCGATTACCAAATATTTTATATTTGATGGCAACGTGGCGGAATGGTTACGCAGAGGATTGCAAATCCTTGTATCCCGGTTCGATTCCGGGCGTTGCCTCCAAAATAAGTATTGAGATAAATTTTAAAAAAAGTAAGTTGTGAGAAAAATATTCCTCGGTAGCTCAGTTGGTAGAGCAGTTGACTGTTAATCAATTGGTCGCAGGTTCGAGTCCTGCCCGAGGAGCCAAATCAATTAAACAGCTTTTGAAATATTTATTTGTGCTATTTGTAAATTTTTTCCGAATTTAATCTTTTGATCCTGAGTTAACTCTGAATAAACTTTAACTAAGAAGTTATAATTCACATTCATATGTCCTTCTTTTGATTTATCAAGATTTACTAGATATTCTGAAAAATCTTCAAAGAAATAATTGATAGGAACTTTCAAATAATTAGAAAGTTGTAACAATCTAATAGAACTTACGCCGTTAGTTCCTTTTTCATATTTTTGAATTTGTTGAAATGTTACGTTTATTGCTTTTGCTACTTTAGTTTGAGTTAAACCTAGTGCTAACCTTCTTAACTTTAGCTTATTGCCAAGATGTTTGTTAAAATTTTCTTCCATTTAAGACCCCTCTTTAAATAAAATATTTATGAGAGTTAATCTAAATAGAAAACTTTATGCAAGTAAAATAATTTTTAAAAAAAATGGTTTTTTTAACTTATTCCAAACCTGTCAAGTAACTTTTTAAGAAGTCTTTAGAATTATTTTAAAGAATTTGGCTTAAAAAAAGCTTTGTTCTGTCACTCTTTGGGTTAGCAAAGAATTCTTTTGTATCAGCCTTCTCAATTATCATGCCTTCATCCATAAAAATGACCTCATCAGCAACTTCTTTAGCAAATCCCATCTCATGTGTCACAACAATCATAGTCATTCCACCTTTTGCAAGACTAACCATTGCATCAAGCACCTCTTTAATCATTTCAGGATCCAATGCGGATGTTGGTTCGTCAAACAACATAATTTTTGGCTGCATACACAATGCTCTAGCGATTGCACAACGTTGTTGTTGTCCACCTGAAAGTTGTCCAGGAAATTTGTTTGCTTGATCATCTATTTGAACTTTTTTAAGTTGATCTAAGGCTAGTTCTTGAGCTTCTTTTTTAGGCATTTTTTTCACCCAAATTGGTGCAAGTGTACAATTATCTAATATTGAAAGATGTGGAAATAAATTAAATTGTTGAAAAACCATTCCAACTTCAGCTCTAATTTTTTCAATATCTTTTGTTTTTTCTGATAGCTCATTTCCATCAACTATTATATCCCCTTCTTGGTGCTCTTCTAATCTATTGATACATCTAATCAGTGTAGATTTACCCGATCCTGATGGTCCACATACTACAATTTTTTTATTTGCCTCAACCTCAAGATTTATTTTTTTTAAAACTTGAAAATCACCGAACCATTTATTCATATTTTGAATTTTTATTATTGGATCTGACATTTTTTATCTTTCAGTTTTATATTTTGCCTCTAAGTTATAACTATATTTACTCATTGCATAGCATATAATCCAGAATACTATTGATGCAAAAATATATCCTTCCATCGCAAAGCCTAGCCATTTTGGATTTGTTTTTGCTAAAGCAAGCATACCTGCTAGTTCAGCTAAACCTACTACAAAGATTAAAGGAGTATCTTTAACTAATGCTAAAAAGGTATTTGCTATTCCTGGGATCACTAATTTTAGCGCTTGAGGTAAAATTACAAAAATATGCATTTTCCAATAACCCATTCCTAAGGATTTAGCTGCATCGTATTGACCTCTAGGTAATGATTGCAAACCCCCTCTAATAACCTCAGCACAGTAAGCGGCCTCAAACAATGTAATTGCTATAATTACTCTTACTAATTTATCCATGAAAAAATCTTCAGGAAGAAACATTGGAAACATTACAGATGACATAAATAATACTGTAATCAATGGAACACCTCTCCAAAATTCAATATAACAAATTGATATATATTTTATTATTGGAAGATTAGATCTTCTTCCAAGTGCAAAAATCATACCTAGTGGGAAACAGAAAATTAGACAGAAAAAAGAAACTATAAAAGTAAGTGACAATCCTCCCCATGCTCCTGTTTCTACCCATTGTAAACCAAATGATCCACCAGATATTAAATAATAGATAACTAAATATGCAATTACTGGATAAATAATAACATAATATAAAGCTAGATATTTTTTCAAATTTTCCTTCATGAAATATCCAACAAATCCAAGTGCTATAACTAATATGAATGCAGTATTAATCCTCCAATGAAATTCGTTTGGATACATTCCATACATAAATCTTCGAAACCAAACTTTAATATATGTCCAACAAGCACCCGTGCCTGTGCAAGCATCTTTTGATTCACCTGAAATAGTGGCATCAAAAATCATCCAACTCAGAGACTGAGGAAGAGCTTTGATAATTGAAAATAATATTAATAGAGTTAATAGAGCATTAAAATTATTTGTATTTATATTTTTATTTAATAAATCTAATGTTTTGTTTCCTGAATAATCAATTCTCATCATATTTAATCCGATTAATCCTATAATTAATGGAAACAAAGTAGTTAAGGAGCCAGGTAAAAAAGATGTTAAATTTATTTTTAAAAAGGCATTTGATATTACATCAATTAAACTCACCAAAACTAAAAAAGATCCAATAATAGAGTAATTTTTAATATTATCTCTGTTAGGTTTTAAAAAATTAAATGTTTGCATTATTTACTTTTCCTTAATTTCAATTTTTTTGTTGTACCAATTCATTATTGCTGCAATTGTTAAACTTATAGTTAAATAAGTTAACATTGTTATAGAAACAATTTCTATTGCCTTACCAGTTTGCATCAAAGCAGTTCCTGCAAATACAAGTACTAAATCTGGATATGCAATAGCAGCTGCCAAAGATGAATTTTTAGTCAAATTTAAATATTGGTTTGTCGTTGGTGGAATTATAATTCTTAAAGCTTGAGGCATAATAACTAATTTTAAAACTTGATTAGGTGTTAAACCAACAGATGCTGCGGCCTCTTTTTGGCCTTTACTAACTCCCTCGATACCAGCTCTAACACACTCTGCTACAAAGGTAGAAGTGTATAAAGATAGTGCTAAAACTAATGCTATTAATTCAGGTGGTAAACTTATTCCACCTTCATAAATATAGGAAATCTTTGATAATTTTTTGAGCTCAGGTATTTCAAATTCTAAGGACACTCCACCAAATATGAATGATAAAAGAGGCAATACAATTAATAGAGCTACTGAATAAAGGAGTACAGGAATTTGTTTACCTTGTGTGTCTCTTAATCTACTTGCATAATTCCTCATTACAATAATTGATATTATTGCTGCAAGACCACAATATAAAAATACATTCAAATTTTCCCACACCATAGCTGGTATGTAATAGCCTTTTACTGTCATATAAGTTACCCCAAACCATGCATTGGCTTTCTCTGGCATAGGTAAAGCTCTAAGAGCTGCGTAATACCAAAAGAAGATTTGTAGCAGTAATGGAATATTTCTAAAAAACTCGACGTACCATGCGGCTGAGTTTTTTATTAGGTAATTAGATGATAATCTTGCTACACCAATTATAACACCTAATATTGTGCAAATAATTATACTAATAAAAGAAACTAACAAAGTATTCAAAAGTCCAACTAGAAAAGCACGGGCATATGAGTCTGATCCACTATATTCAATTAAAGAAAACTGAACATCAAATGAAGATTCTTGTGATAAAAAATCAAAACCAAAATCAATACCTCTATTATCCATATTGGTCTGAGCATTCAGGGTTAAAAACCCAAAAATAAGAACAACAAATAGTATTGCTAAAATCTGAGGTATAAATCTTTTTATAATGTTGTTCATCGGAATCTATAATAAAAAAAAGGGCTAGAAATATCTAGCCCTTTTTAAGTAATTTGAAATTAAATTATCTTGCTGGTGGTACGTATAATATTCCACCTTTAGTCCATAATTCATTTGGACCTCTGTCAGGTAGAATTCCAGTGTCTGCTATGTTTCTTTTGTAGCTTTCACCGTAATTACCAACTTGTTTGATAATTCTTAAGTTCCATTCGTTATCTAAACCAAAAGCTGCGCCTAGTTCACCTTCAGCACCAACTAATCTTTTGATTGCTGGATTATTTGAAGTTTTCATCATATCAGCATTTGATGAGTTAACACCATATTCCTCTGCTTCAATCATAGTATTTAACGACCATCTTACTATATCTTCCCAAACAGAATCACCTTGACGTACAACTGGTCCAAGTGGCTCTTTTGAAATAGTTTCAGGTAATACTACGTGATCATCTGGAGCAGACAATTTAGTTCTTTGTGCAGCAAGACCAGATTTATCTGTAGTGTATGTATCACATCTACCTGCATCATAAGCAGCTACGACTTCGTCTGCTTTTTCAAAAACTACAGGCTCATAAGAAATTCCTCTAGAATCGAAGAAGTCTCTCATGTTAAGCTCAGTTGTAGTTCCTAAATTTGTACAAACTGAAGTTCCATTTTTAAATTCACTAGTAGATGCTATTCCTGAACCTTTTCTTACCATGAAACCTTGTCCATCATAAAAGTTTACTCCAACAAATGTTAAACCAATGTCAGCGTCTCTTGAAAGCGTCCAAGTTGTGTTTCTTGATAGAATGTCAATTTCACCTGAAGTAAGTGCGGTAAATCTTTCTTTTGCACTTAAAGGAGTGAATTTAACTTTAGTTGCATCTCCTAATGTAGCAGCTGCAACAGCTCTACATACATCAACATCTATCCCTGTCCAATTTCCAGACTCATCTGCGTTTGAAAATCCAGGAAGACCCTGAGAAACACCACATCTTACAAATCCTCTTTTTTTAGTGTTCTCAAGAGTTTTTGATTTCTTAGCAGCCATTGTTTCTGTTGAAAAAGCAAATAACACAGCGAACATAGCAACTACAGAAGTCAATTGTTTTATTATTTTAAACATTATTTTCCTCATTTTTATTATTTATTTGTTAACAAATTATTCAAAAAGTTATTTTTGAATACTGGAGTAAAGCAGAAAGTATTACAACCATCAATGGTAAATTAGCCTCAACAATACTGATCAATTAACTTGGCGCGCCCTGGAGGATTCGAACCTCCGACCCTCGGTTTAGAAAACCGATGCTCTATCCAGCTGAGCTAAGGGCGCAGAACGAAGACTTTATAATATTAATTTAGCTTTTGAAAAGAAATTTTTTAAATAATATTAGTATTGTTAATAGCTCTACTCTACCAATTATCATGAAAATTATTAAATAAATCTTAGTAAAAAAAGAAAGATTATAGAAATCAAAATTAGCTAGTTCAAACATACTTGAATTAACGGTATTCATAATTGTCAAGATAGAAAGCTTAAATGAATTTTCAAATTGTATATCCGAGAATGTTAGTATCGAGGTTAACAATGACAGTGAGATAATAAAAATAATTATTGAAAAAAAGTATTTATTAATATCTGACTTTTCAGTTCTCTCATTAATTAATGTAACTTTATTTGAATAAATTTGATTGGGTTTAGTATGTGATAATAGGTTATTCAAAGAAAATTTTAACAAACTTAGGATTTTTATTAACCTTATACCTGAACTAGTTGAAAAAAAAGAACCTCCTATAACAACCATAATAAAAAAGATAAATATTAAATTATTTGGGGTGTCATTAAATGAAATTCCAATATTTGAAATACTACTTGATATGGCAACTAGAATTATAGGGAAATTATTACTTGGATTTAAAAAAACAAACGAAAATGAAATAATTATTAATAAGTAAATTAAAAGGTTAAAATCTTCACTTAAAAAATTTAGTTTTTTTTTATTAAAAAAAATAAGATTGTATATTAAAAACAAACTAAAAAATGAAAGCATCATACTAAAAGATAAAATAACTTTACTTACATCATTTTCGAATAAGTTATCTATTCTATTAACAGGTAAAAAACCACCAGAAGATATTACAGATAATGACAAATTAAATGCATCAAAAGTTCTTAAATTAATCATCTTAAATAAAATAAATACAAATAAGGTTAATAGGGAATAAATTATTATAATTTTAAGCGATTGTTTAAATATTTCATTATAATTGAAAGATAAATATTCTGTAAAAGATTGCTTGAGATTTTTATCAAATATATCGATCAAAAGTAAAATTGAAAATAGAAAATAAATACCACCAAACCATTGAGAAGTGGATCTCCATATAATTAAGCTTTCATCTAATTGTTTTATGTTTTCAAAAATGGTAAAGCCAGTAGAGGTAAAACCTGAGATCGCTTCAAAATAAGAATTTAATAAAGATATATTTTGAATACCAAAGTAATAAGGTATGGATATAATTAGTGGAAATAAAAAATAACCAAATAAAACAGTAAATATTTTTTCATAAAGAGTAATTTTTCTTATATTAGTCCTATTAAAAAATAATATTAATACACCTAAAAAAAAACTTATTAGTAAAGTATAAATATAATTTTCAATATTAAAAAAAATATCAAAATAATTTGAATAAATAATGTTAAAAAAAGACAGAACACTTATTAAAAATAAAAAAGAACTTATATAAAAAGAGCTAAATTTATTCATATTAAAATTAGATTGAACTAATTCTAAACATATTTTCTACTATAGGGAGTTGGTCTCTCTTAGATAGAAGCAAAACTGTATCATCTTTTTGAAACACATAACTAGAACTTGGTATAATTACTTCACCATCTCTTAATATTGCGCCTATTCTTATTTCTTCAGGTAAATTAGAATCTTTCAATTGTCTGTTTATTAGTTCTGATGATTCTATGATATCTGCTTCTATAACTTCATATTCTCCATTCAAAATTGTATAGGCGTTTTCTATAGTTCCTTTATGAACGTGTTTTAAAATACTAGAGACAGTGCTCATTCTTGGATCAATTAAATCGTCAATCTTTAAAGAGGATTGTAACAACGAGTAATTAGGTTTATTTATCAATGCCATAGTTCTTTTATCTTTCGAAAATTTTTCAACAATTACACTTACCATTAAATTATCTTCATCATCATTTGTTAAAGCTAAAACTGTTTCAACTTCATCAATATTAGCCTCATTCAATACATCTTCATCTAAGCCATTTCCATTGATTACGATGGTATCATTTAATTGATTAGCAATATATTCAGCCCTTGATTTATCTTTTTCTATTATCTTAACTCTTGTTGACTCAAATGATTGCTCAATATTTTTAGCAAGATTAAAACCAATATTTCCACCTCCTATAATTAACATTTTATTTGAAATTTTTTCATTATGACCAAATACAGTTAAAGTTTCTTGCATCTGACTGCTATTAACTACCACATATGCTTTATCTTTAAGATGGAGTTGATCTGTCTTTTTCATTACAACAAATTTATCATCTCTAATAACACCAAGTATATAAGCATTTAATTTAGGAAATTTTTTTGTAAGTTCATTTAAATTAATTCCTTGAATTGAACATTTTTCGTCAATCAAGATTTCTAACAATCTAATTTTATTTTCTGCAAATGGTACATTATCTAATGCTCCTGGTGCCTCTAATTTACGCTGGATAGACTTTGCAATTTCAATTTCGGGAGATATTATATTATCAATTGGTAAATTTTCTCTATTAAATAATCCTGAATATTTAGGATCAAGATATTCTTGAAATCTTATTCTTGCAATTTTTTTTGGAACCTTAAATAAAGAAAAAGCTATTTGGCATATCAACATATTTATTTCATCATTTCTAGTTACAGCTATGATCATATCTGCATCTTTTGTATTTGCTTTTTCCAATATTGCTGGCGAAGTTGCTTTTCCAACTATTGCTTTTACATCTAAAGTTTCATTAATTTTTTGAATATCATCACTAGATTGATCAATCATTGTTATTGAGTGATTTTGCTCAATTAACATTTTAGCAATAGTTGAGCCCACTCTACCGGCACCACATATAATAATATTCATTAGTTTAAATCTTTCACTCCTAGTAGTTTCAATTTTCTATGTAAGGCTGATCTTTCCATTCCTATAAATTTTGCTGTCTTTGAAATGTTTCCACTAAATTTTTTTAATTGGGAAATTAAATATTGTTTTTCAAAACTTTCTCTAGCTTCTTTTAATGGAACTGTAAGAGTTTCTGTTACTGAAAAGTCATTTTCGATTGATTTAGATAAAGATTCTTTGATTATATTCATTAATCTCTCATTATCATCACCGGGAGACAATATGGCAATTCTTTCTATCAGATTTCTTAATTCTCTGACATTTCCTGGCCAATCATAATTTAGTAAATAATTATTATCAGTAATCTTAAATTTTTTAAAATTGTTAGCCTCACAAATATTTTTAATGAAATATTCTATTAATATTGGAATATCATCAATTCTCTTATTTAAAGGATCAATTTTAATATTAAATACATTTAATCGATGGAATAAATCTTCTCTAAAGTTTCCATTTTTAATCTCCTGTTTAGCATCTTTACTATTTGTGCAAATTATTCTTACATCAACTTTAATATCATGGTTACTATTAATTCTTTTGAATTTTTGATCTATTACTACTCTCAAAATTTTAGACTGAGTCTCGAGGGGTATTTCAGTAACTTCATCAATTAATAATACACCACCGGATGCTTTTTCAAGAGCTCCATAAAAAATAGATCCATCTTTTTTTTCTTCACCAAATAATTCAAGTTCATACTTTTTTGCATCTAAAAGTGCACCATTTATAATCACAAATGGTCCATCCTTTCTTTTAGAATTTTTATGAATTTTTCTAGAAATTAGTTCTTTACCAGAACCAGTAGGTCCTGTTATAAAAATTCTACTCTCTGATTTAGATAATTTATTTATTTGATCTTTAATTGATAAAATATTAGAACTTTTGCCAACTAGTTCGAAAGCGTGAAACAGTTTAGTATTTAATGTTTTATTTTCATTTTTTAAATTATAGTTCTCTACAGCTCTATTAACAAAATTTATTAGTCTTTCTTTATCAAATGGTTTTTGAATAAACTCAAATGCACCAGATTTTAATGAATTCACTGCCATCTCTATATTTGCATGACCAGAAATCATTATAACTGGTAAATCAGGATTTTTTTTCTTTATATGATCTAAGAGTAAAATTCCATCATTATCACCTTTATCTAATTTAACGTCTATAATCGCAACATCAGGAAGTTTTTTGTCAATTTCAGTCAGCGCTTGATTAAAGTTAGCGGCAAGTCTTGTCTTGTAACCAGCATCATTAATTAATTCATCTAAAATTAATCTTATATCTGCATTATCATCTATTATTAAAATCTCTGCTGACATTATTTTTTATAAGGAATTATAATTTGAATTTTTGCACCTTTTTTATGATTTAAAAATTTGATTGACCCTTCATGATCACTAATAATTTTGTCTACAATCGATAATCCTAATCCAGTTCCCTTTTCTTTAGTAGTAAAATAAGGTTTAATTATATCTTTGGTTTTTTTATTTTTGAAACCTGTTCCGGTATCAACAATGTTGATATTTATATAATCTCTTCTTTGTCTAATTTCTATATCTATATTTTTGTCAATTTTACTATCTTTTGTTGCCTTTTCTTGAATACTTTCAAGAGAATTTTTGATTAAATTGAAAAATAGCCTATTAAACTGTTCATTATCAAATTTTAATATTGTCTCTTTAGCAAGGTGATTAATTAGTCTGATTTGAATTGAGTCGTCAAGTTTATTTACTAAATTAATGTTGTCATTGATTACTTGGTTTAAATTGTTTGATTTAAATAATGGTTTTGGCATTCTTGCAAAGTCAGAAAATTCATTTACTAGATTTTCAATCTGTTTAATTTGTTTAAGAATAGTTTTAAGATTGTTTAAATATTTTTCTTGGTTAAAAGTTTCTCCATTAGGTAAATATTTTGATTTAAGATTGTCTATCGTTAATTGAATTGGTGTTAAAGGATTTTTGATTTCGTGAGCTAATTTTCTAGCAACATTTTCCCAAGCCTCATGTCTTTCATTTGTAAGTAGTTTTTCTTGTTGATTTTTTAACCTATCAATCATTGAATTAAAATTTTTATTTAGCCTTTCCATTTCTATATCTGCTTTTATATCAGGTACTTTTGTATTTAAGTTCCCTTTACCAATATTTTCAGAGGCAGTTATTAAGTTATTAATTGATATAAAAAAACGTGATGAAAATCTTATTGCTATTGTTATTGACAAAAAAAGTAAAAGCGTAACAAGAGTAATGTAAATTATAGCAAATGAAATTCTTATACCTAAATTCTGATTTTCTACTGTATAATAAAAATTTACTGCTTCCTCAGATTTTATTAAATAATTAGAAATATTTTTATCAATATACTTTAATACATACAAAAATGTATTTTCATAATTAGAAAGTCTTACAACTGCTGCAGATTTATTTTCAAATGTATTTATAATTTTTAATGGTCTATCATCATCTTTTACCATCTCCATAGCTCTATTCTCTATTTTTTTGTAAACAGAATTTGCTGCTGATCTTAATAACCTGCCATCTTTATCTATTAAATGTAGTTGGTCTATGTCTCTTAAAAACCTCTGAGTATTTAATATAAGTTGATACCTATCTGGATCAGAGTTATACAATTCTGCGTATTTATTTAAATCAAATGCTATGAGTACAATTTCTGACTCTATTTTATTTCTTTTCTCATCAACATAGTTTTTAGCTATCTCATAAGAATTGTTTACAGCTGTAGTAATTTTTTTGTCAAAATATTTATCTAGGGCAAATGAAAAAATAAACAATGAAAAAATAGCAATTAATAATGATGGAATTAAGGTAAAAAGTGCAAAAGAAATGATATATTTTCTATTAGCAATTGAACCCCTTACATTGATATTATTTTTAATAGAATTTTTAATATCAATAAATATTAATATAAAAAATAAAATTACCAAAATGACATTGGACATTAGAAGAATTTCTAGGTTATCTTCAGTAAGTTTAATAAAACTTTTATTGATAAATGTTAAAAATGTAAGAAAACCTAAAGAAATAGTTAATATAAATATAACTATGATGAACAAATTTCTTTTTAACAAAGCAAACATAATTTAAAAATATATTACAAATAATTTTATAGTAATCATGACTAATTGTTTTATACTACTAGCTGCAGGCAAAGGTAAGAGATTTAAATCAACTAATCCAAAACAATTTACAAATTACATAAATAAACCCTTATTTATGCATTCAGTAGATAAGGCAATAAAATCAAAGTTATTTAAATCAATAATAATTGTATCAAATAATCCAATTAAAAATATTAAGGATAAATCTATTAAAGTGATTAAAGGTGGGAGAGAAAGATATCAATCATCACAAAAGGCTTTAAATTTCATAAAAAATAAGAAATTCACAAATGTATTTATTCATGATGCTGCACGACCAAATTTTTCAATTAAGTTATTAAAAAAACTAAACTCAAACTTAAAAAAAAACAAAGCAGTAGTACCTTATGTTAAAACAGATAACTCAACAAAATATAGAATTGAAAATAAAATTCAGAATCTAAATAGAGAAAATTTACTATTCACCCAGACGCCGCAATGTTTTAATTTTAAAAGTTTGTTTAATCTATCAAAATTAAATAATACAAAAATTACTGATGAGGCAACATTATTTTTAGACAATAAAAAAAAAATTAAATTTATAAAAGGTGAAGAAAATAATTTCAAAATTACAACAAAGTCTGATTTAGAAAAACTTAATATTCAAAATTTTTATGGGATTGGTTTTGATATACATAAATTAATTAAAAACAAAAAATTATATCTGGGAGGAATAAAAATTCCATTCCATTCCGGCCTACAAGGTCATTCGGATGGAGATGTAATTATCCATGCTATAATAGACGGACTACTGGGTGCTATGAGAAAAAAAGACATTGGAACTCTTTATCCAAGCAACAAAAGAAGATTTAAAAATATAAGATCACCCAATATGTTATCTCCTATTTTGAAAAACTTGCATAAAGAAGGATATTTTATAAATAATGTAGACATAAATTTAATTTGTGAAAAACCTAAAGTCTCAAAATATAGAGAAAAAATTATCACTTCATTGTCCAATTTGCTCAGTATAAATAAAGATCAAATTAATTTAAAAGGTAAAACAGTTGAAAAGTTGGGATTGATTGGAAAAGAAGAGGCTATCGCTTGTGAAGTGATAGTATCTTTAAATTATTATGCTTAAAAAAATAAATTCTTTATTTGTTACAATGTTTGGCATTGGAAAATTACCAAAAATACCTGGGAGTTACGCATCTTTGGTTACTGTTATTTTCTTGTATATAATATTTCAAATTTTTTCAGTACCAGCGGATGCTTTTTTATTTTTATTAGTAGGTATTTTTATAATTTCACTTTTTTCAGTAAATTTATTCATTAAAGATTTAACCAATAAAGATCCAAAAGAGGTTGTTATTGATGAGTTTATTGGTCAATCAATACCAATTTGCCTTTATGAAATTGCCCATAAAGAACCAACGGACCCAGCAAGGGTGCTAACCTTTTATTTTATAATGTTTATTCTTTTTAGAATTTTTGATATCGCAAAACCCTACCCTGTAAGTTATTACGATAAAAACTTTAAGAATAGCTTTGGTGTTATAATGGATGATGTTTGTGCTGGATTATATGTAGTAGCAATTCTCGTCTTTTATATGATTATTACCTCATGAGTAATTTATCCTTAAAAATTGTAAAGTTACTAACTAAAAAAAAACTAACAGTATCATTTGCAGAGTCTTGCACCGGTGGACTTTTAGCAAGTTTAATTACATCTATTAGCGGGTCATCTAAAGTATTTAATATTGGACTAGTAACTTATTCTAATAATGCAAAAGTAAAATTGCTTCAAGTTCCAAAAAAAACTATTACAAAGTATGGAGCAGTAAGCTATGAAACCTGTCTATCGATGGTTAAAAATTTAAGTAAAATTAGTAAAGCAAATATATCAATCTCCATCACTGGTGTAGCAGGACCGAATGGTGGTACAAAAGCAAAACCAGTTGGACTAGTTTATATAGGTCTTAAAAAAGGAAGTAAAATAATAGTAAAGAAAAACTTATTTAAAAGTAAGAAAAGAATTTCAATTCAAAAAGCTACTGCCAAGCAAGCACTTAAAATGATTTTAAAAATATTATAAACTTTCAGCTCTTTTCTGAAATGCATCAGCTATTTTTTCAAGACCAAATTGAAAAGACTTGGTCATTAAAATATTCAAAAATTTATTTTTAATTTCAAAATCAACATCAAAAGTCACCTCTGTTAAATCTCCTTGCTCCTGAAATTTCCAGTTATTTTCTAAATAATTTAAAGGACCATCTATATTTGTTACAAATATTGTGTCATCTTTTTTATTAAATTTCACATCGCTTTTATAGGTATCAACAAAAGGCCCTTTTCCTATTGTTAAATCGGCAACAATAAGTGTTAGATCTCCCTCTTGTTTTTTTTCGTAAACTTTTGAACCCTGACAGAATGGAACAAATTCAGGGTATTTTTCAATATCTAAAACGAACTCTATAAGTTTGTCTTTTCTGTTATCAATTAATCTCTTAACTGACGCTTTTGGCATTAATGAATATTTTTTCTATTATTTTTAAGTTTATTAAAATCTTCATCAGCATGATAAGAAGATCTTGTCAAGGGAGAAGAAGATACCAATAAAAAACCTTTGGCTTTTGCTATTTTTCCTAGCTCTTTAAATTCATCTGGATGATAATACCTATTTAATGGAAAGTGCTTGGCCGAAGGTTGAAGATATTGACCTATAGTTAAGAAATCAACTTCTGCAGTTCTTAGATCATCCATAACTTGAATTATCTCATCTTTTGTTTCTCCAAATCCAACCATAATTCCTGATTTTGTAAAAACATTTTTATTGAATTTTTTTGAATTTTTTAAAAGTTCTAATGATCCAAAATATCTTGCTCCTGGTCTAACATTTGTATAAAGACTTGGAACAGTTTCAATATTATGATTAAAAACATCTGGGCTTGCTTCCAATACTCTTTTATAAGCATCACCTTTTCGTAAAAAGTCAGGTGTTAAAACTTCAATTGTTGTATTTGGATTCTTTTTTCTTGTTGCTACAATAACATCATGAAAATGGTTTGATCCACCATCAGAAAGGTCATCTCTATCAACTGATGTAATAACAACATGTCTTAAACTTAATTTTTTAACTGCATTCGCTATTTTAATTGGCTCAAATTGATCTAATTTTTCCGGTTTTCCTGTTTTAACATCACAAAATGCACAAGCTCTTGTACATGTGTCACCCATTATCATTAATGTTGCATGCCTTTTGCTCCAGCATTCAGTAATATTAGGGCAGTTTGCTTCTTGGCAAACTGTTACAAGATTATCTTTATTAACAACTGTTTTGGTTAAAAAAAATTCTTTACTATTTAGTAGCTTAGATCTAATCCATTTAGGTTTCTTCTTGATAGGATTAATCGGTTTATTAACTTTTTCAGGATGTCTTGGTCTATTTTTGATTTCCATTTTGTTTGATTATATAGGTAGTCTCACCTTCTTTTCCAAATAAAAACTTTTCTCTTATTAATATTTCTATAAAATCTAGATCTATATTTTCTGTTAAAAGTGAATTTTTGTGCTCCAAATCTTCTATTTTGCTATTTAGAGTAATTTGATCATTTTTTAATTGCTCATATATATCTTTCTTTTCCATGTAAGAAATGAGACCTCTATCACCATCTAATAAATTAAAGAAAAAATAGATGAACAGGAATGTGATGATAAGAATAAAATAGTTCTTTTTTAATTTTTCTAACATTAATAAATTTTATTCATTTTAGCCGACCTACCAAGATCTTCTTCAATACGAATTAGTTGGTTATATTTTGCTATTCTCTCTGATCTTGCTAGAGATCCAGTTTTGATTTGATTTGAATTAGTGCCTACTGCTAAATCAGCAATAAATGTATCTTCAGTATCTCCAGATCTATGCGAGACGATTGTTTTAAAACCAATAAGTTGAGCAAATTTAATTACTTCTAACGTTTCGGTAACAGTGCCTATTTGGTTCAATTTTATTAAAATACTATTTGCAGACAAGTTTAAAAAGCCTATTTTTAATCTTTCAAGATTTGTAACAAAAAGATCATCACCTATAATTTGTGTTTTGTTATTTGTTTGTTTTACAAATTTCGACCAAGCCTTCCAGTCATCTTCACCAAATGGATCCTCGATTGATTTTATTTGATATTTTTTAATAAGCTGTAAATATTTTTTAATTGATTGATCAACACTTATGTAATTTTTAGAATGAATTGAATATTTGCCTTTTTTAATTAATTCATTTGCCGCAACATCTAAACAAATAGATATATCTTTGCCATTTTTAAAACCTGATTTTTTGATCGCTTGAACTAAAAGCTTTAAAGCACTCTCATTATCGCTTATCATTGGTGCAAAGCCACCTTCATCACCTACATTAATACTGTGGCCTGCTTTTTTTAATAATACTTTTAAATTGTTTATTACTAAAAAACACATTCTGACAGCTTCATTAAATGATTTTGCTTTATCAGGTCTAATCATAAACTCTTGTATTCTAAGGCCATTGTCAGCATGTGCGCCACCATTAATAATGTTCATTAAAGGAAAAGGAAGTTTAAATTTTTTTTTTACAATAAAATTTTTAAATAAAGGTATTTTTTTAACTTTTGCTGATAATTTTTTAACAGCCATGGATACAGCTAATATTGTATTCGCACCTAACTTTGTCTTTTGTTTTGTGCCATCTAATTTTATAAGAATACTATCTATTCTTTCTTGGTCATGGATGTTTTGATTTTTTAATTTTTTTGAAATTAATTTATTAACAATTGCAACTGGTATTAAAACACTTTTTCCTAAGTATTTTTTATTACTCTTATCTCTTTTTTCATAGGCCTCAAAAGTTCCTGTTGAAGCACCTGAAGGACAAATTGCTGAGGCACTTAAATTATTTGAAAATACTTCAGCCTCAATGGTAGGATTTCCTCTACTGTCATAAACCTGTCTGGCTACAACTTTTTTGATTTTACTCATTAAAAGAATAAAGAAATTAAATTTATTAAATCAATTATCAGTTCCATTTTTACTTTTTAACTAAATTATCTATTTCTACAATTTGATTAATTAACTCGTCTAATTTGTCTAAAGGGACCATGTTTGGACCATCTGATGGAGCATTATCAGGGTCCTGATGTGTTTCCAAAAAAATAGCTGCAACGCCTACTGCTACCGCTGCTCTCGACAAATACTCAACAAATTCTCTTTGACCACCACTTTTTTCACCTAGACCACCAGGTTGTTGCACTGAATGAGTTCCATCAAATACTACTGGATAACCATTTTTTGCCATGATGGGAATAGATCTCATATCTGAGACCAACGTATTATAACCAAAGCTAGCTCCTCTTTCGGTCACTAAAATATTTTCATTACCACTATCAGAAATTTTTTTGGTTACATTCACCATATCCCACGGTGCTAGAAATTGACCCTTTTTCACATTAATGATTTTATTGGTTTTAGCAGCAGCAATTAATAAATCTGTTTGCCTACAAAGGAATGCTGGTATTTGAAGAACATCTACGTGATTAGAAACTTGGGAACATTGTTCTTCATTATGTATATCGGTAAGAACTGGTACTTTAATATCTTTTTTGATTTTATCAAATACAGGCAATGAGTTTTCTAGACCAGCTCCTCTTTTGCCTTTCAAGCTTGTTCTATTAGCCTTATCAAATGAAGTTTTATAAATAAATCCAATATTATACTTTATCACTATTTCTTTAATTTTGCCTGCCATGTCCAAAGCATGTTGCTCGGTTTCAAGTTGACAAGGTCCAGCTATTAAACAAATTTTATTTTTGTTTGAAATTTCTATACCGTTACAATTAACTATTTTATTTTCCATTAAAAGATTTTGCAGCTTTAAGAAATGATGAGAATAAAGGATGAGGATTTAAAGGTCTAGATTTAAATTCTGGATGAAATTGGACTCCAATGAACCATGGATGATTTTTAAGTTCAATAATTTCAGGTAATTGGTTGTCAGGAGAAATTCCTGAAAACATCAAACCTTTTTTTTCAAATTTTTGCATTAAATTTATATTTACTTCATATCTATGTCTGTGTCTCTCCTTAACCATATTAGATTTATAGATATTTTTTATGGCAGAATTATTTCTTAGTTTTGCCTCATATAGACCTAACCTCATTGTTCCTCCAAGGTTTTTGTCGGTTCCTTTTATAATTTTTCCATCTTTGTTCCATTCATCAATTAATCCTATTACGGGAAAACAATTTTTATCTAGTTCACTAGAACCGGCTTTTTTAATTTTTAAAATATTTCTTGCAAACTCAATCATGGCCATTTGCATTCCAAAACAAATACCTAAAAAAGGTATTTTTCTCTCTCTAGCATATCTAATTGCCTCAATTTTTCCCTCTGTTCCTCTTTTGCCAAACCCTCCTGGTATCAATATTCCCGATACATTCTTTAATATTGATTTAATTTCTTTTGATCTAAGTTTATCTGACTCAATTCTTACTAAGTTAACTTTAACTTTATTTGAAATTCCCCCATGCGTGAGAGCCTCATCAAGTGATTTATAAGCATCTTTTAAGTTTACATATTTGCCTATGATAGCAATATTTACTGTTCTTTTTGTTTTTAAAACTATATTTGTAATTTTTTTCCAAGGTAGCAAGTTTGGTCTTTTTCTAGATTTTATTTTAAAGAATTTTAAAACTTGCTTATCTAATTTTTGATTAAAGAAACTTATTGGGGCTTCATAAATAGTTTTTACATCAACTGTTTCTATAACATTAGAAATGTCCACATTACAAAATAAGGATATTTTTCTTCTTTGATCTAAAGGAATAGACTGTTGAGATCTGCAGATCACTATATCAGGTTGAATTCCTATACTTCTTAATTCTTTAACAGAATGTTGTGTTGGCTTTGTTTTAATTTCATCTGAAGATTTTAAAAATGGAACAAATGTTAAATGAATAAATAATGATTTTGATCTGCCATTATCATTTGAAAACTGTCTTATAGCTTCTAAAAATGGTAAGCTTTCAATATCACCAACCGTTCCTCCAATTTCACAAATTACAAAATCTTCATTTGTTATATCTTTTTTTATAAACTCTTTAATTCTATCTGTAACATGTGGAATTACTTGAACTGTTTTTCCAAGATAACCTCCTCTTCTCTCTTTTTTTATGATATCACTATAAATTCTACCTGTTGTAATGTTGTCAGATTGTTTAGCTGAAATATTTGTAAATCTTTCGTAGTGTCCTAAATCTAAATCAGTCTCAGCCCCATCATCAGTTACAAAAACTTCACCATGTTGAAAAGGACTCATTGTTCCTGGATCTACATTTAAATATGGATCCATTTTTCTTATTCTCACCTTATATCCTTGTGATCTAAGCAAATATCCGAGCGATGCTGATGACAAACCTTTACCTAGTGATGAAACCACGCCGCCAGTGACAAATATATATCGCGCCATGGAATTATGTTATAGCTAATGAATTATAAAAATAAAAGTATTAATTATTATTTTCCGGTAATTTAGGAGCATCGTCTGCATTTTCCTCAATTTTATCAATTACAGACGTATTTGAAGGAAGATCGCCTCGTGAAATAATAGTCAATCCTAGACTACAAATTATGAATAATGTTGCAACTATTGCCGTTGCTTTAGTCATGAAATTCCCAGCCGACCTTGAAAACATAAAGTTATCTTGAGAAACTCCAATACCCAAGGCTCCACCTTCAGATTTTTGAAACAAAACCAGCAATACTAGAATTGCTGCTAATATTATATTTATAATTAATAGTATGTTTTCCACGACGCCTAAATAATTGATTTTTTCATTATATCAATAAATATTTTTTCATTAGTTGATGCTCCACCAACCAAAAAACCATCAATATTATCGATTCTCATTAATTTTTTTATATTTTTTGGGTTTACAGAGCCTCCATATAAAATCTTAGATTTTGTAAATTTTTTTGAAATTTTTAAGGTGTTTCTTATAAATCTAATATTTTTTTTTAAATCATTTTCACTAGGAATAATGCCTGTGCCAATTGACCAAACAGGTTCATATGCAATTATAACTTTATTTAAATTCTTTAAATTTTTTAAACCTTCAAGTAATTGTTTTTTTAAAACATATTTTGTTTTATTTTTTCTTTTATCAATCAATTTTTCGCCTATGCATAAAATAACATTTAATTTTTCATTAAGAGCAGACTTAATCTTTAAATTAATTTTTTTATTATCATTTTCTGCTCTAGTTTCTGAATGTCCAATTATAACAAACTCACCCCCTAAATCTTTAATCATCTTTGAGCTTATAGCTCCAGTGAAAGGTCCATAGTTGACTTGAGTATGACAATCTTGAGCACCAATTTTGATATTTGATTTTCTTGTTTTATCTACAAAAGATTTGATCAATGTATAAGGTGGACAATAAATAATATTGGCTTTAAGTTTCCTTGTTTTTGAATAACTTATTACTTTATTTAATGAATTAACTGACTTAACTGACCCAAACATCTTCCAATTAGCAATGAAATACATATTATTATTTGTCATAAAGATTAATATAATTTATATGTTTATTTTTTTTTAGATCAATAAATAAAGACTATAGAATATGATAAGTAAATTAAGAGGTTTCTCAAATTCAAAATTAGCTGGGGTACTTGTCGGAATTATTATAATTCCATTTGTATTTTGGGGCATGGGCAGTGTTTTTAGTGGAGGAAATACTAACAACGTTGCTAAGATTAATAATGAAGCAATCTCATCAAAAGATTTTGTAAATTTTATAAACGAGTCGAGGCTCACAAATGACATTATAAAAGCAAACATAGATAAAAATATTATTGAAAATATTTTATCAGAATTGGTATCTGAGAAATTAATTGAGATGGAAATTAAAGAATTAAATGTATCAATGTCAGAAGAGGCATTGGCAAATAAAATAAGATCCAATTCAACACTACTCGATGATAATAAGAAGTTTTCAAGAGTTAAGTATGAAAAATTTTTATTAGAAAATAACTTAAGTGCTTCGACATTTGAAAATTCATTAAAGAAACAAGAGCTAAAAGAAAATTTATTTAATTATATTAGTGGAGGAATTAAGTCGCCTTATTTTTTAAAAAATAAAATATATATCAATGAAAATAAAAAAATCGAGATCGAATTTTTAGA
>CACLZS010000006.1 GCA_902611465.1 uncultured Pelagibacteraceae bacterium | reverse complement strand
ATGAAAAAAGCAAATATTACTCCAAATGGAACTTCTGTTTGTACTAATAATACTGCTGCTGATGCATCTATAAAATTTAAACCAGTATAGGTAATACTGTATTGCAAGGTGTTCGCTATAAACGAAGCGATAAAGATTTTTTTTAAGAAACCTTTTGGAATGGGAAACCACCAAATTAAAATAGAAGCAGCAAAAATAAATCTTAATCCCATTAGAAGTATTGGAGGAAAAGATTCAAAAGCAGGTTTGGCAATTACAAAACCAAAACCTAAAAAGATAGGAACAAGTGATGCAACTAGAGTATCTTTAAAATTCATTCAATTCATTTAATATTAATGATTATTCAAGAACTTATGATATATTCACTCTTTTAAAATATGAATTCAACAAAAATAGAACCAAAATATATAAGTAAATCAAATCCACGAGTTGGCCTTATTGCTCTTGCAAGTGATTTTATGATTGAAAGAGATTTTATAAATGTAATTAAAGATAGAGAAATTGATTTTTTTGTTAATAGAATAGAATGTTATAATCCTTTAACTAAGGAAAATCTGATCAAAATGTCAGATAAAGTAACCAGTGTAACAAAAGATATTTTACCAGATCAAGATATTGATTGCGTTGTCTACGGATGTACCTCTGGAACTATTGCAGCAGGTTATAACTCTATTAAGCAAAAGGTAAAAGCAGCTAAACCAATGGCTGAAGTTACAACACCAAGTACTGCAGCTATAAAAGCATTAAAAAAGTTAAATATTAAAAAGCTTTCACTATTTACCCCTTACAGCAAAAAACTTAATGAGGAGGTTATGGAATATTTTAGGTCTGAAGGTTTCGAAATAACATCTAATTCATACTTTGATATAGAAGCAGATTATGACATTGGAAAAGTTGACCAAAATTATTTGTATGATGTCTTGTCTAAAATAGATTTAAATGGAGCGGATGCATTATTTGTATCTTGTACAGCCCTGCCAGTATTACCAATAATTGATAAACTTGAGAAAAAACTTAACACCATTGTTTTATCAAGTAATCAGGCTTTAATTTGGGATACTCTTGTCCAAATAAATAAAAATAATCTTGTAGAAGGTTTTGGTAAATTATTCAGATAAAAATTTATGTCATTTACTAAAGACGAATATAAACAAAGATTAAAAAAAGTTCAGTCGATGATGCAGGATAAAGGTATCGAACTATTGATTTCTCACGATACTAATAACATGAATTATTTAACTGGTTATGACGCCTGGTCTTTTTATTATGCACAGTGTGCTATTGTTCATGTTAATGCTGATGAACCTTTATGTTTTGTAAGAGCTCAGGACTCAGGAGGTGCTTACATAAAAACGTATCTCAAAGATGAAAATATAATTGTGTATGATGAAAATTATATTCATACATGGCCAAAACATCCTTACGATTATTTAGTACAGATTATTAAAGACAGAAATTGGGATAAGCTTTCAATTGGAGTTGAGATGGACGCTCATTATTTCACTGCTTTTTGTTATGAAAAGATAAAACAAGGTTTACCAAATGCAAAAATAAAAGATTCAGAAAGATTAGTAAATTGGGCAAGATTTGCAAAATCTGATGCAGAAATTAATTACATGAAAACTGCTGCACTAATTTCAGAAAAAGGAATGAAGACTGCAATGGAGGTAATAAAACCGGGTGTCAGACAATGCGATGCAGTAGGTGACATACAAAAAACTTTATTTTACGGGACACCTGAGTTTGGAGGAGAGTATTCTAGTATCGCAACACTCTTACCAACTGGAAAAGGAACATCTGCATCTCATTTAACAGCAACCCAAGATAAGTTTGTTGAAGGCGAAGCGACAATCGTTGAGTTATCTGGAGTTTATAAAAGATATCATGCGCCAATGGCAAGAACAGTCTTACTTGGAAAACCTGATCAATTAAAAATAGACACGATGAACAAAACTATCGAAGCTCTTCAAGCTGGAATTGATGCTACAAAACCTGGGAATACAGCAAATGATGTAGCGCAAGCTTTTTGGGGTATTTTAGATAAATATGGAATAGAAAAAAAATCTAGAACTGGTTATTCAATTGGAATAGGTTACCCGCCAGATTGGGGTGAGCATACTCTTAATATATATAAAGGAGAAATGACTGAACTAGTACCTAATTCGTGTTTTCATATGATAGCTGTAATGCAATTTGGTGATTGGGGAGTTGAAGCATCGGAGGCTATAAGAGTTACTCACAAAGGATGTGAATTATTCTGCAATTTTCCAAAAGAGTTACACATTAAGAGTTAATTAATTGTTGCAAACAACCTAACTAAATGTTTTAAAAACTAACCTATGTCAAAAAAAGAAGATTTCGTAAAATTTGATAAAGTCGACAAAAGTTACGATGGAAAAGTATTAGTAGTTAAAGATTTGAATTTAGACATCGAAGAAGGTGAATTCGTAACAATGCTTGGACCCTCTGGTTCTGGAAAAACCACATGCTTGATGATGCTTGCTGGTTTTGAAACCCCAACTAATGGAGAAATTTATTTAGATAAAAATCCAATTTCAAATATTCCTCCACACAAAAGAGGTATTGGAATGGTTTTTCAAAATTATGCTTTGTTTCCTCATATGACAGTTTTTGAAAATTTGGCTTTCCCTTTAAGAGTAAGAAAAATTTCAAAAGATGATATAGATAAAAAAGTTGAAAAGGCATTATCTATGGTTTCATTGTCAGGATTTGGAAACCGTATGCCAGGACAACTTTCAGGAGGTCAACAACAGAGAGTAGCCGTAGCAAGAGCATTGGTATTTGATCCATCAGTAGTTTTAATGGACGAACCTTTGGGTGCTTTAGATAAAAATTTAAGAGAAAGTATGCAGTACGAAATTAAACATATTCATGAAAGCATTGGTGTAACCGTTGTCTATGTTACACACGACCAAGGTGAAGCATTAACTATGTCAAACAGAATAGCAGTATTTAACGATGGTAAAGTTCAACAACTCTCGAGTCCAGATAAGTTATACGAAGAACCTGTAAATTCTTTCGTTGCAGAGTTTATTGGAGAGAATAATACTTTTGCTGGAGAAATTTCAGATATATCAAATGGATCCTGTAAAGTTAAACTAGATAAAGGTGAAATAATTGCAAATCCAATTTCAGTTAGATCTGTTGGAGAAAAAACTACAGTTTCAATTAGGCCTGAAAGAGCACTGATCAACCCTAAAGATAAAATGGATAACAATCAAAAAGGTATAATAGAAGAGGTTATATATCATGGTGACCACACAAGAGTAAGATTGAATTTACTTGGTAACTCTGAATTTATTTTAAAAGTTCCAAATAGTTCTCAAAATTTAGATATTAAATTAGGTAACGAGATTAATATTGGCTGGAATAGTCATGATGCAAGAGCATTAGACCCAAAATAAGCTAAATTATTACAAAATTGTTAAAATCCCCTGTTGACTCTCTTTTCCTATGTTGCTGTACTTCGTTTTTTATAAAAAAACGTTTAAACGGAGGATAAATGAAAAAATTAAGTAAATTATTACTTGCCGTAACTTTTGCTATCTCAGTATCTTCATCAGCATTTGCAGTAGTTGTTGCATCATGGGGTGGAGCTTACACAGAAAGTCAAAAGCTAGGATATGGTGATCCAACTGCAAAAGCATTGGGTATACCAATAGAGTGGGTTGATTATTCTGGTGGATTATCAGAGATCAAAGCTCAAAAAGAAGCAGGAGCGATTACATGGGATATTATAGATGTATTTGCTTACGATACTATCAATGGTTGTGATGAAGGTATTTTTGTTGAATTTGATTTTGACAAAGACTTTCCACCAGCTCCAGATGGTACACCAGCAAGTGAAGACTTCTTCACAGATATGCCTAGTAAATGCGCAGTAGGAAACATCTTATATTCTTGGAACTATGCTTATAATAGTGATCTATTAAAAAGCACTCCATCAACTATTAAAGATTTCTTTAACACAAAAAGATTTCCAGGAAAAAGAGCTATTTACAAAAGTGCTCTTACAAACCTAGAAATTGCTTTAGCAGCTGATGGTGTAAAAATGGGTAAAGGTGGAGAATTTATTTACAAAAAATTAGAAGATCCAGCTTACGTAACAAGAGCTATGAACAAAATCAAAGCACTTTGTGAAGATCCAAATGGCGGATGTGTATTTTGGTCAGCAGGTGCTCAACCACCAGAATTATTAATGAGTGGTGAAGTTGTAATGGCTACTGGTTGGAATGGAAGATTTTTTAATGCTGCGACTGGAGAAGGTGCTCCAATCGTTCAAGTTTGGGACGGACAAGGTCTTGACTATGAATATTTTGCATTAGTAAAAGGTGGACCAAACCAAGCAGACGCTATGAAAGCTTTAGCAATGATGACAAATACTGAAATGTTAGCAGGAAGTGCAAAATATATTGCATATGCTCCATGGAGAAAATCATCAATTGCAGTTATGGAAGCAGGAGAGCCTTGGTACAAAGATGGAAAAACGAATATGGTTCCACATATGCCAACAGCACCAGCTAACCTTAAAAAATACTTCTTAGTGAATGCTGAGTACTGGGCTGATAATGGCACAGAGATTGGCGAACAGTGGGAAGCTATGAAAGCTAGTATTAAATAATTAGAGTTTTAAACACTTTAATTTTATATTATATTAAGGGCGGTTACTACAACCGCCCTTTTTTTATGAGCTCAGAAACACAAAAAATATTATCTACTGATGGAATTCCTTTAGAGGAAAGTCTTAAGCAAGCAGAAAAAAAAAATAAAATAAAAGCTTTTCTTTTAGTAACACCATTACTCTTATTTCTTATTATTACTTACATAATTCCTATCGCAGACATGTTTTCTCGAAGTATAGACGACAAAATGGTCACAAACATGCTTCCCAAAACATACAAAGCAATGGAACAGTGGGATGGAAAAGAACTTCCACCAGAAGAAGTATTTGAGGCTTTTTATTTAGATTACAAAATTTTGGTAGAAAATAAAACAGCAGGTAGATTACAGACCCAACTTAATTACGAGAAAAATGGTTTTAAGAGTGTATTAAAAAAATTAGCTAGAAAACAAAAGAAATTTGAGGAGGGGAACTATAAAGAGCAAATAATGAAAGTACATAAAAGGTGGAGAAATGTAGATTATTGGAGGGCAATTAAAAGAAGAGCTCCAGCTTATACTTACTCAAAATATTTGAAGGGCGTTGACATGTACTCTAATGAAGAAGGTAAAATTGTACAAGTATCTGAAGATAGAAGAATTCATAGAATTTTATGGTCACGAACATTAGAGGTAGCTTTTTTTGTAACTCTTTTTTGTTTTTTAATGGCTTATCCAATCGCACATTTACTAGCTACTCTTCCAATGAAGTATAGTAACTTGCTTATGATTTGTGTGCTACTTCCATTTTGGACCTCATTACTTGTAAGAACTGCTAGTTGGATGATTTTGTTACAGCAACAAGGATTGGTTAATGATTTTTTTGTTTGGATCGGTCTTGTTGGAGACGATAATAGGCCAGAGATGATGTATAACAAAACAGGGACTTATGTTGCAATGACACAAATACTTTTACCATTTATGGTATTGCCTTTGTATAGTGTTATGAAAACAATCTCTCCAAGCTTAATGAGAGCTGGAAAATCTTTAGGTGCAACTCCTGGAGTCGCTTTTTTTAAAATATATTTCCCACTTACAATACCTGGAATTGGAGCGGGCTGTTTATTAGTATTTATACTTGCAATTGGTTATTACATAACTCCAGCTTTAGTAGGGGGAGCATCAGGAACACTTATAAGCAATCAGATAGCTTATCACATGAAAAGTACTCTAGATTGGAGTTTTGCTTCAGCAATGGGACTAATGTTATTGACTGGAGTGTTAGTTATTTATTGGATTTATAACAAACTTGTAGGAGTTGATAATATCAAACTAGGATAATTATGGCTTTACCAAAATATACTGAACCCCATTATAGAATCTGGCATTATTTTTATCTATTTATTTGTGGATGTGTATTTTTCTTTTTAATTGCACCATTGTTTGTAATTTTTCCATTATCATTTAATGCGGAGGAATTTTTAGTCTTCACAGACGGAATGATGAGACTTGATCCAGATGCATTTTCTACTAGATGGTATAAAGATATGATCTATGGAACAAAAAATCCTTGGGGATTAGCTGCAAAAAATAGTTTTATAATTGCAATATTTGCAACCATTGGATCGATTATACTTGGAACTTTAGCCGCTCTCGGTTTAAGTAGTAGACATATGCCTTACAAAGTTTTGATAATGGCAACTTTAATATCTCCAATGATTGTTCCCTTAATTATTTCAGGTGTTGCAATTTTCTTTTTTATGGCAAAAGTAGGATTGGCTGCAACACACTTAGGCATAATTTTAGCCCATATTATTTTAGGAACTCCATTTGTAGTAATTACAGTTACTGCAACACTTTCAGGATTTGATCATAGCATAACTCGAGCTGCATCTAGTTTAGGTAGCAATCCTTTTAATACATTTATGAAAATTACCTTACCACTAATACTACCTGGTGTTATTTCTGGCGGTTTATTTGCATTTGTTACATCTTTCGATGAAGTAGTGGTTGTATTATTCTTAGCTGGCTTAGATAATACTACAATACCAGTTCAAATGTGGACTGGTCTTAGAGAACAACTTAGTCCCACAATTTTAGCTGTAGCAACATGTTTAATTGTTTTATCAATATTAATTTTAGTTACAGCTGAGCTTTTAAGAAGAAGATCTGAAAGATTAAGAGGAATAAATAGATAGTTTAGTTTACAGACTCGATTACTGTAGCAATTCCCATACCTAACCCAATACATTGAGTAGATAAAGCATACTTTTTATTTTCTCTTTGAAGTAATTCAGCAGCCTTACCTGTAATTCTTGCGCCTGTTGCTCCAAGAGGATGGCCAAGGGCAAGTGCTCCACCATCTAAATTAACTTTATCTTTGTCTATACCTAAATCTTTAATACACGCTAAGGATTGTGAAGCGAAAGCCTCATTTAATTCAACAATATCAACTTTATCCGCTGACAAATTAGCTCTCTCCAAAGCTTTTCTTGATGCTCCAATTGGACCTAATCCCATATAGTCAGGGTCACAACCTTGTACTGCTGTAGACACAATTCTTCCCAAAATATTTAAATTATTTTCTTTTGCATAATTTTCTTCGCAAATTAATGTTGCAGCTGCACCATCGGTCAAAGGTGAAGAAGTTGCTGCTGTAACAGTACCATTTTCATCAAATGCAAGTTTTAATCCATCTAATTTTTCCATTGTGCTACCTGGTCTAATATTTCCATCGGTATCACAATCTCCAATAGATACTATTTCATTTTTAAATTTTCCTTTTGTTTGAGCTTCATGTGCTTTTTGATGACTTGAGATCGCAAACTCCTGTTGTTCACTTCTTGAGATATCATATTTCTTAGCAACATTTTCAGCAGTAGTCCCCATTGAAAAATACACATGAGGATTATCATTTTTATTTTCAGGATAAGGTATCGGGTCAAATCCTGTATTAACTCTGGTCATACTTTCAACTCCTCCACATATAAATACTTTTCCTGCACCTAATGAAATTTTACCTGCAGCGATATGAATAGCTTCCATTGAAGAACCACACCATCTATCAACTGTCATTCCTGAAGTTTTGACATCCATATTAGTCAAAAATGTTGTTAGCTTTCCAATATTAAATGACTGCTCTCCAGTTTGGAATGCGCAACCTACAACAATATCCTCAATATCCTCTTTTTTAACATTGGATTTAGAAACTAAATTTTTAATCACCTCTGCTAATAAATTTACTGGCTTAATATCAATGAGCGCACCTTTTCTTGCCATCGTGAAAGGTGATCTTGAGAAGCCGGCAATAACAGGTTTAAACATAATGATAAATATAAGGTTAATCTGGAAATGGTAAAGAAGTTATAATGCCTTTTCTGTTTTTTCCATTGAAAGTATTTACAAAAACTTCAATTCCAATTTCCCAGTAATCTTTCAAAATCATAGAAAGACCTATATTCTTTTTAAATCTTGGAGAATAAATTCCAGAAGCAATTTGGCCAATTTTTGTATTATCTTTTGAATATACTGGAAGGGGCACCCCCGTTGGCTTACATGGATCTCCATCAAACAATATTCCTCTCATTTTTTGAGCTATTCCATCTGATTGGATCTTTCTTAAAGCTTCTTTACCTATAAAATCATGATCATCTTCCTGTTTGCAATATTTTTCAAGATTACACTCCAATGGATTATTTTCTCTTGTAAAATCATTTCCGTAAGACATCAAACCAGCCTCAATTCTATCAATTAAATTTGGGCATCCTGGAGAAATATTAAATTTTTGTCCATTCTCCCACACGGTATCCCAAAGTTTTTCTCCAAGCTCTATTTCATTAAAGTGCGTTTCAAATCCTTTAAAATATATTTCAAAACCATCTTGTTTACTATATCCCGATCTAGCAATAATTTGTTTGGTTCCTAAAAAATCAAATACTTTAAAATTAAAAAATTTTAATTTTTTTATATCCTCACCAAAAATTGAAATTAAAAGATCTTCAGATTTAGGACCCTGAATAGCTAGTGGATAAACATCTGGTTCAATAATTTCTACATTTAATTTTGATCCTAATGCAATACCTTTTGCCCAAAGTAAAATATCTGAATCTGCAATTGAAATCCAAAACATATCGTCATCTAGCTTTAATAAAACTGGATCGTTAATCATACCGGCTGTTTCATCAATTATTGGAATATAAAAACATTTACCGGTTTCCATTTTTTTTATAGATCGGGGTGTCATTTTTTGTACAAGTTTTTCAGCATCTGGACCTGTAATTTGTACTTGTCTTTGACAAGACACATCCCAAACTTGAACATTTTCTCTTAAATGCCAGTAATCTTCTTCAACGGTATTTTTAAAACCTTTTGGCAGTAGCATATGATTAACTACAGTAAAATCTGACACACCACATTCCTCTACTTTATTTGTAAATGGAGTACGTCTGATACGTCTAGACATATTTAATTTTATATTTTTTTGAGGAATTAAATTTTCTTTACTCATTTTATTTAGACCACCAAACTGTATAGCTATTTTTAGAAATTATAATTGGGATATGATATTTTTTATTTTGATCTTCCATTTTAAATTTAATGTTAATTTCTGAAACTATTTTTTTTTCTGAAAAATAATTGCCAGTTTTACAAACCATTTCGTAATCACACTTGCAGTCGTCTTTACTTAATTCAAATTCTTGAAGTATTCGACCACCTTCATCAGATTTAGTTTCAAAAAAAACTTTTTTTTCTCCACTTTCATAAACTTGATAAATAATTACATCAACATTTGCAGCGTGCGAGCCATTTGTTGCATCTAATAAATGAGAAGAGAAAGTTGCCACAATTATTCTATTGATGATTTCTCTCTTTTACTTGCAACTGCAGAGACTATTGGGCTTAATACAGGTTTTGCTTTAACATTTACGCATGCTGGTTTTCCACTTTCTAAAGCTCTTTTAAGTGCTGGGCCTAATTCTTCTCTTTTATTAACTAATTCTCCATGTCCTCCAAAACCCTCAAATATCTTATGAAATGGTATATCACGAAAATCAGTTCCTACACTTTTTCCACTTTTAAATAACCTTTCTTGTTGTTGGCCAATTGAAGCAAGACCCCCGTTATTATCGATTACAACAGTAATAGGTTTTTTTTCATAAAATACACTTTCAATAGACATACCTCCTGATAAAAACGCACCATCTCCACTAATCAGAACTACATTTGAATCTGGACTGTGGTTTTTAGCAGATAAAGCGAATGAAACCCCTACACCTAACATGCTAAAAGTTCCAGGATGTAATATTCCTTTTAATTTTTTTCCTTTAGCACCCGCGATATTGATTGCAATCTCTGACCAAAAATGAGTGTTTCCTCCATCGATAACAAGCCAATCATTTTCACCCATTGCATCTTGAACATCCAATGAAAGTTGTAGAGGGTGAATTTTTCCTCCATTTTTTTTAGATGCTTCAGCTTCAATTTCTAAATCTTTTAATGATTTATCTACCCATTCTTTCTTCTTTTTTTTATTCTCTTCAAACCAATTTGTATTTAAAGACCACTTATTATTTTTTTTTAAGTTGGATAATGTATCTAAAAAAACACCAGGATCACTTAGTAAACTAAAATCTGCAGCTCTATTAAGTTCTAATTCTTCATGTGAACCATTCACACAAACTAATTTTGTTGTTTCTGGTATAAAAGGTGGATTTCCAAAATTTAGTTGATTATCTAATCGTGCTCCAACTACAAGAACCAGATCTGAATTTTGTAATGCAAATTCTGAAGGAGGATATTGATGTATATCAGCTAAGCCCATATAAGCGTTAGCTTCTTCTCCTAATAATTTTTGATGATATGGGACATTAAAAATTGGTATATTTAAATTATTACCTGCTGCCTCAAGATTTTTTTCTGAATGTGACCACCAAACACCGTGTCCACCAATGATAACTGGTTTTTTTGAATTACAAGCAAGTTCTAAGACTTCTGAAAGTGCCTTTGGATCCGGCCACGCTTTGGCTATAGGTTTTGCTTTTTGAGAATATGGTCTTTCTTCTAAACCAACTTCCTCTTCAAAAGATGAAAACATTATATCAACTGGAAGACTAAGATGTACAGCGCCAGGATATCCATTAGTTGCAATATGATATGCTTTGTCTACAAATTCTCTTATTCTAGTTCCATCAGTAATACTTGCGCTGTATTTAGTTAAAGGGGCTGCAATTGAAACATCGTCAATTTCTTTAAAACCACCTGAACCTTGTCTTTTAAGACTGCTAGATCCTGTAATGTAAATAATGGGACTTCTCTCACCCCAAGCTTCCATCATTGAAGGGACAGCATTTGTAAATCCTTCGGGTCCAACTAAACATACCGATGGTTTACGAGTGATTCTTGTATTACCATCTGCTAAATGACCTGCAATCTGCTCATGAGGAGTGTTTATGACTTCAATTTGGCATTCGGCAAAACCTTCAATTGCAGGATTGCAAAAACCTCCCGAAAGGGTGAAAACTTTGCTAATTCCTTTGTCTTTTAGAGCTCTCGCAAGTAATGCTCCACCTCTAATTTTGTTTTCACTCATTTAGTAATTTACCTTATTTACAGTACTATCTATTACTATATTAGAAGTTACATCATTAATATCGTTTAATCCTACTAACCCAAGTGTTGTGCTGGCTTCTTCTTTGATTATTTCCACAATTCTCCTTAATCCCTTTTTTCCATCAGCTCCCATTGCATACATCACGGGTCTACCAATCATTGCATAATCAGCACCAAATGCAAGTGCTCTTACAATATCACTTCCACTTCTTATTCCACTATCAAAAATTAAAGGAAAATCGTTTCCTACTGATTTTCTGATTAGTGGAAGCATATTTATAGCTGCTGTAGCACTATCTAATTGTCTACCACCATGATTTGAAACTTGAATTGCATCTGCACCAGCTTCTTTTATTTGTTTTGCATCATCAGGAGACATTACTCCTTTAATTATAAGTTTACCCTTCCATTTATCTCTTACTCTTTTAAGTGTATCCCAATCTGTAGAGCCTCTACTTTCTTTTCTTTTAAAAATACCATCTCCACTTTTAGATGTAACATAGTTCATTGGTTTAGGAATGCCGCTTAGCAAAGTCGATAAAGACCAAGTAGGATGAGTTGCAAAATCAAAAAATTGTTTTGGACCAATCTTGAAAGGGTAGGAGAAACCATTTTTATCATCTCTAGTTCGTCTGGATAGTACTGGGACATCCACAGTTAATATTGCAACTTCGTATCCTGTATTCTTAGCTCTATCTAAAAGTTCCATAACAAAATTTTCATCCTGAAATATATACAGCTGCATCCATGAGTGACCTTCTGAAAGTTCATACATTTTTTCTAAAGTTGTTGTAGAAGCCATAGAAACACAAGTAGGTATATTGTTTCTCGCACTTTCAGCTGCTAACATAGAGTCTGCCCCAGGCCATGATAAATTAGTCATTCCCATTGGAGCAAAACCAAATGGAAAATCAAATTCATACCCTAATACTTTTTTTTTAAGAGATCTTTTTTCAACATTTCTTAAAACTTTAGGTTCAAGTCTAATTTGATCTAAAGCTCTGCTATTTATTTCTGCTAATTTTTCATCTCCTGATGCACCATCAATAAAATCAAAAACTAATTTAGGTAGACGTTTACGTGACAGTTCCCTTGCATCTTTAATGCTAAAAATTTTTTGACTTGGTAAAATATTATCACTCATTATTAATTTTAATATATTCTTTTAAATTAATTTGTTTATTTTGATTAACAAAATAAGCATTATGACTTTCTCTGGAAGAATAAACCTCAGTTGGTTTTCCGTCAATAAAAAGTACTGCAACTCCATCATCTACAGCTACACCACTAGGTAAAGTTTTATTTTTTATATTTTCTCTGTATTTTTCTGCTCTTTTTGCATCTGAATAATGTGGAGTAAAACTTCCAGATATAAGCCCTATGCCACGTAATGGTTTGAAGCCAGGTCCATCTGAGTCTGTCAGAAAATAATCAAACCAACATGCAGCCCCAGCACTTACACCAGAAAGAATTATTCCTGAGTTATAAATTTCTTTAAAAATTTCAAATAAATTATTTTTTTCCCATAAATCGAGCACGAATTTAGTATTTCCTCCACCAACATAAATAGCATCTAAATTTGAAATCCAGTTTTCAAAACCCTTAACGCTGGAGACAAGATTGAAATGAGAAACTTTAAAGTTAGTATTTTTAAATCTTTTATAGAATAGTTCAGTTTTTCTGGAATCATCATTACTAGCAGTTGGTAAAAATCCTATAGAGCAGTTTTTTTTACTAATTTGATCTAAAAAAAATTGATCTAAATCGCTATCTTCATTATGAGTGAAACCTCCACCTCCAATTGCTATTATTTGTTTTTTACTCTTCACAAACTAAAGCTTTTTAATTTTTGGTTTTAATGCCAGGCCAAGGATTTGGCTGTTTAGGAATATTCCTATTTATACCTCTAACAATTTCTCCTTTTGCATCATACATTGGCAATTTACAGATTTCTCCTTTATGTACTTTTCCATCAGTGCATTTAACATCTACAACATCTCCTGGGCCATTTTCATTATTATCAAGGTGAACGATACCAACACCACAAATTTGATATGGTGACCAGGTGCTTGAGGTGATCCTGCCAATATTTTTTTCATTAATTTTGATACTTTCTCCTTTGAGAGCTGTTCCATCTACTACTCTAATGCCCCATGTCTTACATTTTCTATCTGATTTCATTAGAGCTTCTTTTCCAATAAAATCCTCTTTATCAAAATTTATAAATCGTCCAAGGCCAACTGAAAATGGATCTGTTTTTTTTGAAAAGTCTTGTCCTGCAGATAGTAGTCCTGCCTCAATTCTTCTACATCTAAAACCCGGAGTGGCTACTAAAATCATACCTAATTTTTTTCCCTCTTCAAGAATGTAATCTCCAATTTTTTCAGTTTCATTTTCGGGTCTGAAATAAATTTCCCAACCTAGCTCATTTGTAAAACCACTTCGACTTACAATTACTTTTTGATCTAAGATTTGTAATTCTTTCCAATCAAAATATTTCCAGTCATTTTCAGAAAATCTATCTGCAATATTTTCTAATAGTTTCATTGATAAAGGACCTTGTATTTGACTTACCCATACCTCAGGATCTTTTATTTCAACATCCATATTTTTAGAGTGAGCTTTGTACCAAGAAAAAAGATCCCCATCTGCTTGAGCAAACCAGTATTTATCTTCGTCAATTTTTAATAGAACTCCATCTGTAATCATTCCTCCATCATGATAACAAGCAAACTGATAAGAGCATCTTCCTTTTGATATTTTAGATACATCTCTTGGAAATATTTTTTGTAATAACTTTAATGAATCTGGACCAGATATTTCAAATGGATGTTCACCAGTATGTCTAAATATTATTTCTTGCCTTCCTTTCCAATACATTTCTTCAGGACTAACATTTGACAATTTCTCAAGTGTTAATCTTCCTGCATAATTAGAATATTCAGGGTCATATGGCAGCTCTTGGTATGTTAGTGGATGAACTTGAATTGACCTTGCGAGCTCCAAAGAGTTAGAATTTTCAAGGCTAACAGGTTTAACTGTAAACCTATATTTATTGATTAAATCTTTCATTATTGTTTTTTAAATAATCAAAATACATCAATAAAACAAATAAAAAAGAACCATTTTCACTGTTGCTATATAAGTTGCTAATTGTTACCTTTTATTTTTTTAAAGAGAGGAAATTATGAAAAACATTTTTAAATTGATATCAATTTCATTGGTATCACTATTTGTAACATTTTCTTTTGCCAATGCATCAAGCGGTGTTTTTAAATTATCCCATGATGTTGGTTTTGGAAAAGATACAAATTTAGACGCAATTACTAAAGGACGACTGTTTCAGGTAGTTATCATGACACAGAACCGTCTGGTTAGAAAAGATCTTAAAGGGGTTACATCGCCTGAGCTAGCAACAGACTGGTCAGGAAATGCAGATGCAACAGAATGGACTTTTAACTTAAGAAAAGGTGTTAAATTCCATGATGGATCTGAGTTTGATGCAGAGGATGTAAAATACTCTTTGATGAGAGTTAAAGATCCTGAAATTGGTTCGCCTGCTAAGAAAAGTATGAGTGCAGTAACAGATATTGAGGTTGTAGACTCACACACAGTTAAAATGAAGTTGAATACATCTTTTGCAGATTTTCCACTTTTACTGACAGATTATAGACTAAGAATGATACCTAGTGGATCAGGTGATACTATTGGAAAAACTGGAATTGGAACAGGACCTTTTATAGTAGAAAAATTTGATGCTGAGGGAACAACAATACTTAAAGCAAACCCAGATTATTGGGAAGGAGCACCTAAACTTGCTGAAGTACAAGTAATAGCTATTCCAGATGGTCAAGCTAGAATTCAAGCTTTGCTTACTGGTCAAATAGATATGAATAGATATGTTCCATTCAATCAGAAAAAAATATTTGATGGTAATCCAAAATTCAATGTATCAGTGATACCCACAGGAAACTGGAGAGGTATGGTAATGAGAACTGACGTTGCACCATTTGATGATCCTAGAGTAAGAAAGGCTGTCAGAATAGCTGTAGATAGACAAGAGTTAGTTGATTTAGTTATGGCTGGAGCAGCAACAGTATCTTGTGATACTCCAGTTGCCCCGTCTGATCAATACAGAATGAAAAAGAAGTGTCCACCTCAACATGCAACTGCTAAAAAACTACTAGCAGAAGCAGGTTATCCAGATGGTATTGATTTCACAATTCATGTATCTACAAAAGAACCAACATGGCCTACTATTGCTGAGGTTTTACAACAACAATTTGCTAAAGCTAACATAAGAGCAGATATTCAAATGACACCTTCAAAAAGTTATTGGAATGAAACTTGGATGAAAAAGCCTGTAGCAATGACACGTTGGAATGAGAGACCTGCGGACAGTATTTTGCATGAAGCTTATCATAGTGAAGCAAAATGGAATGAATCTTTCTACAAAAGTGCATCTTTTGACAAAAATTTAGCTGAAGCTAGAGGTGAGTTAAATTTCAGTAAAAGAAAAGCTGCATATATCAATGCTCAGAAAACACTATGGGAAGAATCTGGAACTATGATTCCTTACCATGTATCTAGATTGGTTGTCACATCTTCTAAAGTAAAAAATCTCGACGAAGTTGAGTATTTTTCAATAAGATGGCACACAGTTAGTGTTGACTAATAATTTTTGTTTTACAGGCCTTTAAGTAGGCCTGTAAAACCTCTTTCATTTCTAAATAAATAATTTAAAATTTAAGTATTCTTATGCTTTTTTTAATTATAAAAAGAATTCTATTAGGCTTAATAACTCTATTTATCGTATCTTTAATCACTTTTGTTGGTACTGAAATTTTACCAGGTGACGCGTGTACAACATATCTTGAGAGACAAGCATTTGGGGAGCAACTAGAAGCTTGTTATAGAAGATTAGGTTTGAATGTTCCTGCATATGAGAGATACGTATCTTGGGCCGTAAATGCTATTCAAGGAGACTTTGGTTATTCATTAAGTGGAGAAATGCCAATTAAAGAGGTTCTAGGACCAAGAATTAAAAATTCATTAGTTCTAGCATCAGCTGCCATTTTTATTGGTATACCGATTGCTTTGATATTAGGAATTGTAACTGCTCTTTGGAGAGACAAATTGCCTGACGTAGCAATTTCAACAGTAACTATATTTGCAATGACTATTCCAGAGTTTATCAGTGCTACATTATTGATTTTAATAATTGCAATATGGTTAGAGTGGTTACCTGGTATCGTGATAGTCCCAACTGATGTTTCATTCTTTGAACTATTACCAAACATTATTTTACCAGTAATAGCTATTGCAATGATTATGACAGCTCATATGGCGCGGATGGTAAGATCAAGCGTCATACAAGTTATGGCAAGTGAGTATGTTCAAATGGCAATTTTAAAAGGTGTTCCATATTGGAAAATGGTTTTTAAACATGTTTTACCAAATGCATTGTTACCAGCGATTAATGTTGTAGCTCTAACAATTGCATGGCTTTTAGGTGGTGTTGTTGTAACTGAGGTTGTCTTTAATTATCCTGGTCTTGGAAGGTTGGTTATAGAGTCTATTTCAAATAGAGATTTACCAACAGTTCAAGCTTTAGCAATAATTCTTGCATCTATATATGTTAGTATAAATTTATTGGCAGATCTAATGACATTGATGCTTAATCCAAGATTAAAAACGTTACAGATAAGAAAATAATATGAAATTAGATAATATTTATCAGGAAGAAAAGAAAAGTAATTTCGCAAAAGTCTCTGAGATAATCATTACAATGGCCTCAAGACCATCAGGGTTTATTGGGTTAAGTATATTGATTTTCCATGTAATACTTGCATTTATTAGCCCTTATATTGCGCCATATGATTTTAAAGCAATAAACCCAACTTTGATGCTACAAGCTCCTTCTGCTGAATATTGGTTTGGAACTGATGATCTTGGAAGGGATGTTTTTACTAGAACAATTTTAGGCGGAAGAACAGCTTTAACAATTACTTTCTTTGGATCTTTAATAGCACTACTTTGGGGTGGTCTATTAGGAATTTTTTGTGGACTAGTTGGTGGTAAAACTGACGATATAGTGATGAGGATTGTTGATGCATTTTTATCTATACCTTGGATATTAGCAATGTTGTTGATTGTATCTTTATTAGGTACATCGACTGAGGTGCTGATACCTGCTTTAGGTTTCTTTTATGGTAAAGGAATTGTTAGAGTTGCAAGAGCTGCAACTCATGATGTAATTGCTAAAGATTTTATTGTATCAGCTAGAGCAAGAGGACACAGTAATTTTTCAATAATATGGAATGAAATAATTCCAAATGTAAGAGATGCAATTTTAGTGGAAGGTGCAATGAGATGGTCATGGATGTTACTTGGCTTCAGCTCTTTGTCATTCCTAGGTTTTGGCGTTAGTCCTCCAACTCCGGATTGGGGACTGATGATTTCAAATGCGAGAGGATTAATGTCCTTTGCTTATTGGTCAGTGATAGCTCCAATAGTTGGTTTAAGCAGCTTAATAATTGGTATTAATTTGACAGCCGATGCCTTTGCTAAAGCATTAGGTATAGATAGATCAACAAAAGCTCCAGTTTAAAATGACTGAAATAATTCAAAAAGTAAAAAATTTATCTATTGGATTTAAAAGTAAAAAAGGAGAAGAGATTTTAATATTAAGAAACATTAGCACAAATATTAAAAAAGGCGAAACTGTTGGTATTGTTGGAGAGTCTGGATCTGGAAAAAGTACTCTTGCATTAGCTATGATGGGGTATGTTAAACATGGTCTCTATACTATTGGTGGAGAATGTGAATTCAATTCCTCAAATCTTTTAAAAATGAAAAATAGAGATTTGGAAAAAATCAGAGGTAGGAAAATCGCAATGATACCACAAAATGCTGGGCAGGCATTAACACCAAATTTAAAAATAGGTTATCAAATTGATGAGGCATTACAGTTGCATTCTGATTTAAAGGAGGAGGAAAGAGAGCAAAAAATTTCTGAATTGTTAAATAAAGTGAGACTTCCTTCACCAGAAACAATTGCTCTTCGATATCCTCATGAACTTTCAGGAGGACAACAACAAAGAGTTGCTGTTGCAATGGCATTAGCTGGAACTCCTGACCTTTTACTATTGGACGAACCTACAACTGGCTTAGACGTAACAACACAAGCTCACGTTTTAGAACTGCTTAATTTCATTGCCAAAGACACTGGAACATCAATGGTTTATGTGAGCCATGACCTAGGAGCAATAGCTCAAGTAAGTGACCGTATTATTGTAATGTACTCTGGTGAAATAGTTTTAGAGGGACCCTCTAGAGATATTCTTAAAAAACCAATTCATCCATATACCTATGGTTTGCTTAAATCTATACCAAAATTATCACTAGCAGGGCTTCCACAATCAATGCCTGGTAGCCAACCTCAACCTGGAACAATGCATAGAGGCTGCAGTTTCTTTGATAGGTGCGATTTTTCAGAAGAAAAATGTAAAAATAACTCTCCTCAACTTGAGTACTTAGAAGAATTAAACACAAGTGTTAGATGTTTTAATTATAAGAGTTTAATGAATGACAGTCAGGTTAATCAAACTGTTAATAAAATTAAGACGAGTTTACAAGATAAAGAAATATTAAACCTTTCAGAAGTTTCAATAAGTTACGCTAAGCAAAAACTTTTAGATCAAGTGTTAAATAGAATTTCTGACGATAATCCAACTGTAAAAGATATTAATATTAATATTAAGAAGGGTGAAACTATAGCTCTTGTTGGAGAGTCAGGTAGTGGAAAGTCAACAATTCTCAAATCTATTGCTGGGTTACTCAGAACCAAAGGTGGAATAATAAAATTTGATCAAAATAGAAATTTATCCTCTGACCTCAAAGAGAGAGATCCTAATGATTTAAGAATTATTCAATTAATTTTTCAAAATCCAGATGAGTCTTTAAACCCAAACCATACTGTTGAAGAAATAATAGCGCAACCATTAAAATTATATTTTGGTTTAAAGGGTGAAGAATTAAAAAAAAATATTATAGATCTATTACAAAAAGTAAGACTTGGAGAATTTTATATGTCTAGGTATCCTAGACAATTATCTGGAGGTGAAAAACAGAGAGTTGCAGTTGCAAGAGCTTTTGCAGCTAAACCAGATATAATATTATGTGATGAAGTAACATCTGCGTTGGATGTGTCAGTTCAGGCAGCTGTATTAAATTTATTACAACAACTTAAAGAAGATTTTGGAACTACATATATATTTGTTTCACATGATTTAGCTGTTGTAAGAGCTATAAGTGATAGAGTTGCTGTTCTTTATCAAGGAAGATTGTGTGAAGTGGGACCATCAAAAGATGTTTATCAATTTCCATCACACCCTTATACAGAGGTTTTATTAGGAGCCGTGTTAGAACCAGATCCAGATATCAAACCAAAATTAGTTGCTGAGGATATTGTAGAGGAAAAGCCACCTCAAAAGGGGTGTAGTTTTCAGGGGAGATGTTCAAGAATATTAGGTGATATTTGTAAAAATGAAGTACCACCTTGGCAAATAACTAACAGCGGAAACTCTATCAGATGCCACATACCACTAAAAGAATTACAAAAAGACCAGGTTAATTAAAGCTTTATATTTATTATTTTAAATTTGCATTCAAGTATGTTTAAATACCTTTTAGGATGAAAAATAATTCTACTTTGATTAAAAATTTATTATCTGATTTTAGAATAAATATTTATTTTCAGAATATTTCTTTGATGTTAATAGGTACACTTATCCTTGCTTTTTCGTCAAAAGTTCAAGTTCCATTTTGGCCAGTTCCAATGACAATGCAAACTTTTGCAGTTTTTATTATTGGAATGACATTTGGTTCAAAGTTAGCGTTTTTTACACTTGTATTGTATCTCTTCGAAGGAGCTATTGGACTTCCAGTTTTTGCAAAAGGCGGTGGATTACTTTATTTAACAGGTCCTACTGCTGGCTATCTTTATGGAATGACTATTGCAGCTGGTGTTGTGGGATATTTAGCAGAAAGAAATTTCAACGACTCTTATATTAAAAGTTTAATTTCTCTTTTGATAGCAACTTCTATTATTTTTATTGTTGGGGTGGGTTATTTGGGCTCAGTTATCGGTTATGAAAAGGCTTTAGCTGGTGGTCTATATCCTTTTTTACCAAGTGAATTATTCAAAATTGCTCTAGCAGTGGCAATAATTCCATCAATCACAAAAATAATTAAACAATAATATAAAAATATTTAGCGGCTTTAAGTTGCTCTTGAATAAGATATTCATTATAAGCTTTTATTCTCATTATGAAAATTAATAAAGTAGTAGTTATAGGCTCAGGTACAATGGGTAGTGGAATAGCTGCTCAATTATGTAATGCAAATGTTCCGGTAACATTGTTAGACTTGACAACTGAAATTTCTGAAAAAGCAAGGGAAAGAATTTTAAAGTCTAGACCTCCTTTATTAATAGATAAGTCAAAAATAAATAATATTAATGTTGGAAATATAAACGATAATTTTAATGAAGTTGGTGAAGCAGACTGGATAGTTGAAGCTGTGGTTGAGAGAATTGATATTAAACATAATATTTATGAAAAAATTTTTAAAGAAAGAAAGAAAGGATCAATAGTATCTTCAAACACATCTTCTATTCCAATTAAAGTTCTTTCAGAAAAACTTTCAGATGAAGAAAAAAAAGATTTTTGCATAACTCACTTCTTTAATCCAGTCAGATATATGGATTTGTTAGAAATTGTAAAAAATGAAAATAACGATTTAGATCAAATAAACTCACTAAAAAGTTTTTGTGAAAAAGATTTAGGAAAAGGAGCATTAATCTGTAATGATACTCCAGGATTTTTAGGAAATAGAATTGGTGTCTACGCTATGCAAGTGGCTATGACTGAAGCTTTTAAAATGAAATTAACAATTGAGGAAGCTGATGCCGTTTTTGGAAGGCCAATGGGAATACCAAAAACAGGAGTTTTTGGACTTTATGATTTAATTGGAATTGATTTGATGGCTGATGTTTTGAAAAGTTTTATAAAAGAACTTCCAGAAACTGATGACTTTCAAATTGTCGCGAAAGAAATACCATTAGTTAAAAAACTTATAGAAACTGGGTACACCGGAAGAAAAGGGAAAGGTGGTTTCTATAGAATGAATAAGTCTGATAATAAAAAAATTCTAGAGGGTATTAACTTAGAGACAGGTGAATACTCATTATCTAAAAAGTTTAATTTAGGTTCAGAAAAAATGGATATTGTTGGTCTTATAAACAGAAAAGATAAATATGGTGAATACGCTTGGTCTGTAATTTCAAAAATTATTAAGTATGCATCATCTTTAGTTCCAGGTATTACAGATAAATTTAATGATATCGATGAAGCAATGAGACTAGGGTTTAACTGGTCTAAGGGACCTTTTGAAATGTTAAAAGAAATTGGTGTTAAGGATTTTTTTGAAAGAATAGATACATTTGAAAATAATAAGTTTCTTGAAAGCTTATCTCAAAGTAAAGATGAAAACTTCTATGGAGAAAGGCAACAATATACTGATTTAGAAACTTTAGGAAAAATTAAACCTAGAGCAACTAAATTTGATAAAAATAATTCTGCAGAAATCTATAGGTTTGATGATTTTAATATTGTTGAATTCACAACTAAGGCTAATGCTTTAGATTATGACTCGATGGATAGCTTAAAAAATGCAACAGACAAACCTTTAATAATAATAAACGAGGCAATGCAATTTTCAGCTGGCGTAAACTTGTCTTACACAATGAATTTTGCCGACAAAGGAGATTTTAAATCTATTGAAAAGTTTGTTAAATATTTTCAAGAGACCTGCAAACATTTAAAATATTCTAAATATCCAGTTGTATCTGCGCCATCAGGATTGGCATTGGGTGGTGGTTTTGAGGTTTTATGTCAAAGTAACTTCGTTGCATCCCATACCAATATTGTAGTTGGCTTAGTTGAGACTATGGTTGGATTAATCCCAGCAGGTGGAGGATGTAAAGAAATGCTTTGGAGATGGTCTCAAACTGAAGAAGCTAAAAATGATCCTGATTATGCTCCTTTAAAAGTATTTGACATTATTGGATATGCTAAAACTGCAACATCACCAATTGAAGCTGAGCCTTTAAAATATTTAAGACCAGAGGATAAAAAAATAATGAGTAGAAATAGTTTATTACAGGTTTCTAAAGAGATAATTCAAAATAATAAAGATTTTTCTCCCCCAGAGGAATGTACATTTAAACTGTCAGGAAAAAGTGTTTATGACAAAATGGTAAAAATGTTAGAAAAATTATACAATGAAAAAATTATTCTTGATCATGGCATGGAAGTTGGAAAAGAACTGGCAAAAGTTTTAAGTGGTGGAGATACTACTTTAGAAAAAACTTTATCAGAGGATGATCTATACAAATTAGAGTTAGATGCATTTATGAAGCTAATTGAGACAGAAAAAACCCAAGATAGAATTAAACATACATTGAAAACTGGTAAACCTCTGGTAAACTAATATCATGGCAAATAGACCAACAAAAAAACAATCAGACAATGCAACAAAAATTCTAATATCTTGGAAGAAAAAAATGCCATTTTATTATGCTGCAGCTATTATAATTGCTTTAATAATAATTCTAGTTTCTTCAAATTCGAATAAAGAGGTTTCTATGTATCAAAAAAATATCAATGATTTTAAAAAAGCAGCTGAATTTATTCATAGAAATAGCTCTAAAAATTGAAAGATAAAAACAAAAAACCAATCCAACCAGTAAGTGGAACAAAAGTTCCAAGATATGCGGGACCATCAACCTTCGCTAGATTACCGGAATTAAGAGACGTTGAAAGTTGTGATGTTGCAATTGTTGGAGTTCCTTTTGATTCAGGAACTAGTTACAGACCTGGAGCACGATTTGGACCGCAAAGTATAAGACAATCTTCAAGACATTTGAGAACAAATTATCACCCAAGTTACGATGTTGAACCATTTAAAGTACAACAAGTTGCAGATGCAGGAGATATTGCGTGTAATCCATTTAATATTGATGAAGCTATAAAACAAATAGAGGTTGGTGCTACAGAACTTTTAAATAAAGTAGGAGGGATTATTAGCCTTGGTGGTGATCATACAATAGCTGTTCCACTGCTTAGAGCAATTAATAAAAAGAATAAAGGTCCAGTTTCATTAGTCCATTTTGATGCTCACCTAGATACTTGGGATACTTATTTTGGAGCACCTTATACACACGGCACACCATTTAGGAGAGCTAGAGAAGAAAATTTATTTTTAGATGATGCATCAATGCACGTTGGAATTAGAGGTCCACTCTATAGTAGGGAAGATATAAAGAATGATGAAAGTTTTGGTTTTAAAATAATTCATTGTGATGAATTTCAAACAGAAGGTATAGACAAAATAGTTGAGAGAATTAGGAACAGAGTAGGAGACAATGCTTTATATTTGTCGATAGACATTGATGTCTTAGATCCAGCTTTTGCTCCTGGAACTGGTACACCTGAGATAGCAGGTATGACTACAAGAGAAATTGTAAATGTTATAAGAGGATTGTCAGGGCTAAACTTAGTTTCAGCAGATGTAGTTGAGGTAGCGCCAGCATATGATCATGCAGAAGTAACTTCTTTAGCAGCCGCAACAATTGTTTATGAATTGACAAATTTGTTTGCAAAAGCCTAAAGAATAGATAGCTTAATATATGTTAGAAAAAAGAAATTTTTATATAAATGGTAAATGGGTAGAGCCAAAAAATTCTAAAGACATTCAAGTAATAAATCCTGCTACAGAAAAAAGTTGTGCAGTTATTTCGCTGGGTGGAAAAGAAGATGTTGATGATGCAGTATCAGCTGCAAAAACTGCTTTTCAAACTTGGGGTTTCACAAAAAAAGAGGAGAGGATTAAACTATTAGAAAAGTTTTATGAGCTATATAAAAAAAGATGGAATGACACTACAGAAGCAATAATGATGGAAATGGGTGCTCCAAAAGATTTTGCGTCCAAACTACAAACTGGTACAGGAGCCAGTCATACGAAATCATTTATAAAATATCTTAAAGCTTTTGATTTTGAAAAACCTTTAGGAGATCATGCACAAGATCAGAGAATTATTTATGAACCCAAAGGAGTTTGTGTATTAATAACACCTTGGAATTGGCCAATGAATCAAGTTTGTTTAAAAGTAATCCCAGCTTTAGCAGCAGGATGTACTATGGTTTTAAAACCCTCTGAATTAGCACCTCTATCATCTATGATACTTGCAGAACTTATTGATGAGGCAGGTTTTCCAAAAGGTGTATTTAATTTAGTTAATGGAGATGGGGAAACTACAGGTAATGCACTAACGAGTCACAAAGATGTAAATATGATATCTTTTACAGGATCAACAAGAGCAGGAGCTCTAATTTCTCAAAACGCAGCAAAAGACTTTAAAAGGGTAAGTCTTGAATTAGGTGGAAAAGGAGCTAATATTATTTTTAAAGACGCAGACTCTGACGCAATTGAAAGGGGAGCTGCAAGATGTTTTAGAAATTCAGGTCAATCATGTAATGCACCTACAAGAATGCTGGTAGAAAAATCAATTTATGATGATGCAGTAAGTAGATTAAAAAAATTTGCTAATGAATATAAAGTTGATATTCCTCAAAAAGAAGGGGACCATATAGGTCCAGTAATATCAGAAACACAATATAATAAAATTCAAGGTTTAATTAAAAAGGGCATAGATGAAGGTGCTAATTTAATAGCAGGGGGACCTGGAAAACCTGATGGTTTTGAAGATGGTTATTATGTAAAGCCAACTGTTTTTGTAGATGTAAACAATAATATGGAAATTGCCAGAACTGAGATTTTTGGTCCAGTATTGTCAGTAATTCCATTTGAAACAGAGGAAGAGGCAATAGAAATTGCAAATGATACTCCTTATGGTTTGACAAACTATATTCAAACTGAAGATCAAGAAAAAGTTAAAAGAGTTGCAAGAAAACTTCGATCAGGAATGATAGTTGCAAATACTGCTTCACTTGCTGTAGACGCTCCATTTGGAGGATTTAAACACTCTGGAATAGGAAGAGAAGGTGGAAAAGAGGGTTTATTAGAATTTTTAGAAGTAAAATCTATTGGTGGCTGGAATTAATTCAAAGATTTATTTTTAATACCATCTAAGAAACTAATACATTTTTTAATTTCAGATAGTTTTATATACTCATCAATTTTATGAGCTTGCTTTATAGATCCTGGTCCACATACAACTGTACTAATTCCAATCTCCTGAAATAGTCCTGCTTCTGTTCCGAAAGAAACTACATCTCTAGAATTATCTCCAGTTATACTCGAAACAAACTCGCATGCTTCTGAGTTAGAGACTCTATCGAAACCAGTAATTTCACCAATTATAGTTTTTTTAATGGAAGATTTTGGATAAATTTTTTGCATTTCTGGTAAAAGAATTTCATTTGTAAATTTATCTATTTTGTTATTTAAGAAAACTCCATCTTCTTTAACTACAGGCCTTGTCTCCCAGTTTACATGGCATTTATCAGCAATGACGTTGTGTGCTATGCCACCAAAAATTCCACCCACTTGCAGAGTTGAATAAGGTGGTTCAAAGATTGAATCTTTTAATTGTCTAGATTTAAGTTCTTCTTTTAATTCTAATAGTTTATTCACATATCTTGCAGCAAATTCAACTGCACTCACACCTTTTTCTGGTTGTGAACTATGTCCTGCAAGACCCTCAAAATATGTTGTATATTCATAACATCCTTTGTGTGCATCTATTATTTTCATATTGGTTGGCTCACCTACAATACAAATACAATCCTGAATTTCTCTTTTTTTTAATTCTTTAATTAAAATAGGGGCACCTATGCAAGCAGTTTCTTCGTCAAACGTAAATGAAAAATGAATATCTCTGTCTAAATTTGAAGAAGAGAAAATAGGAGCGTATGCTAATGTACATGCTATAAATCCTTTCATATCACATGAGCCTCTACCAAATAGTTTATCTTCTTTAATTGTTGCATCAAATGGATCTGTCGCCCATCCTTTAGAAACTGGAACTACGTCAGTATGTCCAGATAAAATTATTGGTTTTTTTTTACTTTCTTTTTTAGCTTTTATAGTTGAAAATAGATTTACTCTTTTTTCTTCTTCATCATATGTTCTAAAGGATACCGCACCCAATGAATTTAAAATGTTGTCACAATAGTCAATTAGTTGAGTATTGTTTTCACCAGAAACAGTTTTAAATGCAATTAAATCTTTTAGTATCTTAATAGAATTACTATATATTTCTTCTAAATTATTTCCTGTACTCATTTTTTTTTAATTATATATTAAATTTATGAAAGAACAAATAACCTACGACATTTATGACAAAGTAGATATTAGAGTAGGAACAGTAATATCTGTAAAAAAAAATGAAAAAGCAAGGAAACCATCTCTTGTTGTTGAGGTTGACTTTGGGAAAGATATAGGAATTAAGCAATCATCAGCACAGATAACTCATTATTATAATGAGGAAAATCTAGTAGGGAAACAAGTTATTGGCATATGTAATTTTCCTGAAAAAAATATAGCAGGTATTGTCTCTCAGGTTTTAATACTTGGTTCTATAGATGAGGAAGGCAAAGTTGTTCTTGTTCACCCATCCCAAAAAGTAGAAAATGGTTTGCCTGTAGCATAAACATGCACCCCGAATTACTGTCTCTATGTTTGTTTATGTTTGTTACGAGCTGTTCTCCAGGACCAAATAATATTGTTGCCTCTCACTCTGGATTTAATCACGGTTTTAAAAAAACTATCCCTTTAATGTTGGGGGTAATTTTTGGATTTACATTTATGCTAGCAGTAATTAACTTTGGTTTAATAAATATATTTAAGCTTTATCCAATACTCCAAAAAGGTTTAATTATAACGGGTACAATCTTTTTAATATATTTGTCTTATAAAATATCATTTTCAAAATCATCAAGCGAAAGTGATAATTTAAAACCTGTAAATTTTGTTGAAACATTTTTATATCAATTTTTAAATCCTAAAGGTGTAATAGTAGCTATAATTGCTGTTTCTACCTATGTAGAGTCAGGTGGCAACTTTATTTCATATTCAATTTGGTTATTAAGCATTGCCTTTTTGTTTGCAGTTATTAGTATTATTTTTTGGACTATAATTGGAAAATTTATGAGGAAATTCGCGACAAATGAGAAATTTATTAAATGGTTTAATTATGTTATGTCGGCACTCTTATTAAGCTGTATAGCAACTTTTTATTACTAAAAAATATGAAACCAGGAAATCAAAATTCATTTAAATGTCTAAAAGAAATATCAGTAAATGGAAAAAATTATTCATATTATTCATTAAAAGAAGCAGAGAAAAATGGTTTGGAAGGCATAAATAAATTACCGAAATCAATAAAAGTCTTACTTGAAAATCTTCTAAGATATGAAGACAATGTGACAGTTAATAAAGAACAAATTTTGGCGATTAAAGAGTGGTTAAATTCAAAAAAATCCAAAACAGAAATTGCATATAGACCTGCAAGAGTGCTTTTGCAAGATTATACAGGTATACCAGCTGTAGCTGATCTTGCCGCAATGAGGGATACAGTTAAGGAAAAAAACAAAGATCCAAATACCATCAACCCTCTTTCTTCAGTTGATCTTGTGATAGACCACTCTGTTCAAGTGGATAAGTTTGCAACTAAAAACTCATTAAAGGAGAATGTTGATATTGAATTTGATAGAAACTTTGAGAGATATTCTTTTTTAAAATGGGGACAGCAAGCTTTTAATAATTTTCGAATTGTTCCCCCAGGGACTGGAATTTGCCATCAGGTAAATTTAGAATATTTATCAAAAGTAGTTTGGAACGAAAAGTTTAAAGATAAAGAGTATTTATTTCCAGATACGCTTGTTGGAACTGATAGTCATACTACAATGGTTAATGGTTTATCAGTACTAGGTTGGGGAGTAGGAGGAATTGAAGCAGAAGCAGGCATGCTGGGACAACCTATATCAATGTTGATACCAGAAGTAGTTGGATTTGAAATGAAAAATAAGCTTCCTGAAGGCACAACTGCTACAGATCTAGTATTAACAGTAGTTAAAATGTTAAGAGACAAAGGTGTTGTTGGTAAATTTGTAGAATTTTATGGAGAAGGTCTAAAAAATTTAACTCTTGCTGATAGAGCAACTATTGCCAATATGGCACCTGAGTACGGTGCTACCTGTGGTTTTTTTCCAATTGATGATGAAACTTTAAAATATTTAGAATTTTCAGGAAGATCAAAAGAAAATATTCAAATCGTAGAAAAATATGCAAAAGAACAAAATTTGTGGGCAAGTGAAGATGTTGTTTTCACTGATACTTTATCTTTAGATATGTCTACAGTTGTTCCAACAATTTCTGGACCAAAAAGACCTCAAGATAAAGTTCTTTTAACAGAAGCATCAAAAAATTTTATAAAAGTTTTTGAAGATGTTTGTAAAAAAACTGAGCCAACAATAGCAAAAGTTAAAGACACAGATTTTGCGATAAAAGATGGAGATATATTAATAGCAGCTATTACGTCATGCACAAATACCTCCAACCCAAATGTACTAATTGGTGCAGGACTGTTAGCCAAAAATGCAATTGAAAAAGGTTTAACTGTTAAACCTTGGGTTAAAACATCTTTAGCACCTGGATCACAAGTTGTTACTGACTATTTAGATAAAGCTGGTTTAAGCAAATATTTAGATGAATTAGGTTTTAATTTAGTTGGTTATGGTTGCACAACTTGTATTGGTAATTCTGGACCTTTACCAGATAACATTACTGATGCTGTTAAAGAAAATAATTTATACGCAGTTTCAGTTTTGTCTGGAAATAGAAACTTTGAAGGAAGGATTTCCCCATTAGTCAAAGCTAACTATTTAGCTTCACCTCCTCTTGTAGTAGCCTATGCAATTGCAGGATCTATGAGAGTGGATTTGTATAAAGATCCATTAGGAAAAGATAACAAAGGACAAGATGTTTACCTAAAAGACATTTGGCCTTCTAATAAAGAGATTGAGGACACTCTTAAACAATCTTTAAACCCAGAAATGTTTGTGAACAGATATTCAAATGTCTTAGATGGACCAGAACAATGGCAGAAAATTAAAGTGGAGAAAGGAAGTATTTATAATTGGGAAGAAAATTCTACTTATGTAAAAAAACCACCATTCTTTGAAAATTTAACAGATGAACCTGAAGGTTTTAAGGAAATAAAAGATGCAAGACCGTTATTAATTCTAGGGGATATGGTAACAACAGACCATATATCTCCGGCTGGAAGTATTCAAAGAGAAAGCCCAACAGGAAATTATTTTATGAAGCATCAAATTTTACCAAAAGATTATAACTCTTATGGTGCAAGAAGAGGAAATCATGAAGTGATGATGAGAGGAACATTTGCTAATATTAGAATTAAAAATGAAATGGCTCCAGGCACAGAAGGTGGTTTTACTAAATTATATCCTGAAGAAAAAGTAATGCCTATTTATGATGCTGTTGTTGAATACAAAAAAAGAGGGACTGATTTAGTAGTATTTGGTGGAAAAGAATATGGAACAGGCTCTTCAAGAGATTGGGCAGCAAAGGGAACAAAACTATTAGGTGTGAAAGCTGTAGTTGCAGAAAGCTTTGAAAGAATACACAGATCTAATCTTATAGGTATGGGAGTTTTACCTTTGCAGTTTATAGAAAAAATGAATAGACAAAATTTAAACTTAAAAGGGTCAGAATTAATTTCAGTATTGGGTCTTGAGAAAGGTATTAATCCTGGAGATCTTTTAGAAGTAGAGATTAAATATACAACAGGCGATATTAAAAAAATTAAAATGTTGTGCAGAATAGATACTAAAAATGAATTAGAATACTACAAAAACGGTGGTATTCTTCAGTATGTTTTAAGGAATATGATCAATGGATGAAGAAATAGAAATTATCAATACAAACACAAGAATTGAAAAATTAAAAAATTTATTAATATCAAAAAGGAAACAATTAATAACTTCATTAATATTTATTATTTTAATATTGATCACCTTTTTTGGTTATCAAGAGTTCAAGTCAAGTAGTAAAAAAAAACTAGCGAATAAATTTAATTCAATTGTTATAAATTTTGAGACAGGTAAAAAAGAAAATATAAATAATAATTTGATAGAAATCATAAACACTAAAGATAAAACATATTCCCCATTAGCTTTTTTTTTCCTTCTGGATAAAGGTTTAATTACTTCAAGTGACGAAATAAATTCATATTTTGACCTTCTTATAAATGAAGTATCGCTTGATAAAGAAATAAAAAATTTAACCATTTATAAAAAAGGTCTCTTTAATTCTGATTTTTTAGATGAAAATCAATTATTAGATATCCTAAACCCAGTAATTAAGTCAGAAAGTATTTGGAAACCACAAGCAATGTATTTAATGGCTGAGTTTTACTTGGCAAAAAACCAAAAACAAAAGTCTAAAGATTTTTTTGAGCAAATTATGAATATAGAAAATGTAAGTCCTAAAATTAAACTAGAAGTCCAAAGAAGATTACGTTCAGAATTCGGTGAGTAAAAGATTTCTATATATATTAATTTTTATATTAATTACTAGTTGTAGCATTTCCAAAAAAGATAACGAAATTAATGATGGATCAATTAATATTTTTGAAAAAATAGAGCCAATAAAAGAAGAGCTGAATCCTGATTTAAAGATAAAGTCTTTAATTACATTCAAAAATAAGCCATTTCAGAACAACAAAACTAACAGTAACGGTAATATTAACTTTGAAACAAATTTTAAAAAAATATCAAATTATAATTTTACTAAAATTAAAAAATTTAAATTTTATCAACCTGAATTATTTTTTACTAATTCTGATGAAATAATATTTTTTAATGGTAAGGGCACGATATTTAAATTAAATCAAAATCTTAAAGAGATTTGGAAAATAAATAATTATAATAAAAAAGAAAAAAAACTTAATCCAATTTTATATTTTGCTCAGATCGACAATAACTTAATAGTAAATGACAATTTGTCAAAATTATATTCTGTTGATTTAAATACAGGAAAAATTTTATGGTCAAAATACAGCAACTCATCTTTTAATTCTGATATTAAAGTATTCAAAGATAATTTTTATACGATTGATTTTGATAATGTCATAAGAGCCATTTCTTCAAAAAATGGAAATGAAATATGGAATTTTCAAACGGAAAACTCATTTATAAAATCAGAAAAAAAATTATCAATAGTTATAAAGGATGAAATTATTTTTTTTATAAATAATTTAGGAGACGTAACTGCACTTGATGTTTACAATGGTAGTCTTGTTTGGCAAACACCTACACAAACAAATACAATATACCAAAATGCGTTTAGCCTTGAGAATTCAGATCTTGTGTTTGAAAATAATACTATTTATTTTTCTAATAATAAAAATGAATTTTATTCCATAGATGCAAGAACAGGAGCTGTAAAATGGGCTCAGTCGATAAATTCAAGTTTAAGACCAACCATTATTGAAAATTTGATTTTTACAGTATCAAATGAAGGTTATCTTTTTATTATAGATGATCCAACTGGTAATATTATAAGAATTACTGATGTATTAAAAAAATTTAAAGACAAACTTGAGATTAAGCCGATTGGATTTATACATGCTAAAAATAAGGTTTATGTATCACTAAGTAATGGAAGGTTAGTTACTATTAATTCTTCAACAGGCATTCAAGAAAACGTAAAAAAAATTAATAATTCAAAAATATCAAGACCATATATTCTTAATAATAGTATGTATTTGATAAAAGATAATGCATTAGCCAAAATTGAATAATGTTCTTAAAATTTCTTGAAAAAATAGGAAGAAAAAAAGTAGTCTTAGATAGAGGTCCTTCACACCCAGAGTTTGATAAAGCAAAACCATGGATGAATAGGTATTACATTCTATTCAGACATAGACCAAAGTGGTTTCCATTTAACATTCTTATACATGAAATGTTAGATGATGATCATGGTGATGGAGTTCATAATCATTTGTTTCCTTACATCACAATCATCTTAAGAGGGGGGTACTGGGAAACATTAAAAACTGGAAAAGTTTGGCGACCACCAGGATATATTGGATTTAGATCCGCTAACAATTTCCATAGAGTTGACCTGGAGCCAGGAACTAGACCAATGACTATTTTTTTAGCAGGCCCATATGGATTGAGAAAAGGACCAAGATCAGAATACGGCATAGATTTTAAAACAAAAAAATGAATTTTAAAAAATCTTACCTAAAGCACTGTGAAGATAAAGACTTAGAAATAAACGAAAATCAGATAAAAATAGTTCAAAAATTAAACGAATATTACAATCTTAATTTTAAACAGCCTTTTTTTAAAAAAATATTTAACGATAAAAAAAATAAATTGGGCTTTTATTTAGTTGGAGATGTTGGTGTAGGCAAAACTATGATTTTAAATTTTTTTTTTGAAAATTTAAAAGAAAAAAAATCAAGATTACACTTTAATGAGTTTATGGTTAAATTTCATGATTTTATATTTGAAAATAAAAAGAAAGGAAATGTCAATGGGTTAGAAAAATTTGTTAAAAATTTAAGTGACAAAACTAATATATTATATTTTGATGAATTCCAGGTAACAAATATTGTTGATGCTATGATCTTGGGAAAATTATTTGAAAGAATATTTAATGAAAATATCAAAGTTATTTTTTCCTCAAATACAAATATTAAAGATTTATATAAAAACGGATTACAAAGAGATCAATTCATCCCTTTTTTAAATATTTTAAAAAACAATTGTTCCGAATTAGAACTTAATATTGAGGAAGATTATAGAGCTACAAAAAATACAAATTTAAGTAGATTTTTGTCACCTATAGATAATTCATCCAATTTTAAATTTAATAAATATTTTAGAAAAGCTACAAAGAATAAAAAACAAACCACTAAGACATTAGATGTGAAGGGTCGTAAATTAGCATTCGAAAACTATCATGAGGGAGTTCTTAAGGTTTCTTTTGACGAAATTTGTAACAGAAATCTTGGATCCGAGGACTACATTAAAATTGCAAACGAAAGTGACTTTATTTTTATTGAAAATCTACCTAACTTTAATGAAAGTAATTCTAATCAGCAACAAAGGTTTATTACTTTTATTGATATTATTTATGAAAAAAAAATACCATTAATGATCAAATCAGAAGTTGAATTATATTCACTAGATTCCATTGATAGCATGAAAAAGCCTTTTAAAAGAACAGTTAGTCGATTGCATGAACTTACATCACAAAACTTTAATTAATGTATGAAACAAGAATTTTATAATCTAGAAATTAACACAAATGGTCAAAAACTTTATGAGTTTACTGATGAAACAATAGAATGGATTAATAATAATAAATTTAAAAATGGAATTATTAATCTCAGCATACAACACACTAGCGCATCACTAATTGTCCAAGAAAATGCTGACCCAGATGTACAAAAAGATTTAATTAATTATTTTGATAAATTGGTACCAATGGACAATAAGTTGTATGTCCATACAACTGAGGGAAAAGATGATATGCCAGCCCATATCAAATCTGCATTAACCAATAATCAAATCTCCTTAAGTATAAAAGATAGTGAATTACTACTAGGAATTTGGCAAGGTTTATATTTGTTTGAACACAGGTTAGATGCAACAACAAGAACTGTAATTCATCATTTTATTGGAGACTAATTTTTTTTCTTAATTGATTGAAAAGCACTCAAAGCATCAGCTCTTGCTTTCTCATGAATAACAATCGGCATTGGATAGTCCGAGCCTATAATAGTATTAATTGCTTCTTGATATTTTTTTTCCATTTCCCATGGTTTGTGAATATATTTTAGAGGAACTTTTGATAATTCAGGAACCCATTTTTTTACATAATCTCCTTGTTTATCAAATTTTTCACCCTGTAAAATAGGATTGAAAATTCTAAAATATGGAGCTGCATCAGCGCCACAACCAGCTACCCATTGCCATTGCGCAACATTGTTTGCTTCATTGAAATCAAGAAGACAATTTCTGAAATATTTTTCTCCTTCTTTCCAGTTAATTCTTAAATGCTTCACTAGAAAAGATCCAACGACCATTCTAATCCTATTATGCATCCATCCTGTTTCGTATAGTTCTCTCATCCCAGCATCTACAATTGGATAACCTGTCATTCCTTTTTTCCATGCTTTTAAAAATTTAGAATTATTTACCCATGGAAACTTATCAAATTCTTTTCTTAGGTTTCCCTTTAGCATTTGTGGAAAATAATTTATGAGACTGTGCGAAAACTCTCTCCAACCAATTTCATTAGTATATTTTTTTACACTCACATTATTTGATTTAAGTTTCTTACACTTTTCCCAAATGTCTCCAACATTAATTTGTCCATTTCTAATATATGGAGAAAGTAATGACGTACCTTTAATTGATGGAAAGTCACGATCAACACCATAATTAAGTATGCTTTTGTTGACAAAATTATCTAAATTTTCATGAGCTTTTTGCTCTGAAGGTTCCCAATATTTTTCAAATTTCTTATACCAATCAGATTTAGGTAAAATATCCTCGGATTTTATTTGATTTTTGAACAATGTGTTTATCTTTTTACATTTTTTAACTTTGTTTATTTTATCAGGCAGTCTTTCTAAATAAAATTGCTCTGCATTTCTCCAAAAAGGACTGTAGACTTTAAAAGGTGTGCCATCATTTTTTGTAATTTTATTATATTCATTAAGAACGTTGCCTTTAAAAAATTTAAAATCAATATTTTTCTTTGAAAAATCAGTGCCAATTTTTTTATCTTTTTCTAATTCATTAGGTTCATAAACTTTATTCCAATAAACAGATATTTTACTATTAGATTTTATTTTAGAAAAAAAACTTATTTCATCATCTTTAATTATTTCCAATCCAATATTTAATTTTTTTAAATCAGATTTAAAATTTTCTAGGGATTTACTTACCCACCATTTTTGAGCCTCTCTTTTATGATCGAAAATATTACTATTAAAAATAAATACTGCGGTAACAGCATCATGTTGATTTGTAGCATAAGTTAGCGCATCATTATTTTGTATTCGAAAATCATCTCTTATCCAAACGAGTGCTGTATTAGCCATTTGATAACTGTTCTGATCCTTTTGACAGAAGTTCGTTATAAAGTTTTATATCTGTATCACCTTCACATCCAATTAATAAAACGTTCGAATTCATATCTAATTCAAGATCCTTTTTAATTTGTTCGTTATTACAACTAACATTTATACTTATTAGAGCAGGTGCTGAGCATTCTCCTGCAACAATGTTATCGTCACCAAAGTATCCCTTAGCTAACATCGCTACTGATAATGGTATGTCATCATCTGGAATACTCATACAATTATTTACTGAGTTTTTAAGAATTTGCCATGGGACTAATGATACATCTCCACATGACATTCCCCCCATAATGCTTTCTTTTTCTATTTCAACTCTAGTAAGTTTTCCTGCATCAATACTTTTTAAGACACAGTCTGCATTTTTCGGTTCAACAATAATAATTTTTGGAATTCTTTTAAAATACCGGGCAACTCCAGCTATTACACCAGAGGCCATTCCCCCTACACCTGCTTGTAAAAATATATGTGTAATATAATGATCAGTTTGTTTGGAGATTTCTTCTATCATGACTGAATATCCAGCCATGGTTAGTTTTGGCACTTTTTGATAATCTTCCCAGGCAACATCTTGTACAATTTCCCAGCCATTTTCCTTAGATTGCTTTATGCATTCATCTAAAGAATTTTCGTAATTTCCCTTTACTCTTGTCACCTCTGCTCCAAGTTTTCGCATCTCGTCAGCTCTTGTTTCACTAACAAATTCACTTATGAAAATTTTACATGCAATACCTAATCTTTTTGCTCCCCAGGCAACTGATTTTCCATGATTTCCTGCTGTTGCTGTAGCAACAACCACATCCTTTCTTCCAGTTGAAACTTCTGCTACTGCATAAGCACCACCAAGAGCTTTAAAAGATTTAAGTCCAAATCTTTTTGACTCATCCTTGTAAAAAATATTTTTAAGGCCAAGATCTTTTGAAAGTTTATTTAAATTAAGTAGGGGAGTAGGTTCATAATTCTCCCAACCAGACAAAGAATTAAATGCTTTATCAATAGTTTCTTTATTTAATACACTTAATATTTTTTCTCTACTGAATGAATAATTTTTATTTTTAATAAACGCTGAAAATTTATTAATATGACTATAATCAATAGACATATTCTAGCAATCCAAAGTATTAGATCTTTCCCACTTTGTAATAGGTTTTAATTTATCAAATTTTTCTTCTGACTTGAAATTTTCAATTTCAGATTTTTTTAATTTGATATAACTGTTTAAAACATTTTTTCCAAAAGCATTTTTCATTACTGTATTAAAATTTAACAATTCTAGGGAATCTTCTAATGTATTTGGTAATTTTTGTAGGTTAGGATATTTTTTGTGATCAGTATACATATTACAGAACAATGGTTTTCCAGGATTAACTTTTTTTCTAATCCCATTTATGCCTGCTGCTAAAACTCCTGCTTGTAGTAAATATGGATTCGCTGACCCATCCATTAATCTAAGTTCAAATCTTCCCGGATCTGGAACTCTAATCATATGTGTTCGATTATTCCCCGTGTAAGAAATACTACTTGGTGACCATGTTGCACCAGATTTAGTCGGTGGCGCATTTATTCTTCTATAACTATTTAAAGTTGGATTAAAGAATGCTGATAATGAACCTGCATTTTTAATCACTCCACCTAAAAAATTGTATGCTAATTTACTAAGTCCAAGTTTGTCATTTTTATCTAAAAATTTATTTTTTTTCTTATCCCATAGCGAAATATGTGCATGACATCCATTACCCGTCAGTTGCTCAAATGGTTTTGGCATAAATGTTGCTCTTAACCCATGCTTTTCTGCTATGGATTTAACCATAAATTTAAAAAATGTATGTCTATCTGCTGTAGTTAAGCAGTCAGTGTAGTCCCAATTCATTTCAAACTGGCCATTAGCATCCTCATGATCGTTTTGATATGGGTTCCATCCCATTGTAATCATGCAATCGCATATTTCCTTTATTAAATCATATTGTCTCATTAAAGCAGATTGATCATAACAAGGTTTAGATTGAGTATCTCTAGGGTCAGCTATAGAACTACCGTCAGGTGATGTAAGAAAGTACTCGCACTCAACACCCGATTTCATGGTATAACCTTCATTTGACAGTAATTTTATTTGTTTTTTTAACATCACTCTTGGCGATGCCTCAACAGGTTTACCATTCATCCATAAGTCAGAAGCAAGCCAACCTACTTCTTTATTCCAAGGAAGTTGAATTAAACTATTTGGATCTGGTATTGCAAACATATCTGAGTCGGCAGGGGACATATCAAGCCAAGCAGCAAATCCTGCAAATCCGGCACCGTTTATTTGCATTTCTTTTATTGCATGGGTTGGTACTAATTTAGATCTTAAGACACCAAATAAATCTACGAAACTTATTAGGAAATATTTTATTTTTTTTGATTTTGCAATTTTATATAAGTTTTTTGCCACTAATAATCTTTATCATATATTTTATAAAAAAGATAAAAAGAAATCTTTATAGTAAATTATATTTACACCTATAATAATTAATATAGCCAAGACCAATCCATATTTTGCTTTTGGCCATGCTAACCTTGCCATTTTGCTTGGAGTTTTATTTATTTGTTCTTTTTTATTTTGCTCGTCCATTTAAATCAAAGGGCGCAAATTGAATTTTGCGCCCTTATAAAGTTTTATTTAACCGTCAGTTATATTACTTTTCCACGCATTTGAACTTGGTTTTCTTCGAGCAAGTTTTTCGAGTTTTTCACTTTCTTGCCTCGAACTTATAACCGTCCAACCAATCCAAATTATAACAAGTATTATAACTAAGATGCCTTCAGATCCAGCTCCTGGAAATATTGGTCCAGCAGCACCACCTTCTGCTTTACTTGCAGCAGTTAAATGATCTATCCAATTATTTACTGTAGCCATGTTTTCCTCCTTTAACTACTTGAAGAAGCAACAATTTTTTCATCTTCTTTTGCCTCCTCCATTATTTGATAGTCCAATCCTGCTAACTCAACTTCTCTCGGTATACGCAATTTACCCATACCGTTAAGAACTTTAGCAATAATCCAACCAGGAATCATTCCAAGTACAAAAAACATTATTAATGCACCTATAAACATTCCCAATGGATTAATAGCAGCGTATGTAGATCCATCCCACATTGCACCAACACTGTAACCTGATGAAGGATATCCATTTAGGACAAACCCACAAATTACAAGACCAGCAAAGCCTGCATAACCATGAACTGCTACAGCTCCAACTGCATCATCGATTTTGAACTTACGCTCAACCCAATAATGTAATTTGTAAGCTATAACTACTCCGATCATTCCAATAATTAATGATTGAATTGGATGATAAAGGTCATTACCTGCTGAAGCACATATTATTCCAGCTAGACCACTTGAATATGTCCAGAAAGGATCACCTTTAGATATTACATAACCAGCTAACAGTCCTCCTGATAAAGACATCAAAAAGTTCATAGTTATTCCACTTAATGTCGTTGGAGTGTAGTATATGTTAGTAGCAGTAAAGAAAGTTACACCTTCCATTCCATATTCAGGCCCTAAGTCATAAATTGGAACATTACAAGCCGCGTAAAAACCCCAAAAACCTGTATAAATCAAGAATAATCCAACAGTTACTAACCAAGGATTTCTTGGTCCAATGTTTCTAGGTTCACCACTTGATGAAAATTTTCCAATTCTTGGACCTAAGACAGCAAGCACACCTAAAGCAAATCCTCCTGCCACAGCGTGAATTACCCCCGATGCATAAGCATCATGATATCCAAGTATTTTTAACATCCATCCATCAAAATGCCATCCCCATGCAGCATCTATACTCCAAAATACAGATCCAATTGCAATAGCAAGAATTCCAAATGCAAAAGTTGTTATTCTTTCAATAACTGCGCCTGATACTATCGAAGCAGCTGTCCAGGAGAATAAAAGGAATGCTGCCCAAAATACTCCCATGATGTGATCGTTAAGTGTAATAGCCATAAACTCGTTTGTGGGATTAGCTAAATCATTTGCACCAAATCCACCTCCGAGAATAAGTCCGGTACTTTCTGTCATTATTGATGGTGCAAGACCTGGTCCCGTTGGAAAAGCCCAATATATCCACCATCCAAATAAAAACCAAGTTACCGTTACCAAAGGTATCAGCATTGTGTTTTTCATTAATGTATGTTGATGATGTTTGTATCGGGAAGCTCCAACTTCATACATGCAGAATCCTACGTGGATTAAAAACATAAGTACTACTGTTATCCAATAGTAAAATTCTGTAAATATGGTTGTCAATGCACCTAGTTCGTCAGTCATTTAACCTCCAATTGTTTAAACAAATTAAAGAAATTGTATTATTTGAATTAATTTGATCAATATTAAATAAAACAACTAATACGCAGTTAATTTATTATTCTACAACTATTAGTATATATAAATTGCTGACGATTCTAAAATTTTCGATATGCTTTTTTTAAATCCACTAAAGGGTGATTTGGAGACATTTGAAATTTTACTAATAGTTCTCTTGCAATCATGTCTCTATCTTGTTGGTTATTTGGTAACTTAATTTTTTTTGGAATAGTAACCCAACCATTTGCATTTCTATCAAAAACTGCAGGTCTATCTTCTTCATAACCCATATGAACATCTTCCAACCAATTCAAATCATCCCAACCCATTGCTTCAATATATTTTTTTAGGAAAGGAGTTATTCTTGAATAGTCTGGCAATAAATTTACATCATACCTATACCCAATAGTTTGACCTATCATCTTTTCTCGAGCGGTTTCTTTCTTTTTACCTAACTGGCCTTTAACTGTTTTTTTGCTCGATTTTTTACTTTTTTTCTTTGGCATAATTATATTTTATGAAAATCGTCAACTCCTACAGTGTGATTTGTACCGGAAAGCGGCACTTTTGCTAAAGCAGAAGCTTCCATTGTTAAAGCTGCCATATCCTCCGGCTCTAATGAATGGATATTAGTTTTACCACAAGCTCTTGCTAATAATTGTGCTTCTAGTGTCATAGTATGTAAGTAATTATAAACTCTAAGAGCTGCCTCATCCGGATTTAGTCTTTTTCTTAATTTAGGATCTTGAGTAGCAACGCCAACCGGGCAACGACCAGTATGACAGTGATAACAATGACCTGCTGGTACTCCCATTTCTTTTTCAAAATTAGACTCTGGAATTTCTTTATTACAATTTAGTGCAATCATAGCTCCAGTACCTATAGCGATAGCATCTGCTCCAAGAGCTAATGCTTTTGCCATGTCAGCTCCATCTCTAACTCCACCCGCATAAATAAGAGTAACTTTTCCAGTTTTACCAACATCATCTATAGCTCTTCTTGCTTCTCTAATTGCAGCTATTCCAGGTATACCTGTGTTTGCTGCTGCGATGTGTGGACCAGCACCTGTTGAACCTTCCATACCGTCTAGATAAATAGAGTCTGGATCACATTTAGCTGCCATACGAACATCATCATAAACTTTTGCTGCTCCAAGTTTTAATTGAATTGGAACTTTATTTTTTGTCAACTCTCTTAGCTCTTGAACTTTTAAAGCTAAATCATCTGGTCCTAACCAATCAGGATGTCTTGCAGGAGATCTTTGATCAATACCAGCTGGTAATGATCTCATCTCTGCTACTTGATCAGTAACTTTTTGACCCATTAAGTGACCTCCCATTCCAACTTTTTGTCCTTGACCAATGAACACTTCAATTCCATCAGCAAGTTGTGCATGATGAGGATTAAATCCATATCTAGATTGAATACATTGATAGTACCATTTTTCTGAATATCTTCTTTCATCGGGTATCATTCCACCTTCACCTGAACATGTTGCGCTACCTGCCATAGTTGCACCTCTTGCAAGCGCTGTTTTTGCTTCATAAGACAAAGCTCCAAAACTCATACCTGTAATATAAACTGGAATATCTAATTCTACTGGATTTTCACATCTTGGACCAATGATAGTTTTTGTTTCACATTTTTCTCTATAACCTTCGATTACAAATCTTGTGAGAGTTCCAGGTAAAAAAACTAAATCATCAAAGGTAGGAATCTTTTTCATTAGAGCCATACCTCTCATTCGGTATCTTCCTAACTGAGCCTTTATGTGAATGTCGTCTATTACCTCAGGTGTAAATATAGCGTTATAACCTAATAAACTTTTATTTCTTTTTGAAAATTCACTTCCACCATTCCCATTGGAATGTCCATTTGATTTTCCGTTTTTTTTCTTAGCCATTAAATTGCTCCTTTTTTCTCAGTTGGTTCTAAAGCGTCGTAATTCCAGAGTTTTTTACCTGCAACTACTTTCGTCATCTTTGAAATATCAAAATTTTCACCGATCTCAGCAACTTTAAGTTTTCTTTTAATCCAATCTATATCACTTTTTGTCATAGGCGACTCAATCGCATCGCTTCCAAATGATCCAATTTTTCCTCCCACATAAATAGTTCCATCGTACATAGAGTCTCCAAGGTTTATACCTACATTACCTAAAATTATTATTCTTCCTCTTTGCATCATAAAACCAGTAAATGCTCCAGCGTCACCACCAACAATAATTGTTCCGCCTTTTTGATCAATTCCTGTTCTAGCACCAACGCTACCTTTACATATTAAGTCTCCACCTCTAACTGCTGCACCAAAACATGATCCTGCATTTTTTTCTATTACTACTTTTCCTGCCATCATATTTTCTGCACATGACCATCCAACTCTACCATTAATTCTAACTGTTGGACCATCAATAGAACCAACACCAAAATAACCTAAACTTCCTTCAAATATTAAATTTAATTTATTTAACACTCCAACACCTAAACTGTGTTTTCCTTGTGGGTTCTTTATAACTATTGTTCCATAACCTTGGCTCATTAGCTCATCAATTTTCTTATTTGCCTCTTTGCAGTCTAGATCATTTACATCAAGATCAATTCTTTTATTAAAATCAACATCATAAGTTCCCCAATAGTAAAAGTTTTCTGCCTCATCAGGGTTAAAAAATTTTTGTTGAGTTTTTCCTGTTAGAACTTCAGTATGAAGTCCCATTGATTGTGCTTTAGTTTTTTTCTCAGTTGTTTTTAAATTTGCCATACCTTAACCTCTCCATCAAATGGATCATATGTGTCTATCTCTTGTGGTAAAATAGATCTTATAGCTATTTCCTCAGAACCCATTGCTACTAAATCATCAGACTCGTATAATACCAATGGTTTTGCAGCCATCGTATCTTTTGCCATTCCTAAAGAGTCCTTTGTTGCAACAAAATATGTAAATACACCATCTAAGCCAGATAAACTATCTTTCATACCTTCTTCCAAAGATGCGCCGTTTCTCATTTTTTCTGCTATATAAACTGCAATTAATTCAGAGTCACACTCAGACATAAATCTCATGCCCTTATTCTCTAACATTCTTCTATTGTTCCAATAGTTTGTAAGTTGACCGTTGTGTACAACTGATACATCACTGAAAGGATAACCCCAAAAAGGATGGGCAGATTTTATATCTACACCAGATTCAGTTGCCATTCTAGCATGACCTATAGCGTGAGTTCCTCTCACTTTGCCAAGATCATATCTATCTAAAACCTCTTGCGCGTCTCCTAAATCTTTTATTAGTTCAAGAGATTTTCCAATGGATAATATTTCAACACTTTCGATACTCTCAATTTTCTTTGAAAAATCCATTAAATCCTCGTCGTATTGCATTTCGTATCTATAAGAGTAGGGGGTTAATTTTTCTTCTTTTAATACTTTTGCACCAAGGCTTTTTAACATCTGATCAACAAGTTCTTTTCTTTTGTCATAAACACTATCATCTTCATTAACTGATGTGCTTCCTTCTCCAACATTTTCCCCAACCTTAAATCTCATTATGAAATTTTCTCCATCATTATCTGCATAGAGAGCGTATCCAGTTGAGTCAGGACCTCTATGTTTTAATGCTTGAAGCATTAACTGTAATTCATTTCCTACATCAGAGGATTTTCCTCTATGGATTAGTCCCGCAATTCCGCACATATTTTTTCCTTCCTAAAATTTCTTATGGTAGGCAATCCAAATAAGTATCTAGATCCCATTGAGTTGTTGCTCCTAAAAATCTTTCCCACTCATCATTTTTATACCAATGAAAAATTTTATACATTTCATCTGGCATAGCAGATTGAATAACTTTGTCATCCGCCAATCTATCTAACGCTTCTCCAAGACTTAAAGGTAGTTTTTTAACATTCTTTCCAGCTTTTTGAGCTTCATAAATATTTCTAGACTCAGGTTTTCCAGGATCAATATTATTTGTTATTCCATCATCAAAAGCTTTTAATAAACTTGCTCCCATTAAATATGGATTATGCATTGAATCTACGGATCTGTATTCAAATCTTCCTGGAGCAGAAACTCTCAATCCACAAGTTCTATTTTGGTATCCCCAATCCGCATAAACAGGTGCCCAAAAACCTTGATCCCAAAGTCTTCTGTATGAGTTAACAGTTGATGAACCAATAGCTGTTAGTGCAGGCAAGTGTTTCATTACACCTCCAATTGATTTCAAACCAATTTTTCCTGGCAATTGGACATCTTTAGTGTCTGGCATAAAAGTATTAGTACCACCTTCAACATAACTGAAAACTTCGTCCATGCCTGGTAAAGATTTATGACCTAATTTATTTACTTTATCCTTTCCACCTGTCCATAAAGACATGTTAGTATGACAACCACTAGCTGAAACTCCCATGAAAGGTTTTGTCATAAAGCAAGCAATTAAATTAAACTCTCTTGCAACCTGTGCACATATTTGTCTGTAAGTAGATAACCTATCTGCATTTCTTAAAACATCATCATACATCCAGTTTAGTTCTAGTTGTCCAGGAGCGTCTTCATGATCACCTTGAATCATATCAAAGCCCATAGCTCTAGCGTATTCCATTACTTTCATAAATACTGGTCTTAAAGACTCGAATTGGTCAATGTGATAACAATATGGTTTAGAAAAACCTTTTCCAGTTGGAGTGCCATCATCGTTTCTAGTTAACCACATCATTTCTGGTTCAGTTCCAACTCTAAGTTGGTAACCATGTTTTTTCTTAAATTCTTTAGCAATAATTCTTAAATTACCTCTACAATCAGATGTTAAGTGACCACCTGGATTTTCTCTTTCTTCTCTATTTCTAAAACAAGTTACAAAAACTCGGGCAACTTTTTTATCCCAAGGTAGTTGGCAAAATGTTTCTGGATCAGGTATTCCAACCAATTCTTTTGCTTCAGGACCGTATCCTATATAGTTGTTGTGACGATCTAAGAATAAGTTAGCTGTTGCTCCATAAACTAATTGAAAACCTTTTTCACATGTTCTTTCCCAATGATCTGCAGGAATTCCTTTACCAACAACTCTTCCCGTTACTGAAATAAATTGAAAAAAAATATAATCAATTTTTAGTTCATTTATTTTAGCTCTAACTTGTTTTACTAATTTTGCTCTACCTGGTTGATTAACATGTTTCTCTAGATCAGTCATATTCCCCCTTAAGAATTTTTAGACCAAAAAGTTAACTGAAAATAAAACATCTGTCTACTCAGATAAATTAGCTCCAAGGAAATGGACTATTAGATGTTGGGTGTAATTCACCCTTCTCGTAACGGTTGAATCTAAATGGTTTTAATAATTCACTCTCTGTACCAAGAATTTCTTTTGCAACAAGTTCACCAACACCTATCATTTTATATCCATGGTTAGAGTCTGCTATCATATAAACGTTTTCTAAAAATCTATCAAAAATTGGAAATGAATCTGGTGTCATGCATCCAAGCCCACCTGAAGGACCTTTTCTATATAAATCTGATTTTCCTTCAAATCTTTTTTGACAATGAGCTAAAGCTGAACACCACATATCATTAAAAGCTTCAGTTGTTTGATATTCAGGGGACTCTATTCCATAAGGATCAACGTTTACTTGATCAAAATGTTTATCAACTATGTAAGGTGAAGTTCCACCTTGGACACCAAGTCCTTCAATATCTGGTTTATAATATATTCCCCAAATCTTATCTGTTATTAATTTTTTAGTTTTATCTGAATATAATGGAGCTGTTGAGTCTACATGGATTACAGGTGGCTGTTCACCATTATCCATTTTTAAAAAATCTGGTTCCACACCAAGCACACCCTCTTGAAGCATCCAATATTTCCACATATCAGTTTCATGAATTTTACCATCTTTGCCTTTAATATTTGCAGTTTTAGGAAGTTCTAACATATTCCAAAAATCTCTAGCCCAAGGACCTGCACCAACAACAACTTGTTCGCACTCTATTGTGCCTTTGTCTGTTTCAACTCCTGTAACAGCTTTACTATTACTTCCTCTTTTAAAACCTGTAACTCTTACACCTTTTAATACTTCAACACCATTTGAAGTAGATTTATTTTCAAGTGCTTTAATTGAATCTTTATTAAAAGCATATCCACCTTTTTTTTCATGAAGAACAGAAGTTATGCCTTGTGCTTGCCAATCACCAAACATACCTTTCATATATTTCATGCAATCTTTCTCACCTTCTATAAATTCAGAGTCGTAACCAATTGCTTTTTGTTGTTCATAAATAGTTGCAACATCTGCATGCATTACTTCTGGCGAAATCTGTAAATAACCAACTGCATTATATTTAAATGCTTTCGGATCACTTTCCCAAACTGAAACTGAATGAGCCATTAATTCTCTCATTGCAGGCTGAAAATAATTATTTCTTACAACACCGCAGGCAATACCACTTGCTCCTGCTGCGGTATCTTTTTTTTCCAATACTACTATGTCTCCTGGATTTTTATAAGTTTCAGAAAGTTTCCAAGCAGTACTTAGACCGTGAATTCCCCCTCCAACGATTACTACTTTAGCTTTTGTCGGTAATGACATAGTCAAACATTATTTTTTGAAAAAGGTTAAATATATAATTTTTTTTATATATAAAATTTAGAAATAAAAACTTATAGAACTTAGGATTTACTTATTGCTAAAAACTCAAATTTTTAAGAGTAGACAAATAGTCGTTAAATTCCTCAATAAAAGAAGTGCTTGGTTTTATATGTTTTTTTCTTTGATCCTCAGCAGTCTTTTCTAAATAAAAAAAACCTTTTTCACATGCTTCATTAATTATTAATGCAGATTTCGGTCTAGAGGTCTTAAATAATTTAGTTTTTAGCTCCTCAACCGACAAATTTTGTTTTTGCTTAAACGCTGACATTACAAGAAGCATCATATGATAATGGGAAGGTGATTTTCTAAAAAAATAGTTGCTAGATGTATGTGAAAGTTTCATTTGATCTTCCCAAAACTCTAGTAAATCCTTGGTTGATTTAGCCATTAAGATCTAACTTTAGTTTTCTTTGGATCATAATGAGGAAATCCAACAATTTTTGCAGGTATTCTTTTTTGATGCCCATCTATCTTTCCAATTTCAACATCATTGCCTATTTCTGAATGACCTACGTCAATTCTACATAAAGCAATATTTTTATTTAAAGTAGGAGAGATACATCCGCTAGTTACAATTCCAACTTGAGATCTTCCAATATGAACACAGTCTCCATGATTAGCTATTTCTTTGCCAATAAGCTCTAATCCTACTAGTTTTTTTTGAGGATTTTCTTTTCTCTTAATTAAATTTTCTCTTCCAATAAAATCCTCAGTTTTGGATTTTAATGGAACAGAAAATCCAATGCCAGCTTCAAACGGATCTTGTTGTCCGTCAAATTCATTACCAAATAAAATTAAACCAGCTTCTATTCTTAAAAGATCTAAAGCTGCAAAACCAGCTGGTATCAAACTTTCATTTTTTCCTGCTTCCATTATTTTATCCCAAACTGTTGGAGCATCACTAGGATGACACCAAATTTCAAATCCAAGTTCACCTGTATAACCTGTTCTTGAAACAATTAATGGTATTCCGTTTAATTCTTCCAATCTACATATTGTAAACCTAAACCATTCCAATTCAGATATAGAAGGTTGGGTAGGTGGAGTAAAAATTATTTTTTCTAAAATTTTTCTGCTTTTGGGACCTTGTAAAGACAAATTATTTATTTGGTCAGTAGAATTTTTAATATGAACTTTATAATTTTTTTTCTTAGCTTGTTCTTTAAGCCATTCACCTCCATATTCATCACCACAAACCCATCTAAAACCATGATCACTAAGTTTTAATAAAGTTCCATCATCAAACATGGTTCCATTTTCATAACACATGGCTGAATAAACAATTTGACCAACTGAAAGTTTTTTTACATTTCGTGTTAATGTATAATTCATTAATTCTTCAGCATCTGGACCAAGAATTTCAAATTTTCTCAATGAAGATAAGTCAATCAAAACAGCGTCTTCTCTACATGCATTGTATTCATTAATTACGCCATGTTTTGTATAATCATTTGGTAACCAAAAACCTCTAGCATCTACAAAGTTTCTAGTTAATTTTGATGTTCTCTCATAAAAACCGGTATTTCTTGTAAGTTTATTTTCTGAGTCTGTTTTCATTCTAAAACCATATGATTTAGTAAATTCTTTACTTTTTTCATAAGTTCTAACAAAAATATCAGTAGGGTTCCATCCATTACAACTATCAATATCGCTAGGGCAGGCAGTAGTTCCACACGTTAAATCCTTTAAAGCTTTAAAAATAACGTAATCACCTGGTCTTGCATAAGATTCATCTGATGTAACAGAATTTTGACCTCCCGAAGATGTATTAAAAAAAAGATTAATTGCATGCCAACCTTTTTTTTCTTCCACACCATATTTTTTCATTGAATCATTTAAATTGTCAGAGCAATTTGCATGACCAAAATATCCAGAATCTTCATAATACTTTGAAGTACATGCTAAATTAAATGTGTCATGTATACCTACAGTATCTCTAATAACTTCTACCAGTGGCTCATGATCAGTATCATAAAATTTTGAAAATAAACCAGGACCTGGAAAAGTATTTCCCATAAAAGTTCTAGTCGTTTGCCAATCAAGACCTCTCTCTATACCTTTTTCTAATTTTGCCGTGTCGTAAGCAACGAAATCTGAACATTGTCTTCCTGTTGGTGTAATTATTTGGATATAGTCCCCAGCCTTAACTTGATATCCTGTTGCAGTTTTTCTATCTATATTAACTTCATAGTCAGGATCGTAAATTGGATCAGGGATTATTGAAAATTCTTTTTCAGAATTTTTGATTTTTGCTCTTTTAACTAATACAGTCAAATCTGAAGGTGGATTTTGATCATGAACAAGCATATCGTCTCCAGGAGCAGCAAATATACAATAACAATTGTCTTTTGCATTAAGAGTTACTTTCTCTCCAGCAATAGTATTTTTATCAAAGAGAATTGAGGAAGTGGCTTTTTCAATTTGCAAATTTCTTTTTTTTAATTGAAGTAATGCTTGCAAAGAACTTTCCTCTTTTTTTAAAAGTATTTTTTTTATTGCAGACGATTTTTTACTTTCTTTTAAATTTAAAATTCCTAATTCTGATTGTCCGTTTTTGTCAAAAATATTTATTTCGCAAATTTGATTTCCCTCATTATTTATTATTTCAATTTGATCTTCAGGAAATATTTGTATACCTGTAATTCCACCTGCATTGACAACATATCTTTCAACTCCAGGTGGTAGTACGTTTAAACCGGGTTCTTTAATATTTAGACTTGTTTGCATCTTTTTTTTAAAAATACTCAAAAATTATACAAAAGTATCAATAAATTTATATATAAATTTTATATATACATTTGTATCTATTTTGCTGGTTGACTGTAACTTTATTAGAGGGGATACTTTACACACTTAATATTAAGGAAAGGGAAATAATGAAAAAAATAATATCTCTATTATCGGCTATGGTGATATCTCTTGTAAGCTTTGCAGGGATTTCAAACGCAGCAGATAGTAAAAAACCTATTGTTATCCCAACTCATAACTGGTCAAGCCAAATTGTAATGGCCTACGTAATTGGCGGAATTATGGAAAGTATGGGTAACAATGTAAAATACGTAAATGCTGACTCACAAGCGGTATACGAGTCAATAAGAATTGGTGATGTAACTATATCTCATGAAGTATGGGAATCTGCATTTGGTAAATCATTCACTACTGCATTAGATAAAGGTGGTTTATTAGATATGGGTGATCACGAAGCAAGAACTCTTGAAGATATGGGATATCCAAACTGGGTTGTAGAAAAAGGCTTATGCCCAGGTCTACCTGATTGGACTGCATTAAAAAATCCTGATTGTGCTAAAAACTTCACAACACCTGATTCACCAGATGGAAAAGGAAGAATGTTAGAAGGTCCACAAACATGGCACGGAGATTTAATACCTCAAAGAGTTGACGCTCTTGGATTAGGAGATCTTTGGTGGGTTAAATTTGCTGGAAGTGCAGACGCTCTTTGGGCAGAGTTATCAGCAGCAAAAAAAGAAGGAAGAGGAACAATCATATTTAACTGGACTCCAAACTTTACAGATGGTGCTGGTTTTACTTTCATCGACTTTCCTCCATACACAGCTGGTTGTAGACCAGAAGATGGTGGAGATGGAAAATGTGGTTCTCCGGACGGTTATTTGAAAAAAGCAGCGCATGAAGATTTTCCAAAAACTCATCCTGCAGCAGCTAAAATGTTTCAAAAACTTTCTTTCTCTACAAGTCAAATTGGTGCAATGGCAGCTTTAGTTGACGTTGACAAAATGACTCATGAAGATGCAGCTAAAAAATGGTTAGCTGACAATAAGAGTGTTTGGCAAGCTTTTACAAAATAAGCTTTAAAAACTAAAAAATTAAATCTCTCCCAACTTTGTTGGGGGAGATTTTTTTTAAGAATAAAAAATATGTAATGATAAAATTATCTTTCTTTATATTTTTAATTTTTATTATTTTTAATAATGTTTTTGCAAAGAATATTAATATAAATGAGGATCTTAATTTAGAATTTAATTGTAAATTAAAAAAAAAAATAATCAAAAACTCAGAGTATAATTATAAAGTGTTTTTAGCAGATGAAGTGGATGAAGAGAGTCTAGATTCTTTAAAATTATACGCAAATAAACCAAGCACCCTGATGGTAAATGGATTATCAGATTTTTTTTCTCAAAATTCTAATTTTGACGTAAAAATTGTAAATAAAGATGTGGTTTTATTCAAAGCATTTAATAAAGAAAAAAGTTATTCAGAATCTGCAATAATTACTAGAAAAACTGGAGAATTAATTCACGAAATAACCAAGAATATAAATACTGAAAATTCTGAAAAATATATAAGTATTTATTATTGTAAAAACAAAACAAAAAATGCCTAATTTTTTTTTGTTAAATATTGTGTAGAATTAAATTATGAAAAAACTCGTATTCTGCATACTTTTTTACCTTTTGGCCTCATCGATTGCCCAAGCAAGAAGCACAGGATGTAAAGAGGGAAATTGTGACAATGGTTATGGTAAGTGGGTTTATACAGATAAAACAACTTATGAAGGTGAATGGGTAGCTACAAAAAAACATGGCCAAGGAACTGAAACATGGCCGAATGGATATATTTACAAAGGTGAATTTAAACAAAGTCAGTGGAACGGTATAGGAATTTTATTTTTTCCTGATGGTTCAACTTATGAAGGTGAATGGGCAAATGGTTTTATGAACGGTGAAGGTACTTTTACTTGGTCAGACGGAAAACAAAAAAAAGGTATTTGGAAAAATGGAAGTCTCCAAGAATAGATTTAAAACATTGTCAGAGCCAGTTAAGCAATTTGGTGGATTAGTTGGTATAATTATTCTTATCTTTATTACTTTTTTTGTTTTAAATAATATTTTTGGCGAAGGTGATGAGCTAGTTGCAAAAATGAAAATAGAAGAAGAAAGAATAGCTGAAGAAAGAAAACTTAATAAGCTAATTTCTAGTCTCCCTTCAGGAGTTTTAGTTTCATTTGATGGTACAGACAATTTTAAATTATCTGACGAATTATATGAAGCAGTTTGCAAGGCAACTAAACTTATACCTCAACGTGCGATTATGGGTGCTAATTTTCTAAACTTTAGAGCACATGAAATTTATACAATTAATGGAAATAAAATTGATGAAACATTTGTCAAATGGGACGATGAAAAAAATAAATGTTTTGCAGGTTTCGTTGTAAGTGGAAATAATGTTGGTGTAGATGAAACTGTTAAAGTAAGTGGTGAAGCTTTGAGTTTTTTAAGCACAGGTATTGATACAAGAGTTTATTTTATTAAAAATTTTTAGGAGGAAAAGTAACAAATTATAGAGATTTTATTTTATCTTAATTTCGTATAACCTTAATATTATTTATGTCAGAACCAGTAATTAAATGCCAATCTGTTTATAAAATTTTTGGAGCAAACGCTGAGCGAATGCTTAAAGAAGCAAATGGTAATGTTGATGCTAAAACGTTTCAAGAGAACGGGTGTATTGTAGGAGTTAATAATGCTTCTTTTGAGGTATCAAAAGGTGAAATGCTAGTTGTAATGGGCTTATCAGGATCAGGTAAATCAACATTATTAAGATGTATTTCTAGATTAACAGACGCAACTGGTGGAAAAATTTTTATTGAAGGTCAAGATTTGCTTAATTTAAACAACAAGGAGCTTATTGATTTAAGAAGAAATAAAATGGGAATGGTATTTCAAAGTTTTGCTCTACTTCCCCATAAAACAGTCTTAGAAAACATTGCTTTTCCTCTTCAAATTAAAGGCATTAAAACTGAAGATAGTATTAATAAAGCAATGGATATGGTTAAACTTGTTGGTCTTGATGGAAGAGAAAATTATTTTCCAAGAGAGTTATCCGGAGGACAGCAACAAAGGGTGGGAATTGCAAGATCTTTGGCGGTTGAGCCAGATATATGGTTCTTAGACGAGCCTTTTTCTGCATTAGATCCTCTAATAAGGAAAGAAATGCAGGATGAATTTTTAAGACTTCAAGAAAAATTACAAAAAACAATTATGTTTATTACTCATGATTTTGATGAAGCCTTAAAACTTGCTGATCGTATTGCAATTATGAAAGATGGAATAATTGAGCAGTTAGATACACCCGCTAATATTGTTTTAAATCCAGCAACTGAATATGTAAGAAAATTTACAGAGGAAGTGCCAAGAGAAAAAGTTTTATTAATTAAAGATGTAATGGATGAAACAACCTCTGATGTGGGTGATTTAAAAGTTTCAAAAGATGAGATTATCGAAAACGTTGCTGAAAAAATTTTAACTCAAGAAAAAACAGTAGCTGTTACAGATAGCAAAAATAATATCGTAGGCTCAATTAATCCTGCAAAAATTATTAATACAGTTTTTGGGGGAAGAAAAAACAATCATTAAACTATGGAATTACTAAAAAAATATCCTAAATCATTTCAATGGTTATTTTTATTAGCTGTATTTTTTGCACTATGCTTTGCAATTGATGTTCCTGAAACTTACAAATTTATTAGAGGACAAGCTGAATTTGTAAAAGACCCTAATCAGAGTGCCTTCGTATTTCTAGGTAAAGAGGTTAGATATTACGCTTTTGATGTTTTTTGGAGATTGCCACCATTACTTGGATGGCTTCCGATTTGGATAAATGACTCATTATTCTTTTTAATGAATGATTGGATGCCAATGGAATTTTGGAATGAAGATACGCAGGAATATAAAACAAGACCTCTAGTTTTACAAATAACTAGAAATCTAACTGCATTTATGACTTTTCTAATAGAATTAATTAGAGAAATTTTATTAGGTGGTCTTGAAACAATAGTTGCTTTTACAAGTTGGGATTGGATTGATGCTAATCCGTGGGCAGAATTACCAGGCTTACCTTGGACAATTGTAGCAGCTGGATCAGCAATACTTGCTTATAAGTTAGGAGGTAAAGGACTAGCAATATATGCACTTTTATCAATGACTTACATTTCAATATTTGGGCAATGGAAACCATCTATGCAAACACTTTCTTTCATATTGGTTGCAGCGCCTCTTTCATTTATTTTTGGTTTAGGTTTAGGTGTTGCGGCATTTAAAAATAAGAGAGTAGAAAAAGCTCTATATCCAATACTTTTAGTTATGCAGACAATGCCCCAATATGCGGTATTAGTTCCTGCACTAGTTCTTTTTGGGGTCGGAGACCATGCTGCAGTAATTATAACAATGATCGTTGCTGTACCACCAATGATCCTTCTAACTTTATTAGGTTTAAGAGCTGTACCTCCTGAGGTAATTGAAGCTGGTAGAATGAGTGGATGTAATAATTGGCAACTAATGTCAAAAGTATTAATTCCAACAGCGAGAAGAGATATTTTAATAGGAGTTAACCAAGTAATCATGGTGTGTTTTTCCATGGCAGTTATCTCTGCATTTATAGGGGCAAAAGGTTTGGGATTTAATTTATTATTAGCCTTAAATCAGTTGAATATTGGATTAGCATTAGAGGCAGGTCTTTGTATTAGTTTGATTGCAATTCTATTGGATAAGATGTCTTTAGCTTGGGCAAATAAACAAGTTGATTATTTTGGTAATTTGAATTTTTTTCAACGAAATAAAAATTCATTATTCTTTGGTGTTGTAGTAATAGCAGGTATTCTATTAGCTTACTTAGGATCAATTTATTTTAAAGATGGATATAATTATTTATTCGAAGTTCCGCACAACAAAGGAATATCAACAGCAGACTTTTGGAATAAAGGTGTTGACTGGATATTTGATGCTTTCTTTGTATATATAAAAGCATTTAACACTTGGTTAATAGTTGATGTGCTCCAACCGATGAGAGCTTTGTATTTGAGAATGCCTGCCATAGCTACATTGGTGTTAGTCGTTGGAGCTGGATATTTAATTGGTGGAGTTAGATCTGCTTTAGTTGTTTGTGGTTTAACTTTATTCATAGCTTTGAGCCCATGGTGGGATAGAGCTTTAGTAACCACATACATGGCAACCTTTGGTGTTATAGTATCATGTATAATTGGATTTACTGTTGGAACTTTATGTTTTCAAAATAAACACTCTACAAACTTTATGTTAAACGTTTGTGATATATTCCAAACTTTTCCGTCTTTTGTATATTTAATTCCTGTAATGATGCTTTTTGGAATTACTGACACATCAGTTTTAATTGCCGTAATAGTTTATGCTACCATTCCAGCAACAAGATATACGATAGAAGGGCTTAGAAGTGTGCCAGCTGGATTACATGATGCTGCAACGATGTCAGGTGTTACAAAGTTTCAAAGATTATTTAAAATAGAATTTCCATTAGCGTTTCCACACATGATGTTAGGGCTTAATCAAACTATAGTTTTTGCATTATTTATGGTAATAATAGGGGCTTTTATTGGGACAGAGGATTTGGGTCAGTATATTTTAAAAGCTCTATCAGATAAAAAAGGGGCAGGTATTGGATTAACACTTGGAATTTGTGTTGCTTTCATTGGATTAATTTTTGACAATTTAATCAGAACTTGGGTAGGTAAAAGAAAAAAACATTTAGGTATAGACTAAAATTGTGAAAAAATTTCTTGTTGCTATCGATCAAGGCACAACATCTACTAGAGTAATTTTATTTGATTTAGAAGGAAATATAAAATTTAGATCTCAGTTTGAATTTAATCAATACTTTCCAAAAAATGGATGGGTGGAACATAATCCAAATGAAATTTGGCTTACTACTCTTAAAGCTTTAAAAAAAGTAATTAAAAAAGCATCTCTACTTAAAGGGAAAATATTAAGCATAGGAATAACTAACCAGAGAGAGACAACTATTCTTTGGAATAAGAAAACAGGTAAACCAATTTACAATGCAATAGTTTGGCAAGATAGAAGAACGCAAGAATTTTGCAAAAAACTTAAGCAAAAAAAATATGAAAAAATTTTTAGAAAAAAAACTGGTTTATTTATTGATCCATATTTTTCAGCTACTAAAATTAAATGGATCTTAGAAAATGTAAAAATTTCGAAGAAACTTCAAAAATCTAATAATTTATTATTTGGCACTGTTGATACTTTCTTAATTTGGAAACTTACTAATGGACAACACCATTTAACAGATGCAACAAATGCAAGTAGAACAATGTTATTTAATATTCATGATAATAAATGGGATAAAGAAATTTTAAAAAAGCTCAATATCTCAAAAAGTATTTTACCTGATGTAAAAAATTCAGCGGATGATTTTGGAATAACAAATAAAAAAATACTTGGATATGAAATTCCTATATCTGCAGTTTTAGGTGATCAACAAGCTGCAGCTGTAGGACAATCTTGTTTTAAAAAAGGCTCAATTAAAAGTACTTATGGCACAGGTGCTTTTGTAATAATGAATACTGGATCAAAAAAAATTTTTTCAAAAAATAAATTATTAACTACAATTTGCTACAGATTAAATGGAAAAAATACTTTTGCTCTCGAAGGTTCAATTTTTATCGCTGGAGCAGGTGTTCAATGGCTAAGAGATAAGTTAAAATTAATTAATAATGCTTATGACACTGAACAAATTGCTAAATCAAAAAAAAATAATGAAGGTGTCTATGTTGTGCCAGCTTTTAGTGGGATGGGAGCTCCATACTGGAGACCTGACGCAAGAGGAATTATAACAGGATTAACTAGAGATAGTGATTGGAAAACCCTAGTAAGAGCAGTTGTAGAGTCTGTGGCATACCAAAGCCACGATCTATTTAATGCCATGAGAAAAGATGGATTAAAACCTAATATAGTAAAAATTGATGGAGGAATGGTGGAAAACGAGTGGTTTTCACAGTTTTTGGCAAATATTGTTGATATTAAAACAGAAAGACCCAAAGTTTTGGAAACAACAGCTCTTGGAGTTGCTTTATTTGCTGGATACCAAATTGGAGTATTTAAATCATTAGAGCAAATAAAGAGAAAATGGAAAAAAGATAAAATTTTTAAACCTAAACTAAGTAACTCTGTTAGAAAAAAATTACTTAATGGTTGGAAGTTATCAGTTGAGAAAACCTTATTGTAAATTTTATTATTTTAAAAAAGTATCCATAGAGTCGTCCATTGCAGATGCCCAAGGAGTGTGATGAACAGGAGCTATGGATCCAGTCACAGGTGATGAAAAAGATTTATTTCTGTAAGTTGAAATATCATCCATTTTATGATGTTCCCAATCTTTGAAATGTTTTCTTATCAATTCAAAATCAATTTTTGGATAATCCGACATATCATGAAGCTCTTTAGTATACTCAGTTTGAAAATCAATCATTTGATCTGGATTTTCTAATTTTTCTTCCATAGAAACCCATTTAGAAATATCTTTTTCTATTTCATTATCATTTGGAATTTTAATTTTATTCATTATTACATCTCTTGCTAACCATGCTTGGCAATCAAACATATTAAAAGTATGAAATTGATCCTGCATACCTAGGTACATTATCTTGTGATTATCTTGCCAAACTACTCCTTTGTATAATTTTGGTGGATATAATCTGTTGTGAGTTTTAAGACTTAGTTTTTCATTCAAAAATGGAAAATGATGCAGGTATCCAGTGCATAATATAATTACATCTGCTTCTTGTTCTGTGCCGTCTTTAAAAATTGCTTTGTTACCTTCTAATCTATCTAGATAGTAAACTTCTTTCATACCAGAGGGCCATTTGAAACCCATTGGATTATGCCTATAACCTATGGTTACACTTTTAGCTCCATATTTGTTACATTGTAGAGCAACATCTTCAGCTGAATAACTGCTTCCAAGCACTATCACATTTTTATCTCTAAATTCTTCAGCATCTCTGAAATCATGAGAATGCATTATTCTTCCTGGAAAAGAACTCATGCCCTTGTATTCAGGAATAAATGGAACTGAAAAATGTCCAGTTGAAACAACTACATAATCAAACTTATCAGACAAAATTTTATTGTTAGTTTTATCTTGATAGCTTACTTCAAATTTATCTGAATTATAATTTACACTCTTTACACTTGTGCTAAATTTAATTTTGCTTTTAATGTTTCCTTTACTTACTCTTCCAATTATATAATCATATAATACTTCTCTAGGTGGAAAAGATGGAATAGGTTTTCCAAAATGCTCATCAAAAGAATAATCTGCAAATTCCAAACATTCTTTTGGTCCATTTGACCATAAATATCTATACATACTATTGGGGATAGGATCACCATATTGATCTGAACCGGTTCTCCAACTATAGTTCCATAGTCCTCCCCAATCATCTTGTTTTTCAAAACATACTATTTCTGGAACTTTTTCTCCTTTTTGCTCAGCATGTTCGAAGGCTCTTAACATCGATAAACCACAAGGCCCAGCACCGATTATTGCTATTTTATTCATATAAACTGTATAATTTTAAAAATTTATCTTATTAATAAAATCAAAAAAATAAAACTATTTTTTCTTTAAATTTACTTGTTATTAATGAATAGTTCATTTTTATTGAATTTATTTATGAAAAAA